>NZ_KB905276.1 GCF_000378745.1 Prevotella amnii DSM 23384 = JCM 14753
CCGCAAGCGGTTCATTTCTGGGTTTTTCTTGGCATTAGCAGAATCTCTAAGTATGAAAAAGCAGGAGCCGCGTTGATAGCAACTCCTGCCCATACTTGTCAATCTGCGCAGTTCTATTCCTTATGAAGTTGCTCCCCAGCAGAGCTTCACTACGCTTCAAACTGCAAACCAAAGGTACAATATGTAAGCTGCTTCAACGAAGAAACATCGGAAAAAATCATCCTGCAATTTGAGCTATAGGATACATACTTCTCAAAATCATCCTGCAAAATGAGCTATACGCCTCAATTTTCTTCTTAGAATAGAGCTGCTCAAACCGTAAAGCTGTCCTTCTCCACCAACATGCCTTGGCATCTTTTAAATTATAGACTTTACCTGTAAGATTATTGCGGAATAGTATCTCATGTTCATCAGAACCCACATAACTATAACAGCTGTCATCGCCATTTATACGGAGCACATCTTCGTTGTAATAATGAAGCCAGTCGATGACCTGATTTGTTGATGCATCGTGATTAATAGAGAAAATTAATATCATTGTTTTATTGATACGTAAAAATTATTTGCCATTTTTGGTTATTACAGTATTATTATTAATATTTCACTCACTCCTATGATAATGGTAAAAAAACAGCCTTCACTTTTTGAGAGATAAGTGCAACCGCATAGGTCGGCTTGACATCTATATTTATTATATAGTAGAATAGGAATTTCATATGCATGTTCTTATATTAGCAACTTAACCTCTCAGCTTTCGGAATCTATTTTATGATTGGATACGTGCTGTTCCTGTAAGATTCTTCCCTTCGTATGTAATGCAACCAACAGAGCATCCAAGAGTTTTGTACTTACATGCTTGGTATCGTGATTTGTCCGTTCTCCTTACCTGTGCTTTGTTTTTTACTCGAGTATCCTACCCTGAAGCAAAGATGAGCAGCAGATGGGAGTTTCGTCTATCAAGTCTTCACAAGTACAATCTTTCATAACCCAAATTTCGCTATGACACACAATTTTGTCAATATAGGAAGTTAGTGTGACCATCCTAAAAGGAGACTTACACTATTCTTCTTAAACTCATATAGCTTATACTCATTCATTTACCGATGCAAGCAAGGAGCATTTCATGGACAAAGAGTTTTACCGTATATGGCGAACAGCCTCGAAGTTCTCTAAGGAAATTTAAATCCATTGCAGAACATGTTTAAGAGTTTTCTGCTGCTTTTGTCAAGAGTTTGACTAAAAATAGCATGGATTTTAATATTGCCAGCCTCAAGTACTAGCACTGTGCTGTTCCTATAAACCGCGACTATCTGTATCAACTGACAATAGCTTGTGGGACTGTGAAGCTTGTGTTCCTCACATGATAGCATTATGCCCTACTCTCGTACTATAGTAGTCACAATCTCCTTGTAGATGTTTATACCGTAACCTTGCTGTATAGCTAGCTTTAATTAGATGTTTGCCATATCTTTTTTAAGTATTTATGAAGGTCTTATTATTGAAGTTAACAACAAGACTATCGATATTCCATATTTTATATACACTGAGACATTTTTTGATATGTCTGTTTCTAGGTTAAATATGCGGCAGAGATATCTGCCGCATATTAACTATATTTAGAAGCCAGTATCGTGAGCTGAACCGCCCTTATCTGAATCCCATCCGCACTTAGTAGAAGAAGAACTTGAAGATCCATCTGATCCTGTTGAAGTAGTGGATACACTACCAGCCTTGACCTGACGCATTTCTTCAACGTTCATTTTGTCATTCAAATTAAATTTGTTAAGTTTCATAATTGTTATTAAATTAATTACGGCAAGTTTTGAAAACATTGATGGTCTCGCCATTAGCCATCGTTACTATACTTTCCGGAAATCTAGTGTTGCTATTTTATTTGTTATCTCGATTGCCAAGTACATCTTTTGTCTGTCGGTTTACTTCATGTACACCCGTTTTGCCAAAGTTCCAAGTTACCGTAAGATTGATATTGCGGGCATGTATTTTAGCTTTCGATTTAAACTTATATTCATCAAAGTATCGGGTCGATTTCGAAATATTCTGATCAAAAATATCATTGGCGTGCAATGAGAACGCAAGATGGTCATTCAACATACTATAGCGTATGCCGGCCGTAAAGTTGCCCATGCCGTGAGTGAACACTAGGTTGTCGCAGGATGGTAGCAATTGATAGTACGACATCTCCGCCATCAATGTATGTGCTTTGTTAAGCATCAGTCCTGTATAGACGTTGAATGAACCGCCGAAACCTTTTTTGTTGGGGATATTTAGTTCAGCCATTGTACATTTTGTAGAACTATAGAACGCACTTCCCTGCATATAGACATTTACCCATTGGAAAGGCATCCAATTGTAACTTACGGTGAAACCACCTTTCAATACCTTGTTGCTGTTGAGAGACATATCGGATCTTACGCCATCGGCATTTACGATAGGCACATAGTCAAAGCAGTCGGAAATGTGGTTGCCCCAAGCTATGATATTCAAATTGCCTTTCAAGGTATAGCCAATTTCCATATTGTCGGAAACTTCCGGTTTCAGATTAGGATTGCCAGCCGAATAATAATTCACGTCGTAGAAGCGCACCATTGGATTGAGATCCTCAAAATAAGGACGCTGTATTCTATGACTGTAGTTTAGCGTGAACTGATGATTGTCGCTAGGAGACCACATGACAAAGGCTGTAGGAAACAACTTTCCATAATTCTGTTCCATCTTCGTACTAGTATTACCTGTTTCACCCTTTAGATTGGTGTACTCGTAGCGTAATCCGCCTTTCAACACCCAATGAGGGCTCACACTCCAAGTAGCCGAGACGTAAGCTGATGCCACATTTTCCTTATATTTGAAATCGTCGGTCGTCTCATCGATGATTGTATATCTGTCACCAATATAGTTTAGGCGGCTGTCATTATTCACTAACTGGTCATTCAGGCCAAACTCCAGCTTACCTTTACGGAAGGGCATTTCCATATTCAATAGAATGGAATTGGCACGGAATTGATATAGGCCTCGATTCTGAAATGTCATATTGCTATCATTGACAAGAGATGTATTATCATCATGAATCGTCTGATTGCGATAGTGACTATTGTAAGTTATATTAATTTTTTTCCCGAGAGAGTCCAACTTGAAATCTCCATAAACAGTTAAGGTGAAATTCTTCTTCAGAGGTTTGTTGACAGAACTCGTCTCTATTGAGGTGCTCTTTAATTCAGCAATGTTATTGAGAGTAGACTGCCACATTTTATTATGAACCTTGCTTACCCCTGCATTGAGTATTACTCCCAATTCAACATTATCAGAAGGCAGATATTTGATGATAGTATTGGCTGAAACCTGTTTCACTTTCATCTCCAAATTCTGGTTGCGCTGAATCTCATGATCGGAATAAATGTAACTTTCCTGTAACTCATTGGTCCCGCTCATATATTCAGGAAGCACTCCTATGCGGAATTGCCATTTCTTGTAATTCAGGTTGATATTTCCAGAAAGGCTTTCCATCCATCGGTTACTCCGGATAAGATCATTGCTCAATGTACCTTGAAGACCTTTAGTAGGGTCTTTCTTAGAAATAATGTTTATCATGCCGTAATTGCCATTGGCACTGTATCTAGCAGAAGGGATAGCAATAACCTCTATCTTTTCAATTTCTGAAGAACGAAGGTTTTTTATCAAGGTGGCTGATTCTTCTGTACTGATGAGTTTTCCATCACACATCACCTTGACTCCGTTTCTTCCAATCATATGCAGGGTACCAGAAGACTCATCTACCGTAATTCTAGGAGTTTTTTTCAAGACTTCCATTGCGCTCTTATTCTGGGCAAACTCATCCTGCGATACATTATAGATTATCTTATCTACTTCTTTTTTTATTACTCTTCGGGTACCTTTCACAGTAACCTCATTAAGACTAAATTCATTCTTAATCTGAAGGACACCTAAGTTAACATCCTTGTCAGCAACAAATACAGTGTCAATAGCAATGGTACCCAAAGAGGCAATCTGAAGGCGATACAAACCATTCAAATCTTTGATGCAAAATGTACCATCTGGCTGAGTATAATCCCTCTTAACAATATCGCTATCTTGCCATAAGATAAGTTCCATCGCATCTTGTGCTTCTCCAGAAGAGCCTACTACCTTACCTGTAACAGTATTTTGTGCAAGAACTGAAGAAGGTACCAACATTAATAAAGCAAAAGAATATATATATTTAAGTCTCATAATAAATAATCTAGAAAGTTAGATGGGTAAGAAAGCAAAAATACTCAATATGTTCAAGGTATTAACATGGAGGCTATTTTGATGTCTGACAACACCCTGTCGATGGTAAAGATATAGCTTGCACTGACTCGCAGTCTTATCCATTTTGGTCTCAATATTCTTCAAGGAGTTTCTGCAATGTTCAAGTGAGGGGAATATAGGGTGGGGAAGAAGGTAAAGAGAACGGTATGGCAACACATGCAGCAACAATGCTTTTTGCCTACGCAAAATCCCCCTCTTGAGTTCAAGTGTTATACGTCGGTTTACTCCAATACTCTTGGTTTTCCCGTAATTGATAGTAGAACGAGAATTCCATATACTCATACTTGTTTTGTATAAATTAGATTTGTTCACCTATTTTATTATTAGTTATATTAATTTTGATTATTGTACTCATGGAGGGCAGTCATTTGTTAAAAACTGTCAGGCTAATATGAATCCAATTTAAGAAAAACTTCCTTCACTAGATATTAACCTCATTAATTTTGCAATAATACAAAATTTTTCTTATATATTTTTATTTTTTATAACTATTTTTATTTAATTTACTTTTATTAAATTCAAAAAAAAGCGAATGGTGGGCACCATCATACAATAGACAATATTGAATATCAGCTACTTATGGATTGTTGCTATACTATAATCCTGCAAAATTGTATCATAACAAAGTCTCACACCTGTCGATTGAATGTAACCGTCTGATTTATAGAAGAATTATATTTTTTGTATTACTTCCTATGTAGCATCTATCACCCTTTAGCAGAGAGTCTAAGATTCAGTCCATCCAAGTTTCTCTGCGCAATGTAAATCTTCTTCTGTGCTATGCGTCTCTCGACTATACTGACCTTGATTTCGCCGAATAGAATCTTTGGCTTTTAAAAACTCTTTTCAAGGCTTATCAACTTTGAGATATATCCTCTATTTCTGCATATCCAAGTCTATATAGGAAGTCATAGTAGTTACTACCTTTGTATTTATACTGCACATAATCTTTATAGGCTTTGACGCTCTCTTCCCACGAGCAGAAGGCATAGTAGCTGCCATCGCTGGGGCGGCAAAGCCCGAAGAGGCTGTTGTTTTCAAGGCACATACGGTAAGTGAAATAGCCTGTTTCGAACATGGCTTGCGCTGCCACTATTTGTGGAAATTTCACATCATACTGTCGGAGAACGACCATCAGGTTTTCGATGTTCAATTCTTTGTTGGGCTTTGTCCCGAATCTGACGTATGCCATCTTGTCCTGTAGCTGCGTGATATAGCCATTGATATAGTTAATGAGAATATGTGGATCGATGCTCTTCCCAGCTTTCCTAATTCGGATATGAAGATGGGGCCGGTACTTTTGCCCGTGTTCCCAGAAATTCCAACGATGGTTCCTGCCGACACCACATCGCCCTCCCTTACGGTGATTTGATCAAGGTGTCCGTACAGACACTCAAAGGTACCATGACCAGCACGATAGAATTACCGTAACCTTTATTTCCATAGTGAACTTCCTTGATGATGCTGGGCAGCATCGCATAGACCCGTGCATGGTTGCATTCGAGGTCGATACCGTTATGGAAAGCAGTGCATCGCTTTACTGGGTCTTTCCGGCTCAGTAGAAAATCAGTGGGGATAGGCGTATAGTTTTGCAATTCTGAATAGGAAAAACTTCTTGTCTGCTACTCCTCTTAGATTAGCTCGGAAAAGTTTGATTTTGGTATTGAACGATTCTGCCATGGCATTCGAAGACCTGTTATTATAGAAGTTCAATATTTCATCATAATGTTCGTAGTATGTGGCAGCAATGACATTGAATGAATGAAAGCCTGCCTCTTCAACTTTATTGTACCACCTTGCCATGGAAAGTCTTGCTGCATCCTTGATGGTGTTCTTGGCAAAAATCATGCACAGTGAATGGCACAGTCCGTATGCCTTTTGGATGTCCGGATATTGTTCAAAAAGAATTTTAGCATGCAGTTTCTGACGCTTTGTTCATTTGTCAGCGGACTTGAAGAGCAGATATCTTGACCTGGCGAGAAGCTCTTTTCTTGTATCTTCATTAGTGTATCGGTATGGGCTGTATGGTTTATCGCAGAGCTTTGCCTCTTCCATTTCGTCGTTTGCCTGCTGTATTGCATCCCAGCGGTACTTGATACGTAATTTCTGTACGGCATCGCATGCTAACTTTTGTACATGGAACCTATCGATTACACGCTTGGCGTTGGGAAACAACCTTCTGGCTATTTTGCGCATGGAGTTGGACAGGTCCAGGGTGATTTCCTCAACAGAGGAGCGTTTCTCCTCATCAATCCTATCCAGTACTGCTATGACTTCCTCTGACTTTGTCCCTGCAACTACTGCCTCGATACTTCTTTCCCGTGTCCTTGCTGCACGGTTGGTCACGAAAGTGTACAGCTCGCCGTTAGATAGGGAAGTTTCATCAATAGCCAGAGAGGGGCCGATGTTGTCAGGAAATAGCAGCCACTCATCGGTATGTTCTGCCTGGTCCCATTGACGGAAATCGCTTAGAACCTCCTTATATTGTTTCTCAAATGTATGTCCGTCAATATGATAGAAATCCTCAAGCGTAAGGCAGGTCACGGGGGATGTTTCCATACGTTTCTTTTAAAAAAGCTCCAAATTCCTTGGAGTAACGGGTGCCTTGAGCTACCATGTCTAAAGCGATGGGAGGCGTAAAGCTCTTGCCCGTGAGCAAGTCCGTTCATCGTCTTCGACGAACTTTCAATATAACCTTATGGTCTCGGATCGGAAAGTCGGTTATATTTACTGCTTCCATGAATCCTTTGGACTCGAAGTTGGCATCATCCGCCAAAGCCTTGTCCATACGTTCGTCAAGACTAATATGAAACTCTGATCCGACCTTACGGACAGAAACAATAGTAAAAAACTCTAATATTTTACTGGGCAACACAAGAGTTGCCAAGGTCTCGTAACATATTTTCTTCCATGATGCGAAGGTCGGAATTATTAAGATAAATAGCAAATTATTCCCCAGAAAAATTCTACAGAGCCTTTTATAGCTTATCATAAAGAATTTCTGCCTTTCTATGTTTCAGCCCTTAAAGATGTTATCCAAGAGCTCTTCCATTGTTCCGTTTTTCGCGGCAGGCAAGGAATCCGCCATACGCAGATGATGTTCCTCTGTGGCAATGTGTATGGTGTCGTCAAAGCCAAGGATGTAGCGCAGAGCAATACGATAAATACACTCCGTGGGTGCCAGCCCATACACTTGATGGTTGAAGATATGGCGCAGACGTGTCTCTGAATCAGGAAAGGCTTTGCGTAGTCCTTCGCTATTATAAAGACGTTTCACTATCTCCGTGATGTACTGTCCCGACTTCATATAGAGGTCGGCAAAAGTCTTGCTGGGATCGTCAAAACACCCTGGATTCTCTTGTTCCAACAAGTCAACCATTTTCTTTACTACTGATTTCGGTGTAAATATCTGATTGGTTTTCTGCGGGGGAATGTAATTGAAAATGTCTTCCTCTATCTCCGGGTCAAAATAGTTGGCCAGCCGCTTACGCAATGTCATGAACTCACGCACAGAATCATTGAACACCACCTCGTCGAAAAAATGGCCTGGGCTGTGTTCTGCTTTGCCTGTCTCTTCGTTAGTATAGTCTCCACCATCACGCAACAAATGGAACTGCTCCTTGGTGATACTGGTCACTTCCAGGAACACTTCATCGGGCACATGGCTGTCGAAGTTCTGCAAGGTCGTTTCCTCGTTGCCATAGCCCATCAGGAACGAGGGAATGGTGCGTGAGAAGCCACGAAGATGATCGCGAATCAGCTCGTCCGTATTAACTTTCTTTTTGTCAATACGCTGTTGTTCATAAGTGTCGGCAATAATTTCAGAACCTTTATCCAACAAGTCTTTCGCCTTATCTTGGATGGTGTTGGCCAAATTATCATCAATGGCTTTTTTATCAGCTTCTGCCTTATTTTTGATGTCTTTTTGCTGTTGGGTCGTCTTACCTTGACAATCCAATTCACACTGGCGGTCTATCTTTTTCTTGTCGATGGATGCCTGATGGCAATGGGTGCCTATTTGCTCATTAACTGCTTTCTTGATGCGGACGGATGCCATGCCTTGATTGCGTTTCGTCAGTTTGTCCTCCTGTGCTTCTTCCGCTCCCTTATCGGCAGCAGAGAGTAATACGGATGTAAGATGACTGCTCACATTGTCTATCATTTGTTCTTCGGCGCTCTTGCCTTGACGCTCTTTGGCCTGACTGTATCTTTGTATGCTCTCTGCTATGAAGCCATCAAGATTATCTTTAGGCTCTCCATATATTTTATCACCGAACAGATTCTCTTTCACCACTGCAACTTTTGCAGGATCGGGTTGCGCATTGCCCTCCTCGTCCATATCGTGCGAAAGCTCCTCCACCTCGCTGGCGTCTACCTCGCTGTTCCTAGGTGTCTTTACTGGGGTGAATTGATTGATGATGTTGATAATACCAGAAGAACAACTGTAAATGCTGGAGATATTGGCAAAGAGGAAATTGCTCATAAATCCACTACGCACCACTTCCTTGGAGCGTATCTTCCTCGGAATAAGCATCACTTGTTCGGCATCGAGCGGTATCATTTCGCCGTCTTCGTCTTCGCCAATAACAGGAAAGAAATTAAGAAGCTCCCTTATATGTTGCTTGCGAGTGTCGCTATCGCCACCTCCTGAAGCCGTATCTGCTGAAAGTCCATTCGCCATTTCCTCATAATTGGTCAGGGTTCTTGCTGGGTCGAAATCGAAGACATAAGCGTTCTCTTTACGATGATACACCCCATTGGTATCTACATATAAATAAGGTGTCTGTGCACGGAAAGCAGCCTGCATGTATTGGGCAGGACTTTTCATATTGCTCAATATCAATACCGCTGTCCATTCTGGGATGGTTACGCCCGTTGTGAGCTGCCCCACCGAAAGGGTAATAGTTCCCTGTGGATGCTCAGCGATGGCTTTGCGCACACGGTTGAGCGAATTCTCGTCCTCTATCACTTCGTCGTTGTCGGTCTTTCCGTCTCCAGCTGCAACGATAATCTCGATGTCGGCAAATTCTGGGTGACGCTGGGTGTCTCTTAGTTTCTCTGCCAGTTTCTTAGCAGAGTCCACTCGGTTGAGCAACCAGAAAGTATGGCGCAGTTCTTGTCGCAATTCTGGAGTGGAGAAAGGATAACGCTGTTGACGGCTCAATGCATCAATCCACTTATCTACTGCTTCTTCGTGAACAAAGTGCCCACGTTCAACTCTGAAAAACTCGTTCAGGTCAAAAGCATACACCTCGGTTTCGCCATCTATTTCCACACCCTCACGTACCTTTTCCGTTACAATATCGCTCATGCGATAGGTGTACATATTGAGTCGTGGCATTTCGGCATAGGGGTTGGTGCCCCGGCTTTCGTCCCAAGATGCCTTTGCCTTGCACTCGTCAGCGTACGTCCAGTTGAAAATGGCGTCCTGTGGAAACTTCTCGTTGGCCAATGCCTTGAATGGTGTACCGCTGAGGTGAAGGGTATGCTTGCGCCTGATTTGGTCGAAAGCAACATCTGTTTTATAGGTATCTACCCATTCATGGGCTTCATCAATGACCAGTAAGTCCCAGTTGAGTTGGGCTACTTCTCCCAGCTTGTCGTGGCTTCCGCCGAAATAGATAGAGCCTTTCAGGTCTTGCAGACTTACGAACTCTATACAGTTCTTCACCCTGTCTGGCTGCGTGATATATTCCAAATATTGCTGGCGCGTGAGACAAGGCGCATCCTTACGTTCAAGGAGGGCAGACACACGGCTGACGAAAAGATAGCGTTCGTCCCCCACGAACTTCAAGTAGTCGGAATACCACGAATCGGCAATGGCAGGGCGGTTGGTAACAACGAGCACATTCTTGAACTTCATGCGCAGGCACAGGTCATAGACTGCCAGCGTCTTGCCAAACCGAGGCTTAGCATTCCAAAGGTATTCGGTCTGAGGGCGGTTGGTAAAGCTGTCCACCGTCTTACGCACCGCTTCCCCTTGGCTGTCGTCTCGTAACTGATACTGCTGAGTGGCCTTGCCTTTTACCACACCATGGTTAGCGCGGAAGTCATAAAAGCGATGGCGCGACTCCTCAGTGCCTATCTTGAACCATTCCGTTTGGGGCTTCTGTTCATATCCCAGCTTGTTCAAATAGGCATGGAAAGCCTTGTCAATAAAACTCTGATTAGAGCCTTCATACACCGCATTACCATACCATTCTAATACCCAGGCAATATTCGCCGTGTGACATTGCTGCTTAATACGGACTTCCACATCTTTTAGTTCCGTATAGCCTATTTTTACCCAGCCATTATGGCGGGCTATCTCTGGCGTGGTGTAGGCATAAATCTGTGGCAGAGCCACGCGGGTGGTTTGTATATTCGGTGTTTTCATTAGACCATCTCCTTTACATGAGTTTCTATAAAGTTGCGCTCCTCAATGGTCAGCCCGTATTTGTTATAAAGCTGCAAGTCTATTTCATGCACGCTCTTCGTCCAATCGATGTCGGAGGAAGAAGTAAAGTCTTGCATAGGGACGTACTTCCATTTTTCTGGTGGATTATCTTGTGTTATCTTTAATATACCTAACATAGTTCGGGCAAACTTACTTGTAATATATTTATATGCAGCTTGAGCCTCGGCTTCTTTTTCAAATGCGCCAATTCCAAGAAAAGTTTGTGTATAGCCGATTAACGGTTCGCCGATTAACGGTGTAGATAATACTTCGCCCAATGCTCCAGATCCATTTGATTTTGGTACAAGAACTTTCCAAAACTTTAAATTTGTTTTACGTAAGTCCAAATACTTAATGTCTATATACCTGCGAACCCGTTTGTTGTTTATGACTCCTATAATTGCTACGCAATTGTCATTATTCTTTATATCTTTGAATAAACCTAATTGATAAAGAATGGAAGCCGTTAATCTTTTTTCTTTTCCATTACTTCCTATTATATCTTTATATTGTGGATAGTCCTTATAGAGTACGTCTAATTTGAATTTGTTTTGCATATAGAATAAATCACACAGCGAGTGTTCTTTTACAGCAGGTGCAACTTTATGGTATATGGAGTTTAGTTCTGAATAATACGTAAAGACATCAATAGACCCAAACTCTTTTGTTTTATCATGGTAAGTAATGGCAATTCCACCTTTTATATCTGTATTTGGAAAAATTTTGCCACTCACTTGGTAATAATCAAAGACTTTAAGGTGCTTGTCCTTGAGCATCTTGTTATTCCATTTTGCAGGTGTTTTGCCTGCGTTGAAAAGAAATCGTGCAGGAGTAATGAGTAGAACTTTAGGCGAAACTTGATATGCACTATCCATGAAGTAATTATACATAGGCTTATCTGATGTACCTTCTGTATCTTCATTAAATGGTGGGTTCCCAATAACGAAATCGAATTTCATAGGCCATTTAGTTTTATTATGAGTTTTATAGTTCTTGGTAATAAAGTCGAGATAAAGGCAGTCGAAGTGGTCGGGCATATCGCAGCTGGAGAGCAGCCAGCGTCGCAGACGGCAACGCAAACCATTATGAAGCAAAATGTCGTTCTTGTCGCAACCAAGGCAGGGGGTTACGGTGGTGGTCTGTCCTACGAAGAAGTCGCTGACTACTTGTCTGTTATCATGACAAGAACAGGGGACAACAGCTTTCAGCCCATCCATTTGCCAAACATTCCACGACACTATCTCTGCCGCCTTGAGCAGCGTTGAGCTATCCGCCCTTGTGCCAAACCGTTGCTCGTGATACTCGTTAAAGGTGGCAAGCAAGGCTTCGCGCGCCAGCAGCAGGTTGTCTCCCTGCCACTCATAGCCATACACGCTGCCCAAAGCCAAAAGTGCCCAACGCGTCCACTCGTCGTCTGAGCAGTTGTCATTCACCTTGCGCAGCTTCCTATCGAGCGCGCCAAACCGTTCTGCCATAGGGATAAGTTCGCCCGAGACAGTATCATAACGAGAGGAGAGGAACGGAGCTTCTCCACAGGTTATCTCCAATACGGTGGCAAGCACATAGCCCTGCCATGCATCTTTCTTCTTTTCCTCATAAAAGGCTGTCCATTCCTTGTCCATTACATCAGTCATCTTTCTCACAATCCATGCCGGTGTAAACACCTCTGCCATCTGCCGTGAGCGGCGCAGCTGTTCATCGCGGCTCTTTAGGGCACGTGGCATGATGACATTGCCATGCTTTCCCGTTATGGTCTCCACGGTTATGCTGTCATGCCATTCATAGCCTTGACCGTAGTAGGCATAGCAGTCCGTTGCCCAAAAGATATTATTTCGGGTGGTATGGTCTATGAGGAGTACTTCAAGCAGTCCTGGTTCATCTTGCAGCAATTTATTTTCGAGTATATCTATAATCTCGGACATAGTAGGAAATATATAAAACGAATGTTTCTCGCAAATTTACAAAAAAATATTAGATAAGTGGAATTGTTCTTCTTGAGAAAAACCTTTTTTTATGTGAGGTTTATTAATAAGGGTAGTTTAAATTTAGCTACAAGACAAAAAAAATGAGTTACATTACTGTAACTCATCAATTGTTTTTGTGGACCAGACAGGGCTTGAACCTGTGACCTCCAGATTATGAGTCTGTTGCTCTAACCAACTGAGCTACAAGTCCGCGATATGTTTGTTTTTATTTACGTTTGCAAAGGTAATAAATAAAAATGAAAAAACACACAGTAGCTGTTTATTTTTTTTCGTTTTAACACTATTTTGGTAATAGAGCCTTATCATTAGAGTGGTTTTATGTACCTTTGCACAAGATATTTCTTATGCTTTTAATAAAGGCAAGGATAATGCACAAATAAAAAAAAGATTTTCTTAGAAGTAAATATTATAGCATAGCTGAAGGATATTATAACTTAGAGTGAATGCCTAAAAAGCAAAAAGATGTATATAAGTTTCGGTTTTTATAAAAAACACTTACCTTATAATATATGGTTAATCCATAATATATTAAAATTATCAATAGAACAAAAGAATACATAGTGAAAATAATATACTTAAATGATGAGGTTAACAATAATCTTCCTCCTTTAGTAGCAACAATAGGCTTCTTTGATGGTGTACATAGAGGGCATCGCTTCTTAATAGAAGAGGTGAAACAAAAAGCCCGCTTCGCAGATATGCAATCAGCAGTTATAACTTTCGATAATCACCCTCGCCAAGTATTACATACCCATCAGCACCTATCTCTTCTTTCTTCTTTTGCTCAAAAGATTAAACTTATAGAGGCTACAGGAGTGGATATTTGTATAATTCTTCATTTTGATAAAGCTTTATCCTTACTCCACGCAAAAGACTTTATGCAATCTATACTATCAGAGCGGCTACATGTTACAAAACTTATTATAGGTTATGATAATAAGTTTGGTTATGGCTGTAAAGAAAGCTTTGAAGATTATCAACGGTATGGGCAAGAATTGGGAATAGAAGTTATAAAAGCAACAGAGCTTAATAGTAATAAAGAGCATATAAGCTCATCTGTAATTAGACGATTAATAACTTTAGGTGAAATAAAAGCAGCTAATAAAGCTCTTGGATATAATTATGTTATAGAGGGACAAGTAATAGAAGGATATCATAACGGTCATAAGCTGGGTTATCCTACAGCAAACATAGATAGAAAAACTTGCTTTCAGCTTATACCTGCAGAAGGGGTATATGCTGTAAAAGTAAAAACAGACCTTTCTCCATTATGGCTAAATGGTATGTTGTACATAGGCGTTCGTCCCACATATAATGGCAAAACTCTTTGCATAGAAACTAATATTTTCAACTTTAATAAATCTCTTTATGGGCATAACATTAAAGTATCTTTTATTCAGCGTGTTAGAGGAGAGAGGAAGTTCGACACCCTTTCTGCTCTCTCTTCGCAGTTAGCTAATGACAAAAAGCAATGTGAGGAAATATTAAAGGAAAGCATATAACATGAAACAATTCTAAAAAAACTCTCTCAATAAAAACAAATATATAAATAAATGGTAAATAAACAATTTTTACATAGTGTTTTATACAGTATTCTTTTTGTTGCTATTTTCGTTTTATTACAAATAGGCTTTAATATTATTTGTGCGAGTATATATGCTGGGTTTTCACACCAAAGTGTAGGAACTATAATGGCAGGTCTTAGCACAGGCGAAAAAAACATTTTGCTTTGCATAATAAACGCACTTAGTAGCATTTTTACTATAATACTTTTCTTAAAACTCAACTGGGCAATTATTTCTACTAATTATATAAAATCTCGCCCTTGGGCAGTACTTACTTGGGCCATACTCTTAGCTATAGGTTCTATCCTTCCTTTTGAATATATCTATGAGCACATTAATCTTACTATGCCAAAACAAAATGAAGAGTTGTTTAAAAACATCATGAAAGAGCCATGGGGATATGTTTTTATAGGTATCTTAGCACCTGTTACAGAAGAGCTTGTCTTTAGAGGAGCCATCTTACGCTTACTTCTCAAGGCTTTTAAAGGTAAACAGCACTGGGTAGGTATTATTATTTCAGCTTTTCTCTTTGGCTTTATTCATTTCAATTTGGCACAAGGCATTCATGCTTTTATCATAGGGTTAATACTTGGCTGGATGTATTATCGCACTTATAGCATTATACCAGGAGTTATTGTACATTGGGTAAATAATACTATAGCTTATATAATGTTTCACATTATGCCTGAAATATCTGATGGAAAACTTATAGATTTTTTCCATGGTAATAACCAGCTAATGTATGGAGGTATATTTTTCTCTCTTTGCATCTTTATTCCTTCTCTTTTTCAATTAGCCTTACACCTGAAAAAAGCATAATAAAAACTTTAAAAAACAATACAGAACATTTATGAAACCAAACAAAACATACACCGGACTTAGCGACAGAGAGGTTACAGAAAGCAGATTAAAATATGGTGAAAACATCATTACACCACCAAAAAAAGATACGCTATGGAAACGTTTCTTTACCAAGTTAGAAGATCCGCTCATTGCAATACTTATTATAGCAGGAGTGTTTTCTACTGGAATTTCCTTGTATGAATATTTTGGAATGCATGGCGAAAAGAGTGTTTTCTTTGAGCCAATGGGCATATTTATAGCTATTTTTCTTGCCACGGGTATGGCTTTCTTTTTTGAGGAAAAAGCAAATAAAGCATTTTCTATATTAAACAAAATAAACGATGATGATCCTGTAGAGGTTATTAGAAATGGTAATACTACTAAAGTAGCTAAAAAAGACATTGTAGTAGGCGACATAGTGTTACTCAATACAGGAGCAGAAATACCTGCCGACGGAGAACTTCTTGAAGCCATTGCGTTAAATGTAGACGAATCTACTCTCACAGGAGAACCTATATGCCATAAGAGCGTTAATCCTGATGATTTCGATTCTGATGCAACTTTCCCTACTAATCATGTCTTGCGTGGTACAAAAGTAATTGAAGGACATGGCATGTTTAAAGTAGACCGTGTGGGTGATAACACTGAGAATGGTAAAGTTTTCGTTGCAACCCAAATAGATAATAACGTAAAAACTCCACTCACAGAACAACTCAACAAACTATCTAAACTAATTACTATAGGTAGCTATGTTATAGCTGCACTTATCCTTATAGGAAGAATGGTAATGTATTTTGTTTCTTTCGATTTTAGCTGGATATATTTTTTACAATATCTTCTTACATCTATTATGATATGTGTTACACTTATTGTAGTAGCAGTACCTGAAGGATTGCCTATGGCTGTTACGTTGAGCTTAGCTTACTCTATGCGCCGTATGTTCAAGAATAATAATCTTGTTCGTAAGATGCACGCATGTGAAACGATGGGGGCTACTACTGTAATATGTACAGACAAGACAGGCACGCTAACACAAAACCAAATGCGAGTAAATAAAGTATATAAGTGTAGCAATGATAACATTATTAATAAATGTTTTATAGAGGGAATAGCTGTAAACACTACAGCCGAACTTGATCTAACAGAGCCTAAGCGTCCACAGGCTATAGGTAATCCCACAGAGGGAGCACTGCTTTTATGGCTCAAAGACCAAAAAGAAGATTATCGCCTTTTAAGACAAGAAGCAGAGATAATAGATGAAATACCTTTTTCTACTGAGCGTAAATATATGGCTACACTTGTAAAAACTGCTTGTCTACCTAATAAATATGTGCTTTATGTGAAAGGCGCGACAGATATTATACGCAACAAATGTAAAGAGATAGCAGGCGAAGCAAAATGGGATAACATAGACAAGCAATTGCTTACATGGCAAAACAAAGCTATGCGTACACTTGGTTTTGCATATTATATAATAAACGAGGGAGAGGAAATATTACAACATAATAATCCTATAGAAAAACTTATGGCTTCTTTTAATGGTAATGAGCGTGGCTTAACTTTTATAGGCATTGTTGCTATATCCGATCCTGTACGCCTTGATGTGCCTTTTGCTATTAAAGAGTGCTTAAAAGCAGGAATAGATATAAAAATTGTTACAGGAGATACACCTGGCACGGCAAAAGAGATAGGGCGAGAAGTGGGATTATGGAATGATGATGTTGATAAAGAAAATCATATAATAACAGGTGCAGAATTTGAACAGCTCACAGATGAAGAGTTGCAAAGCTGCGTACTTGACCTAAAGATAATAGCCCGAGCGCGTCCTATGGACAAAAAACGCTTAGTAGAAGCATTACAAAAATGTAATCAGGTAGTAGCTGTAACTGGTGATGGCACTAATGATGCTCCTGCGTTAAAAGCTGCACATGTAGGTCTTTCAATGGGCGATGGCACAAGTGTAGCCAAGCAAGCATCTGATATTACCATTATAGACAATTCATTTAACTCTATAGGACGTGCAGTCATGTGGGGGCGCTCGCTTTATCAAAACATACAACGGTTTATACTTTTTCAGATGACCGTAAACGTAGCAGCATGCTTAATAGTTTTGATAGGTGCTTTTATGGGGACACAAAGCCCATTAACGGTAACACAAATGCTATGGGTAAACCTCATAATGGACACATTTGCAGCAATGGCTTTGGCTTCTTTACCTCCTTCTAAAAAAGTAATGGAAGATGCCCCACGCAAGCGGTCTGCTTTTATCATATCACCTGCAATGAAAAAAAATATTTTTCTTATGGGAGGTGCATTCTTCTTAATATTGGTAGCGTTATTATTTGTTTTAGAACACTATACCGTTTTACACGTAACTGATTTGTTCCATCTTAGCCATCACGCTGATAAGGGTATGACGGCTTATGAACTTAGTATATTTTTTACTGTTTTTGTGATGCTTCAGTTTTGGAACATGTTTAATGCTCGTGCTTTCTGTACAGGTCGTAGTGCTTTCCATTTAAAAGGGTGTAAAGGATTTTTGCTTATTGCGGCTTTTATCCTTGTAGGGCAAATAGCTATTGTACAGTTGGGAGGTGAGATGTTTAATGTATCTCCACTCAGTGTTATAGACTGGGTACTTATTATCATTATCACGTCTTTAGTATTATGGGTAGGCGAGGGGATACGGTTTATAACAAAATGGATATATAAATGAATATAAAATGGTGCATTAAAAAATATATATAAAAAAGGAGGATTAAAAAAAAACAAGTATATGGAGCTTAACTTAAAACCATTAAATATACCATGTGATAAGGAACGTCCTATAATAATAGCAGGTCCGTGTTCTGCTGAAACAGAGGAACAAGTGATGACTACCGCTAAGAGTTTAGCCGCTAAGGGCTGCCACGTTTTTAGAGCAGGAGTATGGAAACCTCGCACTAAACCCGGTGGCTTTGAGGGAAAGGGAAAGGCTGCTTTACCTTGGATAAAGAAGGTAAAAGACTTTACAGGTATGCTTGTAGCTACAGAAGTGGCTACCCCTGAACACGTATCGTTAGCTTTAGCCTATAATATTGATATCTTATGGATAGGAGCTCGAACATCTGCAAATCCTTTTGCTATGCAGGCTTTAGCAGATAGCTTGCAAGGAGTAGATATTCCTGTACTTGTAAAAAATCCTATCAACCCTGATTTAGAGCTATGGATAGGAGCTTTACAACGTCTTAACCAAGCAGGTATTAAGCGTTTAGCAGCTATACACCGTGGTTTTTCTATTTATGATAATAAGGTATATCGCAACCCCCCTATGTGGCAAATTCCTATAGAATTACGTCGCCGTATACCACAACTTCCTATTATATGCGACCCAAGCCATATAGGAGGACGCCGCGAATTAATAGCACCACTTTGCCAACAAGCTATGGACTTAGGCTTTGATGGCTTAATAATAGAGAGCCATTGCAACCCTGATTGCGCTTGGAGTGATGCTGCGCAGCAGATTACTCCTGATATATTAGATTACATTCTGTCTTTATTAATAGTAAGAAATGAGTCTATTTCTACAGAAGGTATTAGGCAGTTACGCTCACAGATAGACGACATAGATAACAGCTTAATGGACTTGTTAGCTAAGCGATTTCGTATTTGCAGGGAAATAGGAGTTTATAAAAAGAAACATAATATGACTGTTTTACAATCGAATAGGTATAAGGAAATTTTAGAAAAACGAGGAGTTCAGGCTGGTCTTTGTGGAATGAATATAGATTTTGTAGCACAAGTGTTCGAACTTATACACGAGGAAAGCCTACGTCAGCAGTTATCTATTATTAACAATAAAATGTAAAAACATTCACTAAGAAGTATTTTAGATAACACACCTCTTTACTGTAACAATAAGAATATTAGTCTTGTGAATATGAAAATATTTTTGCTTACATTCTTTTTCATATTTTTACCTTTTAGCCTTTTAGCTCAAACAAAAATAGTTGTAGTAGAGCTTAATGCCGAAAATATGTTTGATGTACGACATGATAGCCTGAAAAACGATACAGAATTCTTACCTAATGGTATGAGGCATTGGACAAAGGCAAGATATTGGGAAAAAATAAATAAGATAGGTAAAGAAATACTTTCTTGTGGTAAGGATAGTGTAGGGTGGTCTGTGCCAGATATTGTAGGATTATGTGAGGTGGAAAATGATACCGTATTATTTGATCTTACAAAACGTTCTTTATTGCGAAAAGCACGTTACGAATATATAATGACTAATTCTCCCGATGAACGCGGAATAGATGTAGCTTTACTTTACTCTCCTTTTTCATTTAAAGTATTAAAAGCCGATACTATTAAAGTGAAGCCACTAAAAGGAATGAAGCCAACACGTGATATTTTACATGTGGAAGGAGAAATAGTGAGCGGAGATACTCTTCATGTTTTTTTATTACATGCACCAAGCAAATCGGGTGGAGAATTGCAATCTCGTCCTTTTAGATTGCATGTAGCCGATGTGTTGTGCCATTCGATAGACTCTATTAGAAAAATAAATAATAACTCTAAAATACTGATAATGGGCGATTTTAACGACTATGCCTCTTCACCTGCTTTGCGCCGCATCTGCAAACATAATATAATAGATATATCTGAAAAAGCACAAGGCACACATGGAGCTATGGGCACTTATCGCTTTCAAGGAGAGTGGGGGAGCTTAGACCACTTTTTAATATCACTTAATTTGCTCTCAAATATAAAATCGTGTTCCATTAACGATACCCCTTTTTTGTTAGAAGAAGATACGAAATATGGTGGTGTGAAACCACGTCGCAACTATAATGGGTTGCGATATAATAGCGGCTTTAGCGATCATCTTCCTTTGATGCTAAGACTGACTTTTTAAAGCTAAAAACAAGAGGAAGATATCTTTTCTATATACCTTTTTATAGTTGCAGATATAATGCTACAAGATAAGTTTTATTCTTTTTTTTTTAAACGTTAATCTTCGCTTTACTATAATAACAAAATATATCTATATATATTAAATGGAGTCAGCTGGCTCTTGATTGTTATTGTCGCCTTCGTTTATAAGATCGTTAATGGTAGACCCTATAACATCTTTAAGCGATTTGGTAAGCGGTATAATGCCATCTTCTATCAACCCTTTTATACCTTGTTTTAGCTTACCTCCTATTTGGATATTATTACCTGCTTGAAGCCTTCTATTAATTTCTTGTTCTATATCTTGTTTATCTAAAGTAAAGACATGATTAAGAATACCTAAAGATACTATCTTTTCCTGTCCTGCAAAATTTATTTTTCCAATAGAGAAAACTCCATAGTTATTTACCTTCAGTAAGCTGTCTATAGACGATTTGACCACTTGATCTATAGAAGAAAGAAACATCGTTGTAAAGGTTTGGTCAATACCTGCAAGGTCAGAATTATCATTTAGCTTTTGTTTTGCATCATCTAAAGTTTGTGTTATCACATCTGTTAAAGCCTTTTTGTGATCATCTTTAGAAGGACATGTAAAACATAATATTAACAAAATAAAAACTAAAGAAATGAAGCCTATAAGGCAGCCATGCGACTTCTTCTTTTTTACAGACTGAAAGTTAGGCTCATGCTCTTGGGTGGTAGCATTATTATATATTGGTTTTGCCTTTACATAAGAAAAGTCTTCTTCCGCCTTAGTATTATCAGCCTGGATATTTTTAGAGGTAAGCTCGTTAGGTATGTTGTTTGTCTTTAGATTAGCCTCATGTTCAAGTATAGGGCGCAACTCTTCTACTTGCCATGCCGGAACCCATTTAGTATCATTTACAGACATAACAAGAGTAGCTGCATCAAGATTACGCTCTTTAAGCTCTTTAAGCGTATAAGGACCTATCTTTTCGTTTTTTAGACTTATAAAAAATTCCATCTTTTCTTTATTTTTATTGCAAATTTATTGTTTTTTTTTGATGTAAATGGTATATTAAGTCCATTTTTCCATTCATTTAACAACAAAATATTTGTCTTCAAAACACCATTACTTACTTTTCCTTTTATATAAATAAAGATGATAATAAGATAAGCACACAAAACAAAAATAGGTTATTTTTATTTTATTTTTAATCTATTTTTGGTATAAAAATAGATTATTTTTGCTTCTCATATATGCTTAATTGCATGTGAAAGTATCTGCCTTTGTATAATTAGAGATAAGCCTTTCACTGTAAAAATAAATCTTACAAGAGGTTTTAGTCTCTTTTTTTTTAGTGTGATTATCAATAGTAGTTTTTTTCATATAAACTCCTATTACATAGTTACTTTAATTAATCCGGCAGAATAAAATATATAAAAAAGGCTATAAAGTGTTTGATATTTTCCTTTGTTTTTATTATCTTTGCGATATATTTTCGAAATAAATAAGTATACTTTTAAAACAATGTTTGAAAATCTAAGTGATCGTTTAGAGCGCTCGTTTAAAATCCTTAAAGGTGAAGGTAAGATAACAGAAATTAATGTTGCAGAAACACTAAAAGATGTGCGCAGAGCACTACTTGATGCAGATGTTAACTACAAAGTAGCTAAATCTTTTACTGATAGGGTTAAGGCAAAAGCTCTCGGAATGAATGTTCTTACAGCCGTTAAGCCTGGTCAGCTTATGGTGAAGTTAGTACACGATGAGTTAGCTCTTCTAATGGGTGGCGAAGCTGTAGGAATGAGTTTGGAAAACCGTCCTGCCATAATCTTAATGAGTGGTTTGCAAGGTTCTGGTAAAACTACCTTTGCGGGCAAGTTAGCTAAAATGCTTAAGACAAAAAATCATAAGCAGCCTTTGCTTGTTGCATGCGATGTTTATCGTCCTGCAGCTATAGACCAATTGAAAGTTGTAGGAGAGCAAGTAGATGTACCTGTATATAGCGAAGCTGGCAATAAGAATGTAAACGAGATAGCCACTCATGCAATAGCAGAAGCAAAGAGTAAAGGAAATGATGTTATTATTATCGACACAGCAGGCCGCTTAGCTGTTGATGAGGATATGATGAACGAGATAGAAAGCTTGAAAAATCATATCACCCCTGATGAGACCTTATTTGTGGTAGATTCTATGACTGGTCAGGACGCAGTAAACACAGCAAAGGAATTTAACTCCAGATTAGATTTTGACGGTGTTGTTCTTACCAAGCTTGATGGTGATACTCGCGGTGGTGCTGCTCTTTCTATCCGTACTGTAGTAACAAAGCCTATCAAGTTTATTGGTACAGGCGAAAAGATGGACGCCATTGATGTGTTCCATCCTGAACGTATGGCTGACCGTATCTTAGGTATGGGAGACGTTGTTTCTCTTGTTGAACGTGCCCAAGAGCAGTTTGATGAAGAAGAGGCTAAACGTTTACAAAAGAAGATACAAAAAAACAAGTTCGACTTTAACGACTTCTACAATCAGATACAGCAGATTAAGAAAATGGGTAATTTAAAGGATTTAGCTTCTATGATACCTGGTGTAGGTAAAGCCATTAGAGATGTTGACATAGACGACAACGCTTTTAAAGGAATAGAAGCTATCATACAAAGTATGACTCCTAAAGAGCGTACTAACCCGGAAATACTTAATAACATACGTAGGCGTCGTATAGCAAAAGGTTCTGGCACTGACATTCAGGAAGTTAATCGCTTGCTAAAGCAGTTTGACCAAACTCGCAAAATGATGAAGATGGTTACTGGTTCTAAAATGGCAGGTATGATGAGCAGAATGAAAAGTTTAAAGAATATGTCAAATATGTCTGATTTGCCAAATTTGAATAAATTATAAATCTAAAAAATATAACTATGGAATATCAATTGATCGATGGTAAAGCTACCGCTTATGCTATAAAGCAAAAAATAGCAGAAGAAGTAAAAGAAATATTATCTAAAGGTGGCAAGCAGCCTCATTTAGCAGCAGTTCTTGTAGGACATGATGGAGGCAGCGAAACTTATGTAAAAAACAAGGTTATTGCTTGCGAGCAATGTGGCTTTAAATCTACCTTAATTCGTTTCGAAGAAAATGTAACAGAGGAAGAGTTGCTTGCTTGCGTTGATCAATTGAATAATGACAATGATGTAGATGGCTTCATTGTTCAGTTGCCTTTGCCAAAGCACATTGATGAACAAAAAATCATAATGGCCATTGACTATAGAAAAGATGTTGATGGTTTTCACCCTATCAATGTTGGTAGAATGGTAATAGGGCTTCCATGTTTTATTTCAGCAACGCCACTGGGAATACTCACATTACTAAATTATTATAATATTTCCACTTCTGGTAAGAAATGTGTAATATTGGGTAGAAGTAATATAGTGGGTAAACCTATGGCACAACTAATGATGCAAAAACATTTAGGAGATGCTACTGTTACGGTATGCCATTCTCATTCAAAAACATTAAAAGAGGAATGTCGTGCAGCAGATATTATTATAGCAGCTATAGGTGTACCTAATTTTGTTACAAAAGATATGGTAAAAAAAGGTGCTATAGTAATTGATGTAGGTACAACGCGAGTTCCTGATTCTACAGCTAAAAAAGGATTTAAATTAACAGGGGACGTTAAGTTTGATGAGGTTGCACCTCTTTGCTCTTACATTACTCCAGTACCTGGAGGTGTTGGCCCTATGACGATATGTTCCCTTATGAAAAATACCTTATCTGCTGGGAAGAAAGAATATTATAAATAAAAACGCAAGCGAAATTATGACAGCAGAAGAATATTATCGATTAGGTAATGATTACCGAAGGCGTGGTGATTGGCAAAACGCTATGAATTGCTATTTGGAAGCAATAGAGCTTGATGCTAATTCTCCTGCGGTAGAAGCTAAGCAGATGTTAGATGATATGTTTAATTTCTATAATAAAGACGCTTATAATCCTTAAATTTCAAAAACAATGAGCAAGATTAAAGGTGCTATCGTTATAGATACTGACCGTTGTAAAGGGTGTCAGCTATGTCTTGTGGCTTGTCCAAAAGATGTTATAGCGATAGTCAAGAAGAAAGTAAACACACATGGTTATGCTTATATGGTTTCTGAGAGGCCAGAAGACTGCATAGGCTGCACATCATGTGCAGTGGTGTGTCCAGATGGTTGTATTACAGTTTATAGGAAAAAAGTAGAGGAATAAATTATGGCAGAACAAGAAATAAAACTAATGAAGGGTAATGAGGCTATAGCACATGCTGCCATAAGATGTGGTACTGATGCTTATTTTGGTTATCCTATTACTCCACAAAGCGAGATAATCGAAACTCTTGCCGTTTTAAAACCTTGGGAAACAACAGGAATGGTGGTTCTACAAGCAGAAAGCGAAGTAGCTTCTATTAATATGGTATATGGCGGAGCAGGTGCGGGCAAACGAGTGTTAACATCTTCGTCCTCTCCTGGTATCGCATTAATGCAAGAAGGTATTAGCTATTTAGCAGGTGCCGAGCTACCTGGAGTTTTTGTAAATGTTCAGCGTGGTGGCCCTGGATTAGGTACTATCCAGCCTAGTCAAAGTGACTATTTCCAAGCTACTCGTGGTGGAGGTAATGGCGATTATTATGTTATAGTCTTAGCTCCTAATTCAGTACAAGAAATGGCAGACTTTGTCGATTTAGCTTTTGAGTTAGCCTTTAAATATCGCAATCCTGCAATGATTTTATCTGATGGTGTGATTGGGCAAATGATGGAAAAAGTTATTTTACCTCCTATGAAGCCTCGCCGAACAGAAGAAGAAATTATAAAAGAATGCCCATGGGCCACTTATGGGAGGAAAGGTGGTCGTACTCCTAATATTATTACGTCTTTGGAACTAAAACCAGAGGTAATGGAAATAAGGAATATTCATCTTCAGAAGAAGTATGAAGAAATCCAAGAAAAAGAATGTCGTTATGAGACTATTAACTGTGAAGATGCAGAATATCTGATAGTAAGTTTTGGTAGTGCTGCACGTATTGGTGAGAAAGCTATAAGTTTAGCTCGTAAGCAGGGTATTAAGGTAGGTCTGTTCCGTCCTATAACATTATGGCCTTTTCCTTCTAAGCAGTTAGCAAAGGTTGCTAAGAATATGAAAGGAGTGCTTACAAGCGAGATTAATGCAGGACAAATGGTAGAAGATGTGCGTCTTGCTATAAATGGTGCTATCCCTGTGGAACATTTTGGACGTTTAGGTGGTATAGTTCCTGATCCTGAAGAAGTTATAGCTGCGCTCAAAGAAAAATTAATAAAAAAATAGGAGAGCTTTATGTCAGATAATATTATTGCACCAGAAAATTTGGTATATAAAAAGCCAAAGTTGTTAAACAACGAAACTATGCATTACTGTCCTGGTTGCTCACATGGTGTTGTGCATAAGTTAGTATCAGAAGTAATAGAAGAGATGGGCATGGAAGATAAGGCTATAGGAGTATCACCTGTAGGCTGTGCAGTGTTTGCTTATCGATACATAGATATAGACTGGCAAGAGGCTCCTCACGGTCGTGCTCCTGCATTAGCAACAGGTATTAAGCGTGTATGGCCAGACAGGCTGGTATTTACCTATCAAGGCGATGGAGACTTAGCTTGTATAGGTACAGCTGAAACAATTCACGCTTTAAATAGGGGAGAAAACATTAGTATTATTTTCATTAATAATGCTATTTATGGTATGACAGGAGGTCAAATGGCTCCTACCACTTTAATCGGACAAAAGACAGCCACTTGTCCTTATGGTCGCGATCCTAAAATTCATGGATATCCACTAAATATTACCCAAATAGCAAGTGGTCTTGAAGGTACTTGTTTCGTTTCACGTCAAAGTGTAGAAACGATGTCTGCTATCATTAAAGCAAAGAAAGCTATTAGAAAAGCTTTTACCTCAAGCATGTTAGGAAAAGGTAGTTCTCTTGTAGAGATAGTTTCTACATGTAATAGTGGTTGGAAACTTTCTCCTATTAAAGCTAATGAATGGATGCGTGATAATATGTATCCTAAATATGTAAAAGGAGATCTCAAAGATACAACAGGACTTTAATATAGATTTTTTTTAAGTAGTGCTTTCCTTAATAAAGTATAGCTTAATATAGAGCCAGCACTATTAATAAATAAAGACATAGAAATGAAGAAAGAAATCATTATAAGTGGGTTTGGAGGTCAAGGAGTTTTATCAATGGGGAAAATTCTTGCTTATTCTGGATTAATGGAAGATAAAGAAGTTACATGGATGCCTGCCTATGGTCCTGAACAGCGTGGAGGTACTGCCAATGTTACGGTTATAGTGAGCGACCAACGTATATCTTCTCCTATCCTAAGTAAATATGATGTAGCTATAGTTCTTAATCAGCCTTCTTTAGATAAATTTGAAGAAAAGGTTAAGCCTGGAGGCATTCTTATTTATGAAGGTAATGGTATTATTAACCCTCCAACTCGCACAGATATAGAAATATATCGTATAGATGCTGTAGAGAAGGCTGCAGAATTAAAAAACTCTAAAGTTTTTAATATGATAGTACTTGGTGGCTTATTAGGAGTTTGCCCAGTAGTGAGCAACAACGGTTTAGAGAAAGCGTTATATAAGACTCTTCCCGAACGCCATCATGGTCTTATTCCTTTAAATATGCAAGCTGTAGATGAAGGAAAGAAAATAATACGTAAACAATAACCTATTTATAAATTATTGCTGTTTGGTAGATAAAAGGTGGAAAACAATCTCTTTTATAAAGAGAAAAAAACTTTACCATACAGCAATAATTTTCTATTATTATATATTTGTTTTTGTAAGTTCTTTTTTTTATATATTATTTGTTAATTAGCTCAAAAAGGGTAGGACATATATATTAATGTGAAAAGTTTTGCTTACTTTTGCAGAAAATAAAATAAAATAGTGAGCAAAGTAACACGAGATATATTAGGTTTCCTAAGTAGATTTAAGTTTGCAATAACCATTTTTTTAGGCTTGTTGTTAGTTGGTGTAATAGATGGCAACAGTTTTATCAAGCTCATAGGTTATCATTATCAGATAGAAGACCTAAAGGCTGGCATTAAAAAATATAATGCTCAATATAAGGAGGATACTAATAAGCTGCGTGCTATAAAGCGTGATCCTAAAGCTATATCTCGTATAGCACGGGAACGTTATTTTATGAAAGCCGATGATGAAGACATTTTTGTTTTGAGCGATGATGAAGCTCAGATAGAAAACACGAAAAAATAATATAATGAAAGAACTCAACCAATTACAGCAATATATATATTTTTTAGGTAGTTTGCTTATGGTAGTAGGTGCAATACTTTATGCAATGTTTCTTATCCCAAAAATAAGTTGCTGGGTAATGCTTATAGGGGCTGTAATATTTTCTGCTATGCAATATAAGCAAAAGTATTTAGGCAAGGAGCTTGTGTTGTGCCGCTTACGCCGTATAATGTTGTTTTCCTCTGTCTGCTTAATAGCAGCAGGAGCTTTTATGCTGGAAGATTCTTACGAATTTTTAAAGCCTTTTGCAAGTAACTGGCTTGGTAGCTACTCTCTTTATATTAAGGTGTTTTATCACAACTGGGTAGTGCTGCTGCTTATAGGCGCTGTGTTAGAGCTATATTCTACCCAAAGGATAAATAGTGAGCTAAAAAAAAGTAAATAGATAATTCAAAAAAACGCTAAAAGGTATGTTATAGGATTAAATTCTATCAAAAATTTTCTAAGCTTGCAATAAAGGTAGTATATTTGTGAAACTGAAAATATTTTTTTTATGTATAAAATACTCTTAGCTCTGTTATTAATAGTTTGTTTAGCATCTTGTGCTACATCATACGACATCAAGGGCACATCAAATGTTTCTAGCTTAGACGGCAGAAAGCTTTATCTTAAAACAGATCAAGCCGACTCTTTGATAAGTATAGACTCTTGTGACGTTATCCATGGACAGTTTGCTTTTCATGGGCAAATGGACAGTGTACGTATGGCTCAAATCTATATGGACGATATCGACCTTCAATTTCCTGTAGTTTTAGAAGAAGGTAATATTACAGTGCGACTTGATAATATACAGCAGCGTGTTGGTGGTACTCCTTTGAATGAATCTTTAAATGCTTTTTGGTCTAAATTTAATCAGATTCGTAGTCAGTATGGTGAGATTGATCATGAAGAAAGTGCTGCTATACTAAATGGTCATGATGAAAATGAGGTAGATGCGCAGCTTATAAAAAAGGCTTTAGGAATATATGCTAAAAGTGATAAGCTATTTACAAAGTATGTCATAGACAATTTCGATAATATACTTGGTCCTTGGATATTTCTTACCCGTATAGGTTATGATAGTACGCCAAATGTTTATCCTGTGTGGATGGACGAGGTTATGTATGCAAATGCTATGAATCAGCTACCTTCTTGGGTGGAATATATTATGGCAAAGGCTACTGAGCAGTTTAAGAATAATAAGCATGTCAAAGAGTTTTATGCACGTTTTCAGCAAACCCAAAAAGAGATGAATGGCACAGCAACCCCTGCTATAGGGACAGATCCTACCACAAAGTTAGGTTCTCATGTAGCTGTACCTACTCCAATGGATTTAGCTGGCGACTCTGCTAAAGCTAAATAATAAAAACACCCTACAAAGAAAATAAAATAAAAAGGTTGTGAAGAGAATACTAATACAAGGTGGTACTATAATTAATGAGGGTTACTCCTTTGTGGGTAATTTAGTTATTGAAGATGATAAAATAGTATCCTTACAACAAGATAAGAGTGTGAAAAAGCCTGATGAGGTGTATGATGAAGTCATAGATGCTACAGGTTGTTTTGTTTTGCCAGGTGTTATAGACGACCATGTCCACTTTCGTGAGCCCGGACTTACTGATAAAGCAGATATAGAAAGTGAAACAAGAGCTGCTGCTTATGGTGGTGTTACTTCTTTTATGGAGATGCCTAATACTAATCCACCAACTACCTCTATAGAAGCTTTAGAATATAAGTGGCAAAGAGGAGCTTTATCAAGCCATATTAATTATAGCTTTTTCTTTGGAGCAAGTAATAAGAATTATCCTGTTTTTAGCCAGCTCAATCGTCATCTTATTCCCGGTATTAAGCTTTTTATGGGAGCTTCTACTGGAAATATGTTAGTGGATAAAGAAGACCAGCTTAATAATATTTTTCGTACAGCTCACGATTTAGATCTTCCTATAATGACACATTGCGAAGATTCGAAAATTATTTCTGAAAATATGGAGCTATATAAGAAAAAATATGGCGAAGACCCTGCTATAGAATATCATTACCAAATTCGTAGTCGTGAAGCATGTGTAGCTTCTTCTCTATTAGCTATAAGCCTAGCTCACCGTTATCACACACACTTACATATAGCCCACATATCTACAGCAGATGAGCTCAACTTAGTACCTCAGCCTAATAATGAATTAATTACTTTAGAGGCCTGCATGGCTCATTTATGGTTTGATAGTAATGATTATACATCTAAAAAAGCACTTATAAAGTGTAACCCTTCTGTAAAAACCTATAATGACAAATTAGCTTTACGGCAAGCACTTACTAATGGTAAGGTTTATGTCGTAGGTACCGATCATGCTCCTCATTTATTATCACAAAAGCAAGAAGGCTGCTACAAGGCTGCATCTGGTATGCCTATGATACAGTTTTCATTAATAATGATGTTAACATTGATGGATAAAGGATACTTACCTATGACCAAGGTAGTGGAGCTAATGTCGCATAATCCTGCTAAGCTATTTCATGTTGCAAAGCGTGGCTTTTTACGTGAAGGGTATAAGGCTGATATAGCTATTGTTCGTCGAACAACTCCCTGGCAAGTTACCAAAGATATTATACAAAGCAAGTGTGGATGGTCTCCTCTTGAAGGTACAACCTTTAATTGGCAAGTAGAACATACTATTTGTAATGGACATCATATATATAATAAGGGAATATTTGATAAAGAAAGTAGGGGAGAGCAACTTTTCTTTAGAGAATAAAAAGAATTTTTTTTTATAGTTAATAATATATGTGAGTATTACTTTTTAAAGATAAATCATTTTTTACATAACATTTTAAGAAGAAAAGTATGATTGCAAGAATAGTAATACCTTTATTAGTAATTATCGCATTGTCAGATATTTATGTTTATAAACACTTCAATTTCTATCGTTTTAAAAAAAGTTGGAAGCTGATATATTGGATTCCTACGATGATAATAGTAGCCTATACTATATGGATGGCATCATTATCTAATTTTACAACAGATAATTTAACCTTACAAAACACATACTTTATTCTATTAGGCATATTTGTTTTGCCTAAAATAGTATTTATGTTATTTACCCTTTTTTTACAAATACTTTCACACTATGTTTTTAACATTAATAATACTTATATTAATTTGTTAGGAGGATTATCTGCTTTAGCTACTGTAATAATTTATATTTATGGCTTTACCTTTGGGATAACAAAAGTAGTTACACGTCATATAAACTTAACTTTTAATAACCTCCCTGCTTCTTTTAATGGTTATAAGATAGTTCATATATCTGATATGCATATTGGAACTTTTAATGGTTGGCGAAAAAAAATTCTTCTTTCAGAACTTGATACTATAGAAGCATATAAACCTGATCTTATTTGTTTTACAGGCGATTTAGAAAATGTACAAGCCAAAGAATTAATCCCTTTCATTTCTTTACTTAAAAAACGTTTACCTAATGTAATAGCTGTACGTGGTAATCACGATTATGGTAACTATATGCTTAAAGCCTCAACCCTTGCAAAAAAGAAACAGACTGATAACTTGCAATCAATTATAGAAGATAGTCTTCACTGGAGATTACTTAAAAACGAGCATATTCCTTTATATAAGGAAAATAAACAACTTAAAGCAAAAAATGACTCTATTTATATTATAGGTACAGAATATGACTCTAATAATAATAAAATGCTTAATTTAGCAGATTATAAGAAAGCTACTAAAGGAATGAAAAAAGGAGTGTTTTCTATAATGCTTCAACATGATCCATCTGCATGGAAACGGTCTGTATTACCTAAAACTCATGCCGACCTTACTCTTAGCGGACATACACATGGTGGTCAGATGCAATTGTTTGGACTTCGTCCTACTAGTATCTTTGGATTAGAAGATAAAGGAGTATATAAAAAAAATAATCGTTATCTTTATGTAACTACGGGCTTAGGAGGATTAATACCATTACGGATTAATATGCCTAACGAAATAACTATTATCACTCTTCACTCCTCTCATTATTAATTAATATTTATTACAAATGAAGGTTTTACGTTTTTTTTATTGTCTGTATTCTTTATTTATTTTTCTTCCATTATTCCTATTATTTACAATAGTTACTGCTTTTATAACTATAATAGGATGCAGGTTAGGTGATGGTCATTTCTGGGGATATTATCCTGGTAAGATATGGTCATATCTTACTATTCGCTTACTATTACTTCCTGTAAAGGTAGAGGGACGAGAATATCTAAAACCTGGGCAGAGTTATGTCTTTGTAAGTAATCACCAAGGAGCTTTTGACATCTTTCTGATATATGGTTTTTTAGGAAGAAATTTTAAATGGATGATGAAAAAAGGTCTCCGCAAGATAGCTTTTGTAGGAGAAGCATGTGCAAGTGCTCATCATATATTTGTGGATAAAAGTAGTACAAGAAAGATAAAAGAGACTTATGATCATGCTCGTGATATTCTACAAGAGGGTATGTCTCTTGTTGTATTCCCTGAAGGAGCACGCTCTTTTACGGGACACATGGGAATATTTCGGCGTGGTGCATTTATGCTTGCTGATGAACTCCAGCTACCCATTTGCCCTTTAACAATCAATGGATCATTTGACATTATGCCTCGAACTAAAGATTGGGCTTTCCCTCATTGGCATCATTTACGGCTTACTATTCATCAGCCTATTATACCTAAAGGTAAAGATACAAGATTTGAAAAGCAAGCTATGCAGGAAGCTTATACTGTTATCATGGAAGGGCTTACAAAGGAATGTCAAGGCTTTGTTAATAATCCTGATCAATAAAGGCTTATATTCTACAATGGCTATAAATTTATATTTACTGTAAATAAAAAATTATAACTACTTTTACCATTTACTACAAATAGCAAAAATAAATTATAAAATCTGTCTTACTGTTTGCATACCACTTATCTGACGCAGTTTTTCCATAATGAGAAATACTTGTTTACGATCATGCACTTGTAATTCAAGAGACCCTTCAAAGATACCCCGCTCACTCGATATAGTTGTTTTGCGTATATTAATTCCAAGTTGATCAGATACAACCTCGGCTACATCACGAAGTATTTTGGGACGATCAATACCACAAATATCAATAGTAGCATCAAAAAATAGCTGATTATGCATATCCCATTTTACATCTAATATTCGTGGTCCATATCCTGCTTTTAATTTTGCAGCTACAGGACAAGCGCGCTTATGTATTTCTATATGGTTATTATTATCTATATAACCAAGTGTATCATCGCCAGGAATAGCATGGCAGCATGTCGGAAAGATAAATTGCCCAATATTATCCTCACTAATATAAATAGGCTTTTTCTTATTTATATCTTTATTTACAACAATAAGTCCTTTGGCTATATTTATAGAATCAGTTGTCCCTTCTTCTTTTTGATTAGGATGTAAGAATGGTACGTATTTACGCCAATTAGTAGATATTTTTTTTGTTTCTTTCTTTTTTCTACCTTCTAATTCTTCTATATCGGCATCACCTAAAATAATAATCTTTCTTCCTATTGCTTCAAAAAGCTGGTCATGCTTTTTGAAATGGTGTATTTCTGTAAGCTTATCAAGTATAGAAGTGGTAAAACTGAAACCTTTTGCTTTCAACCATTCTTCTAAGGCTGTTTCTCCAGCTTTTTGTATTTCACGTCCTTCTCGGCGCAATAAAGCTTGTATCTTACCTTTAGCCTTTGCCGTAGAAACAATATTTACCCATGACGGATCTATACGCTGAGACATCGATGTAAGAATTTCTACTTGATCACCACTTTTTAATTTATGACTTAATGGCACTAATTTATGATTAACTTTTGCCCCTATACAATGACTTCCTATAAAGGTATGTATTTGAAATGCAAAATCTAAAGCTGTACAGCCAGCAGGCATAGTTTTTATTTCTCCTTTTGGAGTAAAGACAAATATCTCTGAAGCAAAAAGGTTGAGCTTAATAACATCAAGAAAATCCATAGCATCAGGCTGTGGATCGTCTAATATTTCTTTAATAGTTCGAAGCCAATCATTTAACTCTCCTTCCTCATCAGTCATCTTTGTACCATCTTTGTAAATCCAATGAGCAGCAAATCCTTGTTCCGCAATATAGTTCATTCGCTCCGATCTTATCTGCACCTCTATCCATCTACCTTGGTTAGACATTAAGGTAACATGCAGTGCCTGGTATCCATTAGCCTTTGGATGATTCACCCAGTCGCGTAAACGATCAGGATGGCTCTTATAAATCTGACTTATGGCAACATATATTTGAAAACAATTATTTATCTCATCTTGTGGCTTTTTGGGCTCATAAATAATGCGTACTGCAAGAATATCATAAATTTCATCAAAAGAAATATGTTTTGCTTGCATTTTATTCCATATAGAATAAGGACTTTTTACACGTGCTTTTATCTTATATGAAAACCCCATTTTATCGAGTTCTGCTTTAATAGGAGCTGTAAAAAGTGTAAAGAGTTCATCGCGCTGTTCTTGTGTGGAAGCAATCTTTTCTTGTATAGATGCGTATTCCTCAGGATGCTTGTAACGAAAACTAAGGTCTTCTAACTCTGTCTTTATTTTATTTAATCCTAATCTATTAGCTATAGGGGCATAAATATAAAGAGTTTCACCAGCTATCTTATATTGCTTGTTTGCAGGTTGCGATGCAAGTGTACGCATATTATGAAGACGATCGCATATTTTTATAAGAATAACACGAATATCATCGCTCATTGTTAGAAGTAACTTTTTAAAATTCTCTGCCTGAGCAGAAGCACGTTCGCCAAAGATACCGCCAGAAATTTTAGTTAATCCATCTACAATTTGTGCTATTTTCTTCCCAAATATATTTTCTATATCTTCTACTGTATAATCAGTATCTTCTACAACATCATGAAGAAGAGCTGCACAAATACTTGTCGATCCTAAACCTATCTCTTCAGCAGCAATACGCGCTACAGAAATAGGGTGTAATATATATGGTTCCCCAGAAAGACGACGAACACCTTTATGAGCTTGGCGAGCAAAATTAAAAGCTTTTTTTATAATATCTACCTTTTTACGATGGCGAGAAGCAAGATAAATTTTTATTAACTCGTTAAATGCATCATCTACTTTTTTTTCTTCTAACTTTTCTTTAGTATCAATATGCTGTATCTTTGTGTCCATAAGCAAAATTCTATAAAATATTGTTTAGATGATAATTATACTATAAAAGAAAACTTATATTAAAATCTTAATTCGCAAAAAATACCAATAGCAAATGAACTAAAAGGTTGATTAGGATTAGTCAATGAATTATCCTTAAATATAGTAGGGGATATGTGTAAAGATAAATCATCTGATATATCAAAATCGGAAAGTGATGCATCAACATAAGCATCTATTACAGATAAAGCATAAACACCTATAGTAGCAAAGATGCTTAAGTCGCGCCAACGACGATATTTATCCTTTCGCTTTTTAAATATATTCTGATAAATAGAAATATTACTATCATCTATTTTATTACCAAGATGTAGGAATTGATCATAGCTATGAGTATTCTCATTATTATCCATTATATCCTTATATGCTTGTGCATAATCATGATACATTTGGGAATTCCATGTAAGAGCGTATATACAACCTGCAAAACCACCATAAAAAATAGGCAATTTCCAATATTTACGATTATATACTTGCCCTGCACCAGGTATTACTAATGCCAACCAAAGTGCACGTTTAGGATTAGGTTTCCATGTAGACCAATCTCTACTATATCTAATTTTATTATAGTTAGAACTTGTTATTCTTTCCAATTCTTTTCTTTTATGTGTATCATCAGGTGTTAATAGCTCATATTGCATCTCACTAATCGAGCCCACTTTTATAGAATCTTCTTTTTTTATACTATTTTGGGGATATAACACCTTTATAGTATCTTTTTGCGCATATACATGAAAACTTATAAAAAGGATACTTATAAATATTAATATCCTCTTAATTATCGCTTTTTTTATCTTTTTATTAATAAAAGTCATCGCTTATTTTCCCACTATAAATAATATTATAGTTATTTTATTATATATAAAATTAATCTGACTTCATTTTATCCATAACAGCCATAATATGCTCCAATTCTTCCTCCGAAGCAAAAGGTATACTGATTTTTCCCTTACCATTTGCATTATAACTCATTTGTACTTTTGTGTCGAAAAAAGATGAAAGCCGTTGTTTTAGAAGATTAAATTCTTCTGGTAGGTGCGATCTTTTTGTTACATCATCTTTTGCAGATTGTGTGTCTTTGCCATTTTTAATTTGTTGACAAAGCCCCTCGACCATACGTACACTATAGCCATTCTTTTGTATATCTTTAAAAAGTTTTAATTGAAGAGAAGGCGAATCTATAGAAAGTAAAGCTCGAGCATGCCCCATGTCTATCTCTTTTTTTTGTAATGACATTTGTATCTGTGCAGGAAGTTTAAGTAAGCGTAGATAATTAGCTATAGCTGCCCGGCTCTTTCCGACACGTTCAGAAACTTTTTCTTGTGTCATTCCACTTTTTTCAAGCAAATGCTCATAAGCTAAAGCTATCTCTATAGCATTCAAATCCTCACGTTGTATATTTTCAACAAGAGCAAGCTCCATTACATTTTCATCTTTAATAGTACGGATATATGCAGGAATAGCTTTAAGACCTGCTAGCTGAGAAGCTCTCCAACGACGCTCACCAGCTATTATCTGAAATTTATCATCCGCTACTTGACGAAGTGTTATAGGTTGAACTAAGCCAAGCTCCTTTATACTATTTGCCAACTCTTGCAATGCTGTTTGATCAAATTCACGACGAGGCTGGTTAGGATTAGCCTCTATCTGTTCAAGTGCCACCTCATTAATAGTAGAACTACCCTGCGTACTAACACTTTCTGTAGATATTAAAGCATCTAATCCCCTTCCTAATGCATTAGTTTTTATATTTCTATTATACTTTTTATGAACTACCATTTCTTATATATAACTTTATATAATTATTTGTTTTTTTCTATAATTTCCTTAGCCAAAGCTAAATGATTCTTAGCACCAGTAGAATCGGCATCATAAAGAATTACAGGTAATCCATGACTTGGACTCTCTGACAATTTCACATTACGCTGAATAACTGCCTTAAAAACTAATTCTTGGAAATGTCTTTTTACCTCATCATATATCTGACGAGCTAAACGCAAACGACTATCATACATAGTTAATAAAAATCCTTCTATTTCTAATTTTGGATTTAATTTACTTTTTATTATCTTAATTGTATTAAGAAGCTTACTAATTCCTTCCAATGCAAAATACTCACACTGAACAGGAATGATAACAGAGTCAGCTGCAGTAAGAGCATTTACTGTAATAAGCCCAAGTGAAGGACTACAGTCTATTAATATATAATCATATTCGTCACGAATGGGATCTAATATCTTAGACATTACTCGTTCTCTGCCTTCAAGTTTTAACATCTCTATTTCTGCTCCAACAAGATCAATATGGCTTGGTACAATATCTAAACCTTCTATATCTGTGGTATATATAGCATCACGAATATCAGCATGGTTAATAATACATTCGTACAGAGAACAGTCCACTTCGTTAAGGTTTACTCCTAAGCCACTTGAGGCATTGGCTTGCGGATCTGCGTCAAGTACTAAAACAGTCTTCTCTAAAGTAGCTAACGATGCAGCTAAATTAATGGTAGAAGTAGTCTTTCCTACGCCACCTTTTTGGTTTGCTAATGCAATAATTTTTCCCATTTTTATCCTTTTCGTATAAATGTATTTAGGATACAAAGATACATAAAAAAGAGAGAATGCAAAGGTATTATAAAGCTTTTTTCGTACATTTGCAGACAAATCAAAACAAAAAATATGAATTTTAAGAAACCATTAATCCTTATATCTAATGACGATGGTTATCGTTCTAATGGTATTCGCACATTAGCTTCTTTCTTAACAGACTTTGCTAAAGTTGTCATTTGTGCGCCTGAAGAAGCTCGCTCAGGCTTCTCATGTGCATTTACTGCAACTGTACCATTGAGGTTAAAAAAACAAGATAATATACCAAATTGTGAAGTCTGGTCATGTTCAGGAACTCCAGTTGATTGTGTAAAAATAGCTATAAACGTGATTCTTAAAGGACAAAAGCCTGATCTTATAATAGGTGGTATAAATCATGGAGATAACTCTTCTGTAAACAATCATTATAGTGGTACTATGGGAATAGCCAAAGAAGGATGCATGAAAAATATTCCTTCTATAGCCTTTTCAAGCTGCGATTATGATGTAAATGCTAACTTAAGCCATTTATACGATTATGTAATCATGATAGTAAAAAAGGTATTAGATAACGGATTACCTGATGGAATTTGCCTCAATGTTAACTTCCCTATATCACATACTTTCAAAGGTATTAAAGTTTGTAGAATGGGAAAAGGAATTTGGATAAATGAAATAGCCAAGAGACAACATCCACGAGGATATAGTTATTACTGGATAACAGGTGAATATCATGACGATGAACCAGATGCAAAAGATAATGACCAATGGGCTTTAAGGCATGGATATATAGCTATAACACCTGTAAAACTCGACATAACAGGAGATTTGAAAATATTAAATTTTGAGCTTTAAGATATAAAGTCTTAATAAAACATGTTAGAATCTTAGTATTTCAATACTTAAAACAAAACTAAATGAAGTATTATCTCATTGTTGGCGAAGCTTCTGGCGACCTCCATGCTTCGCATCTCATGCGTTCTTTACAAGCACTTGATTCTATGGCAGATTTCCGCTTCATAGGAGGAGATATGATGCTACAGGTAGGAGGAACGTGTTTAAAACATTATAAAAACATATCTTATATGGGATTTGTTCCCGTACTTTTACATTTACATGTTATTTTTAAAATGCTAAAAGAATGCAAAGAAGATATAGTAAAATGGAAGCCCGACTGCCTGATACTTGTAGATTTTCCTGGGTTTAATCTTAAAATAGCAAAAAATATTCACCGAAAAACAAATATTCCTGTCTACTATTATATCTCTCCTAAAATATGGGCGTGGAAGGAAAGACGTATAAAAGCTATAAAACGTGATGTAGACCAGATGTTTTCAATATTACCTTTTGAAGTATCATTCTATAAAGAAAAACATCATTTCCCCGTATATTATGTAGGTAATCCTACTGTATATGAAGTGGATAGTTTTAAGCATTTTTATAATGATAGTAAAGATACTTTTTGTACTTATAATAAGCTATCAAATAAACCTATATTAGCTTTGTTAGCTGGTAGTAGGAAACAGGAGATAAAAGACAACCTGCCTGCAATGATAGAAGCTGCACGCCATTTTGAAGATTATCAAATAGTAATAGCTGGAGCACCTTCTATAAGTGAATCGTTCTATTCCATGTATATCAAAAATAAAGATATCAGAGTAATAAGAAAGCAAACTTATGAGCTTTTAACTCACTCTACAGCAGCAATAGTTACTAGTGGAACAGCAACATTAGAAGCTGCTCTTCTTAATGTTCCTCAGGTTGTTTGTTATAAAACACCTTTTCCTAAACTTATTCGTTTTGCTTTTAACCATATTCTAAAAGTAAAATATATTTCATTAGTTAATCTTATTGCTAACAAAGAAATTATAAAAGAACTTTTTGCAGATTCCTTCCGTGTGTATAATATAGCTAATGAACTTTATCGCTTATTACCTTCACATATAGAGCGTAAACGTATATTAGAAGAATATAAAAGTATACGACAAAAGCTTGGAGACGAAGTAGCACCAGATAATACAGCTCATTTAATAATAAAATTATTAAGAGAACATCTCTGTAGATAAAATTATTTTTATCTAGTCTTTACTTGAAAATATATCGTATTAACACTATTTCGTAAAATTTCTATCAATGTTGAATAATGGGAAATATTACATATTTTCTATTTATCATAATCTTCATTATATCACAAACGATCAGTTATCAGCCAATTAATATCCTTACTTAGAAATAACTTAATACATATCTTATCACACTATTATTTATTTTTACTACCAAAAACAGAAAAGTGAATATATCTCTTAGGATATCTTTTGAAATTTATCAATAAGCTATCAGCACTTTTCATCGTACTATTTAAGTTATAATATAATGTTGGATCATTTATTAATAACCCAAGAGACCCCTTATTGTTTTTTATATTTGTTGTAAAAGTATTAATATCTTCTAAAATAGTATTTATCTTAGCCATTGTAACTGATATGTCAATCCCATCTAACTGATTCCTTAAGTTTCTTACTACACCTCCAGCTCCTTTCATCACTTCTTGTGCTTCTGAAATACCATTATTTGCATTTGCCATTACATTATTTGCATTAATAAGTAGGTTGTTTGCCTTTGAACTCAATATAGGTAAATCTGTATTTACCTTAGCCATTATCAAATTTAACTGCTTTGCAGAAATAGTCAACTCTGAACTAATCTTATCAAAATTATGCAAAGTTCCTTTCATAGCAGGATCAGCAAGCAGATTATTGACATTAGCCAAAATACTATCTATTTTAGGAAGCATCTTTTCTATAGAAGGAAGTATTGTTTTCATCTGTCCAAGACTGCCATCATTTATCTGACCATTAATAAATCCATTTTCTGCTAATATTTCTTTACTTTTACCAAGAATAAGATTAACCTTTGTATTTCCCATAATATCGCTAAGAATATCAGCATGTGTATCTATTGGTAATTTCATATCTTTCTCAATATTAACATCTACCAATATAGGATTATTAGGGTTATTATAATCATAATTTATATCTCTTACAGTACCAACCTTTACACCATTAGCAAATATAGGAGTTGTGGGGGTTACTCCACTAATATCATTAAATTTCATCTGATAATGTGTGGAATTAGAAAACAAGCTTAATCCCTTTAAAAATTGTAATCCAAAAAAGAGTACGATAATAGCTAACACTGCGACAAGCGCGATTTTAACCTCTGGTGAGAAAAATTTTTTCATTATATTTTATCTTCTTTTATTTTTTAAAAATTCATCAATAGCTGTATTTATATTCATTTTAACACCTTTCTTAAAAGCTACAATATAAGCCTGAGGAAAATCTTTTAATAACTTTTCTCTTAATTTCCTCATCTCATTATAATTTTGACTACTACCTATAGTATACTTATACCAATTATTATCTTTATAGTATTCTGCCTCTTTATGCCCTTTCAATTGAAAATTATTAATAGGTAAAATCATACTTGCTGCAAAAATCTGTACTTTAAAAATAGGAGCATCTGCAATATTAGGTGAAGCTGGCAGAGTCTTTTCTGTTTTTTCTATTTTTCGTATTATCTTACTTTTCTTAGGAGGAAATTTTAAAGACTGAATAGAAGCAGATGATACAACCGGAGTTGGAACTGCTCTTCCTACCGATATACGTGGATTATCAGGACCTCTATAAGGGGCTACCAAATGATTATTATACATATTTTTATAACTGACAAATGCACGATAAATACCATTAGCCATAGCATTTATACCCGCTTGAGAATTTAAGAATTCTTCTTCATCTGGAGCTGTAATAAATCCTAACTCTATCAAACAGCTTGGCATAGAACTTTCTCTTAAAACTAGAAATCCTGCTTGATGAACACCTTTATCTATCCTGCCTGCAGTTGAACAAACATTACTTTGTATTAATCGAGCTAGCTCTACACTTTTCTCCATATTTGCATTTTGCATAAATTCAAACATAATATAACTTTCTGAAGAATTTGGATTAAAACCTTCATATGTTTGTTTGTAATCCGATTCCATAGAAATTACAGAGTTCTCTCGCATAGCTACATCAAGATTATCCTTAGCGCGATGCATACCTAAAGTATACACCTGAAAGCCCTTAGCATAATGCCCAGGAGCAACAGAGTTAGTATGAATAGATATAAACAAATCGGCTTTTGCTTTATTAGCAATATCCGCTCTAGTATGCAAAGGGATAAACACATCTGTTTTACGGGTATAGATAACATTTACATCTTTCATGTACTGCTCTACATATTTTCCAAAAGCTAAAGATACATTCAAATTGATATCCTTCTCTTTTGAAAACGTTCCCAAAGCTCCAGCATCATGTCCTCCATGTCCTGGATCTATCACAAGTGTAAACTTATCTCCTGTCTTTGCTAAACTATTAATAGTCAAATAAAAAATGAAAGCAAATAATAATAAAATTTTCTTATTCATACAGTCACGTTTATAGAAATATAACTTACCTCTTTTTAGATAAAGCTATATTTTTTGTAATATTTTTCTCATTCATTAAGTGTAATTCTACACTTGCACCATAACAATCTGCCTCCATAGGTGGATTTTTTTTTGTTAACAAGATGGTTATAGCTTCTATCTGAGGAAATTGCTCAAACAAAGATTCCCCTATTCTACCAGCAGCATACTCCAACAAGTTACATGAATATGACATAGTTTTCTTTATAACCTCATATACAGAAGCATAGTTTATTGTGTCTTTTACGTCATCTGACATAATAGCTTTTATAATATTTCTCTTTATCTTTAAATCTACTATGTAATCGTTTCCCACCATTTTTTCTTGTTCTGAAACCCCTATATAAGAATGAATCTTAAGATGATGAATATAAATAAAAGAAGATGTTAAAAGCATTATTTTATTTGAAATAAATGGTATTTTGAAATTAGAAATAATAATAATTCTAAATTTAATTTATATTTCAATAGAATATATATTTTAAGAGTGTGATCATTTCCATTACTAATTTTTAAAATATTATATACCTCTTGATGCACCACAGTGTTTACAAATAAGATTACCACCTTGATAAATCAAAGATTCTTCTCCACAAATAGGACACTTCAAACCATTAACCTTAGTCCCATCTACTAAATATTTCTTTAAAGCCCGCTCTACACCATTTTTCCAAGTATTTATACTTTCATCTTTTAGTTGTAATGAAGCTACTAAACGCATAACATGCTCTATTGGCATACGATAACGCAGCACACCTGAAATAAGTTTAGCATAATTCCAATATTCTGGATTAAATTTCTCTGATAACCCTTCTACTGTTGTCTTATAACCACGTTTATTCTCAAACTGGAAATCATAACGATGCTGCCCATTTTCTTCTGTTTGCTTAATAATTTTACCTTTTGTTACACTTTTAGGTAATGCTATTCCTTCTTCATCATCTTGCAAACCTGTAAAGATTTCATATGGATAACCATTAAGTAAACCAACAAATGCTACCCATTTCTCTTTATTATTCTGAAAGCGAACTACATCACAATCTAATTCTTTTGGGCGATGTTCTACTACTTCAGGACGCTGAAAAGGCATGTCATGGTTTTCTTCATATAAGTTAATTTGTTTATCAACTCTTTTTACATTATCCTTGTTATCATTATCTTTTAATAAATAGGTCTTCATATCTGCAAACAATCCTTTATGGGAAATAATACTACAACCTTTGCACCCACACCTCCATGCCTCGAAATAAAGTTTGCTTATTGATTCTTCATCAATACTACTTGGCATATTTATAGTAACAGAAACAGATTGATCTGTCCATTTCTCAATAGCTCCCTGCATATGTATTATCATAGACAAACTCTCATAATTTGCAGTAGTCATATAATAAGGAGAACGTTTTATCAAATCATCTATTTCTTCTTGAGAATATTTTTTTGTAGGTTCTATACCATTTACTTTCATCCATGTTAAGAACTTACTATGATAAATAATATGTTCCCTAAACGAATTATCTAATTCGTATGCTAAATCTGTATTTGTATTAGTGTTTTTGTTATAACTATTTATTTTGTCATTATCACGATGCTTATATACTGGTATATATTTTGGTTCTATACCAGATGTTGTCTGAGTCATTAACGAAACTGTTTTTATAGAAGCTATCGCTAAGCAAGCTATATTACGACGACCATACCTCTCCATGTCATTGAACAATTGCTCATCTTCTCGCTTAAGACGTAAAATAAAAGGATTGTTCTTCTCACGAATTGCATCATAAATAGCAAAGCTACCACGCTCCTTTGCCATGTTTACCGAAGAACGATAAGCATTCAATGCCATTACTTTATGCACTTTAACAGAAAAATCAATAGATTCCTGAGTTCCATAACATAACCCCATAGCTGCAAACATATCACCTTCAGCAGTAACGCCTATTCCTATACGACGTCCCATAGCACTCTTTTCTTTAATCTTTTTCCATAAATTATACTCCGTTTCCTTTATTTCTTTACTTACCGAAGCCTTTTCTATATTGGATAAAATGAGATCTATTTTTTCCAACTCAAGATCTACAATATCATCTAAAACACGCTGAGCTATCTGAACATGCTCTGCAAACTTATCAAAATCGAAACGAGCCTCTTTAGTAAATGGATCTATTACATAGGAATAAAGATTTAATGATAACAAATGACAACTATCATAAGGACTTAATGGGATTTTATAATAAGGGGTTATAGATATTGTTTGAAAACCTAAGTCTGCATAACAATCGGAAAGACTATCCTTTAAAATATTATCCCAAAACAACACAGTCGGCTCTGCATCATGATATGCTTTATATAATATTTTTTCAAAAAGATGCTTTGCATATATTTCTTTAGTAAATATAGGCTTAGTAGATATAATAGGAAACTGCTGAATATATGATTCTTCATTAATAACAGCCTTCATAAATTCATCCGTAATTTTTACTGATATATTAGCACTATTATCTTTAGCCTTTTTAATATTTACATCTATTAAAGACTCTACATCTGGATGCTTTATATTCACCGATAACATTAAAGCTCCACTATGCCCACCTTGTACTACTTCACGCATACTGTTAAAATAACGTTCCATAAAAGGTAATATACCTGTAGAAATAAGTTTAGAATCTTTTATAGAAGAACCCTTAGGACGAATATAACTTAAATCATGTCCTACAATGCCGCTACGCTTCATCAACTGCACCTGCTCCTCGTCTATATGCATAATTGTACCATAAGAATGTACATCTTCTGCTGAACCTATTACAAAACAATTAGCCAAAGAGCTCAACAAATATTTATTACCAATACCAACCATTGAACTTCCTGAAGGGACAATATAACGAAAATGATCCAACACTTCAAAGACTTTTGCAGCATTGATAGGATTAACATATCTCTTTTCTATACGCGCCACTTCATTAGCTATACGCCAATGCATATCTTCTGGACTTTTTTCATATAAATTACCTAAGCTATCCTTAAGTGCATAATTATCTATCCACACCTTGGCAGCAATTTCATCATTTCCAAAATAATTTAAAGCTGACTCTAAAACTTCTTCGTAAGAATATATTTTACAGGTTTCCATTATCGGTATTTATTTCATCTTAATGGTTGCGAAGTTACTAATAGTTATCCAAAATAGAAAACTTTTATATACCTTTGCAATATTAAAATTTCCAAAAATGAAAACAATTACTCAACGAAAAACTATTCGAAAATATTCTAATAGAGAAGTTCCTATTGACTTTTTAAAGCAATTACTCAGCGATGCAATGCATACTCCTACTATGGGGAATCTACAGCTTTACTCAGTAGTTATTACTCGTGATCCTGAAAAGAAAGCTGCATTAGCACCAGCTCACTTTAATCAACCTATGATAACAGAAGCACCTGTTGTGCTTACATTTTGTGCCGACTTTAATCGCACTACTCAATGGGCTTTAAACCGCAAAGCTACACCTGGTTATAATAATTTTCTATCTTTCCTTAATGCCTCAACAGATACTCTTCTATATTGCCAAACTTTTTGTAATCTCGCAGAGGCAAATGGGCTTGGTACTTGTTTCTTAGGAACAACAATATATCAACCAAAACTTATTATAGACATTCTTAAACTACCTCGCCTTGTGTTTCCTATAGCTACCATAACCCTTGGCTATCCTGATGAAAATCCAAAACAATGCGAACGCTTACCTTTAGAAGGTATAATACATGAGGAAACTTATACAGATTATTCTCCTAAGCGTATTGATCATTTTTATTATGACAAAGAAGAAAAAACTGAAAATAAAAAATTTGTAGAAATCAATCATAAAGAAACACTTGCACAAGTATTTACAGATGTACGATACACTAAATCTGATAATGAATCTTTATCAAAAGATATTATTGATACTTTAAAGCTACAAGATTTTTTAAATATATAAATCGGCTTTAATAAGAAAAAAGAAGGTTATCTTTTAGCCTTCTTTTTCTTTTCTTTATACAACAGGAATAGAATTACTACCTTATATCAATTTATCAAAAGCTGATTATAAACAAACTTGAACAATCGCTTCCTACTGTCAAACTAATCATCTTTTGGAGAAAAAGTCTCCCACGTCTGATCATCAAAAAACACTCTAATTTCTTTAATTTTACGTGCTGGCTTATCAATATATTTAATTTCTTTATGCACATTTTCTAAATTACCTTTTGGCGAAGGTTTTGTATCTTGTTCTGCAAAATTATCTACATCTAAATTATCAAAAGGTAATACAGGATTATTATTATAACAAGACTTATTAGTTTTTCTTGAACCATTAGCATTTAAAAACATTTCACCTTTTCCAAACATTAACCAATCAAGATTAATTTCAGGATATTTACTGTGTATAGCTTCTACAGTATTAAGTGTTGGCTTAGTTCGCCCACTAAAAATGCTACTTAAAGCACCAGGAGATATTCCTATAAAGTTAGCAAAGTCTTGCTGAGTCATTTTTTCAAATTCCATAAGTAGTTTTATTCTATCCTTCATAATAAAATCTTTAATAATCTATAAGTAAACCTTTCTTTATATATCATATCTACAAAGGTAAATATAAAAAAGAAAACTACAAAATAAAATTCATTTAAATTTAAAAATAAAAACCTATAATAATTCCGTCTACGTTTTAAAACGTAAACACAAAATAGACACTTACCCTTTTATTCACCTTTGTAAATAAAACACCGAAAAGAAGAGTCCCTTTTATTATTTAATTAAACTTTACTATAAAATGATTATCAGTTATTTATACTCTCCTATAAACCTATAAATACTTTTAATTATGCTATATTTATTAAAGAGGCACGCTTAGAACCTTTAGCACATCTTTATTCAAAAGTATTAACAGGCTAATATATAAGTAGTTATATTACAGTTTCGTATATGGAAAAGTATGCAGTTTTAGAATGTATATAATTATCTACATTTTGTGTTTTAAATTCTAAAGCGTAAACATTTTGCTACGAATCTACACATCTTTATATTTTCGTTGCTTGATTTTTTTATTTTAAAAACAAAATATATTGGATTGTAAAGGTTAATAAAAGGAAATACCTATATATGCTTATACAAGTTCGTTACTATATTTTTTATATTACATATTTCTAAAATAAAACTAACAATATTCATCTATGCAAATACTATAAACCTTTAAATGCTATTATAATATAAGTACACAACACTATTCACATTTATATATCCACTTCTACTATATAATCTTTAGATGAAAAGTTTATAAAGTTCCTAAACATATAAACTAAAAAATATAAGTTCGCAAACTACTCGTATAAAACTAAAATTTATAGACTTCAGCAAAATAAATTAAGTCTCTATATTAAGCATATAAGTCATATACATAGTAAAAGATAACTTTTAAAATACTAAAAACTACATTTTTATTAATAAAAGATGAGTATTAAAAAACAAAAATAATCTATTTTTGTTTTATTTTTAATCTATTTTTGTACGAAAAATAGATTAAAAATGTTTTATAAAGATTTCTTTTTCAGGGTAAGCAAATATAGTTTTTAATATAAAACATACATGCTTCTATTATAACAAGTAATGGTTATTCCTATTAAAATAAAACATGCGCACATTATATTAAAGACTTATTTATCTTTACTTTTTAATACTTTCCTTCTGCCAAAATTTATCCCTACATATATATTTACATTACCAAAGGAATTGTTTGTTGAAAAATTTTCTTTTCTATAATTATAAGTATGAAAAATAGCACTCATACCCGCATACCATTTACTATTATTATATACTAATCCAAAGCGCCCTATGCCGTCAATATTAATATTCTCTAAATTGAAATTACCAATACTATACTCTTTTTTTAATTCTCCAGAACTTGCTTTATATCCTAAAGCTAAAGACAAAGAAACTGCTAAAAGACAATTCTTTTTAAACACCCAATTATAAGCATATCCTCCACTTATAGATATATCCTTATATTTTAGCTGCTTAAACATGATTGTACTATCAAGCCTTGCTGTAGGGTAATTATATTGCAAATAATTATGGATTAGCGTATTTAATTCGTCCCAAGATACTGATAATTTATGTATAGTATATCCAAAACCTATAAGAGGACTACCAGCAGAGCGACGTTGTACCGTACTTTGACTAAACGCAGCAGGATAAGAAAAATAGTGATAATTGAATATATAATAAAGATTAATACCATATATGCTAGAAGACAGTCCTCCAAAATCTACACCGTGCAAAACATCTGTATTAATATACTCACCTAAATTAAGATGACGAATTTTAAAATTACTACCTGTATTGCGATAATATAAATCTATCCCTATCATAGAGCTGTATAGACTAAGATCGTACTCTTGCTTCTGCACTTTGCTACTGCTAAACAAACTAAAATGACGCACGTCGATAGTATATCCTAAAAACATCCATCTCCACCCAAAATAAGGACCTACCTTTATGCTTGCACTAGGAGAAAGCGAAATACTTTGATTAGAAGAACTACTAATTCTATAATGCTCATATGTATTAGTGTTTTGTAACATCACTGTAAAGTTATACCTCTGTGGTTCTATATATGTAGTATCTATCTTATTAAAACCACATACTACTTTTCTCGCCTTATTTATTTGTCGCTGATACCATATAGAAGTAGTATCTACTCGCATCCATTTCACTGTATCTTTATACAAATCAGCACTAACCCCTTTATCTATTTTAATAGCAAAAGAGGATTGTGCAAAAATAAGCAACATAAGGTATGATAACACTATTCGCAAAACAATACCATTAATATTAAAAAAGAATTTATAATAAATATTTTATCTTTATCTTTTAAATCTTGCCTAAAACTCTATCCATGACCCAATTTGTGGGAGTAGCACTAACACTATTACACTTACACACACCTATCCCTTGCATATCTTCTATAACAGCTTTTATAATAGGAAGTTGCACATAAGCAGGATTTTCTATTTCTATTTTTTTTATACCTGTACTAGTATGTAAGCGAATAGGATCATATGTATAAATAGAAAAAGCTAATCTACCCTTTTCACCAAATATCTCTACCCTATCTTCGCGAGCACTCTCGTGTGCAGCAAAACACCATGCGCCACTTGCTGTAAGCCCATTATCAAAACGAAATACTGCATTTACAGTATCCTCTACTCCTTCATATAAACCTCGCCTATTGGCTGTATATCCATGAGCTTTTACAATAACTCCAAACATATCTTGTAACAAATCGAGCTGGTGAGGAGCAAGATCATAAAAATAACCTCCACCTGATATGTTAGATTGTAAACGCCAAGGCAGCTCTCCTTTTTGTGTATAATCAAGATCGCGTGGTGGTACTGCAAAACGTATCTGAATAGTAAGCACTTTACCTACCGCGCCTTCTCTTATCATCTGTTTTACCTTTTGAAAATAAGGTAAATAACGACGATAATATGCCACAAAACAATCTACTCCAGTCTGCTCAGATATACGATTTATGCGCACACAATCATCATACGAAGATGCCAATGGTTTCTCTATATAGCAAGGCTTACCAGACTGCATAGCCATTATAGCAAATGTGGCATGAGACGAAGGAGGTGTTGCTATGTAAATAGCATTAACATCGGGATCCTCTACTAATGCCTGAGCATCGGTATACCATTTCTGTATATTATGTTTTTCTGCATATCGCCGAGCGTTCTGTTCACTTCTGCTAAACACTGCTACTACATGTGAGCCTGCTACTAAATTAAAAGCTGGACCTGATTTCTGCTCAGTTACCTCACCACAACCTATAAAACCCCAATTTATCTGTTTCATCTTTGTCCCTTTTTTGCAAATTTACAAAAATATATCAATCTAAAAGTTTCTACACTTTACAAAACTTACAACTTATTCTATAAATATTTTCATACTATATATAAGTAAACAGAAACTTTTATATAAAAGAAACACATCTGCCTATCGCTTAAATATTCATGCTTATCATCTCTCCATCTATTATTATCTTTTCTTCTGCAAGCATTTCTTCTATTATATTTAAAGTAGTAACCTCATCATTAAATATTGCTTTTATTTCTGTTATGAGATGCTGTTTCCTATCACTTAGCAAGACCATTATCTTATTTCTTATATTAGATGATTTTATTTTATCTTGTTTATGAACATTAGAAAGGCAAACATCACACTGATTGCAATCTGACGTTTTTGTTTCACTAAAATAACGAAGTAACTGTCTGCTACGACAAATACTATCTTCTTCTGCATAAGATATTACTGCTTTGATGCGTTTTGTAAACTCTTCTTTCCTAATATCATATACCTGTTCAGACAACTCTATATCATCTCCATCTATTCTATCATATAAATAGGTAACAAGTGGCACTTTATGACGTGGTATGAAACTTATAATGCGCTTTTTACTTAAATCTATTAAAGCCATATAGGTTTTATTCACATCTAATCCTGCTTGCTGAGCAATCCAACTTTCATCAACGAAACCATAGTCTGAAAACAATCCTCCATAAGACCGTAAAAGTGCTGTAACCACACTATTTTCATTTTTAGAAAGAGAATCTAACCGATATAAATCATCACGGTTAAGAAGAAAATGAACACGTGCTATATTATTGGGATTAGGTTCATACTTAATATAACCAGCACGATGAATTATTTGTAATGCTGAATTTACACGTGTGGGGAAATGCTTAAAATTGAAACTAAACTTATCTATAGGAAATTCAAAAGTATACCCTTTGCCACTTCCTATACCTACCTGAAAGAAATAAGACAAATGATCATACACTTGCCTAATATACTCTTTAGGTGGAAAAGTTTCTTCTATCCTATTAGTAAGTTTTGCTCTATCATGACCATTATAAAGCAGCACTGCATAAGATTTTTTCCCATCTCTACCAGCTCTACCTGCTTCTTGGAAATAAGCTTCTATCGAACTTGGACAATCAATATGAATCACTACCCTTACATCTGGTTTATCTATACCCATTCCGAAAGCATTTGTAGCAACAATTACACGTGTTTTATCGGCTTGCCATTCTTTCTGGCGCTGATCTTTAACAGTATTTTCTAACCCTGCATGATACCATGTTGCTGATATTCCGCTCTTAACAAGTAGCTCTGCAGCTTCCTTTGTACGCTTTCTGCTTCTACAATAAACAATAGCAGCTTTAGGTATAGCTTTTAATATATGTATCATTTCAGAGTATTTATCATCTGCCCTACGCACAATATATGCCAAATTTTTACGTTCAAAACTCATTCTGAACACATTTCTTTTTGCGAAAAGAAGTTGGTCTTGAATATCATCTATAACCTCTGAAGTAGCAGTTGCAGTAAGAGCAAGAATAGGAATGTTAGGAAGTTGCCTCCTTATATCTGCAATAGCAAGATAAGAAGGACGAAAATCATATCCCCACTGACTAATACAGTGGGCTTCATCTACTGTAATAAAACTAACATTAATACGTTTTAACTTTGTCTGAAAAATGTCAGAACAAATACGTTCAGGGGATATATAGAGCAATTTAATACCGCCAAAGATACAATTTTCTAAGGTCGAAACAATTTCATTTCTACTCATACCAGAATATATAGCAGCAGCTTGTATGCCTTTTTTCTTTAGGTGATCTACCTGATCTTTCATTAAAGCTATAAGTGGCGTAATAACAATACATACACCATCTTTTGCTAAAGCAGGCACTTGAAAAGTAATAGACTTTCCTCCTCCTGTAGGCATCAAGCCTAATGTATCCCTACCTTCACCTATACTTTCTATAATATTCTGTTGTATGCCACGAAAATCGTCATACCCCCAATACTTTTTTAGAATATCTTTATAGCTCATGGGTATTTTTGCTTAAAAAATAATAAAGAGAAAAGATTTATTATTCGTTTTCCGTTTGATGGATATCTTCTATTTGCAATTGCACCAAATTATGTTTAAAAATATTATCCTCTATAGTAAATGCTATGTCGAAAGAACGCTTTGACTTTATATACCTTGCAGCTGCACTTTGTCCAAAAGCAATACCATTCATAACATTATTCGATTTAGAATCTACAAGCTCCAGCTTTATATGTTCCTGCTCTCTACCAACTACTTTGCTTGTACCAAAATCATACACTTTTTCTGTAGAAAAGATAGGTTTAGAATTATTAGGACCAAAAGGAGAAAAACGCTTTAAATCATTATGCATTTTCTTTGTAATATCTTTAAAATCAATTATTGCATCTACATTTAAAATAGGTTCTTGCTGGTGAGGCTGAATATGTTTTTCCACAAAAAGCTGAAGACGTTTACGAAATTCTTTTACTTTAGACCATTTTAAAGTTACCCCTGCTGCATAAGTATGACCTCCAAAGTTAATTAATAAATCACGACAGCTCTTTATAGCTTCATAAATATCAAATCCTGCAACACTACGTGCAGACCCGGTCGCATATTCTCCATCTTTAGTGAGAACTATCGTAGGACGGAAATAAATTTCTGTTAGCCGTGAGGCAACAATACCAACTATACCTTTTTTCCAATGCTCATCATATAAGAAAATGCTTGATTGGTGTTTTTGATTTTCTAATCGTTCCACTATTTTATTAGCTTCTTCGGTCATTTGCCTATCTACACCTTTCCGTTGTTCGTTATATTCATCTATATGTTTAGCTGCCTTTACCGCTTCTGCAAAGTCGCGTTCTACTAATAAATCTACACTCTCTTTACCTGTTTCCATGCGCCCACTGGCATTTATACGAGGACCTATCTTAAAAATAATATCGCTCATCTCAAGTTCACGACCTGACAATCCGCAAGTATCAATAATAGCTTTAAGCCCTAAACTGGGATTTTTATTTAACTGCCTCAACCCATGATATGCTAATATTCTATTTTCATCTATTACAGGTACCAAATCGGATGCTATACTTACTGCACAGAAATCGAGTAATGGAACAAGTCTTGAAAAAGGAATATTATTGTTTTTAGCAAAAGCTTGCATAAATTTAAAACCAACACCACACCCACAAAGATGTTTAAAAGGATAAGTATCATCTTTACGCTTAGGATTAAGAATAGCAACAGCAGGAGGCATTTTCTCATCAGGAACATGATGATCGCAAATTATAAAATCAATACCTAATTCTTTTGCATAAGCAATCTCTTCTAAAGCCTTAATACCACAATCTAATATAATTATTAGTTTAACCCCAGTTTCTTTAGCAAAAGAAATGCCTTTTTTACTTACACCATAACCTTCATTATAGCGGTTAGGTATGTAGTAATCGATATTGGAATAGTATTGACGTAAAAATTTATAGACTAAAGCTACAGAAGTACACCCATCTACATCATAATCTCCATAGACAAGAATACGCTCTTTATGTCCCATAGCATCATTTAATCTATCTACAGCTAAATCCATATCTTTCATTAAGAAAGGATTTATTAGGTCAGACAACTGAGGATGAAAGAAACGTTTAGCTGCACTTTCTGTAGTAATACCACGTCTAATAAGAATAAGGGAAAGAACAGGACTCATACTTAGCTTCTCTCCTAATTCCTTTGCAGCAATCTCTTCTTGCTGCGTTGGGGGAATATATTTCCATTTAAAGTGCATCTTTATTATTTTTTAAGGTGTAAAGTTACAAAAAAAAGCGTAAATCAATTAAGATTTACGCTTTTTATATCTTCTATTATTATTACAATATTTATATTCCTAACTTTTTACGAATATCTTTTGGTACAGCATTTTTATTAACCATAAAATCCATTGTATTTGCTGCAATGAAATTTTTTGTCATATACCAAATACCATTATAAGTTCCTGTTTTTCCCCAAGAATTTTTAACCATATAATACTCTTTACCATTTTGGTCTTTAGCTATACCAAATATAACCATGCCGTGATCATCTGTTAGTTCCCAACCATCAAAACGTGCTTGTCGCTGCTCTTGAGTAGCTTTTATCTCTGGAACATTCACACCAAGAGAATCTATTATATTCTTCTTCTTAGCTACAGAAAGACCTAACCAATGAGCCATATCACTACCTTTATTACTTTCTATTTTCTTACCATCAACCATATAAGCTAAGCCTGTACGTGTGAAACCTATTTCACTAACATCACCACCCCATGCTATAGTATAACCTTTCATGATAGCATTATCAATAATCTTCATAAGCTCATCTAAAGGTAAGTTCCAAGAGCCTGGTTGACGCCAGTTGTCTTGCACTTCAACAGGAAAAGTAGTATAGAATGGATGATGAGTATATGATGTAAATGTTTCATAATCATTCCAGTTTAGCCCTAAACTCTCAGCAAAAGTCTTTGGAGTATAACTTTTCCCTTTATAAGTAAAACTATCTGGACATTTACCTAAATAAGCATCTAAAATAGCCTGCAAACCTTGCTTCCATTGATTAGATATTTTAGGAGCTTTACTCTTAGCTACAGCATTAACGTATGGCTCCATAACAGAAAAGAATTCATTAAAATTAAAAAGAGAATCACCTGTTAACGAACCTGGGAAAGGCATTGCATCTTGTGGGCAAATACCATAATTCTTAAGAACGTAAAGTACATCATAAGCCGAACCTCCTTGTGAGAATTGAGCATCACCATGCATACGAACTACAGTTTTTGCACGATCCATATAGTTTTTGTTAGCGACAAAACTTTCACATAAATCGTAAGTTTTACCCGTCTTCCTTAAAATTTCAGCTTCAAAGAAACTTAATGTAGAATAATCCCAACAAGTTCCAGAGCGGTGTTGGTCTTTAATACTTGTAATCGGATTTTCCTTTACTACTGTAAATACAGGCTTATTAGCCTTTGCTTTTTCTGTTTGATTAGTAGCAGCACATACTGAAGTCGTTATGAGAGTAGCTACTGTTAATGTAATAATTTTATTCATAATCTTATATTATTCCTATTTTTAATTAATTGATAATTTTATATTAAAATGATATTCTTTACTCTTTCTTTTGTCTATAATAAGTTTACTCCTTATTAGAAGCCATATATTCCTCTATATCTTTAGGCTTATAAGGTATTATGTTTTTACCTATAAATCGACAACCTGTTTGAGTTATTAAAATATCATCTTCTATTCTAATCCCTCCAAAATCTTTATACATACTTATTTTATCAAAATTCAGAAAATCTGCACAATGCTTATTTATTTTCCAATTATCTATAAGGTCTGGAATAAAATAAATACCAGGCTCATCGGTTACTACAAATCCTTCTTCTAAACGACGGCCCATGCGTAAAGCATTAGTTCCAAATTGTTCTAAATTTGGTCTTGTTTCTTCATCAAAGCCTACATTTATTTGGTCAAGAGCTTCCATATCATGAACATCCATACCCATCATATGTCCCAACCCGTGAGGTAAAAATAAGGCATGGGCACCAGCAGCAACAGCTTCATCGGTATTACCTTTTGCTAAGCCTAATTCTTTCATTCTATCAAAAATGATATGGCATACAGCAAAGTGAACATCTTTATATTTTACACCTGGCTTAGCTATGTTTAATACAGAATCATGACACTCCTCTACTATTTTATAAATATCTAATTGTCTTTGTGTAAACTTTCCATTAACAGGAAATGTTCGAGTGTTATCTGAACAATAATGTTCCATAGTTTCACCACCACAGTCGCATAAAACAAGCCTACCATCTTCTAAAACATTCATTGATGGATTACCATGCATAATCTCTCCATGTTGTGTAAAAATAGTAGGAAATGATACCATCGAACCTAAAGAATTAGCTACACCATCTACATGACCTGCAACAAACTTTTCCGTAAGACCAGCCTTTGTAAGACGCATTGCTGTAGTATGCATATTATATCCTATAATAGCCGCACGTTCCAATTCTGCTATCTCTTCATTACTTTTTACAGAACGCATTTTTACAACAGCCTTTATAAGATCTAAACTTGAAGATTCTTTTTGCTTAGTAGGATGGATACCCAAAAGATCAAAAATTTGAATCTTAATATCTGCTCGATAAGGAGGTAAGAAATGTATCTTACGATGTAAACGTACGGCATCACGACAAATAGAATCCAACTCTTTCATCGATGCTGTAGAAGCGACACCAACGGCTTCTGCCATATCCTTTACAGAATTAACACTACCAAACCAAACTATATCTTCTATTTCTATATCATTACCTATTAACAATTCCTTATTATTGTCAATATCAATAACACCTACTAATCCTTCTCTTTTCTGTCCAAAATAATATAGAAACGAAGAATCTTGACGAAATGGATAATATCCATTAGCAGGAAAATTTACAGGCGATTCATTATTCCCGAATAAGATAATGATACCACTCTTAACAAGCTTTTTTAGCTCATTACGTCTATTTATATAAGTATCTTTGCTAAACATATATTAACTTTATGGAATATTGATTATGCTGCAAAGATAAGTAATTTCATTTTAATTATGTAACTTTGCTATTAGATTTTTATAAACTTTATGCAAATAAATAATAATACAGGACTCGTCCTTGAGGGTGGTGGAATGAGAGGTGTTTTTACATCTGGAGTTTTAGATGCATTTATGATGCATGATCTTTGGTTTCACTATGTTGTAGCTGTATCAGCAGGTGCTTGTAACGGAGTTTCATATATTAGCAGGCAACCATGTCGTTCAAGGATATCAAACATTGAGTTGCTAACAAAATACAATTACATAGGATTACGCCATTTGATAACTCAAGGTTGTATTTTTGACACAAAATTATTATATGAGAAATTTCCTTTCGAGCTTATTCCTTTCGACTATACTGAATATTTTTACAATATCAATCATGGATTTTCATTTGAATTTGTTACAACAAACTGCATATCTGGTAAAGCAGAATACTTAACTGAAACAGATGGAAATATAAAACGCCTTAACAAATTAGCACAAGCTTCATCAAGTTTGCCTTTTGTTAGTAAAATAATTTATGTAGATGGTGTTCCTATGTTAGATGGTGGCATCATAGACTCTATCCCTATTAAACGCTCTATCAGTAAAGGGCATGACACAAATGTTGTTATATGTACACGCAATAAAGGATGGCGAGCTACTGGGCATGATATAAAAATTCCAAATTTTATATATAGAAATTATCCACACTTACGTGAAGCATTAAGTCAGCGAATAAAAGTCTATAATGAACAATTAGAGTTAGTAGAACAATTAGAAGATTCTGGCAAAATTATTGTTATTCGTCCTCAAAAACCCGTTGAAGTAGGACGAATAGAAAAGAATACTATAAAACTCGAAACATTATATAATGAAGGTGTGAAATTAGGCGAGAACTTTATTAAAAGTTATATAATAAAATAATAAAAATATGCTTTACTCAGATATTTATAAGATTTCTATTTTATGTTTACTATAGTTATATAAATTCACCTTAACTATAATCAAATTAATTTACCATAAAACAAAGCTTTCAAGATAGAGATATTATATTTACCTTATACTATAGTTACGAAACTAACCTTTAGTGTTTTATATCTTCACTACATTATTCTTTTTTATATTATGTGATATTATCATTTCTTGTGGCAATGCATTTTGAATAGTAGATATAAGAAACTGAAGTAATGTATTACGTACAAAACTTTTACCTGTCATCATAATTATCTCACGTGAAGGTATAGGATGAGCAAAAGGACGGACTAATTTACTTTGTTCTTCTGTAAGTTGTGAAATAGCCAATTCGGGAATAAATGTAACTCCTTTTCCACTTTCTACAATACGCATAAAAGTCTCAATACTCCCTAAATTATATGCTCTTTTACTATTAGCAGCCGATTTTAATGAACAGAATTTCATCAACTGATCTCTAAAACAATGCCCCTCATCTAATAACCAAAGATATTCACCTCTTAAGTCTACCGTACGTATAGCTTTTTTATCAAATAATTCATCATTTTTAGAAACATATACATAGAATTTTTCATTATAAAGATGCGCTGTTTCAAAATCACCTAACCCTTCTATATTAGCTAAAATTCCAGCATCAATATCACCATGAGTTATAGCTTGTCGCATATCATCTGTTTTCAATTCAGTTACACGAATATCCATATTAGGATAATCATTCATTAATTGTGGAAGAAAGCGTGGAATAAGATATGGCGCTATAGTAGGCAAAACAGCAAGATAAAAAGTACCATTTAAAGATAACTTTTCTTCTTCTACTTTCTCCTTTAAACGTTTCACACGTACCAACACGCTCCACGCATGCTCTATAATAATCAATCCTATCGGTGTAGGTAAAATGGGTTGTCTACGTCTATCAAAAATCTTCACACTAAGTTCTTCTTCTAACTTTTGTATCATAGAGCTAAGTGTTGGTTGTGTTACCTTACAATGTTCAGCAGCCCGCGCAAAATGTTTATGGCGGTACACAGCCATTACATATTCTAATTGTTGTAGTGTCATTAGCTAAATCCTCCTTTATATTTCTTCATACAAAGTTACCTATTTTAATTCATAATATATCAAAATAAAAAAAAATAAATTAATAAGTTTCATATATAAAGCTGAATATTAACAAGTTAGTTATCATTATAGATTTAATCTATCACATCATAAATATTTTCTGTTGTTTGTGTGTTATAATATACATACCTTTGCAATAAGAAAATTAAAATCATAATAAAACGAATATAGATATGCAAACAATTATTAACACACAAATGCCAGAATTTAAGGTTCAGGCTTTCCAAAATGGTGAATTTAAAACAGTTTCTAATGAAGATGTAAAAGGTAAATGGGCTGTATTTTTCTTTTATCCTGCCGATTTTACTTTTGTTTGTCCAACAGAATTAGTCGATCTTTCACATAAATATGAGGAACTTCAGAAAATGGGAGTAGAAGTGTTTTCTGTAAGTTGCGATACACATTTCGTACATAAAGCTTGGTTTGACACCTCTGATAGTATAAAACAAATTAAATACACTATGCTTGCTGATCCATTGGCAGTATTAGCAAAAGGTTTTGGTGTGTTTAAAGAAGATGAAGGCGTAGCTTACCGTGGAACTTTTGTCGTAGATCCAGAAGGCCTTGTTAAACTAATGGAAATACAAGATAACAGTGTAGGACGTAATGCTGACGAGTTAGTTCGTAAGATTAAAGCTGCACAATTCGTAGCTTCTCATCCTGGTGAAGTTTGCCCTGCTAAATGGAACGAAGGATCAGAAACATTAAAACCAAGCATAGATTTAGTAGGTAAAATATAATAATATTTTCCAATACAAATATATTATATAAATAGGTGGGAGTCTTATGCAAAGCATTTTTACAACCAATTAAAATGTTTGTATAAGGCTCTTTTCTTATTTTATAAACAAACCAATTAAACAATATATACTTAAAAGAAAAAATGTTAGATAAAAATATAATAGAACAAGTAAAAGATATTTTTGCTTCCTTAAAATCAAAAATTACATTTAAAGTTACAACAGATGCTAACGATGTTAAAAAACAAGAATTAAACGATTTCTTAAATGACATTGCTTCTACTTCCGAAAAGCTATCTGTTGAATATATTGAACAAACTGGAGCTAAACTTCATTTTACACTATATAAAAATGATAAAGCCACAGGAATTACTTTTCGTGGAATTCCTAATGGGCATGAATTTACCTCTTTACTCCTAGCTATATTAAACACAGATGGACAAGGTAAAAACTTCCCAGATGAAACAATACAACGTAGAATAAAGTCTTTAAAAGGAAAATTAAAAATCAAGACTTATGTTTCTTTAACCTGTACTAATTGCCCTGAAGTAGTACAAGCTCTAAACCTTATGAGTCTAATTAATCCTAATATCTCACATGAAATGATAGATGGTGGCTTATTTCAACAAGAAATTACGGATTATAATATACAGGGGGTACCTGCAGTATATATAAATGATGAAACTCTTCATATAGGTAGAGGAGATCTCGGAATATTACTTGAAGAGCTTGAGGATAAAGTTGGTACTCAAGATGATGAAAATATAAAACCTATAGAGAGAATATATGATACAATTGTTATTGGTGGTGGTCCTGCAGGAGCTTCAGCAGCAATATATACAGCTCGCAAAGGATTAAAAGTGGCAGTAGTAGCTGAACGTATTGGTGGACAAGTAAATGATACTACCAGTATACAGAACTTAATTTCTGTACCTGAAACAAACGGAATTAAACTTGCTAACGACTTAAAAACACATCTTACAACTTATGATGTTGATATATTTGAGCATCGTAAACTTACAAGTATTAATCTAAAAGATATACAAAAACAAATAGTTGTAAAAGGTGGCGAAGTTTTCAAAGCTCCTGTAGTAATTATTGCAACTGGTGCTGCTTGGCGTAAGTTAGGAGTTGAGGGTGAAGCTAAATATATTGGACATGGCGTACACTTTTGCCAACATTGCGATGGACCTTTCTATAAAGGAAAGAATGTAGCTGTTATAGGTGGAGGTAACTCAGGTTTAGAAGCTGCCATTGACCTTGCTGGTATATGCAAACATGTAACAGTTTTCGAATTTGGTGAAACCCTTAGAGCTGATAACGTATTACAGGAAAAAGCACATAAAATGCAAAATATAGATATTTACACTAATTCGCAAACTACTAATGTTATAGGTAACGATACAAAGCTAACGGCTTTAAGAGTAAAAGATCGTATTACTGATAAAGAGAAAGAATATCCATTCGATGGAGTATTTGTTCAAATAGGACTTGCTGCCAACTCTGACCCTTTTAAAGGAGAATTGCCACTTACACCCAAACATGAAATTAAGGTAGATGAATATTGTCGTACATCTATACCTGGAGTTTATGCCGCAGGAGATGTTACTAATGTACCTTACAAACAAATTATCATAGCAATGGGAGAAGGTGCTAAGGCCGCCCTATCAGCTTTCGAAGATCGTTTACGTGGAATAATAGGATAAATAAAATATTTTTACGTATAATTTTATATTTATAATTATATAGTAAGTTTTTTATAAGAGTCCACATAAGTGCAGATTAATCAGAATATTTTTGTTTCATTTAGTACAAACATTATTCTTTTGAGCAAATATAATAAAACTGCTAAAGGCGGACACTCACAATATATTTTTGAAAGTAATAAATGGTAGACAAGATTTTCATAGTCTACCATTTGTTTATTATGTTTAATCAATAATACTTTTTAAGTTTTACATATTTAAAAACAGTCTAAATAACACTTCCGTTGTTTCATATTTATCAAAGTATGCGTATTATATTTGTATATCAAGTACTTCAGAGGATTTTGATAAAATGTTTCACCATATATATAGAAAATGTATAATAACTAAAAAATATATTGTCTTTCAGATATTTAGATATATATAAAAAGGAAGACTTCTTCATAGTTTTTTAAAATAGCTAATACTCGTAAATATAGCAAGTTACTATAATAATTGATACGAGTAATTTTATAAATAGTTTTTCCTTTGTTTTTTTTTCGTTATCTTTGCAATATCTTATTTATAGTAAAGTTTTATCCTTTCACTATATAAGAAGAATTTAGATAAATAGCGAATAACTAATGAGTGTAAGTCCAAAATCTCTTTGGGAACAATGTCTCTGTCTTATATCAGAGAATGTATCTGAACAACAATATAACACTTGGTTTAAGCCCTTGGTATTTAAATCATATCAGCCAGCTACCAAATGTTTATTATTGCTTGTTCCTAGTATGTTTGTATATGAATATTTGGAAGAGCACTTCATTGACCTTCTAAAAAAGGTTCTTACTCGTGTCTTTGGAGAGCGAGTAATGCTTACTTATAGTGTTATTACTGATAAAGATCATCACCTAACACAAGAACTCCAAACAGAAGGTGTTGAGCAAATAGATTCAAAAAGAACCACAGATAGAGGGAATCAATCGCCTACTATTATAGATAGCGTATTACCTGATATTGATTCTCAACTTGATCCTCATAAATCTTTTAATAATTACGTAGAGGGAGATAGCAATAAGATGCCTCTAACTATAGGCTTAGCTATTGCTGAACATCCTAACAAAAATCAGTTTAATCCTCTTTTTGTTTATGGTCCTTCAGGTTGCGGTAAGACTCATTTAATAAATGCTATAGGATTAAAGATTAAAAAGCTTTATCCTCAGAAACGAGTTTTATATGTTTCTGCACGATTATTCCAAGTGCAGTATACAAATTCTGTTCGAACTAATACTACTAATGATTTTATCCATTTTTATCAGACTATTGATATTTTACTTGTAGATGATATTCAAGAATGGATGACTGCTACTAAGACACAAGATACTTTCTTTCATATATTTAATCATCTTTCTAGGAATGGGAAACGAATAATTTTAGCTTCAGATCGCCCTCCTGTAGATTTAAGAGGTATGAATGATCGATTATTGACACGATTTAAGGCAGGGCTAATTACAGAGCTTGAGAAGCCTAATATCCAGCTATGCATAGATATTCTACATAATAAAATAAAACGTGATGGCTTAATTATTCCTGAAGATGTAATTCAATTCATTGCTCAAACAGCTAATGGTAGTGTGCGTGATTTGCAAGGTGTTATTAACTCTTTATTAGCTTATAGCGTTGTTTATAATAGTGCAGTGGATATGAATTTAGCAGAAAGAGTTATAAAAAGAGCTGTCAAAATAGATAATGAGCCTTTGACTATAGATGATATTTTAGAAAAGGTTTGCGATCATTTTAATGTTACTCAAGCTGCAGTAAACTCAAGGTCACGCAAAAAAGATATAGTGATAGCTAGGCAAGTAACAATGTATATGGCGCAGAAATACACGAAGATGCCTGCTTGTCGCATAGGAAAGCTTGTAGGAGGTAGAGATCATAGCACAGTTATACATAGTTGTACTAAGATAGAAGATCGCTTACAAATTGACAAAAGCTTTACAGCAGAATTGGCTGCAATTGAAAATTCATTCAAACTTAAATAAGAACGTGTTATCTTCTCTACTTTGAAAGAGAAGATAACACAACTATTACCATTTCATACTTAAAATCCTTATTATATCGTTTTACATTGTTTCATAAATATAATAAGTGGCTTCTTATCTATTTTCCTTATGGTACAGCTTCTTTCTACCTTTTCCAGAATAAGAATTATTTTATTCGTATAAAAGATAATAGCAATAATATTTTATAGGCTTCATTTGCATACTTTTTTCAAATATAAGACTATAACTAGTCCACCCTTAAAAGCCTAATATTCATCTGATTCATAGTATATTATGCTATAAATTATTTGCAAATATCTGCAAGTTTTTGTACCTTTACATTATAATTCTTGCAGATATTTATGCTTAAACGTACATCCAAACAGCTCTCTATGTTCTCTTCTTTAGAGGACATGCTTAGTCATCAACATCCCCTTTTTCAACTTAGTAATAAGATTAATTGGGAACGTTTTGAAAATGCTTTCTCTCCTTTGTATTGCAGCAATAATGGTCGCCCGGCTCATCCTATTC
>NZ_KB905277.1:0-18785 GCF_000378745.1 Prevotella amnii DSM 23384 = JCM 14753
GTGTATTGTTCTCTGACAATCTCTTCCAGTTCCGCAATCTCGTGCAACTTTGTGGGTTTGAAGTATAAGTCCCGCTCAATACCCAAGCCTTTGACCTTTACTTCCTCCATTTCTTTAAGGGACATATACCCAAGTTCCCAGCCGTAGCCCATCGTTACGGCACCAAAACCGATGCGTTCTTTGGGGTCGTATTCCAGCATATAAGCGGTATAGGCTCCCATAGGAAAGAAATAGCGAGCGTATGCCGTGCGGTCGCCAATGAGCTGTTTTTCCGTTGCATAGAGCTTGGGAAGTTGCTTCTTGGTGCTGTCGGGCATCAAATTGTAGGTATTTTCTTCTTCTTTTTCATCTTCCTTGTCCTCTTTCTTTTCCTCCTTATCCTTGATTTCCTGTTCTTGAGGTATTCCTTCCGTTTTTATGTTTTCTTGTACTTTTTGCACCATCTTGTCCATGTGTACCTGCCATTCCTCCTCGGTCATGGGTATGCCGGTTTCATAGAGTTTACGATCGAAACGCTGCTCTACTTCCAAAGAGAGTTGTGTGCGCAGGCTGTCAGCCATATCCTCGATACTGCCGTCAAACGTATATTCCCAAGCAGGCTTACCGTAAGGGTCTGTACCCATTTGTCTGTCTATGGCAATCGTACGGTGGGAAATATCCTTCCATTCGCCCTCGAAGAGGGAGTTATGATTGAACGCAATAGAAAAGCCGTCGCCTTTGGGGACAGAGGCGGTTTGTACAAACTGCTGTTCAATGCCCTCACCAATTTCTTTACCCGACTGCTTTTGCAGGACAATCAGGTCGCTGCCAACATCCGTACCCGCATTCTCGGAGAACATACCCGAAGGTAGGCGGATGGCGGAGATAAGACGGCTATTCTGCATGAGGTAACGGCGGATGGCTTCATTCTTGGGGCTATCCAATACACCCTGCGAGGTAATAAATGCAAGAAGTCCGCCCTCCTTGATAGTGTCCAGCCCTTTTACAAAGAAATAATTGTGAATGGTTCTGGTGGATTCCCGTTTAAGGATATTCTCTCCCTTGCTATAACTACGGTCATAGACCATAAAGTCGCCAAAGGGGATGTTGCTGGTAATCAGGTCGTACTTGTCCTTTTCTTCCAGTTCTCCAATGGCTTCAAAGGGTTCTTGCCGAACAAAGATATTATCCTTGCCGTAAGGATGGAGGGCTTGTGTGATGCGCGCCGTCAGTAGGTCTTTCTCCATCGCATCGACCATACCGGCACTTTTGGCAAAGGTTTCGGTAAAGGCTCCCATACCTGCTGAAGGGTCTAAGCACCTTCTTACTTGCACGTCGGCAGCACTAAGGGCTTCGGCAATGGCGGAGACGATACGGGTGTCGGTATAGAAGGAGGTCAGTACGCTTGCCTTGATACTCTCCCAATAGCGTTTGGCGGTGCTGGCATCGACGGCATCACGGTAAATCATCTGTTTGAGCCTTTGGGTAGGCGCGAACAGGTTTTGCTCCGATGCGCTCCAATAGCGGAGGTCATCGGGATTATCACAACGGTTCAACACGCATTTCAGACCACCGAAACCTTGATAACCTCTGAGCAGGACTTTCTCGGCTTCGGTGGCTTCACGGCGTTCTTTCTCTAATCGGAGGATCACACGGATGGCTTCCGTATTGCCCTCCAAGACTGCTTTCTTATTGTATGCCATAATTTTTCTGTTTTAAGATGGAGAGGGAAAATTAGTCGGAAGATAATTTTTCCTATCTTCCAACTAATTTGTTTTATCTCCGATTCTGTGAGAGTTATCTTCCTCGTGCTTTGCCTTTCTTTCCTTCAAACTCAAAGGCGGTGGTATGGTCTTCGCCCAGAACAAGACGTGCGTTGAACTTCTTGCCTGCCTTGCTCGTCAAGCCTTTGAGGATAGGCGTTCGCCCGGTAGTTATCAAATCACGGATATTGTCCTCGGAAAGGAACGTGCCGCAGATTTCACGGAAGATGTGGAAGTCGCAGCCCTCGTGCCTGCATTTCGCAATTTTGGCATAGATGCCCACACTCTCATTGCTGCATTTGGGGCAGTGGTAGGTGGGATAGGACTTTTGTACCTGTGGAGCAAGGGCAAGGAGTTCCTCGCAAATCGTCTCCACATAGGAGTTGATGCCTTGTGCGAACTTCTCGGGTGGCATTTGTCCAGCCTCGATGGCGGCAAGGGTCAGTTCCCACGAGCCTGTCATCTCTGCATTGGCAATTCGTTTATCCTTGACAATCTCATAGACTGCCAAGCCTTTCTCTGTCGGGACTACCGTTTTCTTTTCTCTTCGGATATAGTCTCGCAGAATCAATGTCTCGATGATATTGGCACGAGTGGCTGGTGTACCGATGCCGCACTCTGCCATTGCTCTTTTACTTTCTGCATCTGCGACCTCTTTCCCTGCGTTTTCCATAGCAGAAAGCAAAGTCGCTTCTGTATAGAGCGGTTTGGGCTTGGTCTTGTGCTCGGTAATTTCTGAAGAAAGCAGTGGTAACACCTCGTTTTCTATTAGATTGGGCAATACGGATAAAGTCTGTTCTTCTTCCTCTTTGCCTTTTTCATCGTTCGTGCCAGTACTATGCTGCACGGCTTTCCAGCCCAAGGAGATACTTCGGCACGCCTTCCAAATGTAGGTGTTTGTACCGTCTGTCAGTTCCGCCTGCATCCTCTCCTCCTCTGAATCGGGAGAAAAGGCTTCGATGAAACGATGGACTACCATTTGGTAGATGGTCGTTTCATCTGTCGATAGTCCCGATGTTGTTTCACCCGTAGGGATAATGGCGTGGTGATCAGTTACCTTGCCGTTGTCCACCGAGTGGCGGTTAAGTGGTGTCGGAAGTGCAGTGCCTATCTTGCCAAGTAAAGTGGGTACTTCCTCGAAAACGTCTTCACTGATGTATCGACTGCCGGTGCGGGGATAGGTCGTGATTTTCTTCTCATAGAGGCTTTGTGCGATTGAGAGGGTCTTATCTGCTGAAAAGCCGTGCTTTCGGTTGGCTTCCTTCTGTAGGGAGGTAAGGTCGAACAAGAGGGGTGGCGACGTATGTCCCACCTTTTTTGCGACCGAAGTCACGGTAAGCCGGCTCTGTTCGCGAAGCATGGCGAGAGCGGACTGTGCATCGGCTTCATTGTCAAATGCACTACTGCTCACAGCTTTCAGCGATACGCCCTCTTTCTCTGCTGCTACGGAGAGTTTCCAATAGGGGACGGAAGAAAAATCACGATTTTCTATGTACCGACGGCAGACCATAGCGAGTGTCGGGGTCTGTACCCTTCCCAAAGAGTAACCGCCTTTGCGAGCGATGGACAGGGCACGGCTGGCATTGATGCCCACAAGCCAGTCGGCTTCGCTTCTTGCCTTGGCAGAGTAATAGAGATTATCGTAATGGCTTCCCGGCTTAAGATTGGAAAGTCCTTCACGGATGGCTTTATCCGTGAGGGAGGAAATCCAAAGTCTGTCAAAAGGTTTGTGGCAGTTCAAATGGTTGTAGATATAGCGGAAGATGAGTTCACCTTCACGCCCGGCATCGGTGGCTACGATGATGCGGTCAGCCTTGTCAAAGCAAACTCGAATGGCTTTGAGTTGCTTGAGTGCTGCGGGGTCTGATGTGTACTCCTTATCCTTGCGCACTTGTCGCACGATAAGTTGGAAGGGATTGGGACGGATGGGCAGGTCTTCTGCTTTATAGGCTGCAAAACCGTAGGCTTCGGGCATGGCAAGGGTAATGAGGTGTCCCATTGCCCAAGTAACCATATAGCCGTTACCTTCTAAATATCCGTCTTGTCTGGTATTAGCCCCTACGATACGGGCTATATCTCTGGCTACCGAGGGTTTCTCGGCAATAATACAAGTAATCATAGTTGATAATAGAATTAAAGGTTACATCTTACGTCCACGGGACTTCTTCTGTTTGTTCTCGTCCTGCTTTTGCTTCTGCTCAGCAGTAGGCTGTGTCTGTCCCGTTTTGAGTGGTTCTTTCACATTTTTGGTGGCTTCGTTGGTCTTGCCGTGGTTATTGACCGCAACCTGTGTCTTGTGTTCCTCTGCTACGGCAACCACCTTTTCTTTGCCGGTTTCTTGCTTTTTGTCAGGATTCCACTTGTAAAAACGTGGGCGATTCTGTTCTTTGTCCATACGGACGTAGGCATTGAATGATTGTCCCTGTTTGTCCACCATATTCTTTAGATATAGTGTACGACCGCTATCCAATGCTTCACGCTGTTTATCTGATAACTCTAAACCGCAGAGCTTATGAGGTACACCTTGCTGCTGAGCCTGTTTGTGTTCCTGTCGTTCTCTTAAACTCTTGTTATCGCCAAAGATGAACTCAATGCCTTTTCGCTCGGCATTGACCTGCAAGGTAGCATTGAAGGACTTACCACTCTTGGCGGTCATTCCTTCCACTTTCACGGCTTTGCCTTCCACAAGATCTTTGTACTGGACATCAGAGAGCGTTACACCCTTGATCTCCTTGGGAATGTTCACACGGTCGGCACGTAAGGCAACAATTTCGTTGGTCTGTGGATCGATGGAGACATAGGCAGAAAAAGGATTGCCGTTCTTGGGCGTTACTTCGATTGTCTTGCCAAGGTTGCCCGTAGCAAGGAGTTGCTCCTTTTCTTCGGGAGAGAACTTGTAACCCATATAGGGGAAGTCGAGCTGTGGCTCCTTGCGTAACGGGTGGATAGCCAAGCCGACATTGCCATTATCATCCGTGCGGAATGCAAGACGTGCTTCGGTGTAGATGGTCGTGTCACCAATAGGTACGGCAATAGTAATAAGGTTACTCTTCTGCCAAGAAAGCATCTTTTCTAACTCTCCACTTTGTTCCAGTCGTTCACGGGTAAGACCGAGGTCACCAAGTTGCTTCCAATCAATCTTCGACTCATCAATGGCTGTGGCGTTCTTCTTTTTCGGCAGATAATCGTCAAAGGATACTCCAATCTCTGTCAGTTGCTGTTTGCTTTCTGGCTTTTCACGACTTTGCAACATGGTGCGAAGATTGTCCACACCTTGTTCTACATTGTTTGCCAAAACCTTGTACAGTCCGAAACGAGTCGGGTTATTGAACTGTTTGAGGAAATTGGACATGAAGTTCTTTAGAAGTCCGTCCTTGTTGTTGAATTTCAAGAACGCTGCCTGATTCGCAGCGATTGCTTCGGTGGTTTTAAGGTTGCCCTTGTCGTCTATACCCGATACTACGGAGATTTTTCCTGCTTCTTGCTCATTCTTCACTTCCGTGCGATCTTCCAAGACCAGCACATAGTTGTCATTGTTGTTTGGTTCCATAAATATTACATTTTGATGAATATATAATGTTATATATTGGCAAAATTAAACGGATAAAACCAAACGCTCACACTGTGAGGAAATAGTGGGAAAAAGTGGGAAACAAAATGAGAGGAAGATTTGATGTACCAACAAAAAAAACTTCCCCTACAAGAGAAAGTCTATGGATGAGAAAGCACATCAACGATAAGTTTTTTGGTTTGCAGCTCGAATGTCAGCTACCAATAACCGTGACCGACGTCGGTCAGCGTCGTGAGTGACGACATTTGGAAGAATATTGGATGAAACACGCAGGGGGAATTTTTCTGAAAAGAAAAACTTCCCCTCCTCTTCGATACCACACGTCTGTATGTGGTTGCAGCCCTGTTTATAAAAGTTATCCTGATGATAGGTGGTATTTTATAAAGTTTATCGACGTCGGTCACGGCCGTTACGATAGCAGGTGTCGCATGGCTCTTTCCTCTTGACGGATGCGAACTATTAGCAGGTAGCCGTAGAGGGGCAGACCTACGCATAACGTTGTCCAAGCATGGCAGAGTAGCGCCACACCTATCAGTTCTGGTATGATGTTGAGGAAATAGTTTGGGTGTCGCACCGTACGAAACAAGAAACTACGATCGATGCGATGGTTGGGTACGATGTAGAGTTTCACTGTCCAAACGTCACTCAGCTTATAGATGACGTAAAACAGCATGATGTAGGCGAATGCCATGACTGCCACGCCGATGACAGAGGTCCTGTCAAACTCCATATTGCTGGTATATCCCTCATAGAGGGCACCAAAGTAGTAGGCTATATGGGCAAGCGTCAGCAGTAGGGAGTTGCGTTTTCCGTACTGTGTGGCTCCACATTTGATGAGACGTTTCTCGTTCCTTATTGAGAAAGCGAGGGAGAACAAGCGCAAGACAAAGAAACTTGCGAAGATGATAATTGCATATAGCATAACTGTAATATGTTTTATGATGTTTAATAATCCGCTATGAAGCCGTGCCGACGCGGGGGGGGGGATTCCGCACGGCTCGGCTGGTGTGTTGACTTGCCCCAACTTGTTACCACTGCTTGAGCGGCGGTGTGGCAGTATCGTTGAACTTGATGGCGATGTTGGTGAGTCCGTTGTCCCACCAGCCTGCAAAGTTGAAAAGCAGTATACCCGTTGTACGCAACTGATGGTCTCCCTTAAGAATATTTATCACATGCGGATCTACGTATCCTGTGACGGCATTGGGTGTGCCTATGCCGTTTGGACCCGTGTACGAGCAGAAGGTGATGAACCAGTCGGGTGCCGCATCACCGTATGCCTCACTGGCTTTTAGCAGGTTTTGGCGCACAAGGTTCACCTTGTCGCCAGCAGCGCATCTGTAAGTGTCCTCCACATTCAGCGTGGTACGACTGTGATTGGTGGAGTAGATATTGGTAGAGAATTGTCTGTTATCATACCAGCGGTCTATCCACCCCGAGTTGGTGGAGTACCAGCCCTCACGGCTCAAGATGAGCATCTTGCCTCGCAGTTCTCCCATTGTAAGTGTCGGACTGAACGATCCTGCAATGTATGGTGTAACGTAGGGATCAGCTCTTAACACGTTGCCCACCGCCGCACGATACTTGTTGCCTCCATCTTTGTCGTAGTCGTGGTCACGCTTGATGGTCATGATAACCGTTTCCGATGGGTGCTCCCGCAGAAAATCAGCGGTGGTACGCAATACATCCTTGTGGAACGTGCGGTCGAATACATTACTGGCGTGGCAGAGCTTTAGCACGCCATCTGCAAGCACCAAGCGTATGTCGAAGAAGCGTATGCCGCTCTCGAGCTGCCCCTTGATGTCCTTGTCTTGCGTCTTCACCCACCAATTGCCTGACCATGCTCCTGTATCGTGCGTTCCGGGTATGGACATCTTGCACACCAGTCGGTCGTCTTCCATATCCTGCATCCAGTTGGCATTGGTAGTGGAGATCAGTTGCCGCAGTTTCAGCGAGAGCGTGTATGTTCGACCCGCCACGGGACCTTGTGCATTGCTTTTTCCTTCCAGTGGAGTGTGGTACAACCACCATGGCGATCGATGTATCCTGGCTTCTTCTGTAGGTACGATAAAGTAATTGCCTGAATACCCTACGGATTTACCTATGGGCATACTCCAGAAGCCATACCAGCCTGATGTCTCGCCCGGTTTTAATGTGAGTGGTTGGACAAGTGGACATTCGAAATCCTCTCCACTTTTCTGCAAAATTGGAGAAATGACAGGCGCATCCCCTCGTTCATCAGTCTGCCACATTGCCTCCCACACGAATGGTGCTGCCTGCATGGAATCGTCAGTGGGTTGCATGCGCAGTGATGCCACGCTCATGTCATATTTCGTATCATTTGTCAATCTCATGCGTATGAACGCTCCTTGCGGTTTGAAACTCACATGTGGCGAACGCAGGTGCAAACCGTCACTCGTTTCCAAGGGCAACCATGCTGACAGGTAAGGCATGTTCCATAGTTGCTCCTCATTTTGGTTTATGGGGCGTGCCAAACGCTCTACGCCAATTTTTATTTTGTGCGTCTTCTCATCGTAGGTTCCATGACCAAGTAGAAAACATGCCTGCCAATTACCAATTTTTTCATCGTGAGGAGCCTCCACGTCAGCATTGAGAGTGTCGCACCACAAGACACCATCATGCGTTTTCCATTTCACCTGTACTAATTTTATTGGTATCTTGGGGTTTTCGTTTCTGATAACGCAAAGTCCCTCAGTTGTTTCGCCTTCTTTTAGCCGCATCTTCGGTGGGACCATATCTCCCTCAAAACCATAGGTGAAGGATCTTGTTGCTACCATCTTGGTGTTGTCTACGCCACCATTAGGGACTTCTATTGTAAGCCGTATCGTGGTTGATTGATGAGACGAACTTTCGTTATTCACTGTAGTGTCACCGTCGCATCCGTATAGTAGCATGGTGCATAACAGCGCATATATCACCGTCAAATTATATAACGTTCTTTTGCCCCATTGAAGGGCGAGTTGTTCTGATATCATAGTAAATCTTATGTAATTTTGTTTTTTAGGGTGCAAAGATAGCGAATAACAGGCAACTTCCAAAACCTAACTATTGGCATTTATCGTACGCTTTGGAAAGAAATGGAATGATGTAACTTTGAGTTGCAGCGGTTTTCTTGTCAAAAGTCTATGTACACGCAAAATGCATCTCGTAGTCATCTATGGACTTCGAGATGCACAGCCTCACACAAATACATATCCAATGCGGTTTGTTAAATATTATAAATAATCGAGGAGAGGGTAAGGAAGCTGAAAATATAAGTATGGAGGAATAGATGCCTACAACACAGAGTGTTAAGGATAAACACACCAATAGAAACCAACATGTATTTGTTATTTTTAGCCATTCCTTAACATAAAATTATATACTATAGTGAGGGACACGCATTGCCCCTCACCTTAGATACTATTTGCGACGTATGAGTCGTTGCTCGTCCTTGTCTTTCTGCAACTGGCGTGGGGCGCGCTTGCCGAATTCGTCCACGTCTCTGTTTACCATGAGGCGAACGCCGTAGTGCAGGGTGGCATTATCGTTATGTCCACGGTCGAAGCCGTCTTTGGATAGCACACGGTAGCAGAATGTCTTGTTGCTGTGCTCGTTGTCCTTGTCGTAGGTGTCGTATTTCCAGCGTGTTCTTGACCAGTATGCCATGCGCCATGTAGATCCGCCTTTTGGGAAGGGGTAGCCTACGCAGGGCAAAACACGATAACAGTCGGTACGATAGAGCGGGTTGCTGTCCGAACATTCTCCCCACCACTTGTCATCCATGATGTCGCGTACGGTTACGTTGGCGTTGCCTATCCAACGGCTCTGTACCACGAGGCGCATGCCCTGTCCGTCGTTGGTGGCGTCGGGACCGCCAGCGTCCATGAACCTCCAGCGATAGGCACAGCGATAACGGTTACCGTAGGGACGGCGGTCTTTGTCCGATTGGGCTTCCTTGTTGTTGCCGTAGAAACGAATGGCGTAGAGTTCGAGCCGACTCTTATCTTGCATAAAGTAAGAGTAGAAGATGGGTTTCTTATTCCAAAACCGCTCTTCCTGCATATCTGCCTTGTTGCTGTTGTGTGTTTCGCCAGCTGTGATGATGGGGCGCATGTCGTCTTCCTCTGGGTCGAACATTTCGAAGTAAGGGTTGGGAGCCGACTTGATGTTATTCCAGCCTGTAAGACCTATGGGCAACGTACCATTATAGATGCTTGTAAGGATATTAGGCAAGGCAATTCCCCATTCTTCGCCAGTGGGAAGATGGTAATCTTGTGGCTTCATGGTGCCATTGTTCAGCGCAAAGCGCATTTTCATATCGGCACTTTTGAGCGACCAGTTGTTCACCCATCCGTAATCAGCCTCGTTGGGGTGTGGTGCGTTGGTGTCGTGGAAGCCCATCTCATCGGTTTTGCTGTTTGTTACCGCCAAACGTTCCAAAGGGTTTGCCCATGGATAGGCAGGCTTGCCGTCTCTCATCTCACTGAAACGTGGACGACACACACCTACTTCCACGGAGAAGCCACAGCCTTTAACTTTTTTGTTTTTGAAATCGAGGACTTTGAACTCGCCCGACCATTCCTGAGGTTTTGACTGCCCAACCAACCATTCATCAGCGTACGGATAACGTGGGTTGCCTTTTTGTTTCCTACCCAGCATAAATCCTCCACGCTCGGCGGTAAGCATGGTTTGCCCGATGTAGTTGAGCTTAGGTATGGGCATGCCCCACACGTAGAACTCGTCGTACTCGGCTTTCTCCTTTCCCTTGCGCATGGCAGAGGCATCGAAGGTGTAGCGGTACTCGTAGAGTGGCGAACCGTAGTCTGCGCTCTCGTCGAGTGGGTTCACGTTGCCAGGATTGTTGAAATGTATCTGCCTGTCGTTTTCGTACATCCAGTAGAAGTTGCTTTCAATGCTTGTGTTCCAAGGGCGTAGCTCACAATCGAGACCGAAAGAATGATCCATAGCAAGATCGGAACTTGAGCGGAACAAGCTTGGTGGCATCATCAGAAATCCGCCTCGGGCAGTGATTTGCGAGCTGGCAAAGGCATATTTATGTCCCTCTGGTTTTACCAAGTCGGTATTGCGCTTTACCTTGAAGCGTATCATTGTTCCCAATAACCTAAACTTCCATTTTTCAAAATTGATTTTTCCATCTTTCATCTGTAACTTCATCCAACCTGTGGCATAAGGTACGGCAACTCGAATGTTTCCATTGGCATCAAGTTGGTTGTGGTATGGAGAGTGATTAGGGTCGAAGTCTACATAGAAATGATATAGCTTTTCTGCACGTTTCCTTGTCTTGTCGTCAAGACTCATATTTTTGCGTTCTCTGTCAAAGTCTGGGTTATATTCGCCACCGATGATGCCACACACATACCATTCCTCATTTTGCTTTGGTGTAAATGCTTTGTCGTTGAGCCAATGAAACTCAACCATGTCGTTAGTTTTAGCAAAAATAGTGCCATCGCTATTGTAGCTTACTTCGTCAAATTTTACCTCTCCAGCTCCAAGCACCACCTTGTTGCCGTCCATCGCCTCTTTGCCGTCAATCATCGTCTTGGCGTCTTTGTCAACACGTACGATGAAGATGCGTGCCTTGAGTTCGGAACCTTCTATCAATGGAAGATGCTTTGAATTTACAGAAACGGCACGTGTGGTTGCAGTATTTCCACCCAATGAGGTGGATACATCAGCAAGCTCTACACAGGCGTTACCCGAAATGCCAATTCTTGAAGTTTCACCAACGTTTTCCACTGTCGCCTGCTTAACATCTGTGCTATTGAGCATTGTTTCATCAGTGCATGAAACAAGAAATAAGAGTGCTATCACGCAGGATAAGAGCCATTTCATCTTATCCGTTCTTGGTGTAAAGAATGTATTCATTGCTATTGATAATATATTGTAGGTTAGTCTTCTATTATGTCATCTAAATCGCCACCGTTTTTGCCACCAATATTACTTCCACCGGTGCCGTCGTCGCTTCCAGCCAGCAGCGTACACTCTGCCTGCATGGGTATCATCGTGATTTGTGGACGAACGTACTGTTTTTTCTCTCTCGTTGTTTCTTGAGTGTCAATAATCTCTGTCATAATTCTTAAAATTTTATGTAGTTAATGCTAATTGGTTAAAATCTCGTATATTGTTGCCTGCCCAAGTTTGTTCGTGAGTGACGTCGGTCAGTGTTGTGAGTGACGTCAGTCAGCTGCGTGAGCGACGTCGGTCAGGGGTTTGGGCTTGGCTTTTCAGAACTTTCGCTTTTCGCCTTGGCTGGTGCTTCGGTGCGCTCGTAGCTCACGCCGCTGAGGGTGAAGTATTTGCGCGATGGCTTGAGCCTGACGGCGGGTTTGGAAATGTGCTTGGCTGGACTGAACTCCTCCTTGCCTTTCTCCACGAGGCTGCTGCTAAAGGTGGGGGTGAGGGTGCCGATGTCGCCAAAGTCAACGCTGTCGCCGTTCTCAACGTGTCGTTTTGCTATTTCGGCGGCAAGTCTCAGTACTGCCTCCACTTCCGCACCAGTGAAAGTGGTGGCTCTTGCCACCTCGTCACAGAACGAGCGGTGGTCGATGCGTTTTCTACCTGTTGGCAGTGCCTGAATGACGGTCTTTCCTGCCAGCTTTCCTAATGTTGCCTTGCGTTCGGTGAGAACGTAGGCTAAAGGTCTGTTAGCCATAATTGAATAGTTTTAAGGGTTTAAGTAATAAAATAGCGATTGGAACGTATCTTCCAGCGCATTCCAACCATATCTGTTTCGCCTTTTGCTTTTCTTTTATCATATTATTACATTCATTGGTATCGACAAGATAGTTTTACCGCATTTGCCCAGTATAACTTGTCGGCGTGCTTGTCAGCGATTTAGATTCCTCTATATTCGCCTACGTACACAAGCCATGCAACAGGTCACTCTGACCGTCAATCTTTATCACTGTGCAAAATGGAGCTTCGTACAGCTTCCTTTGTTTTACAATTACTTTAGTCATCACTTCGTCAGTTTCTTTATTTATTGTAAATAGTTTGTCGTCTTTTTTAGCGACCTTTTCGCTCTTTTCCTCCATAAGCGTGTTCGTTTTTCGGTTACATAGTCTTTTATTGTCTTAATCTCTATCAGTGCTACACGACTATAGGTTGTTTTCATAGTTTTTGTTGTAGCGTTTCCTGCTTGTGCTATTTCGTACATACGAGTACTGTGCGCAAGTCACACGACACTCATGGGTATGGCGATACTCCTCTCATACCTTTTCTTGCGATGAAAAAAGGCGGAGAGAGAGTAGTGTGCGGCGAACCAATAAAAAGTGTTAAAAATTCGGGGGGGTAATAAAAGATGTTAATAAACATGCAGAGTGCAACATTCTTTCGCACTCTTTGCTAAAGGCGGAAGAAGAAGTTGGCAGGCAGCCGAAATTGCGAGTCGCATATTTATACATACATCATCAAAAATAGTTATTACCTTTATTTTTGTTGCTCCTGAATATATCCAATATGGGAGCGCTATTGTTTTATTTTATAAAATATGATGCAAATTTAAGTATTTTTCCCAAAAATTACAAGCAATTTCCGGAAAAATAATGAAAAATACAGAATGCAAACGTTTGCTCATGTTTATACGGCAGTATTAAAATAAGGCTGCTAATCTTTTACTAAATGGGCAAGGCTGGGCGTGTGCTTTATCCGTTGAATTTCAGAATCGACAAGCGATCGAATTTCTTGCTTCACTTTACGATAGTTGGATTCAATGGTTTCTTTGAGCGTGTCGCAGCTTTCTTCGTCAGTGAAATCAGTTATATTGGGGATGGGTTTATAGGTTTTCATATCCGCAGACACCTTGGCACTATCTACCACTATCTCCGCATGGAAAATTTTCTGGTCGATACGCTCGTCGAAGTTGTCTGACACAGCACCGACAAACATTCCCTGTGTGAGATTACTGATTTTGCTTGCAGGGATAAGACTATCCATCTGTGTGGAGATAGAGGTGGATTTGTCATTACGGTTAATGGTCATAGACTGTCGCTGTTGAAGCACCTTGCCAAAGCGTTCCGAGAGTGTTTTGGCAGTTTCTCCAACCACCTGCCCTGAGAACACATTACCCACCGTATTCTGGATTACCTTGCTCTCCTTGTCGCCATAATCACGGGTGAGTTGCGAAAAGTCTTGAAAACCCAAACAAACTGCCACTTTATTGCTTCGTGCTGTGGCTATGAGATTATCCAATCCACGGAAGTAAATCGTTGGCAACTCGTCGATAATTACCGAGCTTTTAAGTTGCTTCTTCTTGTTGATGAGCTTTACGATACGGCTATTGTAAAGTCCGAGTGCTGCCGAGTAGATATTCTGGCGGTCGGGATTATTGCCCACAACAAGTACTTTCGGCTCGTTGGGATTGTTGATGTCAAGCGAGAAATCATCACCTGTCATCACCCAATAGAGGGCAGGAGAAATCATGCGTGAAAGCGGTATCTTGGCACTCGCAATCTGTCCCTGTAGCTGTTCCTGCGCTCCTCCCTCCCAAGCATCCATAAAGGGAGAAAGGTAGTTGGCAAGCTCATCGTAGGAAGTAAGTATCGGAAATATCTGTGCGTAGGGACGGTTCAGGAATTCGATGGCATGGGGAAAGGTACAATATTTGCCGTTCTCATATATCTTCAGAAACCAGATAATGGCGGCAAGCAAGATAATCGGTGATTCGACGAAAAAATCTCCCTGCTTCTGAATCCACGAGCGGTTGAGATTGAGCATAATGGTGTAGGCACTCTCATAGGCATCGGATATATCTGTCATAAAGGCAGGATTGATGGGATTACACCGATGCGATTTCCTCGGATCGTCAAAGTTGATGACATAGAACTGTGGCTTCACCTTGTATGCATCCAAGTGATTAAGTAGGTGATTATAAGCAATCTCGGAAAGGTCGGGAAACTTATAATCGTAGATATACATGGCAAAGCCTTTCTCAATCTGCTGCTTGATGTAGTTGTTTACGATAGCGTAGGACTTACCCGACCCCGGTGTGCCGAGTACCATTGAAGCACGGAAGGGATTGACTACGTTAATCCAGCCCTTATTCCATTTCTTCTTATAGTAAAAACGTGTGGGGAGATTGACGGAATACTCATTCTCCATCAATCGTGTTTCCTGCATGAAACTCTCGTTTTCTGTGTTGAATACATCGTCCATCAAGTTATTTTTGAGCAGTCGGCTCATCCATACACCGCCCATCAGCAGACAGATATAGCCCACGGACAGCGTGAAGATATAGAGCGAAGCCGCCCCAATTTCTCCAATGGGCAATGCCAACAGCCACCAGTTGAGAAAGAAAAAGACAAAGCCTGAGAAAAGCACCGTCCAAATCTTCGACCATGTTATTTTCTCCTCCTTCACGCCTTTCGTCCCTAAACAGGATAGTGCAAGGAATACCACGCAAAAGAGTTTTGTCCAGAGGATAGACGAAAACAATCCTGTGGTACGCTGGAAGTTCATCAGTATCTTATCCACAATGCCGAGCGTAAAGCCCCATGTATGGAACGCCTCGTAGCAGAACCAATAACAGTTGATAAGGAGAAATATCACTGATATGCCCCTCATAAAGTCCATGACTTTACCTAATGCCCTTAAATCATCTTCCTGTGCCATAATCGTATTGTTTTTGGGAAGCCTCCCCCAACCCCTCCTAAGGAGGGGAGATAGAAATGCTCGTTTGTTTAATGTTTTCTTCGCCTAAGATTTACCTTACTTTGTCTGCGGAGTTTACGCTGCCATGCCGCTTCTTTCCAATCATCATTGCCTGTAGATGTGAAAGAACCATCCACCATATCCTCGATGAGTTCATCAACAAGGTTGTCGCATTCCTCTGTATTTAGGTGCAAAGATTCATTTGTAGTTGTCTGCTCCAAGCGTTCTGAAGGATTGCCATACAACGCTTCATCCAAGAATGGATTGTGTGTTGGATTGGATAAATACGCATTAAATACATTGGCAGAATATCCTTTACCCAATCGGGAACCGTTGAGCGCAATTCCCTCATTATCGTCAATAAAGGTAATGCCATAGATACGTCTACTTTCGTTTTTTCGGATTACCACACGCAAGACTTGTTCTTCCAATCTGCTCCGCAGCTCTTTCTCTGTTTGTGGAGAGGTGCGCATAGCTTGTAACACCTTGTTCCTTATGGTTGGTATCAGCGGCTTGATGGCTTGCTTTGATCTTTGCATCCTGTTCTGCACGGCTGTATAGCCCACACCACGTCCAATGTCCGAGGCGTGGATGGGTGTGCTTACCTTGTCTCCCTTATCATCTGTTGGGACATAGACAAGTCCTTCATATTTCTTTCCCCGAAACTCTGTCTTAACTTCCTCCACAGCAAGATTGTATACGGAGAGGATGGCATTCAATTCTCCAAGTGAGCAGAACTCATAATGCTTTAGGACAGAGAGAAGCGTTTCGGCTACTTGTTCCTTGATATTCCCTTTGGTGGTATCAATTTTAGATACTTCCTTCATTTCCCTATCAGTTACTTTTGAACTTGGAATAAGGCTATATTTTCTTTCCAAAGCATCGGTAATCTTCTTGCTCCTTCGCTTTTCAAATTTGTCGTTGATTTTCTTTCCCTCTCCGTTCACTCGAAGCGACACGATGTGTATATGCTCACGAGCAATGTCACTATGCTTAAAGACGATGTAGGGTTGTTTTCCGTAGCCGAGTGCTTCCATATACTCCTTGGCAATCTGCGCAAGAAGTTCATCAGAGAGTTTCTCGTCCGGGTGAGGATTGAGGGAACAATGAAACACCGCCTTCTTCGTTCGGCATTTCTTGGGTATCAATGCCTCCATGTCGGCAAGCACGTCTTCCATCGTATAACGTCCCCCTCTGTCCTGATACAACTCAGTGGTAAGGAGAATGCTTGCTTCCCCTTTCTCCACCTTTTTGAAGTTGTATCCGAGTGCCCCTCCAAGGTTCTCCGTCGCTGAAATCTTGGCAATCATTTCTTGCGGTAGTCAATGGTAAGATTGATTGTCTGCTCCTGCAAAGTGATGATTTGAGCAGACAGTTTCTCCAACTTTTCAAGCAGAATCTGTGCGGTCTTGACCGAATGATAGCTGTTAATGGCACGCACGGTTTGGTTATAGAGCACACCAATTTTATGGATTTGCGCTGTCAGTTCTGAGAGCTTTCGGTAATATTCGACGGCAGATTTGTCCACCGTAATCACTTTGAAACTCTCTCCAAGGATACGACCACGCACAAAATCCGACTTGGTTTCCGCTCCCGATTTATGGAACAAATCAATCGCCCGTTGCTGGTCTTTGGGCTTGGGAAGACGGGTATCCCATCTGTCCCATCGTTCTATCTTTTCGTTCATTGTTTTTATCCTTATCTAATTACGACTTTGGAGTGATTTAATCCCCTTTGGGGCAAGGGTCTTTGTGGTACAACTGTAAGTTTGTGTTACAAAGACACACCTTGCCAATATCAAGAAATGATACGATTGAAGTATCCACCCTCGTGGGGTGTCTGCTTCGGGATATTACCTCCATGTATTATTCTCGCCTGCAAAGTTACGGCGAGTTTTCAAATAACTCATTATCAATGATATTCACTCTTTTTCCTCGCATTTCCCTGCACTTCATCGGTGTCATATAATCAGCCAAAATATCATTTATTTTGCAGTCAGAACGAGCGAACAATGGCATGATGATACAAGTAAAAGATACATCGTATTACCGTTGGCTTACACCAAAGATGACAAGAACGAACGAAACATATTCATAACAATTTGTTGTCATGACAAACTATTGTCAGTACAACAGATTGTAAGAACTATAAATCGTCCTTTCAGACTATCGCACGAACCATACGCAGCCAGAACAAACTGTCTGCTGATACTTCTCAAAAACGAGAGAACATCCAAACATCAAATAGACAAGTAATATGAACTAAGAAATTATCATTATGGAGAACAAACAACAACGCCCCATCTTTCTGGGGTTCTCCTCGCAAAAGGGAGGAGTCGGAAAAAGCACGCTTGCCGAAATCGTAAGCAGCATATTGTACTACGAACAGGATATCAACCTCTTCGTGGTGGACTGCGACCTGTCGCAGGATTCCTTTTACAAGCTGAGAGAACGTGAGAAAAGCGTCATTCAGGGAAGCGAGGAACTTTCCAAGTCTATGCAGGCATTCTTTCAGCACCTCGGCAAAAAGGCATACAGAATTTACAAGTCTAGTCCCAAGGAAGCCGTCAAGACAGCACAAAGTAAGATTGACGCTATCAGCAATGAGAAGTACCAGTTGGTTGTGTTCGACTTTCCCGGTCATGCAGGAACAACGGAGTTGATGGAACTGTCCCTTCAAATGGACTATATCCTGTCTCCACTTGAAGCCGACATACAGTCGCTCGTCTCTTGTATGGCATACGCCAAGACCATTACGGATATTGGTGTTTCTATGTCCGACTCACGGATAAAGGACATTATTCTGTTCTGGAACAAGGTGGACAGAAGGGTGAGGAACATCATCATTGACGAATACACGAAGCTCATCCAAGGACATGAGCTCACGCTCCTGCCCGGCTATGTATATGCCACGCACCGCTTCTCCCACGAACTCTCCACATACGGGCTGCGTGGTGTGTTCCGTTCCACCTATCAGCCTCCTGCAAAGGGACTGCGAACGGGTACGGGGCTGGATGAACTCGTCTCCGAGATAATTCAACGACTCAAACTAAAAACAAAAACAGAAAATGGCAACGATTGAGGAAAGAAAACAGCAACTGGAAAAGAAGCTAAAGAAAATGGCAGAGGACAATGTAGTGGTGAAACCTATCACGGTCCCCAACCCCTTCGATCCATCCGAGGACACCGAGCCTTCCCTCGCAACATCACGAGAGGAAGACAAAGGTTCGGAAGAAATGAAGACGGCAAAAGAAGAACGAACAGACGAAACAGGAGGAGAGGAAATCGGGAACACGGAACCGAAAAGAGAAAGAAAACCAAGAATAGAAAAACCCGGCAGGTCGTCCCTTTCCATAGAGGAATACCGTTCCCTATACTTTCATCCCGTACGTTCGCAAATGCGGACAGCTTTCTCCATCAATTTGGAGACATTACAGAACCTACGCAATGTGCTACAAGACTTAGGAGAAAGGGTATCTATTGCTTCCTATATTGATAATATCCTCCGGGAGCATCTGCGGGAACATCAGGAACTTCTCAATAATGCAGCAGCAAAGCAAAGACGTAAGACCACAATAACACTATGATGGAAACAATACTTTTCAGTTTTATACTGGTACTCATCATCATTTGGATGATGCTTGGTATCCTGTATTTCTATATGCGGTATGTATCTCCGTATGACTTCATTATCAAGAAAAAAGGAAAGAGCGATGAAGATAGCAAGAAGAAAGAAGCAACGAAGAAAAAAGACGGACAGAAAGGAAAAGGAACAATAGAGCAAGCCGAGTTTGTACTGATTGG
>NZ_KB905277.1:19120-19952 GCF_000378745.1 Prevotella amnii DSM 23384 = JCM 14753
AGCGATGAAGATAGCAAGAAGAAAGAAGCAACGAAGAAAAAAGACGGACAGAAAGGAAAAGGAACAATAGAGCAAGCCGAGTTTGTACTGATTGGAAAAAGCCGTTCCACTTCCCCGATTATCCCACAAATTCCCTCTGTTTCATCATCTGAAAATTCGGAGCAGAATAATAATAATTTTGCACCGCAGAACTCCGAAAAGGAGGAAGAAATGAAAGAGGACAACGAAATGGACATTGATTTCGAGATGGAGAGAGTGGACGAAGATGAGATTGTCCGTGAGGAATTAAACCTATCCATCGAGCCCACATCGGGCGAAGCCGAAATTTCGGAGCAGTCCGTCCTCGCACGTGACTTAGTCCGCCTGCAAAAGTGGGCAAAGAACAGTGAGGAGGCTGATGAGGAAGAAGTCAAAGAGACAGTTCGGCAGCTTCAAGACTCTGAGCTATTGGATAAGTACAAGGAGAACATCGCCAAGATGCAGGGAGAACAGTCTGCACTGTTGGAGAAAATCCGTAAGGCGGAAGAAAAGGAAGAACAGAGTGCTCAACCAGCAATGCCTTCATCACAAAACCCAACACCTTCTGTTTCTGGCATATCTGACACAGCAGTGGGCGATGCTGACGACAGACCGCTGTCCTATTATCTGTAAAAATGGTTTCTTGATTTTCATATTTCGGAGGAATGCAGGGGTTGCTCAAAAGTAAAATAATCAGCCAATATCTATCATACGATAAAACCGAGCCACCCCTGACACCTCCACAAGAAGACAATTCGTTTAACAACTTAAAATAAACAGCAAAATGAACAACAAAAAAATCACAATGATGCTG
>NZ_KB905277.1:20052-55106 GCF_000378745.1 Prevotella amnii DSM 23384 = JCM 14753
AGCGATGAAGATAGCAAGAAGAAAGAAGCAACGAAGAAAAAAGACGGACAGAAAGGAAAAGGAACAATAGAGCAAGCCGAGTTTGTACTGATTGGCAAAAGCCGTTCCATTTCCTCTCCCTCCGACAGCTCAATGCCTTTTTCAATAGTGGCGGCTTCTTGCGTCGGTATGGCAGCGGTTGTCCGGGTGGATGCCATCCTGAAACGGCTCTTGCCGATGATGTCCGCCTTTTCCGCAGGGACTTCCTCGTGTGCCGCTATGCGTTTAGCCTCATTCCCGTCCAGTGACCGCCATAATCCGACAATGCCCTTGAAGAAGCGGACAATCCGCGTGTCCATGATGCGCTCGTAAAGGAGCAGGAACAGGAACCAGAGGTTGCAGCCGACCGATACCGCCAGCAGAATGTCTGTCATGCTGATAGTGTAATTCATATCCTTCCGTTTTTGGTTAGAATACTGAATTGTAATTTCGGGCATAAAGGCTCTTTATCGCATCTTCGCACTGGTTGAAGTGGTGCGTCAGCACATGGTCGATGTAAGCGGACAGCGTAAGCCGGTCATGCCCGATTACACGGGTGATACGCATGATACGCTCGTGGTACTCCGGGCGCACATACGCCATCTTCCCCTCACGTGCCTTTACTTCCGGGTCGCGGATGAACAGGCGTTCATAGTCCTTCTCACTGCATTTGCCGCTTACCGGGACAGGCGACAGTATTTCCACACTCGCCTGCACTTGGGTAAACATACCTCCGCAGTCTTGCTGTGGTCTTTTTTCATTCGGTGTCATTTCTTTTTCCATTTTCAAATCAGATCTTCACGTTGTTTCTTGTACAGTTCGTTGATTCTCTCCTTGTGCTGTTCCAGATGCTGGCGCAGCACGGTATCCACATATCCGCCTACTGAGATTTCCCCTCCGGCGATGTCGTTCACGATTCTGAGGATCTTGCCGTGGACGTCACGGCTGATATAGACACATTGGCGGGTCTTTATCTCGTTGCGGCGCAGGAATAGCTCGTTGTAGTCCTCGTCCTGCCTTTTCCGGCGTCCACTTTCCCTCTGCGCTTTTTCCCGTGTTACGGGTTGCACAGGAGATGGTTCCGGTGCGGCGGTGTCCTCTTCGGTCGGTGCAGCTGCGGGTACTTCCTGTGCGGGGCGCAGTGTCCCGTCCTGTGTGCGCCGCCCGATGGAGGCTAACAGCAGTTCCTCGTCGATGCCTTCCGTGTTCACTTTCCTGCTGCCCATGCTCACTGCGGTCTGATGATGTCGCTTATCTCTTCGGAAAACTCCCGGATGCCACTCCCTTTCAGCAGTGCCGTGTCCATCGGGAAGATGGTGGAGCGGAAAACGCTCTTGCGCTCTTCCGAAAGGTCACGGCGGAACTTCTTGCTGTCGGGCAAGCGGGTGGAAAGTACCGGAAAGCCCATTTCGGCTATCACTTCCTCGTAGATGCCGTACAAGTCGTTCCTCTCCCTGCCGTCCACCATCGTCCAGAACAGATGCAGCCCCTTTGTTTTCGCCTGTCCGGTAGTCATCAGCCTGTCGCGGAACATCGTGACGAATTTCAGGGTACTCTCCACGACAAAGCGGTCGGCACTCAGCGGAGTGAAAATGTAGTCCATCTGCGAGAGCGTCTTTATCATGCCGTTGCTTCGGAGTGTGCCGGGCATGTCGAAGAACACCACGTCGGGTTTCACGTCCTCAGTGGCAATCATCCTCTCGGCATCGTCGAGGGCGTTCACCGCATTGCTTTTGACGATGGTGTAGGCGTTCTTTTTGATCCGGCGGAAATGGTCGCAAGCGAGAGCCTTGAAGTAGGTGCTGCTGTCGATAAGCCCCATTTCGTGTTCGCGCAGCCCGTGGATGCTGTGCTGCGGGTCGTCGCAGTCCACGACGGCGACATTGTAGCCTTTCACGTTGTGCAGGTAGCTGGCGGCAAGTGCCGTGACAGTGGATTTGCCGATGCCACCTTTCTGTGTTGCGAATGCAACGAAGATTTCCTTACTCATAGTTCCATTTATTTTAATTGTTGATGATTTGTTTTTCTGTTTCCATACGGATTTGGCTGTCGCACCATCCGCTTCCGTGACTACACACGCAGGCGGGTCGTCGCGTATCCGGTTCTGTGGTGAAGCGGTGCGTCGGACAAATGGTGATTGACGACATTGCGTCATGAAGTCATTGAATCCATACGTCACCGAATTGTCGGAGAACCGGGTTTCCGACGGTTCGGGTATCCGTTTCGGCAAGTATCCGAAGAAGCGGATTTCCGGGTATTTGAATGTTCCGTTTATCATATCTTCAAATCGTTCGTTTCTTGAATCATGCTGCAAATAAACAAGTATATTTTGGAACCTGTATCACTTCTCCGGCAAGTGGCGGCACGTTGCGCCGGTTGGCAGTCATTGACCGGGTCAAGCATCTGTCCGATACCGCTTTAAGGGCGTAACTTTGCACCCGGACAGCAGGGTTCGCCGATGACGCGCGGCCCGGAGTCCTGAAAGGTATTTTCCCAATCCGTCCCCTGACGGATTTTTATGTTCACCTGAACATAGCAAGATGTCTTTTCAGCCGCTCAAAATATTTTGAGCAGCCACGAAAAGCACTTGCCCTTGCAGGGGGCGGGCTTTCCCTCCGAAGTCGGGAAGCCTTTCAGAACTGCGGTGCTGTAATCCGAAGCGGCGGCTTATGCCGTCAATCCGCTAAATCCAAAGTAATATGAAAGAGAAAAGGAAAAGCAAATCAGGGAGAAATCCCAAACTTGATCCGGCGGTGTACCGGTACACCGTCCGTTTCAACGAGGAGGAACACAACCGTTTCCTCGCCATGTTCGGAAAATCGGGTGTCTATGCACGGTCTGTTTTCCTCAAAGCGCACTTCTTCGGGCAACCGTTCAAGGTGCTGAAGGTGGACAAGACGTTGGTGGACTATTACACCAAACTGTCGGATTTTCATGCACAATTCCGTGCCGTGGGTACGAATTACAACCAAGTCGTGAAGGAACTGAGGCTGCATTTTTCAGAGAAAAAGGCGATGGCGTTGCTCTACAAATTAGAGCAACACACCGTCGAACTCGTGAAACTGAGCCGCCGGATTGTGGAACTTTCAAGGGAAATGGAGGCAAAATGGTCGCAAAAATCAGTGTAGGAAGTTCGTTGTACGGCGCGATTGCCTACAACGGGGAGAAGATTAACGAGGCGCAGGGGCGGCTTCTCACCACCAACCGCATCTACAATGACGGTTCGGGAACGGTGGACATAGGCAAGGCGATGGAGGGTTTTCTCACCTTCCTGCCACCGCAGATGAAGATCGAGAAGCCGGTGGTGCATATCTCTCTCAACCCGCACCCGGAGGATGTGCTGACCGATATTGAGTTGCAGAATATCGCCCGCGAGTATCTGGAAAAACTCGGTTTCGGAAACCAGCCTTATCTTGTATTCAAGCACGAGGACATCGACCGCCACCACCTGCACATCGTGACGGTCAACGTGGACGAGAACGGGAAAAGGCTCAACCGGGATTTTCTCTACCGCCGCAGCGACCGTATCCGCAGGGAACTGGAACAGAAGTACGGATTGCATCCGGCAGAACGTAAAAATCAGAGATTGGATAATCCGTTGCGCAAGGTGGCCGCATCGGCAGGTGATGTGAAGAAGCAGGTAGGCAACACCGTGAAGGCTCTGAATGGGCAGTACCGTTTCCAGACGATGGGCGAATACCGTGCGCTCCTTTCCTTATATAATATGACGGTGGAGGAAGCGAGGGGCAACGTGCGCGGACGGGAGTATCACGGGCTGGTCTATTCCGTCACGGACGACAAGGGTAACAAGGTGGGCAACCCGTTCAAATCCTCGCTTTTCGGGAAGTCCGCAGGCTATGAAGCCGTACAGAAGAAGTTTGTCCGTTCCAAATCGGAAATCAAGGATAGGAAACTGGCAGACATGACGAAACGCACCGTCCTTTCCGTGCTGCAAGGCACTTATGACAAGGACAAATTTGTATCCCAACTCAAAGAGAAGGGCATCGACACCGTACTGCGCTACACAGAGGAAGGGCGCATCTATGGGGCTACCTTCATCGACCACCGCACGGGATGCGTGCTGAACGGTTCGCGCATGGGTAAGGAGCTTTCGGCGAATGCCTTGCAGGAACACTTCACCCTGCCATACGCCGGACAACCGCCGATACCGCTATCCATCCCTGTGGATGCTGCGGACAAGGCACACGGGCAGACCGCCTACGACAGTGAAGATATATCGGGCGGTATGGGCTTGCTCACTCCCGAAGGTCCGGCGGTAGATGCCGAGGAAGAGGCTTTCATCCGGGCGATGAAGCGCAAAAAGAAGAAAAAACGCAAGGGCTTGGGTATGTAATCAGAGTATCAACAATTAAAAAATCAATGTATGTCACAACAAGAAGACGATTTGAGGGCATTGGCGAAAATCATGGATTTTCTGCGTGCCGTGAGTATCATTTTAGTGGTCATGAACGTGTACTGGTTCTGCTACGAAGCCATCCGGCTGTGGGGCGTGAACATCGGCGTGGTGGACAAAATCCTTCTGAACTTCGACCGCACGGCGGGGCTGTTCCATTCCATTCTCTACACGAAGCTGTTTTCCGTCCTTTTGCTTGCCTTGTCCTGTCTGGGTACGAAGGGTGTCAAGGGTGAGAAAATCACTTGGGGGAGAATCTGGACAGCATTTGCCGTCGGGTTCGTGCTGTTTTTCCTGAACTGGTGGTTGCTGCCCCTGCCGCTGCCGCTTGAAGCGGTGACGGGACTGTATGTCCTTACCATTGGAACGGGCTATGTCTGCCTGTTGATGGGTGGTCTGTGGATGAGCCGCCTGTTGAAACACAATTTGATGGAGGATGTTTTCAACAACGAGAACGAGAGTTTCATGCAGGAAACGAGGCTTATCGAAAGCGAGTATTCGGTCAATCTGCCGACACGTTTCTATTACAGGAAACGCTGGAACAACGGTTGGATCAATGTAGTTAATCCCTTCCGTGCGTCCATCGTGTTGGGTACGCCGGGCAGCGGCAAGTCCTATGCCGTGGTAAACAATTTTATCAAGCAACAGATTGAAAAGGGCTTTAGTCAATACATCTACGATTTCAAGTATCCCGACCTATCTACTATTGCCTACAACCATTTGCTGAACCACCCGGACGGCTACAAGGTAAAGCCGAAGTTCTATGTGATCAACTTCGACGACCCGCGACGCTCTCATCGGTGCAATCCCATTCACCCGGATTTTATGGAAGATATTACGGATGCCTATGAGAGTGCCTACACAATAATGCTCAACCTCAATAAAACGTGGGTGCAAAAGCAGGGCGACTTCTTCGTGGAGTCACCTATCATTCTGTTTGCCAGTATTATCTGGTATCTCAAAATCTATCAGAACGGGAAGTTTTGCACGTTTCCCCATGCTATCGAGTTTCTGAACCGCCGTTACGAGGATATATTTCCGATACTGACCTCTTATCCGGAGCTGGAGAACTACCTTTCGCCGTTCATGGATGCGTGGCTTGGAGGGGCTGCGGAGCAGCTCATGGGTCAGATAGCGTCGGCAAAAATCCCGCTTTCGAGGATGATTTCACCGCAGCTCTACTGGGTGATGTCAGACAGCGAGTTTACGCTGGACATCAACAATCCCGAAGAGCCGAAAATCCTCTGCGTGGGTAACAATCCCGACCGTCAGAATATCTACGGTGCGGCACTCGGTCTGTATAATTCCCGTATCGTGAAGCTCATCAACAAGAAGGGGATGCTGAAGTCATCGGTCATCATCGACGAGTTGCCCACAATATACTTCAAAGGGTTGGACAATCTTATAGCTACCGCCCGAAGCAACAAGGTTGCCGTGTGTCTGGGCTTTCAGGATTTCAGCCAGTTGGTTCGTGACTATGGGGACAAAGAGGCGAAAGTGGTGATGAACACTGTCGGCAACATTTTCTCCGGTCAGGTGGTTGGCGAAACCGCCAAGACACTATCCGAACGTTTCGGAAAGGTGTTGCAGAAACGGCAATCCATTTCCATCAACCGGCAGGACGTGTCCACCTCCATCAACACGCAGATGGACGCGCTCATCCCGCCGAGCAAGATTTCCGGGCTTACGCAGGGAATGTTTGTCGGTTCGGTGTCCGACAACTTCAACGAGCGCATCGAGCAGAAGATTTTTCACTGCGAGATTGTGGTGGATGCCGAGAAGGTGAAGCAGGAGGAAAGTGCCTACAAGAAAATCCCCGTCATTACCGATTTCACGGACGAAGACGGCAACGACCGCATGAAAGAGACGGTGCAGGCGAACTACCGGCGCATTAAGGAAGAAGTGAAGCAGGTTGTTCAGGAGGAACTGGAGCGCATCAAAAACGATCCGGTGCTGTGTAAGCTGCTACCAGATAATGAGGCTGTCTAACAAGTCCCCAAAATTGAAAATTATCCCTATCGAAGTTTGAAGTGCCCCCCAAAAAAGTTGGATACAATTTTTTTTGGGGGGGGCACTTCAGTTCTGACGGGGTAAAATCGTAAAATTCGGACTTGTTAGACTAATACTTACGCGGTTTCAACCTCGGGTACTGAATCTATCGAATTGACAAATTCAATCAACTGCGGATCTGAATCTTTTTGTGAGAGGTTCTTGAGGCTCTTTTTCAATTCATAGGCATCATCCCCTGCTATATTTATTAAATCCATATAAAAATCTTTGTTTTGCAGAATCAATGAACGGCATGCCCCATCGGAAATTACAGGTTTCACTATTTTGTCAATAACTTCTCCAGCTTGACTTTTTAAATTACCATGTGTTCTAAGCCATGGTTCGAAAAACTGGAACTTTATTGCATTGATAGTCTTTTTACCGATACAGAAATCATTTCTTATATCGGTAACAGTCGATTTAATTTTTCGTTTGTCCAGCCTTTCAATTATATTCTTAAAGCAATCAGGCAAAGAACTCCAATTCTGAGTACCAGAAGCAATATCTATTAGAATCTTTTTACCAAATTCTGTCAGGTTATCAGGCAGGGATTTGATTTTAGTCAATAAATGGTTTGTTGCCACAAGCCAGTAATCGGATGCATGGTTTGCTTTTTGGGCATATAGCGTATCTGAACTTACTTCAGACAACGCTTCGATTGCTATTTTATTGATATGGTCGGTCAAGACATTACTTATCTTAGTGGTTAAACTATAAAAAGACGCACGAGGAATTACAATTTGGATATTGTTTTTGCTTAAATGCTCATCCAAATCGCTATCCCATTCGGCTAAATGCTCGATAAATGCATCTTCCGTAACACTTATCCTATTCTTGATATTTTCAAACTGAGGTAGTATATCTATAAGTGATAATTTATACCCCAATTTATTTTTTACCATATACTGCAAAGTGTCATTCAATAACGAATTATTCCAACCAACACTCTTAATCAATAAATCTCCATGATCCACGTAATAATCCATGACTTTTGCAACATATTTTATATCTCCACCCTCTATTAAGGAAACGGAGCGACCATGTGCCAGTTGCATGGCGACCAAATCGTAATACCCAGACTCTTCAATGTTTCGACCATCAGTTTTTAATTCAGAATGCAACTGATTTATGTAGGTTGGATCTAACGTTACAGATAAAGGTCTTTCTTCGTCAGATGCCAATAAACGATAGGTTGTAAATATAGCCCCTAAATTGTCTTTATTTACTCCCTTCGTTTTTATGCAATTCATGATTGTTTGCAGAAGTGTTGGGAACGTATAGGCAGAATCGCTCTTTAATGTTTTTACAATATCTGCATGGTCGAAATTATCGGGTAATAAGTTTGACAAATAAGTGTCGAGTACCTCTGAATTTGTTTTTACTTGATAATACTCGTATGCTTTGGTTGTATTATCATCTCGATAGGCCTTATGTGTTTTATTTGCAACTTTAATATAATCGATAAACGTATTTGACTCAACTGTTTTTGCTTCAATCAATGACGCAAAATCGCACGACAACTTATTTTGCTCAATAAACCGGTCGATTTCGTTTAATGTCTTGAAATAGTCGCCGCCATTAAAGTCTTTGAACCGAACTACCTTTTTATATAATTGAGCAATCACATGATTTTGGTTTTCCGTGTCTAAATGCAATAGTAACTCTTGATATTCGACAGGGAACGCTTGTTTTTCGATAGGCTCCTTTAACTTCAATTTTGCTATTCTTTGCCATATATGCAAAATAGTATCATTCTTTCGAGTTAATGTATGCAAACAGTGTATAATTTTATCGACAAGCGCATCATCTATTCCCTTTATAACTTCATCCAACACAATGTCAAATTGCTTATTGGTATTCGCGTATTGGTTTATATCATGGTCGTCTTCTCCGTTGATGCAACCTTCGATATATTTCTTCAATGGAATTTGTCGCGCATGTTCAACATCAACACCATATACCAAAGCTGCAATTTCGCGTTGGGTTTGCAGATCATTGTTAATTATTGTTTGAATGCCATTCAGATAGTCGCCAGACAATATTTGTTCTGCCGGATTAGCGAGAATCTCTGCCTTCTTCAGACAGAACAAAGCTATGTTTATCATCGAAATTTCATTGCTCCATTCTTGACGAAGAGCAACCATTTCATTGATAAATGATATAATTTCCCGAACATTGGCGTTGGGATTCACCAATCTGAATATTCGATTTATTGTTTCGCTCTCGTCATTCCCTTCTTCACCAAATGCTTCAACAAAAAATTTATCTACGATATTCCGATAGTCGGTAATAACAGGAGGAGCAATACGATAAACAATAGGGAAAGTTTTATTGATAAAATACTTGGTCAGTTGTTTCGTTTGCTCGTTGGTCTCATCACCGAATGCACAAGCCAAATGTGTTTCATCGAAAGGAATAACTGCCCAAACATTTTCAAAACCGCTATCGGCAAAGAACGTATGGATAGAAGACCATAATTCCTTCACCTTTTCAGCTGGTAGGCGATCCATGTTGTCAAAAACAAGGACTAATTTACGTAGCCCTTTTTCCTTGATAAAATCAGAAATGTCTTGCATCCATGTTTTGAACTCGTAAACCGTTGGTTCGTCTTCGCTCAAAGTCTCATAGCAAACGTCCTTTTCGACTTTATCTTGATAAATAGCTAACATATAACTCCATCCATATTTATGATCTTTGCTATATGCCCATTTCCAAACGCACAATGCAATAAGAATTGGCAGTGCAGCTATGATAATAGACAATAAAGAAAACCACCACGTTGTGGGTGTAGGTTTTACTGCATATGCAATAAATGTAAATATCGGAGTTAGGACTGCAACCAAAAATGCAGCAACCATACCATTGCTGATAAGGGGATATTTTTCAGTTACAGTTTCCGTTTTGCGAGCTAATAAATATTTCAATTTATCAGACCACGATACGGTTTTCGAACCTCCACCTTTGACTTTTATTGTTGCATCTCCAGATAAGATACAATCATCAATAAGTTTACTTGTAAGCAATTCCAATATAGATCGGCGTTGCAAATCTTCTTGATGCCCCCATGCATCATACTCAAAAAAGTAATAGTTGTCGGACAATTCGCTTTCCAACATTTTCACCACGTTGGATTTTCCAGACCCCCAAATACCTTCGATACCGATAATTCGAGGTAAAGAACATTCTTCATTCAATGAATCGTTCTGACGAAAATGGCGAGCAATAGTTTTTGCCAGCCTTTTTTGCGAACCTCCGTCGAATTTATCAATACCGCACGGTTTATTTTGGATAAACCGCGGATATTGAGACTGTTGGAATTGTAGTTTACTTTCCATATACGTAATTTATTGATTACACGAACTCCAAATAATTCTCCTTGTTCACTACGTGAAATTCAGCATGAGGGTAGGCTTCTTGAAACACTTTCGGGACACTGGGCATCTTATTTCCCCATTTGAACTCCAAAGCTGTCAAGCTGTCTGCACTCTCTTCGATCAAGTCAATTTCTTGCTTATCGTAAGTACGCCAGAAATAGAACTCCTTATGCAATCCTTCGTTGAAATTCGCTTTACGACGCTCTCCTATGATGTAGTTCTCCCACAATGCACCGACATCCTGTCGAATAGCCAATGGTGAAAAAGCACCTATAATCGCATTTCGAATGCCATTATCATAGAAATACCACTTCCCGGCTTTCGTCACCTCTTTGCGCAGGTTGCGCGAGTAAGCCCCCAGACGATAGATAACGAAGACCTTTTCCAATAGGTCGAGGTATTTTTCAACTGTCGTCTTGCTCATGCCGAGTTGTTTACCTAACTCATCGTAAGAAACTTCGCTGCCCAACTGAAAAGCTATCAATCGCAGTAGATCGCGCATCTTGCTCGAATTTTTTAAGCCGTCAATTGCTAAGATATCTTTAAGGAGGTATGCACCTACAATATCACGTAGGTAGTCTGTTTTACGTTCATAGTTCTCCATCATTACTACTTCGGGATAGGAACCATAAATCAAGCGTGCTTCGAGGTTCTGGCGGGTTTCAAGTGCCGTTTCCGTCTGTGCGATTTCCCGTTGCGAGAATGGTGTAAGGAGAAATTGCGTACTGCGGCCGACCAACGGTTCACCAGTCTTATTCAGTAAATCGAATGACGAAGAACCACTTGCCAAGACACTTATTCCCGGTATTTCATCAACTATCAACTTCAGAATACTACCGATTTGTGGTATGTTCTGTGCCTCATCAATAGCCAGCAAATCAATACCATCCAATAAATGCCGATAATTGGCTATTGAGCGATTCTCCAATAGTGCTAATGTGTCGTAGTCTTCGCCGTTGAGCATCATCGTCCTACCTGAATAGTTGTCCACAATTTTACGCATCATTACCGTTTTACCAACACGGCGAGCACCAAAAATCAGTACTGCTTTATTGGGCGCGATTCGTGCTGTAATCTTCTCTTGAAGTATTCTATTTACTGTTTCCATACCTTATAAAATATAATGCAAAGATAATCATATTTTTTTTAATTGGCGAATTTTACACAAAAAACAGGTTGTGAAATGGCGATTTTTACAACCATAATCTTATGGAAGTTGTTTCATTGTTTTTAGTAATGATATATGTTCATACTATGATGACTCAATAATTTATCAGACATACGTTTCTAAAATTTGTCCTTATAGGAATAAAAACTCACATATATTATGCTAATTAACATGTAATTAAATGAAAATAAAAAGACAGGATACGAGTATTCCTGTCTTCTCATATGTAATGGATATTTTTTTATTTTCTCATCCGCTCCAACTCCTCATCACGCAACATTCTCTCGTTCAGTTTTTCCTGCATCCTGTCAATGAAATAGGTGCGACTTTCGTTCTTCCGGCGTTTGATATCAGTGTAGAAGCGGTAGCAGTCCTTCGACTCAACTCCGAATATCTTATAGAGAAGTGGGGCGAGCTGTTTGAGCGGCATATTGCCGTTGTTGATACAGCCCATCTCGTCTATACCGTAGATAAGTTCCACGAGGTCGATGGCGTTGCCCGTCCATTGAAGAAGGCTGGCGGTGGTTTCTGTTGCGTTGTTGGCGGATATTAGTGGTGGCACTTGGGGCGTGGCAAGGAATTTCTGCATCTTTCTTACGAAAGACAGAGCCTTGCTGACGTAGGCGGCAATCTCTCTTCTTTCTTCTGACAGATTACGCACGGGATGGTGCTGCAACTCGATTTCGATGTAGGCAAGCGCGATGACGGTAAGGTTCATGTCCATGCCGCCGTTGCACAGTTCGATTACTTGGGTGGCGAAAGCCGTGTATGCTTTTTCCATATTGCAGTCTCCGGCTTCGTTTATCCGACGGAAGAACTCGGTTTCCGCCAATAAAAAATAATTCATGTCCTGTCAATTTTGAAATTTTACACTCTGTTTTCGGTATGCGCACATGAATATAATTGGCAAAAAACGCGGCAGAAAACAAAAAATCCAACGCTCAATTTTACAAAGTGTTGGATTTCAGTGGTGTAAAATTCAATATTTTTTCACAGGGACAAATTATCTCCGACTTAAATTGTTTGTAATCAGAACATTTATTCTATTCTTGAAAATAAAAATGTATGCTTGCCGCACATTTTGGCTATCTTGCTTTTTTATCAAGGATGTAGATAATGCGACATACACCGTTGGGATAGCTTTTCAAAGAGGAAAGCGACCAGTGTCGCTCTGGCAGAGCCGACTTAAAAAAATGTCGTCCGCTTCCGGATATGAAAGGAACGGTGTACAGTATGATTTCATCCACAGCGTGCATACGCAGTAGTCCGTTTATATAGTCTGCCGTGCCCGGTGTGACTTCCGCGAGATAGCAGATGTTTGTGCCGTCTTTTCTCCATTCGTGCAGCATTGAAATGGAATAGTCCGGTGTGACATGGTAAAGGGCTTTCTCCCTGATTTCATCAAGACCGCAACAGTCAAGGCACAAATCCTGATGTGCTTTATCATATAACTCTGAAGAAAGACATCCGTCCATCGTCAGTACGGCGAGAATCTGAACTTTACCCATAATCGTTACCTTTCATTAGGCAAGGACAAAAAAGTAGCGTGCAATCCACACTACTTCAAGCGTAGGCTCTGGTAAAGCCCCTGAAAGAAACGCGTGAATGCACGCTATGCATAGGCATAGCATAAGCATCACGCAATTAGCTTCTTTCAGTTTCAATTTACCAGATTTACGCCTGAAACTCCTTGCGGTCTTATTCTATATGTCGGCGGCGAAAAGCTCCTGCAAATCGCCGTTTTTTCTCAAATGTTATGCAAAGATAGCCAAATTCAGTGAATTACGGGCTATGATTGCTTGAATTTATATTTAAGTCCATACTCTTCAAGTTTGCTGTATAGTGTTGTTCTGCCTATTCCGAGCAGTTCTGCGGTGACACTCCGGTTGCCGTTTGCCTGTTTCAACGCACGCAATATCCGCTCCTTGTCCTCCGCATCATTGCGCAGGGCGAAGCTGACGGGAGAAGTCGGTTTCGTCACGGTAAGTTCCAGATGCTCTTTCATGACAACACCTTCCTGCGCCTGCAATACAGCACCCATAACTTTCTGCCGAAGTTCCCGCACGTTGCCCGGCCATGCGTGTGTTAGCAACGCCTTACGGGCTTCGGAACTGAATCCGCTCACATTGCATTCCAACTCCTTGTTGGCTGTCTCTCGGAAAAAATCCGCCAGTGGCATGATGTCCTCCTGACAGTCACGCAACGGTGGAACGGTTATCCTGAAATCGTTCAGGCGGTAAAGCAGATCCTGCCGGAAGCGTTTTTCAATCACCGCTACTTCCAAATCTTCATTGGTGGCGGCAATGATACGGACGTTGAAGCTCCTGTCCGATTTGTCTCCGACCGGGCGATACCGCCTTTCCTGTATGGCGCGGAGCAACATCTGTTGGGTTTCCAACGCGAGGTTGCCCACCTCGTCAAGAAACAGTGTACCTCCTTCCGCCTCATGGAAATAGCCTTTCTTGGCACTGTCTGCTCCTGTAAACGCTCCCTTGACGTGTCCGAAGAAAGCTGAGGGAGCAAGCTCTTTGGTGAGTGAACCGCAGTCCACCGCCACGAATGGCTTGACTGCCCGCTTGCTCTTGTCGTGCAGGTGGTGGGCAATATGTTCCTTACCCGTGCCGTTCTCTCCGAATATCATCACGCTCATATCGGTAGCGGCTACCAGCCTTATACGGTGCATGATTTTCTGAAATGCGGAACCGTCACGGGCGAATACGGGCATACGGCGATGTCGCATCTGACGCTCTTTCTGTATAGAACGGAGAAGGGGGATCAGTTTGTCCTCCACAAGTTGTTTGGGTATGTAATCCAAAGAACCGAGTTTCATGCTTTCCACGGCTGTATGCACTTCGGCGTAGTCGGTCATTATGATGAAGGGTTGCAACTTCCCTTCCTTGCGCATCCAGCGCAATAAGTCTATGCCGTTCCCGTCAGGCAGACGCAGGTCGGCAACCACGATGTCATTATCTGTCGCCTGTTGTAGATGTTTCTTCGCTGTTGACAGGTGGTAAGCCTTCACGGTGCGGTAGCCCTCCCGCGCCAGCATGTTACAGATAAACTCGCAGTACACGATATTGTCCTCCACCACAATTATTGCTGTCTTATTCATTTTCGTATTTTCTTCTTTCCTCTTTTACCTGTTGAACAATCTCCATACCTTTGTCCAACACTGATTTTACTGCTTGTTGAAAGGTGTTTTCATCAGGCGTTGCCTTACCATGAAGCAATCCATAAAGTTCCTTCAGCGGTTGGTCGGCACGGAGAATTTCCCACGAACTGCGTAGATGGTGTGTCAGGGAATCCAGCATTTGCAGGTTGTTATCTTTTGCCGCATCCCGCACTGCCTGCATCTCCTTTTCGGTTTCCGTGATCAGTTTTTCCAGCATGACGGCTTCATTGCCGTAGGACAACAAGGCGGAAAAGTCCGGTTTACCATCGGATGTTATTTTTATGGCACACTTGTCGGAAACTTCCATCAGCTCCGATATGGAGAACGGCTTGAACAGGCATCCGGCAAAACCTTTTGTCAAAAGTTCCTCCGCATCGCAACTGCCCGAAGCGGTTGCAACGACCACGGGGATTGTCCGGGAGTTTCCCACATTGGACGAGCGTAGCAATTCCAGCAGTTCAAAGCCGTTTATATGGGGCATATTCAAATCTGTTATCAGCAAACTGTATTCTTTTCGACGTATCATTTCAATCAGTTCCGCCGCATCGGTGCAAGTATCGCAGTGTATTCCCTCTTGGGCATACATCTCTTTCAGCATCAGGAGTAGTACCTCGTCATTGTCGATGGCGACAACATTGATATTTCTTTCCTTATTTCGGATATAATCTTGTGTGGTTTGTTCGGGCTGTTCCTCGGCTTGCTGCATGGGAATCTCCACCGTAAAACGGCATCCTTTGCCTTTCTCGCTTTCCAGACGTATTGTTCCGTGGAGCATTGTCACTATATTATGTACGATGGAAAGTCCCAGCCCAAACCCCTCCTTTGCGGCGGCATTTGACAAACGTTCAAACGCAACGAACGCTTGGTGCTGTTCCTCTTCAGTCATACCTGTACCCGTATCTTCAACGACCAGTGTTAGCACTTCGTCAATATAGTCGGTAGCCAGCGACACACCGCCTTTCTCCGTAAACTTGATAGCGTTTGACAACAGATTATTCCCGATTTGTATTATTCGCTCTTTGTCGGTCAGAGCTACGGCATTACTTCCATTTTTCACCGTCAGAGATAGCCCTTTGTTCATGGCAACAGGCATAAACTCCGTTTCAAGGGTATGTGCGATTGTGGAAATGCGGCAGGGTAATAGTCTGGGTTGTTCCTTGCCATTATCCAACCGAAAGAAATCCAGCAGGTTGTTGAGCATATACCGCATTCGGTCGGAGGATTGCTGTATACTCCAAATATACTGTCCGTTTTTATCTTCATCACGTTCTTTGAGCATTAGTCCGGCATAGCCACTTATTGCTGTCAGCGGTGTACGCAGTTCATGTGTGATGGTATGCACAGCTTTCTTGCGGGAGGCTATTAGTGCCTCGTTCTGTTGCACGGACTGTTTTAATTGCTCGATTAACTCCGCTGTTCTATATTTGTATTGTTTAATCCGCTTGGCATCACGGAGTATTATGATATAAGAAATGATTAATAGCAATAGTACAAATCCAGTCAGACCACCTATTTGCATTAACGACTCTTTCCTCATCAAAGATATTTTAATTTCTCTACCTTGCAAGTCGGCTTGTACCTTTTCATCAATTTGATGAATCAGTTCTTGCAGTTGTCTATTAAGTTCTACATTGCGAGCTGCAAGGCTGTCGGCTTGTTCCGACAATTGGCGATCCTGCACTTTCTGTTCGCTGATTACGTTTCTATTGACCGAATGAAGGATAGTGGTTGATACTGCTGGAGTTACTTCCTTTTTTTTGCCGAATATGCCTAAGAAACCTTTTCGTTTTGGCTTTTTGGACTGTTCCTGCACACTTTTCTGTACAATAACCGGAATTTGATTGGCTATCTTCTTGTTAATAGATTGTTGTTCATCCATTAACCGGACTATCTGGAACATCTGTCGTTCCTTATCCTCTAAAAGACTGCGCACACTATCGATGCGCTCTGCTGGATAGGTGGCCTTGAAACGGCAGAGCATACTGTCCATTGCCATACGCCGTGCATGGTAATGCTCGATATCTTTATCGTTCCATTCCAGTATTGTTTCACCCAATAGAGAAAATTTTATCATTTGAATATTGATATTGTTTATTTCTTTTCGGAGCTCGTCTATTTTTTTATTGCCAAGTTCTAATGCTTCTATCTCCTGCCATTCATAGAGGCTATTATATGCCATACATCCGATAAGAATGGAGATAAGTATATATCCCAACCGTATTGCCTTATAGAAATTTCCTGACCGCTCCATTATTTTAATGACATTGATTTTTGGAACATGAATAAAAGTTTATCTTTTTCGTTCATGCGGATATTATCAGAATAACCGTCTTTTGTTATTTGATACCCACATGGCTTAACCATAAAAATGCCTAAGCCCTTAGTGTACGAACTTACTTCTGAGGCATAGTCTTTACTTGTATTTAATGGAACTTTCCCTTTAATATGACACCACTCATTATTACAACTGATGTCTTCAATCTCAGACATCAGTTTTTGCAAATCTGTAATAGCTTTGGAACTCGCTACTTGGGGTATCTGCAACTCAAAACAGAGCATCGGTTCGAGAATGTCCACACCTGACTGTTGCAAAGCCAGCCTGAAGACATAAGGGGTCAGCTGTCTGAAATCAGCAGGTGTACTTACCGGGCTATAATACTCGGCTTGAGTAAAAGTTACTTTCAGATCTGTCACTTCCCATCCATGTAAACCAGATTGGCAAGACATACGAATCCCTTCAAAAACGGCATTTTGAAAAGAATGGTTCAGATAACCATAGGAGATGTCACTTTCGATTTGCAACCCTGCCCCTAACGGTAAGGGTTCAAGAGTCAGCCCTATTGTGGCCCAGTAAGGGTTGGGTGGTACTTCGATCTGAATAATCTTATTTACCTTTTTTATAGGTCGTTCTTTGTAGATAGTCTTGATCTCATCAAAATGGACCTTTACGGAAAATCGTTCTTCCAGCAATGTCTGTATGATTTCCTTTTGGGTCAAACCATATAACGAGATTTCCAATTCATCACTATATGAGTTTATGGAAAAGGACAAAGACGGGTCTTCAATCCACAATGTATTCAGAGCGGATATCACCTTGCTTCTCTCTTCGGGCTTATTTGGCCGGACGGAGGATTTGAGAGCGGGATGCTGATGAGATAATCCTTGAATCAAACAAGGTTTAGCACCTAAATAATCTCCGATTCGAAAATCTTCTATATCTTCTACAATCGCGATATCATTGGCACCCACTTCATCAACATTTATCTCTCTGCCCTGATAAATAGTCTTTAGATTTTTAATCTTGATGAATTTTTCCGAATCGTTGATTCTTACAACGTCTCGAAGTCTCAGACTTCCGTCAATTATTTTAAGAAAACTTCTTTTATGCCCTTTGGGGTCATGCTCTATCTTATAGAGATAAGCTGAAAGTCTGTTTGAGACTGATGCCGGAGGAAGTATAAAAGAAGAAATGGCGTCCAACAACTCATTGATACCGATATTGAACATTGCTGATCCATGTAGCACCGGATAGACTTTGGCTTTTGCCACAAGAGCGATTATCGTATTCCAATAATCAGCCGGTGAAATTTCGCTATCCGCCAAATATCGTTCTAATATATCGTCGTCATGGTTGCATACAAATTCTTTGTATTCTTCCTTTATATATGTTTGGGAGCAAACCGGATAAACCGATCCATCGACAACAGTTTGCATAAACAGGACATCTTGCGACAGATTTGTTTTTATATCCATATACAAACGCTCCAAATTCACACCGGCACGGTCAATCTTATTGATAAATATAATTGTCGGGATTTGCAGCTTTTGTAAAGTACTGAACAGCAACTTTGTCTGCGCTTGTATGCCTTCCTTTGCGGATAAGATGAGGACTGCTCCATCAAGCATTTTGAATGTCCGCTCCACTTCCGCAATAAAATCCATGTGTCCCGGAGTGTCAATGATATTGCATTTCACTCCATTCCAGATAATAGATGTCGTAGAAGCCCGGACAGTAATTCCTCTACGTTTCTCTATATCCATAGAGTCCGTTATGGTGTCACCATTATCCACACGGCCGCACTTTTCCGTTGCTCCACTGGCAAACAGCAGATTCTCGGTTACGGAAGTTTTTCCTGCATCAATGTGAGCAAGAATTCCTAAATTTATAATATTCATTTGGATTAAGCAATAATATACTACAGTAGATGCATTGTCGAAACGCACCTTTTAATACCTCCTCGTAGCATATGAGAACTACAGGATTACTAACTCGTATTAATATGTATATTATTACTGCCGCATAACGATTACAAAATTACACAAAAAAATATATCTAACAAAAGTGGGAGGATTTTTTAACTTTTTACCATAGACATTTTATTAGGGAAGCGTAGGTTCAACTGGCAAGTACAAATAAGTAGAAATGTTTGAACAACACCGTTTTAGGAAGTTGAAAAATCAAGTTTCTCTCTCGGTATAGCGTTTATTTTGGCCAATATCTTCTTTAGTTTAGCATTTGTGTATTTCCCATTCGTGTTCTATTTAGCTCCTTATTATGAGTATGTAGCAAGTTACTTATCAAATTCAGCCTCTTTGAGGGTCAAATATGGTTTTGCAAATGGTGACTGACAAGACATAAACAAGGTCAGCAGGAATTTTTTACATAAATGGACATGAATGTATATAACCTAAAATAAGAATAAATTTTAATAAGGGCTGCCCAAAAAGAAAAAAATGCAGTTGCCATCCTATAGATACTTGCAGAAAGGATAAAATTTACTTTTAGACCTTTTGGGATAGCCCTTATTAATACTTCAGATAAAATTCCTTAGGTTATATTTTCAATCCTTTGGACCGGGTTTCCTCCTTGGCATACAGTCCCGGACGCCCGATTATGACATGGTTGGCAACGATACTATCCGCCGGACTGCGTATCTGCGGCGGTGCATTTTCGGGATATTGCGCCTGCCTGTTCCTCACATCTTCCGCTTCCGGCTTGAGCTGTTGCCCTTCATTCTCCTTTTCTGCGACTTCGGGCGTGGGTGGCGCAAGCTCCAGCTGAATTTTTCGGTCAAGGGCGGCAAGTTCGGACTTCAACTGCTTCAGCTCGTCCTCCTTCTTCCACACCTTACCCGCTATCTCCTGTAACTGCGGTATCTCCATCTCCAGCACCTCGTTCTTCGCCTTGTACTGGTCGATGATGGAGGGTATCCTCTCCATCGCGTTGAGGAAGTTGCGGGCGGCGGCCAACGGGTCAGCCATCGCCAGATGCCCGTTGTTGTAGGTGTACTTGTAGTTCCCCTCGACCACGAAGCGGTTGTCGGTGAACTCCAATCCCTCTTTGAGTATCCTTTCGCTCACCACCTTTATCGGAAAACCGTAAAGTTCACCGACCTGCGTGTACAACCCTCCGGTCGTGGCATTCTTGGCTATCTCCTGCAAACGCTTTCCGATGACCTTCTCATCGGCGGAATCCACTCCGTCCACCTTTATTATATTAAGGCGGTTGCCCTCCTTGTCGGTCTGCACCACCGACAGGAAGCGGTTCCAGTCCTCCGTCATGGCATCTATGAAAGCCGTGTTGTTGCGCAACTCGCCGGTCTTTGACTCCAGCTTGAACTCCGAATCACGCTTGCCCTTGTTGAACGACTTGCGTTCCCCTTCGAGCGATGCGATCCGCTTTTCCAGTTTCGCCTTGTCCAACAGGTCGGTATTGCCGGAGAGCAACGCCATGTATTCCGAGAAATTCATGCCCGATTTTTCGTCCATTGCCCCCTCGTCGATGGTACGCGCACCCATCGCACCGCTTTTGAGCTGGCTTATGAAAGTCTGCTTGCAGTGCAGGAGGTTGAACTTGTAGCTGTCCAGTGACTTCTCCACCGCGTAGATGATTACATCCACGTTGTTCCCGGCGAAATGTTTGGCAATCTCATTACCTGCCCTAACTCCGCGTCCGTCACGCTGTTGCAAGTCGGACGGTCGCCACGGCGTATCGAGATGATGGATAGCCACACACCGTTTCTGGGCGTTCACACCCGTTCCGAGCATAGAGGTAGAGCCGAACAGCACACGCACCGTCCCGGCGTTCATGGCGTCTATCACCGCCTTCCGCGCCTTGTCGGTCTTGCACTCCTGAATGAAGCGCACCTCGCTTGGCGGTATACCGTAGTCCTCCGTCAGTTTGCGCTTGATTTCCGAATAGACGTTCCACCCGTCGCCCGGCTGGTATGTCCCCAAATCAGAGAAAACGAACTGCGTGCCTTTCTGGGCGTCGTATTTTTGATAATACTCCGCGATCATCTTGGCACAGTGACTCGCTTTGTTGTCGGGATGATCTTCGTAATTCGGGTCTATCATGCGCATGTCGAGTGCCATTTTCCGGGCATAGTCCGTGGCGATGAGCATCTTCGCCTTTTCTTCCGTTTCCGAAAGCGGCAGCCTGCCCAACAAGGTGGCATCGCCCGTCTTGGCGAACTGCATCAGTTTCTGTATGAAGTCCTCCTGTTCCGGCGTGGGCGGTATATGGTGCAGTATCTCGTTCTTGGCAGGACGGTCAACGCCCACATCCTCCGCCGTGCGGTAGTCCGTGATTTCATTATAGAAGGCGGCAAGCTCCGGCACTTTGATGAAGTAGCGGAAACGCTCCTTCTGGACCACATTGTTCGTCACGTTAAATTCAAAATCCGTCGTCTTCTTGGCAAATATCGCCGCCCAAGCGTCGAAACACCTTATGTCCTGCCGTTCCAGCTCCTTCGGGCGCAGGTACTTGAACAGCAGGTACAATTCAGTCAGTGAGTTGCTGATAGTCGTGCCGGAGAGGAAGGTCGCACCCAAGTCTTTTCCTGTGCGCTCCTGTATGGTGCGTATGGCAAAGAGCATGTTAAGTGCCTTCTGGCTTCCCTCGCTGTTTCCCAATCCCGCCACACGGTCGTGGCGCGTGTTGAAAGTCAGATTCTTGAACTGGTGGCTCTCATCTATGAAGATGTGGTCGATGCCCATCTGCTTGAAATCCACCACGTCGTCCGTGCGTGACTTTATGGCGTGTTCCACCTTCTCCAGCTTCGCTTCAAGGTTGTGCTTGCGCTTCTCCAATCCTTTCAGCATCGCCCGCGACACGTTCTTTCCCTGCTGCCGTAGCACTTCGAGGTTTTCCTCCACCGTGTCAAGCTCTGCTTGCAGGATGCGCTGCTGCAATTCCGGCGACTGCGGTATCTTGCCGAACTGGTCGTGCGACATGATGACGCAATCGTAGTCGTTGTTCTTTATATTATTGAAGAAGCGCACACGGTTGGCGGTCGAAAAGTCCTTCTCCGAAGCGTACAGAATACGTGCGTTGGGATATGCCGCCTGATAGGTGGCTGCAATCTCCGCAACGTTGGCTTTCAGCCCGATAATCATCGGCTTGTGTGCCAAATTCAGACGCTTCATCTCATGCGCGGCGATGCACATTATCAGCGTCTTACCGGTTCCCACCTCGTGGTCGCAAATTCCGCCGCCGTTCTGTTTCAACATCCAGACGCAATCCATCTGTGAGGGATAGACGCTCTTGATACCCCGGCTTGCCAGCCCTTTCAGGTTGAGGTCGGGAAAGGTCTGATGGGAGCCGTCGTAGCGCGGGCGCACGAAACAGTTGAACTTGCGGTTATACATCGTCACAAGCCGCTCCTTGAACTGCGGCGACTGCTCTTCGAGCCATTCGGAGAAGCCGTTTCGTATCTCGTCAATCTTGGCGTTGGCGAGTTGTATTCCCTCGCTGTCGCGCATCTTGATGTCGTTGCCATGCTCGTCCTTGCCGATGGACTTCATCATGTCAGGGCAGGTGTTGTGCAGGGCGTGTTTTAGGAGGTGCATACCGTCATAGTTCCGGTAATACCCCTTCACCAGAAACTCGTCCGTGATTTTCATGGTGCGGTAGCCGCACACCACCGAAAACTCGTCCATGCTTGCGGAATAGGCGATTTTCACCTCCGTGTCGAACAGCCGGCTCATGTAGGCGGCATAGACACCCGTCGGAATCCAGCGTTCCCCGAAATTGAAGTCCAGATCCTCGAAGGCGATGCGCTGCGGCTCGGCATCTTTCAGAGCCTCCAACGCCTGCTTCACCTCCGGCATACGCTCATTTTCGGGATTGTCACCCATCCATGCCTCTATGCGTTCCGCTTTCTCTATGACATTTCCGGCGATGAAACGGTCTTTGATTTCGTAACCGGTCACGAGCGGATTGTAGTAGATGCGCCCTTGCAGGGCAGTGAGCAAATCCTCCGCCGTGCTGTCGGTTATCTCCCGCATATAGTCGAGATTGACCGTACCATATTTGTTGAGCGACGCAGACAGGGCTTCTTCGGGAGAGCCTACGTTGGCATGGCTCTCCACCGCGAAGGAAACAGGATGCTCGAAGATGTCCGCCTTGACGAACTTTCCGTTTTCCATCCGTTCCAGCGAAAGGATGTCGCGCCCGCCCGCATCCATCATCACTAACTTCACGTTCTGCTTGGCGTTGAGGTTGCCGTAGCGCATGACAAACTCATCGTAACAGGTATTCAGATGCTCTCGCCACGGAACATTTGCCTCGCGCCGGAGCGATTCATAACGGTACAGACGCTCGTAGGCGTCACGCAGCGACACATACAACAACGCCTTTTCCTTCTGGTATCCTTTCAGGTCGAGCGGCTGGAATGTCGCCCCGTATGGCGTGATGTCTTTCAGGTAGCCGATGTTATGACGCCCCCGGTCAGCCACCAGCGACCCTTCGCGCAGGTGCATCTCCGGCGTGCGGTGGTAGGCACGCGGAGAAAGGTCCACGACTTCCTCCTTCGGCTTTTCCGCTTCGATGTCGGGGAAAAGGAAAGTCCCCACCGCTTCCGATGGGGTATCTGTAACGGCAGGTGCGGCGACTGCCTCCGGCTGTGTTTCCTCCTGTCGTGGCTGCTCACGGGAAGTTTCCGGCACGGCTTTCACTTCCGTCTTTTCCGCCACTTGTTTCTCGTTATGCTGCCTTGCCAGTTCCCGAAGTTCTTTCCTACGCTCCGGCGTCAAACCCATCATCATTTCATAGAAACCGTTGATGGGAGGATTGGTATCCCAGTCCAGTGTGGCATAGATGTCGTCCGGGTCGGCAGGCTTGGCGGTGTTCTCCGCTTTCACCTCCTTATTCTCCATTGCGGGTTTTGCAGTTGGAGCTGTCGGTGTAACCGTGACTTTCGGTTTGGGCGGAGTGGACTTTGCCGTAACTGCCTTTTTCACCGTCTTTTTCTTTTTGGAGGTTTTCGGTTGGCTGACCTCTTCCGTCATCCCCCAGAGGTCAAGCAGGGTGAGCTGCACGCCTGCGGAATATTGCGGGCGCGGTTCTATCTCCGGCTTTTCATCTGCGGGTTGCGGCTTTTCTGTCGGAGTTTCCACCGTCTGCGCCGAGGATACTGTTTCCAATTTTATGGCAGGACGCTCTACTTTATTTTGAACGGCAACTTTTTCTTCCGTTCCTGCCTGCCGGATTGAACCCGAATACAAGCGCATGGCAAGCCTGTAATGGAAATCCTCGTCGAGCATACGGCGCAAATCCCCGGCGATGCCTGCTGCCTTGCCCTCGTGCAGATAAACCATAGCGGGCTTCCCGTAGGGGTCTGTGTCAAGTTTCGCCATCGTATGCACGATGCGTTCCGGGTGGTGGATGAAATAGGCGTTGTCGGTCAGGGCGGTTTTCGTGTCCGTCTGTATCACGGTCATCAGCCGCTCGTCCTGCGACATTTCCTTCTTGCTGAGGTTCTTTTGCAGGACAATCAGGTCACTGCCCACCTCCGTGCCCGCGTTGTCCGTGAACAGGTTGTTGGGCAGGCGTATCGCGGATACCAGATTGGCCTGACTGAACAGCTCGTTACGCACGGAGGTCTTGGTGCTATTCAATACCCCTTGCGAGGTGATGAACGCCACGATACCGCCGTCACGCACGGCATCCAGTCCTTTGAGAAAGAAATAGTTGTGGATGGTTTTCTGGGCGGAGCGTCTGCCGAAAGAGTCGCTCCGCTGAAACTCCGCGTCGAACACGGCAATGTCACCGAACGGAATGTTGGACACCGCCAAGTCGAAATAATTGTTGAACGGTCTTTCGATTTTCTCAAAACCGCAGGTGCGCATTTTCTGGTCGGGATAGAGATGCCTCAAGATTGTACCCGTGAGCAGATCCTTCTCGAAAGCCATCACATCCGCATTGGGGCTGTGCCGCAGCATGGAATCCACGAACACGCCGACACCTGCCGACGGTTCGAGCATACGGGCGGGGCGGACGCTGTAATCTGCCAGCACGTCCGCGATGGTGTCGGTTATCTCTTTGGGGGTGTAGAAAGCGGTCAGCACGGACGCTTTCAGCGAATCCACAAACCGCTTGTACTCTGTTTCGTCCTTGCTGTTCTCACGGATAAGCCTGTGCAGCTCCACCGTCGGGGCGAACAGTTCGAGGTCGGATTTCGCCCACCGGACGGCATCCGTCAGTTCCTTTGCAGGGTTGAGGATACATTTCAGACCGCCGAAACCGCAGTACCTTTGAAGTATGGCACGCTCTTCGGTTGTCGCTGTCCTATTTTCCCTGTCAAGGATGAATGCCGTCCGTATCGCCTCGATGTTGTCCCGCAGTTTCTGTTTGCGGTTAAACGCCATATTCGTCTAAGTAAAGGACGGTTGCTCCCGTCAGCTCCGTGTAGAGCAGGTCGTAATCGGAAGACAGGGCGAAATTGTCATCCGAGAGGTCATAGACGGAGAACACGTTGCCGACAAGCGGCAGCAGTTTCAGGACAAAGGCTTCACGCTTCTCTTCCGGCACTTCATCGGCAAACTCGTTTTCCACGACTTCGCGGAGGATGGCGTAACGGGAATAATGCAGCCCGCGCAGCAGCGTGTCCATCGCCAGTTCCTGCGCACCATCGGCGGGATAGCCTTCAAGCCGTGCCCTCTCATACGTTTCGGCGGCACGGTCGGCCCGTTCCCGTATGAAAGCGGTGTCGTCAGCCTGTTCAAACTTGTTCGTGCGGAGATAGTCCAGCAGGTACAGACCGTAATAGGAAAAGTCGGTCTGACCCTCGTTTTTCTTCTTGTTGTTCATTACTTTGGATTTAGCGGATTGATAATTAACGGGATAATCGGTTGGAAAAAGGAAGAAAAAGGCACTCGGTATCCCTCCGAGTGCCACCACTAAATCCAAAGTATGAGTGTAATCCGGTATCGAAGAACAATTCATTACTCTGAACAAGTGGCAAAGTTAATACTATTTCTTCCGTCCTGAAAATTTCTTGTCCTTTTTAGCCTCCGGGAACACAAAAGTCGTGTTATATTCCCCGTCAAAGGCGACAACAGCATCGAAACTCTTGCCCTGTTTGCTCTTGAACCCTTTGAGCAGCTTGGTATGCCCTTCGGTGAGCAGGTCTTTGATTTCATCGTCGGACAGGGTGCGTCCCGCTTTCAGCCGGAACACGGGCAGTCCGCACTCCGTGTTGTCGCAGCGTACCACCTTGCCGTAGAACCGCATCCTGCCCGTGCCACACTTGGGACACGCGCAGCCGGAGTCACGGCTGCCGAAGAGCTTGTCGCACGAGATCAGTTCGGAGGTTATCTCACGTGTGTACGCCTCTATCTCCTTGCGGAAGGTGTCGTCGGACAGTTCCCCGCGCTCGATACGCGCCAGCTCCTTTTCCCATTCGCCCGTCATGGCAACATCGGCGATGCGCATCGTCTTGACGACGGAATTGAGGGCAAGTCCTTTTTCGGTGGGAACAAGCGACTTCTTGCAGCGTTCCATGTAACCGCGCTTGAAAAGCGTTTCGATGATGGAGGCGCGTGTGGCGGGAGTACCGATGCCACAGTCCTTCATCGCCTGCCGCAGTGCGTCGTCCTCAATTTCCTTGCCCGCCGTTTCCATTGCCGAGAGCAGGGTGGCTTCGGTATGCAGCGGCTTGGGTTTGGTCTTTCCTTCGGTAATGGACGAGCCTTTCGGTGTCAGCGTGTCGCCTTCCTGCCAGCCGGGGATGGTAATTTCCTCTTTTTCCTCGCCATAGACGGCACGCCATCCGGTTTGCTTCACGACGCTGCCTTTTACGGTAAACTCCACTCCGGCACATTCCGCCGTGACAGTGGTCACATCCTTGACGCATTTCTCAGAGAATGCCTCGACCATGCGCCCGGCAATCATCTGATAGATGGTATTGTCCTCTTTGGAGAGGAAGAGCGGTTTCTCACCCGTGACGAGCAGGGCATGGTGGTCTGTCACCTTGCCGTCGTCCACGCTGCGGCGTGTCGGGGCGGCTTTTGCCCGCACCTTGTCTTTCCATTCGGGCTGTGTGCCGATGAAAGCGAGCAGTTTGGGAATTTCGGCAAACACGTCTTCGGGGATGTAGCGGCTTCCCGTTCTCGGATAGGTTATCAACTTCTTTTCGTAGAGTTTCTGCGCGATTTCAAGCGTCTGTTCCGCCGTGAAGCCGTGCTTGGCGTTGGCTTCTTTCTGGAGCGTGGTCAGGTCGTAGAGCAAGGGAGTTTCCTCCGTCTTCTCCTTGCGCTCGGCTTTCGTGACAGTGGCGCAACCTGCCGCCTTTACCTTATTATATAGTTCCATCGCCGGTTCTTTCTCTTTCCATTTCTCGGAGGATGAGAATTTCACGACTTCGCCGTCGCAACCGTCCGTTGCGATATGGAGCTGCCAGAATGCTTCGGACGTAAAGCGGCGGTTCTCCCAGTAGCGTTCACATACCATAGCCAACGTTGGTGTCTGCACCCGCCCCACGGAATACGTGCCGTGTCCGGCGGCGATGGATAACGCCTGTGTGCCGTTGATGCCCACGAGCCAGTCGGATTCGCTCCGCGCTTTGGCGGCGAGGTAGAGGTTGTCGTATTTGCTGCCGTCTTCGAGTTTCCGCAGTCCCTCGCGGATAGCTTTGTCGGTGAGAGAGCTGATCCACAGGCGCACGAAAGGAGTGGTGCAACCCGTATAGTGGTAGAGGTAGCGGAAGATAAGCTCTCCCTCGCGTCCGGCATCGGTCGCCACGATGATATGTTCGCTTGTGTCGAACAGTCTTTTGATGACTTTTATCTGCGACACCACGCCGCTGTCGGGCTTGTAACCTTTCTCCGTCCTGACCTGACGGGGGACGAGCGTGAATGTGTCGGGAATAATCGGGAGGTTGTCACGGACAAATCCGCGCACGCCGTAGCCGTCGGGCATGGCAAGCTGAACGAGGTGTCCGAATGCCCATGTCACGGCATAACCGCCTCCCTCGAAATATCCTTCCTCTCTCTTTGTCGCGCCCACGATGCGGGCGATTTCACGTGCCACGGAGGGCTTTTCTGCAATGATTGTCTTCATGTCTTCTTCTTTTTTGTTGATACTTTGGATTTTATTTTGGATTCAGTGGCGGACACGGGATTACATTTTCATGCCCTTGCCCGTTTTCTTCTGCGGCTTCTCCTGCTGCTGTTGCTGGCGGGCGTCCTTCGGGTTGGTCTGACCTTTCTGCAACGGCTCTCTCAGATTCTTTGTAGCCTCGTTGGTCTTGCCATCGTTGTTCACCGCCACCTGCGTGCGGCTCTCGTTGGACGGAGCAACCTGCTGTGCATTGTCAGGGTTCGTGTCGTAGCGGTACGGGCGTCCCTTCTCCGGGTTGAACTTGATATACATCGTGGCATGGAAGCCCTGCTTGTCGGTCACGTTCTCCAGCTTCACGGCTTTACCCGCCACATAGTCGGCTTTCTGCTGGTCGGTGAAGCTCACGCCGCTCCATTTGCTGATGGGGCGGATGCTGCCGTCCTCGTTCGTCCACGTGTTGCGGCGTTGCTCCTTCTTGGTCTGTGCGGCATTTTCCCCGCCCTGCGCCTGACTTTTCGATGTGTCGCCTTTGGTTTCCTGTGTCTGTGCGGTACGGGGCGACTTGCCGGTTCCCGGCACGAACTCCACGCCGCGCTGCTCCACGTTCACTTGCAGGGTGGTGACGAACTTTCTGCCGTCGTTGCGCTCGATGAGCTTGTCGCGTACGGGCAGTCCGGCGCGGAGCATGTCCCGCTCCTGCGTGGTGATTTCCGTCTTGCCGATGCGCTCCGGGATGCGCACCCTGCTTGCCGGAATGTCCGTGATTTCATTCGTCTTGCGGTCGATGCTGATGTAGGAGGGGATGATCTCGCCCGTTTCCCTGTCCACAATGTCCACGACCCTACCGAGATTGCCCGTTTCGCGGAGGTTCTTCCGGTCATTGTCGGAGAATTTGTGTTCCTTGTACTCATCCAGCTTCTGCTCCTTGCGGATGAAGTGCGGCACGAGGCTGATGTTTCCCTCACCGTCCTTCTTGAAGGAGAGGCGGGCGTCCAGCTCGAATGATTCGCCGCCGAAGGTCGGTTTGACCTTTACCAAGTCGGACTTGCCATAGTTGAGCATCTTCGTAAGGTCGCCGGACTTTTCAAGGTTGTCCCGCTTTACGCCCCATCTGTCCTCCAGCTCCTGCCAGTTGATTTTACTCTCGTCGATGGGCTGGTAGCCACGTTTGCCCTGCATCTGTTCGGATTTGTCCTGTTGCTGTTCTTTCCGTTGTTCCATGTTCTCCTGTTTTTGAGGTTCTTGTTTCTCTGTCTGTTGTGCTGCCATCTCTTCCTGCACCTTCTTCTCATAGTCGGAGGTGTCCACCTTGTGAGGGGCGAGCAGCTCCTTGTTCGCTTCGGGGTCTTTCAGCAGTTGCTTCATCACCTCTAAGAGATTTTCAGCTTGGTCTGCCGCAATGCGGTAGAAACCGAAGCGGCTGGGTTCCTTGCACTGCCGGAAGAAGTTCTTGAAGAAGTTGTCCAGCACGTCGCCATGTCGGTCGAATTGCAGGAAACTCTGCGCGTTCTCCGCTTTTGCGGGGGTGCGCTTGGGTGTGCCGTCCGCGTTCAGCCCGGCTACCACGCTGATCTCGCCTGTCTTCTCGTCACGGACTACCAGCACGTCCTTTTCGTCTTTTTTCTTTGCCATCTGAAAAATGTTTTAATGGGTTATTTATGAAAGAAATTATGGATACGAGCCTTGTAGAAGGCTATATCTTCCTTTTTGAAGTCCTTGATATGGTTGGAAAGGAATGTCAGCACGTCCTCCTCGCTGTAATAGGTCTTCTTGCCCAGCGTCTTGTAGGGCAATGCGCCTACGCTGCGGTAGCGTTGGAGGGTGCGTTTGCTTATCTGGAGCAACATGCACAAATCCTGATTGTCGAAAAGGCGGATGCTTTCCGTGATAGTGGGCTGTTTCCCCTCAGCCTTCATCGCCAGCAGCAGTTCGTCCTGACGGTCGAGCCGTTCCATCAGCTTCTGCATCCAGCCCTCGAAGTTGTTTCGTGTGAGCAGTTCCATGACCTATGTCCTCCTTCCTTTTGGTTTGCCGCCCGTGCGCAGCGTGTGGTTGTGGAACAGGGTGTCTATTGTCCCTTCCTCGTTCCTTACTGTGTTGTCCTCCAATAGCCGCAGTATCTCGGAAAGGCGGTAGCGGCAGCTTCCGCGTACCACCACATACTCGATACGGTGGTCGGTGCGCATACGCTGCATGGTGCGCTTGCTCACGTTGAGCATCTTCGCCGCCTGTGCCGTGTCAAGCAGCTTGTCTTCGGTTTCCCGCTTCCGTTTCTTCTCGTCCCTTGCCTCGCGGATGTACCCTGCGATGTTCGCAATCTGCGCCATCATCTCCTTGTAGGCGGAACTTTCCATTGTTATCACTTTCATGTTCAGTCCTTTCTTTTTGTTTCTGCGACAAAATTCGGCAATAAACAAAAGGGGCTTTAACAACTCACTACGTGACTCACGTAAGATTTTTGCGGAAGATGGCTCCGTAACCCGGTCAAACGGCGCAACAGGCAGCCTTTCAGCGGAAAACGATACGTCTTGTATGCCGTTTCGTTACCTTTGCGGCAAACTCTAAATGACATGAATATGGAAATAGTATCTATCGAGAAAAAGACTTTCGAGATGATGGTGGCGGCATTCGGCGCACTCTCGGAGAAGGTCGCCGCCCTGAGGCGCAAAAGCGACACGGGGCGCATGGAAAGATGGCTCACGGGCGAGGAGGTCTGCGGGCAGTTGAGAATAAGCCCGCGCACGTTGCAGACGCTGCGTGACAGGCGGCTTATCGGCTACTCGCAGATAAACCGCAGGTTCTATTACAAGCCAGAGGAGGTGAAGCGGCTGATACCGCTTGTCGGCACGCTCTATCCGCACGGCAGATGATTTGATTTATTCACCCACTGAATCCGAAGTTATGATGAACGAGAACAACGATGTTTTTACGATGGAAGACGAGCCGATAGCCTCTGTGGTGCAGGATATGCGCAAAGGCTCGAAATGGCTGTCCGCATTTCTGGAAAGCTACCGTCCTCCGCTGGACGGGGAACGTTACCTGACGGACGGCGAGGTGTCGGAACTGCTCCGTGTGAGCCGGCGCACCTTGCAGGAATACCGCAACAACCGCGTGTTGCCCTTCATACTTTTGGGAGGGAAGGTGCTTTACCCGGAAACGGGGCTGCGCGGGGTACTGGAAGCGAACTACCGCAAGCCGCTGGAGTGAGGCGGTTTCATGAAAAAGTAAACGGGTGACACCTTTTGTGGTGCTACCCGTTTACTTGTCTTATGGGGTATGTGCAATCAGCAATACCCGGCTTTTCCGTTCTGTATGAACATCACGTATGTCTGCCGTTTCTCTTGTGAGAGTGCCTTTCCCACCAGCCATGTGCGGAACAGGTGGGTGTTGTAGGTATTCACCCTGAAAGCGACCGGGATGATGATTTCAAGGGCGTACACGTCCGCGTGCAGCCCGTTTTCAAGCTGCATGTAGCGGCACACCTCGTAGTCGTTCAGCACGTCCGACTTGCGGACGGCTCTGATGGCGGCGTTCACTGCCGGGACGGTCGTATGGAACAATCCGGCTATTTCGGTGGCGGTCATCCACACGTCGTTACCGGTTACGCTGACTGCCTTGTCCTCGATGATGATTGTGTCACGTTTCATGGCTTTTCTTTTTAGATGGTGCAACCTGCAAATTCCTCGACGCCGTTCAATCTTGCGGCAAGGTTCTCCATGTCCTGATTGAGCTTCTCTTTGGTTATCTTTGCGTAAATCTGCGTCGTCTTTATGCTCTTGTGTCCGAGCATGGAGCTGACCGTTTCGATGGGAACACCGTTGGAGAGGAATATCGTCGTGGCTGCCGTGTGGCGGCTCTGATGCCACGTGATATGCTTGGTGATGCCGCAACGCTTGGCGACGGCACGGATACCGGCAAGGCACGTGTTATAATGCGGAACGGGAAATATCCTGCCGTCCCCGCACAGTCCCCGGTATTTGCCGATTATGCGGTTGGCGATGTCGAGCAGGCGGATGTTGGACACCACGCCCGTTTTCTGGCGGTTGATGTTTATCCACTCGTGTTCGTCGAAGTAGGTGCGGATATTCTCTTCCGTAAGGTTGCGCATATCCGCGAACGACAGCCCCGTGAAGGCGCAGAACAGGTAGAGGTCGCGGTACAATTCCTGTTTGGCGTTTTTCAGTTTCCCCTCCATCAGCAGGCGGATCTCATCTTTGGTCAGGAAACTGCGTGTTGTTTCCTCCTTCTTGATTTCATACTCGCGGAACGGGTCGCGCGTCAGCCACTCGTTGTTGATGGCGATGAATACCATCGTCCGTAACGGGCAGACGTACAGCCACACGGTATTGGTGCAGCAGTGCTTGTCCGTGCGCAGGAACATCTCGAAGTCGGAGATGAAAGCCGGGGTAAGCTCTTTTAGGGCGATGTCCTTCACATGGTAGCGGATGTCGAGGAACTCTTGCATGTGCTTGTAAACGGTGCGGTACTTCAGCAGCGTGCCTTTGGCTTTCATGCCTGCCTCCACCTGCTTCTCGTAGTCCTCGTTGTGCTGGCGGAACACCTGCATCAGCGTGTGGTAGCGGTGTTCCAGTCCGAGAAAGGCGTTCTTCACCTTCTCCGCCGTGACGAAGTTGTCACGCTCCATGATTTCCTGATAATGCCTGTTGATGCGTACCCGCATCTTGTCAAGCATACGGTTCGTTTCGAGTGCCGCCGTGCTTCTGCCCGTGACACGTCCACCTTTGGTGTCCCACAGTTTCGGATCGACAGTCAGTTTGCAGCTGAACTGTGTCTGGCTGCCGTCCACCGTGATGCGTCCCATGACGGGAACTGTCCCGTCCTTTTTCACTACCTGACGCTTGAGGTAGTAGATTACTGAAAATGTACTCTTCATTGTCCTTAATTTTTGGGTTTCAAAATTAGTTGGTGAAGAGTCCGGTGTTGGTACGCAAAACGGGGAGGAACGGCGCAATCTTTTTCCGTAACCTGATTTTTCGCATGAGTTATGGATAACTCACTATTCCTTAGAGCCTTGTTTCGCTATTCGTACCCGTTTGTCGCATTTTCGGGCATGGTTACGAACAAGTAACGTAGCGGCGTCAGGATTTGGCTTCGGCAGGGATTGTAATGGCTTCACGGATTATCGCCACTTCAACCAAAACCCTTGTAACTCAATTCTATCACTATATCTTTCCGCATTTCACTTTTTTGTAGTAACTTTGCAAACATATATTAATCGAACATATGCTTATGGCAAACATAGACTATGCGAGAGCCTCGGATTGAGCTATGCAAAGAGGTGCTGGCAAAGAGAAACAGAGCTATGGGTACAGTTCTATAAGACAAGTATTTCCGAATAGCTGATAAGATTATTGATATTGTGTAAAGTCCGCCTAAACTTAAATTTGAAAATAAATAACTAATGAACAAAAAATCTTTCTTTATCGGCATGTTGTCAGGTATAGTCCTGACAATAGTAGCACTATTTGTTATTGGCTTTGTAAGACAAAAGAACAACGAAGACGATGCTATACAGCGTCTTGAAAAGCCTGTAAGCTATGAAAACAAAAAGGAGACATCATTCAAGGTGTTTCAGGTGATTGGAGAAGATGCTGCTTTAGCAAAAGAAATCTCTGACAAGGAATTAGATATGTATCTTGGCAATACGGTTGTGCTAATTGGTAAGGATTTTTATAGTGACCAAGTGATTACCATGAAAAATCCTCAAAGGACAGGAACGTATAACTATATGAACAATAGCGGTATGCCTATGACAGTGCCTATCATTGAAGGAGATAAGGTGAATTAAAGCCTATAGATTTAGAAGTATTACCCCACTGATATTATTCTATTATGAATATCAGTGGGGCTTCTTTTTCATTCCTCGGGTAATTCGTCCAATATACCATCAATATCTCCGAATTGAATATCATTATATCCAACTTCGTAATACTCATTATCTTCGTCGGGCATAATGAGGATACCGCTTGAAAGGGTGATAGGATACTTTACTGCCATTACTTTTGCATCTACATGACCATCACAAGTAGAGAGGTCAGCAATAACATAAGGGAAGTCAGTATACCAATGAAACTCCTTGTCGGTTCTGTTGCGCAATGCTTCGTTTAAAGCTCTTACTTCTTCTTCCTGGATAGTAGCATATTGGTGATAGAAATTTTGGTGTTGCATATCATAGTTTTGTTTGTGGAGGGACGATTACTCCCTCCGTTATCTATTACTCTTCATAACCCATGCCTTAAAACTGCTTTAAGCAAATCATACCTCCATTAAGGAGCAAATTTTTGTGTAAATTTGCTTGTCTATCCCTGTCAGCAGTAGCTGCATAATCATTATTGACATACACTTGTTGATAAATAACAGTTGCGTCTGGTGCTACGACTGTCAAAACTTGAATTATTGTTGGTATATTCATATCAATGTTGATTGTGGAGGGATGGTTAGCCCCTCCCTTACCTCCTTTATGCGACATACTTGAACTCATGAACATAGATGTAGTTTTCGTTATCATCTTGTTCCTCGGTCCATTCATCTATTTCTTTCATTGTCACCGATTCTTTCTTCAACAGTTGAGCCACATAAACTAAAACTTGTTTTTCGGTGTCAAAATACTCACTAAAGTAATCTCCGTCGATGCAAATATCGACATAGTAGCTCTCCGTGAAATATTTACCATCACAATCATTAGTTGCATAGACTTCACAACCACATTCTTCAACAATGTAGTAGATAGTTAGCTCGGGCATGAGCTTTGCCAATAGATGACGGAAATCCGTTGTTCCCCATGCTTCTTCTGCCTCTAAGTGAAGAACACCGCCTATGATTTCATACGTTTGAATAAAACCACGCAAATAGTTGTTCTTCATCTGTTCGTCCGTTGCTCCTAACATTTTAACGATATTGCCTTCCCATTCCTTTGAAGCGTTTTCTTCAACAGGCTTTGTATTGCCTTTGACAAAACCATCAATAACATTAAATACTCTCTCTAAATCGCTTTTGCTACCCTCGATAGCATAGCTTGTACTTGCCCAATTTGCCATATTCTATATCTTTTAGTTATTTATTTTCCATACTTCGTTACATGCTCACAAATCTCTATTGCTAAGTCATGAAAATTTGGTCGTGTCAATATACGTTTTAATGCTCTATTGTTACATGTTTTTACGCACGTGAAATTCTCTAAGCAAAATGTATATCTCTTGTCATATACTATTTTCATTTTTACTCCATTTACGGTTATCAACCCCTCTGTAATCTCCACCTCAAAAAATCCTTTTGTCTTTGATGGATAAATACTATCTACTACCTTAATCATAATCCTTGTTGTTTAAAGTGATACATTTCCCTTTCGTTCAACTGCTATTGCAGCATCACTGTCGGGCTTTCAAATTTTACGTGCAAATGAGGTAGTAAGGTCATTAGGAAGATAAGCAAAGTAATTTAAGGATATTCTCATGGAAAACCCAAATCTTTGATTTGCGGAAGGCTGCCGTGAGAAT
>NZ_KB905277.1:57556-58105 GCF_000378745.1 Prevotella amnii DSM 23384 = JCM 14753
AATTGTAGCCATATTGTAGCCACAACAGAGTATTTTGAGAGTACACGCAGATACTGCTACCCGAAATGCGCACTTGCATTTCTTGGGTTCAAAAGTACAAAAAAGTAGAACATCCTCCAAATTATTGTGGGAAAATGTTTTAGAAATCTTTTGGCTACAATTTTCAGTGCATGGTGCAAGTCTATATATATAGATAGACCTTGCACCATGCACTGACAGTCCCAAAGGTGTGATTGATATGGCAGGCTCAATATTTTCGCCTACGTATTGGGCAACACGGCAACAAATAACGCATAATGTTAAAAATGCAAAATGGCAATATAATGCCAATATTGGCAATTTAATATTCTTTCTAAAGCCCTATTTGTTAAGAACTTTGCAGCATTATTTCTAACAAAAAGACGGATACATATGAATACAAAGAAACAAAACTCCGGAAGTAATGCAAAATTCTACGTTGTACTTCCGACACTTGAAATCATGCTCTCCGCCAGCAAAAACTGCAAGCTAAGGGCAGGCTATGCCAATATGGAATATTCCAACTTTATG
>NZ_KB905278.1 GCF_000378745.1 Prevotella amnii DSM 23384 = JCM 14753
CGCAAATATCAGATTGGAAGTTCCTTATCGGCACAATCAAAAGAATTGGAAACCTACTTTTATTCCTTTTGCGAAGGCGAGAAAAAGGATTGAAACAGACTTCTCGCAGATGTGCGACCAATTTATGATTTGCCGCAACTATGCAAAGGAAACAGTAGGATTGTTTACAAGAATTATCGGTAAAATCAGTGCCTTTACCGCAATGCAATATTTAAATCACATTAATAATAGACCCATTGGAAGAGTCAAGTATGCACTGGCTTAATTCCGCCAACGGGTTGTATATATGCCTTTATATGCTGTGATAAAACATTAAAGACATTGATGCTAAACGCTTAAAAAGAAAGGTGTTTTACCTACTATATGTTTTGGTGTTTATAAATCTTTCATTTCTATAATAAAATGTTTTTTCAAAGCTATCGCACATGATCTGTGTTAAGAATTACAAAGAAAACTGCTGTTTGTAAACAAGTTATGAATATTTTTGATTGTTTTTTTATACCTTTGCATCAATAACATGAAGCGGAGGTACGGTGGTAACTCTTTCTCACATAGGAACGTACTGTGTAATTATACCCTTTTAAAGGGTTTTAATTCAGATGCTTCGAAAGTATTTAATGATGAGATTTTTAAAAGTAATTGTATTCAGTTTATTAATTAATTTGTTTTCTGTAAGTGTTAATGCTGAAGAAAAAGTAAATGGTAATGAGTTTAATTGGAAACCAGTAATAGACGCCATTATTCATTTAGAGAGTAGAGGAAAAGCAAAAGCTGTTAATGGGCAATATGCCGGAGTATTACAAATATCTCCTGTTCTTGTAAAAGAGTGTAATAACATTTTGCAAGCAAGAGGTAGCAAAAAGCGTTATACCCTGTCCGATCGCTTCAATGTTCAAAAATCAAAAGAGATGTTTTTGGTTATTCAGTCATTTCATAACCCTTTGAACAATATAGAGAAAGGCATTCGTATTTGGGCTGGAGGCATAAGATACAGCATTGCCAAAACTCAAAAATATGTGCAAAAAGTTTTTGCTGTTATGAAATAATGCAGGTTTTTAAATAAACTCAAGATTCATAAATTTGTATTTTTTCTGGCTTATTCTTTTTAAAAAAAAAGAGTAAGCCAGTTTTTTTTATTACCATTATTCTTTACCTTTGCATAAATAATAAATAAAGATGAAATTGTTTTATCGTATAATAATAGCATTATATATTACGTTTTTTCCCTGTTTACAAGTGATAAGAGCTCAAGAACAAGCTTTTAGCAGTTCTACGCATTATGCAAAGAGAATGGAGACTTTTTTAAAAGAAGGCAAATTGCCTACAGGCAAAGTAATAATGTTTGGTGATAGCCATATGGAATATGGAGGCGATTGGAATCGTTTTTTCCACACCGACCACCTTATTATAAACAGAGGTATTGTTGGAGATGATGCCATAGGAATGTATCATAGGCTGTCAATGGTCATTAAAGCTAAGCCTCGTGCGGTGTTCTTTAGCTGTGGCACGAACGATTTAAGCCATAATTTACCCATAGACAAGGTATTTTGTAACATTGTCAAGACTATCGAAAGATTACACAATGGAAGCCCTCATACACAAATTTTTGTTTGTAGCCTGTTTCCTCTTTGTCCTTCTAAAGGTGTGTGGAAACTGCTATCAGGTAAAGAAAAGATGATAAAAGAATTAAACAAAAAGTTAGAGCAATATTGCTTTCAGCACAGATATACATTTATCGACCTCTATAAAAAGCTGCTTTTATCTATAAACTCAGAATATATGAACCCTATCTTTTCCATAGATGGATTACACCTTTCTAAAGAAGGTTATAATGTTTGGGTAGATGAAATAAAAAAATATATCGTTACAAAGTAATGCTAACCTAAAAGTATTAGCCTAAACAGTTGTTTAGGCTAATATGCTTTTATGAGTTTGTCTTAACTATCTTTGTTGGTGCCTGAGAAGCATTGCGCCGATTAACTACAGTTACTATAGCTTGTGCTAAGTTAATAAAAGCCTGCCCTATCATAGTGTTTAGATTTGTTACAATAGGTTCGCCTTTATCTCCACCCTCACGAATACTTTGTACAATAGGTATTTGAGCCAACAGTGGAGTATTCATTTCCTTAGCAAGATTTTTACAACCATCTTTGCCAAAGATATAATATTTGTTCTCAGGAAGCTCCTTTGGTGTAAACCACGCCATATTTTCCACTAAGCCAAGTATAGGGATATTCACCTTATCATTTTGATACATATCTATTCCTTTACGAGCATCTGCCAACGCTACTTCCTGTGGTGTAGATACTATTACAGCACCTGTGATAGCAAGAGTTTGCATTAACGTAAGATGAATATCACTTGTGCCTGGAGGAGTGTCAAGAATAAAATAATCTAACTCCCCCCAGTCAGCATCAGCTATTAACTGTTTCAGCGCAGAAGTAGCCATACCACCTCTCCACAGGGTTGCTGTCTTAGGATTTACGAAGAAACCTATCGATAGCAACTTTACTCCATACTTTTCTATAGGCTCTATAAGATCCCTATTATCCTTCTTTACTGCAGTAGGGCGAGCATCTTCTACACCAAACATTTTTGGCATACTTGGACCAAAGATGTCAGTATCTAATATACCTACCTTATAACCAAGCTTGGCAAGTGCTATTGCTAAGTTGGCTGACACGGTGCTTTTACCTACTCCGCCTTTCCCTGAACTTACTGCGATAATATTTTTCACATTAGGAAGAAGCTTGCCTACTTCTGGACGTGGGGCAGTCTTAAATTCGGTATCTATTGTTACCTCTACTTCCTTCCCTACAGAATAGTGTATCTGTGCTTCTGCAGCCTTAATAGTCGATTTTAGGAAAGGATCCGTCTCGCGTGGGAAAACAAGTGTAAATTTCACCTTATTCCCTGCTATGCTTGGTGTGTCTGCAAGCATACCGCTTGCTATTATGTTGGTTTTAGTCCCTGGATATATTACTTTTTCCAGAGCATCTATTATGAGTTTTGGATATAATGTCATAACGTTCACTTTTTTTATCTATATAAATATTTAGCTAAAATCATGCCAGATAACAATAATCTTATAAAAGAAAACGAGTTAGATCAGAAAAACTTTTCAATACTAACAGGTTATCGTGTGGAAATTCTTTCACCACCTCATGTTTCCAAACCGTATGAAAAGGTATGTGAATAGCACTCCCACCTAATTTTAAAACAGGCTTTATGTCCGACTTAAAAGAGTTGCCTATCATAAGAAGTTCTTCCATCTTTACTCCAAAACGATGACAAAGGTTATGATACTCCTCATGAGTCTTATCTTCTACCACTATAAAGCTATCGAAAAAACGTGAAAGACCCGATCTTAAATATTTGTTTTTTTGATCGAGCAGCTCCCCCTTTGTAAATACTATTAGGGGTATTTTACTATTGTTCCTAAGCTGCTTTAGCGTTTCTTTCACCCCTTTTAAAGGCTCTCCTAAAGATGTTAATAGCGTGTCAGACAATTCTAATATACGCATAACATCTTCCCCCTTTATCTTTTTATCTGTTATATTTACTGCGTTTTCTATTAATGATAAAATAAAAGCTTTACAGCCATACCCTAATAAAGGCATGTTTTTAGTTTCAGTAGCAAATAAAGTCAATGACGCTTCTTCAGGAGTAATGCCGTATTGTTCTAATATCTTTATATAACTCTTTTCAGCCTCATCATAAAAGCTTTGACAGTCCCATAACGTATCATCTGCATCAAAAGCTATTAGCCTTATCTTTTTTATATCAAACATAACTTTTATTTTTATTGCAAAGATACTGCTAAGTAACCTATAATACAAAAATAACACTTCCAATTATAAGAAAGAAATAGGTGCTTACACTATTTTCCTAAATATATTACCTTCTTTTATCTTGCCCCTTGTCTAAGCATTACCGTTGCTTCTGCTGCTGAAATGCTAATATTTACCACACTGCTTTCAAGGTAAAAGGAAAGAGGTGAGAAAGAAAAATAAATTATTTTTAGAGCAAAAATAAATTAAAAATGAAACAAAAATAGGTTATTTTTACTTTCCACCGTCCTCTTCTTACTTCGTAAATGAGTATCTATAAAGGCTTACTTCGTTATCTTCCGCACATAAACTTAAACGGGCAGCTGGCGCATATCTCAAGGTCGTCAGTAGGCATGAAAGGCTGCTCTTTGTCGTAAAGCCTCTCTAAAACGGCTTTCAGCTCGCTCATAAACTCATCTCTGTATTTAGCTACATCTATTACCTCTTGCTTATCTATAACAACGATGGGAGAATAGGCTTTTTTATTAGTTTTCTGAATGAAAAGAAGGGCAGGCGCCACCGGTCTATGCTCCTTATTAAAGAGCTCTGGGGGCGTCTTAGGAGTTTGTTTCACCTTGTTATCTGCTATTAACAAGCCATAGAGCATCGACTGCATAACATAGTCGCTTTTATTCTTAATATTATCCGCACTAAAGATAGAAGGCACATCTGCCATGGGCTTAGCCTCTTTCCTACCTGTTTTATAATCTACCACCCTCATACGTCTTATCATGGTGTTCTTCTCTAACATATAGGTAGCTACATCAAGCCTGTCCACTCTTCCCCCTATGCGTTTCTTATAAGGCTTGCCCATGAGGCTTATCTCTACTTCGTCTTCCACATCAAACTCATGCGCTATAACCCTAATAGGTGCCACATCATAATCTAAGCGCAGCAGCCTGATAAGATATTTTTTAACTACCTCTTTGTTTAATATCTGCAAGCCGTTAAGATTGAGCTTACTACCCTTTTTAAAATCTTTTTTGTTAAACAATTCTAAAGCGATGGCTTCTTCTATCACACTATCAAGAACGTTCGGCTTAAGGATAACCTTCTCTATGTCGGCTTTGGTTAGCTCTTTAGCACAAAAGATGTCATTATACATAAGCTCGGCAGCCTTATGAAAGATATTACCAAAAATCCTGTTATCTATGCTGTCTTCGTCTACTATGTTTTGCTCTTCTATACCCACAACATACTTATAGTAAAACTTTACCGGGCAGGTTATAAAAGTGTTAATTGCCGTTGGCGAAAACTTAGGTATATGCACAAGTTTCTCCATTACTCTCTCATCTTTTTGCACAGGCTCGATAGATATTTTGTGCTGCTGCTGCCCTGCCTTAAGCGTGTATCTACGCACTAAACAAGACGGCTTGCTCCATTCTACCATAAGCTGCAGCATAAACCGGCTCATCTCTCCCGTCTTTACCCCCTGTGTAGAGTTGTTATAAAGGATAGTAACATCGCCAGCACGCTGTATAAGACGATGAAAATAATAACTAAAGATAGACACCTTATTGTTTACCGTAGTAAGGTCGAAGACATGACGTATGGCATGAGGTATAAACGACGCATCGTCTACTCCTTTAGGCATATTACCCTCGTTACATGATAGGATAAGTACGTGTTCAAAGTCGAGGTTACGCGTTTCTAACACACCCATTATCTGCACTCCCTTTGCTGGTTCGCCATGAAAAGGCACACTGGTAGCATTGACAAGCTGTGTAAACAACCTACGGAAAATAATAATATCTCTATCCAGATAATAGCTCCCATCTTCTTCAGCTGTCATAAGTTCTATAAGTCTGCTTAGCAAAGTGTACATTCTAAAGACCGACTCTTGGAAGAAAGGATCGCCTTCCGAAGCACCGTTTATGCCCACTACCTTAGTTATCTGCGCAAGCCACTTTACAAAGGCAAGCATGTTTTGTGCATCGTGCGGGCAATATTCTATACCCTCCCACAACACATAAAACTGTCTGTCGGCATTCATCTTTGCTAAAAGCTCCTCTGCATTGCTCCAAACATATTTAGCATAAGGGTGTCTGAGCACACGTGTGGCATAACGTAAGCGAAACTTTTCCTCCATGAGCGAATAGCCCTCTACCTGTAGCCTTATAAGCTGTGCTATGAAAGAAGCTATTAACGACTGCCTAAGGGGGTAACCAGTGGTAACGTTAAGCTCTTCTACCTCTGTAGGAACACAGTGTATAACGGTTTGTAACAAGCTCTCATCGCATAGCACAATGGCTGTTTTGCGTCCATCTTTATATCGAGAGTTTTCTTTTAGCCACGTTGTTATGTAACGCGCCTGCATATTTTCTGTAGGAGAAGCTATAAACGATATATCTTTTGGTGAATCTAAATTGTTAAACACCTCGTGGTTATAATGAGGCAACTCGTTAGGAAACATCTCTAACCAACGCTGTATATATCTGCCTGCCTCGCGCCCTTTAGAAAGATAATAGTTATCATAATCCCAATAAAAAGCAGCTTTATCCTTTAGCTTATAAAAGAGCTTTTGCTCTACCTTTTGCAGCACATTAAAGCCTACAAAAACATACTTTTTATATGGCAGAGAGAAACGTCCTTTCTCTATCACATCACGATAAAGCATACCCTCATAGGCAAGTCCTAAGGCTCGAAGACGACGTTTATACTCGGTATATATATCAAAGAGCTTGCTCCAAAACTCTTGAAACCTACGCCGCAAGCTATCCTCGTCGATGCTTATGTTAGTAAATACTTTTTTTAGTTCAGAGATCTGCTCTGGGGTAAGATAATCTAACGATTCCAACTCTTTATTAGCACTTAAAAGCCCGAGCAACTTCTCTGTAGGTGCAAGGTTCTTGTCAATATCATCAAAGTCGGCAAGGAGCAATTCGCCCCACCCATAAAACTGGTCTAAAGGTTCGGCTTTGTGTGTTATATCCATATATACCTTATGAAGAATGCAAATGCTCTTAATAGGGTCTGCTATGATCAGATCAGACTGTGTACGAAACAGTTCAGATATTGTAATATAGTTAGGCGACCACACAGGGCCATCTGCTCTCTGTGCTATCTCCTGATTAAGAAATAACGCTGCACGCTTATTTGGGAACACTACTGCCACATGTGCCAAATTGTCCTGATACTTTCTCAGTAAGTCTTCTGCTACGTATGATAAGAAAGATTTCATTTTTTCTATATTGTTTACCGTTTTTTTAGTTTTCCTTGCTTACTACTTCCACTACTTCTCCACGCATAACATACCACAGATAGCCCGATATGTTACAATAGCCCATCTTCTTAAGAAGCTGCATATAACGTTGCACCTGCTCATGATATTCCTCGCGAGGACTACCAAACTTATAATCTACCACCACCACCTTGCCTTCTTTCATTATAACACGGTCTGGACGCTGCTCAAAACAGCTATCGGTAGTCTTGTCATACTGCAAGATAGCACACTCGTTATATACCTTCCACTCTTGAGAAAACCATTCCTTCACCTGCTCGTTATTGACGGCTGAGGTTATCTGCTGTCTCAGCTCTTTAGATGAAACGTCGTCGTTATATATAATTCCCTCAGCTTCTAAAGCCTGCAAATGGGGTTCTATATCGGCAAAGGTCTTTATAGAAGAAAAAATATTATGCAACACGCTACCCACCTGCATATACCTCTGCCGCTTGCTTACCTCTTGACCATGTATAAAAGCATCGCTCTTATTACTTTGACGAAAGCTCACCGCACTGTTAAATGTTTCTATATCTAACTCCTTAGCTTGTGGCACTATGGTGAAGGGGTTTAGCATAGTCTTTTTCTGGCTTTCTGTTTTATCGTATTCAGCTGCTGGTATAAGTGTGCCAAAGGTAAAGGTTATAGGTTCGTCGCCTCCTTGCTGCTCCTGTTTCTCCTCTTCTACGTATTCTGCATTTTTCAGCTCTTTTCCTAAAACTTCTAAGCAGTGCCATAACAGATAGCTACGCCTGTTGCTGTCATTAATATTCTTACCTGATATAAAAAGGTTTTTCCCGGCTCTTGTAAATGCTACATATAGCAGGTTAAGATTATCTATCACGTTTTGGAAATGCTCTTCTTTATAATCGGAAGCAAAGGCACTGTTTTCTAAATCTTTTTTAAAAGATACTGGTATTATAGGTAGTTCAGAGAAAGGCGCTTCTTTTTTCTTACCATCTACCCAAAAGATAGTAGTCCACTTTTCTAACTCCCAGTCGCAAAAAGGTATCACTACGTTATCAAACTCTAACCCTTTGCTTTTATGAATGGTTAGAATGCGAATGCCATCAACATCTTCTGTCTGTATATTCACCCCACAAAGGTTATCGTCCCACTCCTTAATGAAATCGTCTATGTCTGATGTGTTATTACTCAAATAGTCGTTAAGAGTATCGTAGAAGGTACTTATGTACGCGTTTTCAGTGGGCAGATTATGAAGCTGGAAAAGGTGATAAAGACGGTCTACCAAGTCTACCATAGATAATCGCAAGAGCTTATCTCTTTCTAAGACATATTCTTCTGGCAAGAAGCCGTTAAGATGTTTTGCTATAAAATCGGCTTTTTTCTCATAATAATTCTCATCGTATGGTATATCTACAACATCTGAAACTAATATGTGTGTGCGCTCTTTAGCAAAATCTTTATCATGGTTTATCACCTTATAATAAGCTCTTACAAGTTTTGCTCTTGTCAGATTGTCATAAGGCTGTGCTATCAAGCGAAGTGCCTCTACTAATATGTTTACTGCCAACGATGCATCTAAGCGAAACGCCTCTTCAGATACTATTGTAATGTCCCTACCCCATGGCGTGGAGTTGATAGTAGTTACTATATCGGCTATCTCACGTTTGCTACGCACAAGAATGGCTATACTCTTCTGTGCATATCCCATATCAAGCAGCCGCTTTATGTTATCAGCCATGTCGCTTAGTATCTTTGCGTTATTATCAGCATCTTTACCGTATAAGCTGGCATGCACAAAACCTCTCTCTTCGCTCTTCGCGCTCTGCTGTTCTACATCAGAATAGGCAAGTTTTAGCTTATCGATCTGCAGTGTGGACAAGTGCTTTGAATTAGAAGAAGTAGTTTTTTTACTATTATCATCGGTGATACTATCCTCTGTTTGGGCATAAACATTAATGGCTTTAGAGAAAAAAGCATTATTAAAACTAATAATATTTTTCTCCGAGCGGTAATTGGTAGCAAGCGTTTTCACCTCTATGGAAGAAGTGTCTACGTAGCTTCCTTGAGAGGGCTTAATACTTTCCTCTATGTTGTTAAGCAGCTCCCAGTCGCCTTGCCGCCACCTGTAAATGCTTTGTTTCACATCGCCCACTAAAAGATTATACGACCCTGCCTCTGCCATACAATTAAGTAAGAGCTTCTTAAAGTTGTCCCATTGCACCCGCGAGGTGTCTTGAAACTCGTCTATCATGATATATTTTAGCATTGCCCCGATACGCTCAAAGACAAAAGGAATATCGTTATCTTTCATCAGATTCTTTAAAAGCGACTGTGTGTTACTTAACATAAAACGATGATTCTCCACATTATCTTCTTCCACCTGCTTTGCTATCTTATGCAAAAGGCGCAACTTAGAGAAATGAAGCAACACTACCTTGCAGGTGTTATACCTCTTCCAGCCCGCTATGCGGTACGCCTCCATGTCGTACACTATCTTGTTTAAGGCTATGCTCTCTACAAAGGAGTTGAGGCTGTCCTTGTCTGCTTTCTTAGAACATTTAGATGAGTTCCATTGCTTCTTACCATCTATAATTTGTTGTATGGGGTTATATACATCGCCACTCTCTATCTGTCCTTTAGATAGCTTTACGATATACTTATAAGGATAGGCGGCAAAATAGCTGGTTGGGAAACCACTCTCTGCAATAAGCTGCACTATCTTTTCTGCCTTTTCCTTAATATCTTTTTCATACGCATCGCGTTCGCTTCTAAGAGTTTTTATAAAATAGGCTGAAAGGTTGTTGTCCTTAAAAAAGCTATCTAACTGCTTTTCATGTGTCTTATACAGCTCATCAAAGATTTTTTTACCAAACTCTTTAATGTCTTTTACCACATTCCAGTTTTTGTCTTCCTCTATATTAGATGATATATAATCGTCTATCCACTTTAAGACAGGGTCGTTTTCTTTAAGGTTATCAATGAGTTCGTCTACAGCTTTCGCTTCCACTTGTGCTGTGTTAAGGTCTACCCTAAGGTTAGCCGTTAGCCCAAGCTCTTTGCCAAGATTTCTTAACACGGCTTGAAAGAAGGCATCTATGGTCTGCACTCTAAAGTTATGATATTCGTGTGTTAGCTTTTCCAGCACATAAAGGGCATTATTTCTTATAGTGGCTTCGGTCAATGCTGTGTTAGCCTTTACCTTCTCAAGATAGTTTTTAGACGATGCTAACCCATGCCCTATACCATATAGCTGTGAAAGTATTCGCAGCTTCATCTCGCTTGTAGCCTTGTTAGTAAAGGTTACGGCAAGCATCTTGTTATAATCCTCTGGATATTTTACAAGTATTGAGATAAACTCTACTGTGAGCGTAAAGGTCTTCCCCGACCCCGCTGATGCCTTATATACTGTAAGTGTCTTGTTACTATTTGCTATACTCTTCATTACAAAATGTCATCTATACATTTACCAACCTTTAAAAAGCTCAAAGCCAAACTTTATTCCTATCCCCTCATATCGGCGGCGGGAGAAGCCTGTAAAGACAGCCATTGAGAACAGCCTGTTAGTGAAGCTATACCCTACCTCTGCATAAGGGAACAAATATTTTACGCCTAATATGCTCATATAAACACGCTCCTTCTCTATTACCCTTCCTACAAAGGGTAACCACGACAACACTAACAACGGGCTTTCGTAAGTAACGTTGCCTCTTACATAAAAAGGAGAGGCGTTATACCAGTTAGAGTTTAACAGCTCAAAGCCCCCACTCCATTCGTCATGCCACCCTTGAGGTATATAGTTTTCGCGAAAGTTATAATAATCTAAAAAATAAGTAGCTCCCTTCCTACTAAAATATCCACCTGCTCCTATACGAAAAGACCATGCCCGCATACAAGGCAAGCCGTAGATATATTGCATATCTGCCTCTAAACGGCTATATAGAACGTTACCCCCAAACATCTTTACCCCATGCTCATACTGTGCTGCAACAGCAAAAGGAGCTTTACGCGTAAAAGGATACCATAACACCGATATAAAAGGAGCTATGGACCTATAAACCTTTGGTCTTCCCACTATGATAAAGCCACTATTATATATGGCTGAACGATTATGCATAGAGATACCACCCTTTAAAGATAACCTTGTGTAAAGGACATCATAAGCAGCTGTTAAAGAGATGCTTGCATCTCTAAAGTAGTCGAGATTCATACTCTCCCAGTCTATCGTATCGTTATGGACTGACTCCTTTATGCTATCTAAGACACGAGAGTCTGTTATCCTATTACCGTTAGAAAACTCTACTTTTACATATCCATTCCTATCATCATTAAAGGTATATGTTATAGGAAAATTATAAAACAACTGTTTTTGCTTAAAGGAATAGCCCATGCGCAAACGCCCATAAATGTCGCTATTACTATTAAAAGCATATCCTGCCCTTATATCTACCTTATAAGATACACCCTTTTTGCGGCTATAACTAAAATAAAGCGGATTTAAGATAGGAGCTATACGCATATATCCCTTATCATTATCTATAGGTGTGTAGATGTCATTAAGGATATTATCGCCTATAATATCCCAAAATATTGTTTTTAACCAATTCTTTTTTGTAGATACTATTACTGTGTCTTTGCTTTTATCTTGCTCTCGAGGGTAATAGGCTTTTATTAGTTCTTCCTCATCGTGGCTTAAGCCTGTGGGGCGCAAACGTGCCATAAGCATCACATCCTGCGAAGAGTCTATACTGTCAGAGAGCGTTTCTGGCATATCATAATAAGTATCTATAACAGCCTTTATATGATTTCCCACACACTTAATAGAGGCATCTACCTTACACTCTCGTGGAAAGATTACGCCATAGCCATCACTGCCCATTGTGCCTTTTATAGTAAAATGGTTCATATCGCTTTCGCCCTCTAAACTAAAACTTACTATACGACCCGTAGAAGTAACTATCTTTGCCCAGCCATGCCTTATAAGCTCGGTATGTATGCGTTTGCTTTTAAAGGTTAAGAGCGTAAGCGAATCGTTAATTTCGGTGAGCTTATATGAGTAATATCTATAATTCTTAACATTTAAAGGCGACAGAATCCTTTCACGAAAAACCTCTGTTTCGTAAATCCGTGGGGATACATAATCGAGCAAATTATAAAGGACCATACGCCCATGATATACCGTACTTAAGAAAATGTTTCGCCTAACGCGCTTCGCTTTATCAGGAAACAGCACCTCATGGGCATAACTCTCTATAACAGCCTTACGCCTACCGTCCTTCATCATATAAAACATAGTGGGGATACCTATAAAGGTAAAATTGCGTTTCTTTACATCTATGAAACACTTTCTATAAACGTTCCTTTCTAAAGAGTCTGTAAAAGATGCTTTTACCTTATCACCATAAGCAGTTACACGTAACAATAACACCTTTTCTTTTTCGCCAGCTTTAGCCACTATAACAGCAAAAAAAACAAGGAAAAGCACCAATACCTTTTCTTTGACAGATGTTACCTTTACTTTATTCATGTGAAAACAAAGATAATAAAACTTGCAAGAAAAAGCAAAGAGCTATCTAAAAAAAGCAAATGGCTCAATACTTATTTACCTGTTTTAGCTCAAAACTGAAAATAAATAAACGGCTGCACCTCAGAGCTTTTTACCTGCATAATAATAAAGATAACCACTACTACGGCTATAGCAGCACCTATAACACCCGTGCGCCTAATGAGCTTAATGCCTGCCTCGTGCCATGAGAACGGCAGCCAATGACTAACCAAAGCAAAGAGCATGAGCAAAAACACATACTTATAGGCTACAAAAACATCTGGCAGCACTGCAAGATTAAACTTTGTAAAGATCTGACTAACCATAACCTTTACCGAATCGAAGCTCCCACAACGAAACAGCAACCACGAGAACGTAATAACATGAAAGGTTATAAACACAGAGAAAAACCTCTTTAACCCTTTAGGGTGATAACGCTTATCATGGTGTAAGACTGTTTGCGACCAAAACTTATGTATACAAACAAACAACCCATGCAATACGCCCCATACTATAAAGTTGAGCGAAGCACCATGCCACAAGCCACAAGCAGCCATGGCTATCATCTGGTTAAGATACATACGCCACTGCCCATGACGATTACCACCCAACGAGATGTAAACATAATCGCGTATCCATGTAGATAGAGAGATGTGCCAACGGCGCCAAAAGTCGGTCATAGAGTCGGCTTGAAGTGGAGCATTAAAATTGTCAGGAATAGTAAAGCCGAGAAGCAAAGCAATGCCTATGGCCATATCAGAATAGCCCGAAAAGTCGCAATAGATCTGAAAACAATAGCCATAAAGACCTAACAAGACCTCACCGCCTGAAAACAACGAAGGGTTATCAAAGATACGATCTACAAAGTTAGCCGAAAGATAATCGGAGATAACAGCCTTTTTAAACAAGCCTATAATGATAAGAAAAACCCCTTTGGCAAACATTTCGTTAGAAAGACAAAGCGGCTTACGTATCTGAGGAACAAAATCGTTAGCACGTGTAATAGGACCTGCTAAGAGAGTAGGGAAAAAACTAACATAGAAAGCATAGTCCATAATACTGTTTAAAGGCTGCATCTTCCCTCGATAAACATCTATAGTGTACGACACTGCTTTAAAAGTATAAAAACTAATGCCTATAGGAAGGAAGATGTCCCATGGCTGAAAATTATTACCTATCATCTGGCTCACCATAGACGAAAAGAAGTTAGTATACTTAAAGTAAGCCAACATACCTAAGTCTATAACCAACGAAAGGCACAACCACACCTTCTTCTTATTACTTTGGGCAATACGACGAGCAATATAAAAATCGGAAACAGTAATGACTACTAACAACAGAAAGTATAAACCACTACTCTTATAAAAGAAATAATAAGAAAAGAGAGTTACAAACAATAAGCGAGCCGACAACTGTTTGCGCAAAAGCCAATAACACAAAAAGAAGACTAATGCTACAAACAAAAAAGCACCTGATGAGAAAAGCAACGGATTACGAGGATCGTACTGCAAGACAGTTAATACCCTTGAGGCATCTATAGAAGAGAAATAACCTGACATATTAGCATATAAGCTACAGAAAAAAGCCACTATATTATCGATAATCTTATTAAAATCCATATTATTTTTTATAACACAAAAGACTTACTATTTACCCTTTCCCTCCATAAGCTCCTTGCGGCGAACATAGTTTTTCTGCCCTGCCACTATCGACTTAAAGATGCGGTTTGCCAAAAATCCACCACCTTTATAGTTAATATGAGTATAATCCTTACTACCCATATCTTTCTCATCTACAAGACGTAGCATAGACCCTGCACCACCTATGGCATTAAACAAGCTATAAAAGCCTACCTTGCTTTCCTTAGATAGCTTCTTCTGTAAAAGCTCCAGCTCTACTATTCCTTTCATAGTGCCATTGTTAGAGGCTTTCGACCCACGATCAGGCACACCCATAATAAGAATGGATGTTTTAGGGAAAGAACGCTTAAAAAGAGAAATAACATCACGCATCTTACCTGTATACATTTTTAATCTCTCTTCGGTAGTATTAGCATCTACAGCATTAACACCAAACTGAAATACTATTAAGTCGTAAGGACGAATAGCCGCAAAACGCTTTAACATCTCTTCGGGCAGCTTTGCAAGCGACACCCCATCAGAGCCACGCATACTGAAATTGTCTATCACAATACCCCCTAAACCTTCTTGCGCAGTACCAAAGAGTATGGCTTTTTTACCATCTACCTTAATAAGCGCATTAGATGTATTGCCCTTTAGCTCTACTTGCTGCACATTAGAAGACGGAGGAAGAACCATCCTTTGATGCCTTTTCCCATCTATCGTAATATCTACAGTAGCCCCTGCCATAGGGCGTAGATATAGCTTTGTAGAGTTCCAATGGTCGGTATGCTTATATTCGTGCACAACAAAAGGCGAGAGAGATATTTGCCCCTGAGCAGTTAAGGTATAGTAACGCTCTGATATAGCAGCCTTTGACACATCGTACGAAGCAGGCTTTTTTACCATATGCTCCACTAAACCAGAATATTTATGAGTAGTGGTGTGCTTATACTCATTAATATCGTTACCAGCATCAAGCCACCCTACACCACAACCGCCATACTTACGTTGCAAAAGCTCACGAAGGTCGGCAAGCAAGATGTCGCCTTCTATATAAGAATCGCCAAAATAAGCTATTCTTACAGCACGACCTAATTTCTTATGAGCTGACAGCTTTGATATAGCATCATAAAAGTTATCTAAAGAGTTGTTTGTATTTATGCCATAATCTATAATAGGCTCTATGCCTTTACCCCATTCTTCTTTAAAAGAAATAATATCTCCTTTGCTCGTTTTCAGCTTAATGACATCGTTTTGAGATGTTATTATAGCAGCGTTTGCTTTATTTTCTTTTATAGTTAAATCGCTTAATATATCTATCTTACGAAGCTCTGTACCTGCTATTTTTATAGTAGGGATAAAGTGAAGCAACGTTAGTATTATTATTACTAAAGCTACAAGCAATAGCGGCTTATAAATATTACTCCTCATTCGTTACGCCTTGTCTTAAAACACAAGGACTCTTTTTAAAGAAAAAACTATATTATTATATCATGTATAATGGAGGGCAAAATTACAAAAAAATTATGAATACTCACATCGTTTCAACGTTAATTTGGTAACTTTGCAACATTGATAAATAAAAGATAAGCGTAGCAGGATAAAAACAACAAATTATATCAAAACATTATGGTTAAAGTAACTAAGGAGGCTGCCTTGAAATATCATAACACAGGGCGCCCGGGAAAAATTGAAGTAAGACCAACAAAACCTTTTAGCACACAAACCGACTTGAGTTTGGCTTATTCGCCAGGCGTGGCATACCCATGTTTAGAGATACAGCAAAATGCAAACGATGTTTACAAATATACTAATAAAGGTAATCTGGTAGCAGTGATAAGTAATGGCACTGCTGTTTTAGGGTTAGGCAACATAGGAGCTATGAGCGGTAAGCCAGTCATGGAGGGAAAGGGCTTATTGTTTAAGATATATGGCGGTATAGATGTGTTCGACATAGAAGTGGCAGAGGAAGATCCGGAAAAGTTTTGTGAAACAATAGAACGCATAGCACCTACCTTTGGAGGCATAAACCTTGAAGACATCAAAGCACCTGAATGTTTCTACATAGAAGACAGGCTAAAACGCACTTTGGATATACCCGTTATGCACGACGACCAGCATGGCACGGCTATAATATCAGCCGCAGGGCTTAGAAACGCCTTAGAGGTGGCAGGGAAAAATATAGAACAAGTAAAACTTGTTGTGAATGGTGCTGGTGCAGCAGCTATATCATGCACAAAGCTATATATAGCACTTGGACTAAAAAAGGAAAACATCTTAATGCTCGATTCTAAAGGTGTTATAACCACAGAGCGTAACAATCTCACCGCAGAAAAAAAGCTCTTTGCCACTACACGCAACGATGTGCACACCTTAGAAGAAGCTATTAAAGGTGCTGACGTCTTCTTAGGATTATCAAAAGGTAAGATATTAACAAAAGACATGGTACGCTCAATGGCAAAGAACCCTATTGTCTTTGCTCTTGCTAATCCGGTACCAGAAATATCTTATGAAGAAGCCTTTCAGGCAAGACCAGATGTCATAATGTCTACAGGACGCTCTGACTATCCTAACCAGATAAACAACGTCTTAGGCTTCCCCTACATCTTCCGCGGAGCTCTTGACGTAAGCGCAACAGCTATAAACGAAGAAATGAAAATGGCTGCCGTTACAGCCATTGCTGACCTTGCAAAGCAGCCTGTTCCACAAGAAGTAAAACAAATATACAACAACAAAGACCTTACTTTTGGAACACACTATTTCATTCCTACCCCTGTAGACCCACGCTTAATTACAGAAGTAAGCTCAGCAGTAGCTAAGGCAGCTATTCAAAGCGGTGTTGCACGCAAAAAGATAACCGACTTTGATGCCTACAAAAAACATCTACAGCAGCTTAGAGAAAACGCAACAAAATAAAGATTATACACATCTTATATATTATATATAAAGGAGCTATATTAACACATATAGCTCCTTTTTTTACATCGTAACATATATAATTTTACCTATTATAAAGAAGAAGATAAAAAAACAAATATAAAACTTTGGATAAACCCAAAAGAAATACTATCTTTGCCAAAAAGCAGAGAAGTGCTTATGATCACACAAGACAATTTTAACATAGAATATACAGACCCTATAGAGGTGCAACAGATACGCCACTTCGTATGTAAAGAGATAAGTAGGCAGATTCATCGCTATATAAAAGGTATGCATGGTAGCAAGCAACAGATGCTCTTATTTGAAGAACATTTAGAAGGGTTATCCTTAGATGAAAAAGAAACTGTCATTGCCCAATATCTTGATCTTAACCGCAAAGCTTTAAAGGGATTAGACATGAAACTTGTTTTAGCACGAGCCATGGCTAACTATTGTGATACTTATAGCTACCTTCTTACTCTTATAAACGATAAGCGAAAGGTGGTAAAATACCTACAGCTTATAAATGATATATATATAAGGTATCATAAAGTATTTGAAGAAAACGGGAAATTTGGCATTTCAGACTATAAAGGCAATATCGTTGTAACCCCTAAGTATAAGTTCTTACGCGCCTGCTATATGTATGTAGATACCTTCCAAATGCTACCTATCATAGCACAGAAAGACGACAAGATGGGGCTAATACTACCTGATGGCAAAGACACTATCATAGCCCCTTTCATTTACGACTCTATTACCCTTAGGGAAGAACCTCCTTATTTCGATGCAAAATGTAAAGGAAAACATATTTACTTAAACGTAGATGGTAGTAAATATGTAAAACAAGAAAAATAGGGAAAATGGCAAATTCAACCTCAAAATACAACGACATTTGCAAAATTAAGTAAAAAGTCTCAAGTAGAGTTCTAAATTCCAGCTTTTTCTTAGTCTTGCTTTTGTTTTGTGTTGATATTCTTTAGTTTGCTTATCCTTAAAATCCCCTCTTTTAGGGAATATATTATCAATAGGGTTTGTTAGTATACTTTAATAAGCCCTTTCTACCATTAGCAGTAGACGTGCAAAATATATTTTCGTATCTAATGCCTTTTCCTACCACTTTATCTCTAAAGTTACTAAACGCTATACTTACATATATTTATAAACCATTTGAGCTTTCTATTTTTAAAAGCATATTAACAAATTATATCAAAAACATTAAACACTCTAATAACTTTAAACAACGTAAGTACAACGCTCATACATTATTTTTCCATCATCATACCAATCTATATCATAAGTTGCTCTGCCATAGATTTAGCAGCCTTTCTACCATCTCCCATAGCAAGAACTACTGTAGCAGGACCATTTACGATATCTCCACCTGCATATATTTCAGAGCACGAACTTTGTCTATTATTATCCACCACAATAGTATCTTTCCAGCCTAAATTTAATCCTTTTATAGATCTTGGCACTAAGGGATTAGGCGATGTCCCTACTGCAACTATTACCTGATCACATTCTATAATAATTTCTTTACCTGTTGTCTTAGGTGAACGACGCCCACTTTCATCGGGTTCTCCAAGTTCCATTACGTCGAGAATAGCATTAGTAACATATCCTTTCTTGTCTATTATATACTTTTTGGGATTATGAAGTGTCAAGAGCTTGATACCTTCTTCTTTTGCTTGCAAGATCTCTATCCTACCAGCAGGCATTTCCATTTCAGAACGACGATAAACCACTGTTACTTCAGCCCCTAAACGCCGCGCCATACGACATGCATCCATAGCAGTATTACCTCCACCAACTACTATTATTTTCTTACCCACATAAAGAGATGTTTCTGCTTTTGGATTAGTAGCATCCATAAGATTTATACGAGCAAGAAATTCATTACTTGATAACACATTTACAGCATTCTCTCCTTGAATGCCCATAAAATTAGGAACACCAGCCCCACTGCCTATAAAAAAACCTTTAAACCCTCGCTTCTTAAGTGATTCTATCGTAATAGTCTTCCCCACTACAACATCTGTAAAGAAATGTACACCTGATTTTCGCAAATTATCTATCTCAATATCTACTATTTTATTTGGTAAACGAAATTCTGGTATTCCATATTTTAATACTCCACCCAATTCATGCAATGCCTCAAAAACAAATACAGAAAAGCCTTTTTTTATCATCTCGCCAGCAAAACTTAACCCTGCGGGACCTGAACCTACTACTGCTACTTTTATACCATTCTTTGCTACTGAAGGTGTGTCTATTTGAATATGCTGCTCACGTACACTATCAGCAACATAGCGTTCTAATCCTCCTATAGATACAGGTTTACCACTTATTTTATTATGAATACAACCACCTTCGCATTGTTTTTCATGAGGACAAACACGCCCGCAAATAGCAGGCAAAGAAGATGTGTTACGTAACACCTTATAAGCTCCAAGAATATTCCCACGTTCAATATTCTTAATAAAAGCAGGAATATCATTACTAACAGGGCAGCCCTTTACACAACCAGGATTGCTACAATCCAAACAACGATGAGCCTCCGCAGTAGCCATCTGCATTGTATAGCCTTTTGCTACTTCCTCTATTCTTGTTGTAGCCCTATATATAGGATCAAGAGTAGGCACAGGAATATGTTCTAACGCCATACGATCCTTAGGCTTTATCTGCTTTCTAAGAGCTTCACGCCACTCTGTCTTGCGATTAGACAACAGCTCTAAAGCATCATCTTCTTGTATTAAATTTATTGTATTTTTATCAAAATCATTAATAGTATAGTTGGGGTTTTCATCTTCTATTTTTAAAGCCTTTACATCACTTGTACGCATTATAAGTTCTTCCCAATTTATCTTACACCCATCAAACCAAGGACCATCTATACAAGCAAATCTTATCTTACCTCCTATTGTTAAACGACAAGCACCACACATTCCTGTACCATCTACCATAATAGTTCTAAGATATACATCACACGGTATTTGATATTTAACAGAAAATATTGAAGACTGATGCATAAACTTTTGTGTACTTATACCTATAATCTTATCTACTTTATTATTGGTCAAAGCAGTTTTCAGAAATTCTGTAATGTCATCATTATTAGCTCCAATATAAAACACAGCATCTGCAACCTCCCTAATATTTTCCATCATTAAACCAATGCCTTCGTCTTCTGATGACAAAAGTACTAAAATCCTATTATTAGCCTTTTTCAACGCAGATATAATAGGAATTGCTATAGCCGAGCCTATATCATCACAAACAAAAAGTATCGTACCATAAGTTTCTATTTTTATAGGCGTTCCCAAGGGTCCTACTATATCTTTTATAGCATCTCCAGGCTCTAAACTTACTAAACGAGCCGTAGAATGATTAACCTCCTTTACTACTATTGTGATAGAACCTCTCTCAGGATTAACTTTAGACACACTAATAGGCAAACGTTCGCTTTTATCTTCTACGCGAATAATAACAAAATTACCTGCTCTATAACTACGCGCAATAAGTGGGGCTTCCACCTCAATATTAAACGTATGAGCAGCCAACTGATTTTTACTTAAAATCTTGTTCATAGATATACGATAAGGTTAGGGGTTAGTAATATTTTATATAAAGATATTTCGCCCCACTATTTCATAAAACAATGAGGCGAAATTATAAGATTCTTAGAAATTCTTATCGTCAAGCATCTCAAAACCACAATAAGGTACCAAAACTTTAGGAACACGTACACCCTCTGAGGTTTGATTATTTTCTATAATTGCAGCTACTATACGAGGTAAGGCTAAAGCAGAACCATTTAAAGTATGACATAACTCTATCTTCTTATCCTCTAAATGACGATAACGACAATGCAAACGATTAGCTTGATAACTTTCAAAATTACTTACCGAACTAACCTCTAACCAACGCTCTTGAGCTGCACTCCACACCTCAAAATCGTAACAAATAGCTGATGTAAAGCTCATATCCCCACCACAAAGACGAAGAATATGATAAGGAAGCTCTAATTTCTTTAACAGACCTTCTACATGATCAAGCATTTCCTTCAACGAGTCATAAGAATGCTTTGGAGTATCTATACGTACTATCTCTACCTTATCAAACTGATGCAAACGATTAAGCCCACGTACATCCTTACCATAACTTCCTGCTTCACGACGAAAACAAGCAGAATAAGCACAACGCTTTATAGGTAAATCTTTCTCGTCAAGAATCTCATCACGAAAAATATTTGTTACAGGGACTTCTGCTGTAGGTATTAAATATAAATCATCTAACGTAGCATGATACATCTGTCCTTCTTTATCGGGAAGCTGTCCTGTACCCAATCCTGACGCTTGATTAACCACCAATGGAGGTTGCACTTCCAAATATCCACTCTTACGTGCTTCATCGAGAAAGAATGCCTCTAAAGCACGCTGAAAACGAGCCATCTTACCTATATAAATAGGAAATCCTGCACCGGTTATCTTTACGCCAAGCTCAAAGTCTATCAAATTATATTTCTTACAAATATCCCAATGGCATAATGCGTCCTTGGGAAGATCAGGCTTCTTACCTCCCTCTTTTACCACAACATTATCAGAAGCATCTTTGCCCTCTGGCACATCATCATTAGCTATGTTAGGAATGGAAAGCAATAGCTCATTCATGTCATTCTGAGCTTTTTCCATTTCCTCTTGTAAAGATTTGTCTAAAGATTTCAACTCTCCCACCTTCTGCTTTATAGCTTCAGCATCAGCCTTCTTTCCCTCTTTCATTAAGCCTCCTATCTGCTTAGATAAGAGATTTTGCTGTTGCTTGTTATTATCGAGCTTTTGCTGTGCTTCTCGGCGCATACGGTCTAAGCTCAAAACCTTTTCCACTGCGTCACGAGCCCCTTGAAAATGTTTCTTCTCAAGACCTCGTACTACGCGTTCAGTTTCCTCACTGATGAGCTTTAATGTAAGCATAATGTCATTAATTTAATTTTTACTACTGAAAGCAAAGTTACAATTTTTTTTTGAACAAAAAGAAAGTTGAGAGTTTTTGAAAAAGGAATTTCACCTACTAAAGCATTTCTTATAAAGTTATATCAAATAAAGAGGTAAAGACTTTAGTATATAAAAGCATAAGTCCCAATATCTTTTCAGATATTGGGACTATGTTGTTTGTTTGGAATAGTTGTTATTTTTTTATTTAAGCCTCAGGCTTTTTTGTCTTAGACGCGTAAACTTCCTCAGAAAGTACAGATACTGTACTTTTGTTAAACTTACCTTTATGGAAGTATACTACACCATCAGTGAGAGCATATAAAGTATCATCTTTACCTTGCGCTACACCCTCTCCAGGATAGTGACGATTACCACGCTGGCGAACAATAATGTTACCGGCAACAATCTTCTGACCACCCCAAATCTTGACACCTAAACGCTGTGAAGCTGATTCACGACCATTCTTAGAACTACCGACACCTTTTTTATGAGCCATTTCTAAATCCTCCTCTTTTTAAGCGTTAATTGATTTTATTTCAACTTGAGTAAACTGAGCACGATGACCATTTTTCTTACGATAGTCTTTACGACGTTTCATCTTAAAAACGATAACTTTATCGCCCTTTACTAAAGGATTAACAACCTCAGCTACTACTTTTGCACCACTTACAGTTGGTGCGCCAACTGTGACATCACCATTATTGTCTACCAATAATACCTTGTCAAATTCAACAGTTTTGCCAGCTTCCACATCTTTCATGTGGTTAACGAAGAGCTTTTTGCCCTCCTCTGCCTTAAACTGCTGACCGTTAATTTCTACAATTGCGTACATTTTAATATTATTTAAACGGGTTTCACTGATAGGCGGCTGAGCATCTTTCCAGCACTTAACACATTAGCCAATACAGCATAATTGCTTGCAAAGGTACGAAAAAATCATAACATACGATATATGTATAAGATTATTTACCTTTAATGTTTATAATAAATTAACTAATACTATATTTATAATAATTATATCAGTTCACATTATCTTATATAATGACTAACTTTATAAGGTACATCTACAAACCAAGCAAAAACTCATATCTCACTTTATTCTTCTTCTGGCAAAGCAAAACGATCACCTGTTTGCTTAACAAGCTCTTTCTTAAAATACTCGCTATAACCAGGACGCTTAACAGTTGCACCCATACCCGTAGGAGTAAGCAAAAACTTTCCATCTTTCTCTGGTTTTACTGCCATATCATTAAACTTTACAATAAGATAAGTAGCTAATTTCCTCCAACTATCCATCATCTCACTGGCTTTAGCAGATGAATACTCTGAAAGCAATTCTAAAGCAGCCGCCTTATCTGTATCGTAAAGTGCTTTAGCTTTAGCTTCTATTTCAGGTTGTGATCTTAAGAAAGAGCCTTCTATATTATCACGTACCTTTTTTAATGCTGGGAAAAGTTGCGCATAACGAGGATACACCATGTTAGCCACCCAGTTACATACCCAGTATGCATTCTTATCAGAGAAAGTTACAGCATCAACACCCGGAGTATTAAAACATTCTGGCTGCTTAGTAATACCGCAATATATAGGGACATAGGCCACCATGTTACCATCGTCATTACCCCACCATATAACACCTCCTATTTCACGTGGAAGGAATGAGCGAAGCTGTGCTATATAAGAAAAGGCTGTTTGCTGTGTTGAGGTAGGACGTTCATTAAAATATTTCTTACCATTTACCTCATAAACTAAAGGTGTAGGTCTATAAGGAGTATTCCAAGGACCTGCTGCAATATCATTATCAAGAGCTAAAGGTGTACCTTCGTAATGATCGCGCATACAAGCAGCCATTACAGATACGTCCAGCTTTTTATTTGGCTCAATCCATAAAGGCATATCTTCAGCAGCAGCATCTTTACCTAAAGCCCATGGCAACCAACGGCTCATATCTTTAAAATGATTAAAAAAGCTCCATACACGAGCCTCACACCAACGCCTTCCTCCAAAAGTAGGCTTAGCATATACGTTCTTCCAACTAAAGTCAGCATCCTTACCTTTAAACCAACCCTTAGAGCGTGCAAACTTTATACAGTTTTTAGACTTTATCACCTCTGTATTATATTTCGAGAATTGACCTATACGACTTTGGTTAGCATGTGCAGAAATCATACCGTCAGGAATACGTACAGCTACCCACACTACCTTATTGTTAGGAGTTCCACCGCAGCCCTGCATCTCTAATATCCATACCTCGTTAGGATCGGCTACAGTAAATGTTTCACCACCAGAAGAATATCCATAAGTTTCGGCTAAAGAAGTCATTACCTTAATAGCTTCGCGAGCTGTTTTTGCACGCTGCAAGCCAAGATACATAAGAGACCCATAATCTATCTGTCCGCTCTTATCTATCATCTCCTTACGTCCGCCATAAGTAGTTTCGCCTATACTTACCTGATATTCATTGATATTACCTATAACATTATAAGTTATGGGAGCTTGGGGTATAAATCCATGCGAGGCATGTGTGTCATAATCTATAATCTCATATTTATCACCTTTTTGATGCTTGCCACCTGCATAATGGCAAAGCTTTGCAAACAAACCATAGTCGTCGGCATTATAAGTAACAAGCACAGAACCATCTATAGTAGCTCCTTTTGTTGCTATAAAATTAGTGCATGCTATACCATAACTTGCTATAGCAAACAACATCACTGCTAAAAACGTTTTCTTCATATTATTAATATTTTAAAATTTAAGCTTTTTAATATCGCACTTTAGTTGTAAACACACGCTCATTATCACGATTATCTGTGGCTATTATCCTAAGCGTATGTTCTTTCCCTGTAGAATGAATAGGTGTATCGGCAAGATCACAAAATATTATTTCCTTATTCTTACCAAAGGAAAAGAGCACAAACTTGTCGTCTACATACGCCTGATAACTTTTCATACCACTTCCTCTATCAAATATACGAAAAAAAAGATGTCGTGGGTTAAGGCTCATTTCTGTAATATGTGGAGCTTCATTATCTATTGCTAAATAATAAAAAAGCCCTAAATCGCGCATACGTCCTGTTACCCAACCATCTTTATAAATACCGCCACAATACATTGGCGCACCTCCTTTATTTAAACCATTTAATGCTGCAATATACAGTTTTGAGGTGGCTAATCCTATGTTTTTATCAAGCTTTATACTTATTTTAGTCCAGTCAAAAAGAGGATATGTTTTAGTAGAGAAGCTATATGCAGGAGAATAAGCCAAAGGCAGCATAGCTCTTCGCCCAACAACATAACCATTATTAGCTAACAAACCTCTCTTTATCGATACTCGACACCCTTCCAAATATACATTATTATATCTATTATAATAAACAGTAGTGCCTTTCTTTGGTTTTAAAGCCTGAGGTATAGCTTCAGGATTACCAAGCACTGTAAATTTCTTTATAGTAGTATTACCATATACATCACTTAACTCATAACGTAAATGATACTCTCGAGGTTCATTAAAATTGATAATACCTCTACCCACAGCTTTAAGAATAGGCAAACGATTACCCGGATCTATAAACGATTTCAAATACCATATATGAGTAGATATAAAATGATCATAATCTCCCCATGAATTGATCATACGATTATCGATAACAGGAATATTGTTAACATCACTATAAAAAATCAATCTGTTATCACAATAGAGCTTAGTATAGCGTACCCCAAAGCTATTGTAAACATCGTCCATGTGATCGTTAGCACGAACGCCAAAGCCCACTTTCCCCCAAGCAAGAAAATGTCCCTTATCAAAAGTAAATATACGTGAAGATTGCGAATGCTGGAAAACACCTTCTCCTGCTTGCGGATACACTTTAAAAGAATAAACTGCAGGGGGCGTTTTATCCTTTAATATACCTTTTAAAGCATTTAAAGGGTCGGTCATATTACCCGTTTTTGTCTCATGATATTCTATATGAATATGTGGACCTTTTGAAGCTCCTGTGTTACCACTCAAAGCTATAAGCTGACCTTTACGGACAGGAAACTCGCCCGGGGCGAACTTAACATCGACAGCATAACTATGATGATTATACTGATATTTACGTACAGCTGCTTCTATCTGAGGAACAAACTTGTTTAAATGAAAATATTGACTTGTATAACCATTGGGGTGAGCAACATAAATAGCTAAGCCATAACCGTGTTTTTGCACTACTGCACCTGATATATAACCATCGGCAATAGAGTAAACACCTAAATTTACTTCACGATTAGTTTTTACGTCAATACCCCCATGAAAATGATTTGGACGTGGCTCGCCAAAGTTTCCCGCAAGCTCTACTGGAATATGAACAGGTGATCCGAAAGAAAGGGCTGCCAGTAAGAATGATAATAATATATGCATAAGCGTTTTATTCTATTCTGTTATAACCATAAAAAGCAACGAGTCTACCATCAAAAAGTTCTTTTACCTCTATCATTCCTTGTATCCATTCTGTATTATATATTTCACCAACAAGAGGATATATACGTGAAACGTATCCATCAACAAGCTCTATAACAGCTTGCTGATATACCCCACTGGGAGTTCTGATAAAGTTAGATGCTATTCGACGAACCATATATTAACAACCTCTCTATCGTGTTATAGGAATACCCCGCTCACGCATAGATTGCTGAGGTGTTCTCGTTGATTGCGATTTACTATCTTTATCTTCTATTGCCGCATGCGAAGATGATACGGGGGCTCCACCTATTGTTCTAATAGCATTTTGCTGCGTCAAAGAGTCTTTATGCTGCTTAGTATCGTCTGTTTTCCTTATATGCATTCGCACTAACTCTATGTTGCGAATAATAAGAAGTTTAAACGTAGTAGAAGGCTGCTGACCATGTAACATCAAAAAATAGCCTTTAACAGCTTTTATCCCAAGCGTGTCATTATTCTCTATTGTTATAGTTTGGCTACCATCTGAAAAGATATGTTCCATTTGTGTAGCTATACTATCATTACTAAATGTTACAGATAGTAAGGCTACAGCATCGCGCATGCCATCTTGTACCATAAATTGCGAATCGTAACGAAAAACAAAACGGTCGCCCTTATAAAAAGAACTGTCTGCTTTAAACGAAAAACTATACTTATTTACAAATGCATAAGGCGATAAAAGTAAGGTTCTATTACCACGCCATATATCCGTTGTATCACCTTTTGACCTAATATTACCAAACTGATTAAAATCGTTTTCAGACGCACCTTGTAAACGTGCCTCGTTTTCATAACGTTTACTCAGATCCTCATAAATATCTTGCAGCTTCTCGGTATGCCTTATATAATATTGCAACGATGCATCAAACTGCTCCTCAGTTATGCCATATTTACTAAAAACAGCTTGCTGATAAGCCTTTATTCGTATAGTATCCTCAGCATTCTGATTGGCTATAGACATAGCAAGATGATAATCGTAAAGCACGTCCTCCATTTCATCTGGCTGTAAATATTTAGACGGAATGGAAGGCTTACACGAAACTATTATAATCAAAAATGAAAATATAGATAGACAAATAAATACTGATTTTTGGATACACGTTCTCATTTAATTGGACTGTTTTTCTTTTTTCAATATATTCTTATTAGGCGTCCAACCATTAAAATCCTTACGATAAAACAAAAATAAAAGGAACACACCCACAGAAATACAAGAGTCGGCAAAATTAAATACAGGAGAAAAAAACACAAACTTCTCTCCTCCCCAAATAGGAAACCAATTAGGGAAAACACCATGGAAAAGCGGAAAATAAAACATATCTACTACCTTTCCCATAAGCATAGGTGCATATCCTTCCCCCCAAGATACAAGATGAGAAGGTGTGGCTGTAGGCAGATAATAAGGCTGCGATGTTGTGAAAATCTGACCATATATAAGAGAATCGAAGATGTTTCCTGCAGCACCTGCAGTTATCATGGAAAGCACTACGATATAACCTATACGCGCACCGCGCCTAATACGCTGATACAGATACCATATTAAAGCTCCTACTGCTAAAATACGGAACATACTCAAAAAGAGCTTACTGCCTATTTCCACTCCCCATGCCATACCATTGTTTTCAACAAAAACAAGCTGAAACCAATCTGTAATATGAATAGAGTCGCCTAAATTCATATTCAACTTAATAGCTACTTTTATAGCTTGATCTATAAGTAGCAATATCAATATAAGTATTAAGGCTATAACTGCCTTTTTGTTTTCTGATTTCATCAATGATTTTTATTAGCTTTCTTAGATGCCACACTTAATGTAGCATGAGGAACAACACGCAATCGCTCCTTGGGTATTAGCTCGCCCGTAAGACGATCTACACCATAGGTCTTATTATTAATACGAACAAGTGCAGCTTGTAAACCTTGTATAAACTTCTGCTGACGTTGAGCCATTTGCACTAACTCCTCCTTTGTTTGGTTACTACTACCCTCTTCTAAGGCTTTATAAGTGGGAGAAGTATCATCTACATCGTTTGTGTTCTTATTTCTAAGCACCTTCATTGTTTCTTCATAGTCGGATTTAGCTATAGCCAATTTTTCATTTATAATAATCCTAAACTCTTCCAGCTCCTCATCGCTATATCGCTTCTTCACTTCCATAAATATAATGGTATTAACAGGTTATACGTAAATAGGGATATAAGAAAATTATACATTCCTCATATCCCTATAATTGACATTATACTTTAGTTATATTAATACAAATTTTAAAATCATCAAAATCTGTCTCAACACCTTTATTATTAGCTATCTTAATATCATTTGCCAATATTTGTGTTTTAATAAATTCTGCAAATTGATTTACTGCCGCATTAATCTTTTCATTAGGGGTTAGCTCTACATTGATGCGATCAGTAATCTCTAATCCAGACTCTTTACGAATATTCTGAATACGATTAATTAGCTCACGTGCCAAACCTTCGTTTACCAGTTCTTCATTAAGTTCCACCTCTAATGCTACTGTAAGATTGCCCTCGTTGCTCACTAACCAACCCGGAATATCCTCTGAAATAATATCTACATCAGATACCTGAACAGATACAGGCGCACCGTCTATATCAAACTTAAACTCGCCCTCATTCTCAAAAGCCGCTATTTCCTCTTGAGTAAGCATGTCCATACGAGCAGCTACCTGCTTCATTAGTTTGCCATATTTCTTACCCATTACTCGGAAATTACATTTCACCTTCTTTACTAAGATACCAGAACCCTCTACAAAGTTAAGTTCCTTTACATTTACCTCAGTCTTTATTAGGTTAGCTACAGCCTCTATATGCTGCTTTTGCTTTTCATCTATAGCAGGAATCATTATCTGAGCCAAAGGCTGACGCACTTTTATATTTACCTTACGACGCAAAGCCAATACCATAGATGTTATGCGCTGAGCCATATCCATACGCTCCTCCAAATCATGGTCTATATCTGCCTCTTTTGCAACAGGCCACTTCGCAAGATGCACACTATCACAACTTCCACCAAGATCTTTATACAACTCATCAGCATAAAAAGGAGCAAATGGTGCCAATAAGCGCGATACAGTCATTAAGCAAGTGTACAAAGTGCTATATGCACTCTTCTTATCTTCACTCATATCCTTGCCCCAAAAACGCTTACGATTAAGACGCACATACCAATTACTTAAATCGTTATTAACAAAAGCGTCTATTAATCTGCCGGCACGAGTTGGATCGTAATTGTTCATCTCTACAGTAACTCCTTTTACAAGAGAGTTAAGCTTAGATATTATCCAATGGTCTATCTCTGGTGCTTCTATAGACATACTAACATTAGCACCTCCCTCATAGCCATCTACATTAGCATAAAGAGCAAAGAAACTATATGTATTATATAATGTTCCAAAAAACTTACGACGACATTCGTCTACACCTTCCGGGTCGAACTTTAAGTTATCCCAAGGCTCACTGTTAGTCATCATATAAAAGCGCACAGGATCTGCACCATATCTGTCCAGCATCTCAAAGGGGCTAATAACATTTCCTACATGCTTACTCATCTTATTACCCTTCGCATCAAGAACTAAACCTGTGGAAATAACATTCTTAAAAGCTACAGAATCGAAAACCATAGTAGCAATAGCATGTAAAGTAAAGAACCAACCACGAGTCTGGTCTACACCCTCATTTATAAAATCTGCTGGAAAGAAAGCAGGCGCTACTGCTACACCTTCATAAGTAGAATGTACAAGCTTTTCACGATACTCTTCTTCTGTCATACCATGTCGCTCTAATCCTGACTTATTTATTTTACCTTCAAACGGATAATGAAGCTGAGCATAAGGCATTGAACCACTATCAAACCATACATCTATCAAATCGCTCTCACGATACATAGGCTCTCCTTTCTCATTAACGAGAACAATATCATCTACAAAAGGACGATGAAGGTCTATCTTATCGTAATTTTCCTGACTATAGTCGCCTACTATAAAACCTTTATCCCTAAAAGGATTACTCTTCATAACACCTGCTGCGACAGACTTTTCTATCTCTGCATACAACTCTTCCAAAGAACCTATACATTTTTCGCCACGGTTATCATCACGCCAAATAGGTAATGGGGTTCCCCAAAAACGTGAACGACTTAAATTCCAGTCATTCAAATTCTCGAGCCAATTACCAAAACGACCTGTACCTGTAGACTCTGGCTGCCAATTTATGGTCTTATTTAATTCCACCATACGAGCCTTAACAGATGTATCCTTTATAAACCAGCTATCAAGAGGATAATAAAGTATTGGCTTATCAGTACGCCAACAATGAGGATAATTATGTATATGCTTCTGAATGTTAAAAGCAGAACCTTCTTGCTTCATTTCCATACAGATAACAATATTCAGATCTTCTGCTTTCTCTGAAGCCTCTTTATCCCATACTCCGTCACGATTATATTTAGGATCATAACTGTTTTTTACATAATCGCCTGCATGATGTCCATACGCCTCCTTATCTACACAAGCCTTCAGAAAACTTGCATCTAAATCGGTTATTGCATAATATTTTCCCTGAAGGTCTACCATAGGGCGCGTTTCTGCTCGCTTAGATATTAAATATAACGCAGGTATATGAGCATCTTTAGCTACCTTAGCATCATCAGCTCCAAAAGTAGGTGCTATGTGCACTATACCAGTACCGTCTTCAGTAGTAACATAATCGCCAAGGATAACACGAAAAGCCTCACTTTCCATTTCTACAAACTTATCACGACCTTCCTCGCTTACAAACACTTTCTCAGGATGTGCTGCTGCATAATCGTTAACAAACTGTGGAGCAAAATCGCCAACCTTCTCTACTGGCTTTACCCAAGGCATTAACTGCTTATAATGCAACCCTTCAAGCTCTGTTCCTTTTATAGTTCCTACTACTTTAAAAGGTACTACTTTTTTACCTTGTTCAAAAGGAGGTAATGAGCCTTCTTTTATTTCAGCCTCTTTCTTAAAATATGCCTCTATACGAGATTTTGCTATAATAACCGTAATGGGAGTACCATTATATGGATTATAAGTTTCTATTATAGAATATTCTATCTTAGGACCTACACACAAAGCTGTGTTAGATGCTAAAGTCCAAGGAGTAGTAGTCCATGCTATAAAGCAAGGTTTACCCCAAGTAGCATTACCTAAACCTGCACGCTTTGATAGCTCTAACCAATCAGCTGTGGGAATATCAAACTGAGCCGTTACCGTTGTGTCTTTCACATCTCGATAACACCCAGGCTGATTAAGCTCATGACTTGACAGACCTGTACCTGCACCGGGAGAATAAGGCTGAATAGTGTACCCTTTATACAACAAACCCTTATTATATAGCTGTTTTAATAACCACCAAAGAGTTTCTATATACTTGTTGTCGTAAGTAATATAAGGATGGTCCATATCTACAAAGTAGCCCATCTCTTCTGTTACCTGACGCCATTCGGCTGTAAACTTCATTACATTCTCACGACATTTATGATTATAATCTACTGTTGATATATATTTTTCTGAAGCAGGATTATCTATATCTTTCTTTGTTATTCCTAATTCCTTCTCTACACCCAGCTCTACAGGAAGCCCATGAGTATCCCAACCTGCTTTACGCTTAACCTGAAAGCCCTGCATAGTCTTATAGCGGTTAAAAGTATCCTTTATGGAACGAGCTAAGACATGATGAATGCCAGGATGACCATTTGCAGAGGGTGGCCCTTCAAAGAAAATAAACTTAGGCTCACCTTCACGCTCATCAACACTCTTGTGGAAAATATCTTTACTCTCCCACATTTTCAATACTTTCTTGTTAGTCTGCACAAGATCCAGTCCCTTATGCTCGGCGAATTTCTTTGCCATAATTGTATATTGTTTTATCTTTTATGCTAAGTGATATGCAAAGATAATATTTTATAGCGAAACCACCAAATATTCATAAAACTGGTATGATTTTAATAGATTGCCTGCTTATTATTATTTAATTTGCACATTTTCACAATATAACCAAGACTGCCGATTATAAAAAATAAATACTTTTTTAAGGCGAGTGTTAAAAAACGTTACCAAGCATGAGTCTTAAAAAGAAAAAACACCTGTTCGTATAAAGAAATATAGCATATATACACCACTGAAAGACATACTATAAAAAACATTTTTAATCTATTTTTTGAGCAAAAATAGATTAAAAATGCTACAAAAATAATTTATTTTTCATTTTCTCTGATATTTCTCCTCACGAAAACGCATTTGCTTTTTCATTACAAGACATAAGTTTCGGTAAATAGATAGACAAGTCCTAAACTAGTCTAATGACCGATTAGGGTTTAATTTTTCTCTCGGGGAAGAGTCAAGTATGCACTGACTTAATTCCGCCAACGTGTATTTAAGAAACAAATGAGCATCTTCAAAAACTAAATCTTTCCAACTTCAAAGTAATCTTCGCTTTGATATGACTTACAAATTGTTATTGAATATACTTTATAAAAGGCTTAAAAAACAATAAGTATATCATACAACATAATCCCAATTGCATTGATACGTATGACAAAAATACAAAGAAAAATCCGTATTATACAAAAATATATTTTTTTAACACAGATATAGCCAACATGCAGCAAAAATATAAATAATCTAAAATCTCTTAGAGTTTACAAATGATGTTAATATATTTGCATTCGATTTAAATATATTAGCTATGAAGGAATTAAATAGATTAAAAATTGTTCTTGTCGAACAGAGAAAAACAGGAAAATGGTTAGCCGAACAGCTTGGCGTAAGTGTAATTACAACAAGCCGCTGGTGTTCCAATGCGTCCCAACCAGACCTATTAACGTTAGTAAAGATTGCTTTTTTATTGGATGTTGATGTAAAAGACCTTATTATTTCGACAAAATTGTAGACAATGAAGCATACTATTTATTTCAATGCAGCTCAGAATATGAGTCAGCTTAAAGACAAGTCAGTGGATATAGTTGTTACATCACCACCATATCCGATGATTGAAATGTGGGATGATATTATGTCAAACCAAAATCCTGACATCAAAAGTGCTTTCGGAGCTAATAAACCTCGAAAAGCCTTTGAACTCATGCATCAAGAACTTGATAAAGTATGGGCAGAGTGCTGGAGAGTTCTAAAAGAAGGATCTTTCTTATGCATCAATATTGGTGATGCAACAAGAACAATAAACGGTGAATTTGCCCTATATAACAATAACACAAGGATTATCCAGGCTTGTGAAAAGTTAGGCTTTATCAATCTTCCGAACATCCTTTGGCGCAAGACAACAAATGCTCCTAACAAATTTATGGGAAGTGGCATGCTTCCATGTGGAGCTTATGTAACATTAGAACATGAATGGATTCTTATATTTAGAAAAGGCGGAAAAAAGGTCTATAAAAAAGCAGAAGAAAAGGATGCTCGCAGAGATAGCTCTTTCTTTTGGGAAGAAAGAAATGTTTGGTTCTCTGATGTTTGGGAAATCAGAGGTGTTAAACAAACTATTGATAAAGCACTATCAAGAGATAGAAATGCATCATATCCCATCGAACTACCTTTCCGTCTAATAAATATGTATTCGCAGAAAGGAGATGTAGTCTTAGATCCCTTTATAGGTTTAGGTACAACAGTAATCGCAGCGATGCTGAGTGAAAGAAATAGTGTTGGATTCGAAATTGACGCACTATTAAAACCATTGCTTAAAGATATTCTTAGTTCTGTTAATATTATTAAAGCCAATGCGTTGATTAACGAACGATATAAGAAGCATTTAGCTTTTGTTGATGAGCGTATTAAGATGAAAAAGGAGGTCAAATATGACAATATTCATTTAGGGTGCAAAGTTATGACTAGTCAAGAAACCGATCTTACCTTCCATTACATGAAAGAAGTTGATGTCATTGAAGATAAAAACGATTTGACAATAGAATCGACATATTATCTTGATCGTTCTTTGAAGGATATTCCAATTTCAGAAAAAGGAACGTTGTTTGAATAATTTTTGAATAAAAGAAAGCCCTGCCTCAATGCAGAGCGCCTTGCTTTATTGTGAGGTGTTGTTGTATCTTTTAAGAACTCTTTGCTATAACCAAACTGAGTAGCATTTTTTCAATAAAGGTATTGCGAACTTTTCCACTTGCATAATAGGTTTCTTTCCACTCTTCATAGTTCTTCCAATTAGCAGTTTCAATAAGAGTAGATACATATCCTACTGATTATGGGCTATTGAGCATCAGTTTATTCCATTTGGTATTTGTGGAGCGGAACTTATCTTTATCTATCGTAAGTATAAATTCATCCATAACGTTATCCGAAGATATTTGTATCATATTCAATGTTTATGCCATCTTTCTTCTTATCATAGTAAACAATAGGGACATCTATGTTTTCAGACAAACGAGCTTCTAACTTGTATGTTATAGATTTAATCTGAAGAGGTTGTTCTCCTATAAATCCATCAATGCCTTGTGCTTCCTCTTCTACATTTGCCAATCTCCATGTGTCATTAACCTTATCAGCCAAGAATGCAATAATTGCACTCTGGAATTTCAGACCACAATACGTTTTGATATAAAGCAAATCCTTTACCCACTCTTCTACCATTTCACGAGTAATAGCACTAAATGCTTCACTCATAACCAGGTACATATTATAAATCTTTTCTGTAGCGTTATTTACCGCATCTGGTTGATGTTCATTGTACCACTTAATCCACTCTTCCAAAGATTTACCATTAAACTCTTGGATAAGTTCTGACATCTGACCTACAACAGCAGGTCTCGTACCTTGAGCATTGCTATTCAAAAGGTTAATAATCTGGGTCGCATACTTTGGAAAAGCATACCGTGAGGCATTTGACAGTTGTTCAACCTCGCTATTTTTCATTTTAATCTTCTTCAGCATAGTTGTAAAATTTAAGCGACAAACTACCTGAAGGCAAAAAGCCCTCTTTTCGGAAAGAAAAAAAGGGCGTGGAGAGGAATGCTGGTATCAAGGCATAGCACAGCCCACTTTAGGCAACAATCTTTATATCCACGCCCGATATGGCGTGAATATCCGAGAGTTGACAGACCTAAGTTTACCGAAGTGCTATTTCTGATACTCGGTCGAATCAGGGATATACTTTACAGCTTATCTTCTTTCGATATGTATAAATTAAAATTATTACTATATTTGTTTGCTAAATGCAGCGCATTTGCATTGCAAAGATAGTGATAATATTTCAAACACTTGCCAATTAAGCCTGCATTATCCTAAATCCAATCTATCACAGACGTACCCGAACCAGCAAGTGCAAAATATGCTTAACTTTTTCACATGATATTTTTCAAAACTAAGCAAAGCCTCTCCTTTTTTATTTTATTATGAGCATTATATAAAAAACATAGCTACATTGCTCCTTTTAAGAGCGATGCAGCTACGCAAAAGTAAAGTTTTTTTTTACACAACAGCTAATAAAAAGTTATAGCCACTGCTTTTTATTTTATAATATTTTCTTCTTTAAAAATATCTCTAAGAGCAATTACGCCACGTTCCACTTGCTCTTTTGTATGTGTAGCCATAAGGGCAAAACGTACGAGAGTATCTTGCGGAGCGCATGCAGGTGGTATAACAGGATTAATAAACACACCAGCTTCGTATGCTTTTTTAGTTACAACGAAAGTTTTATGAATATCCCGAACATAAAGAGGGATAATAGGACTTTCCGTATCACCTATCTCGAAACCTTCTTCACGGAAACGCTTTAGCGCATAATTAGTAACTTCCCAAAGATGTTCTAAGCGTTCTGGCTCATTTTGCAATATATGCAAAGCTTCTAAAGCAGCAGCTGTGGCAGCGGGGGTATTACTTGCAGAGAAAATGTAAGTGCGACAATTATGGCGCAAGAAGTTAATAGTATCCTTATCAGCAGCTATAAAACCACCTATAGAGGCAAGACTTTTAGAGAATGTACCCATGATAAGATCTACCTCATCAGTTAATCCGAAATGATCGCAAACACCACGTCCTTGCTTACCAAAAACACCTAAACCATGAGCCTCATCAACCATCACCGAGCAGTTATACTTCTTTTTCAGCTCTATGATCTTAGGAAGATCAGCCACATCTCCTTCCATTGAGAACACTCCATCGACAACAATAAGCTTAACAGAGTCTTTAGGGAGCTTCTGAAGAATACGCTCCAAGTCCTCCATGTCGTTATGTTTATAACGTAACTGGGTAGCAAAGCTCAAGCGTCTTCCATCAACAATGCTTGCATGATCACGATCGTCTGATATTATATAATCGCCACGCCCTACTACTACAGCTAACACGCCAGCATTTACAGAGAAACCTGTTGAGAAGACTAAGCTTTCATCTTTATGCACAAAAGAGGCTAATTCTTTTTCTAAGCGTACATGTAAATCTAATGTACCATTCAAGAAACGGCTACCAGCACATCCTGAACCATATTTTAACATAGCATCACACCCAGCCTTAATTACTCGAGGATCGTTTGGTAAGCCCGTATAAGCATTTGACCCAAACATTAAAATATTTTTCCCGTCAATATCTGTTACTTCTGTGCCTTGCTTGCTTGTTATCTCACGAAAGTAAGGATAAAGCCCTGCTTTCATGTATTCTTGTGGCTGCGTGTAGCTTTTAAATCTTTCTTGTAATTGTCCCATTATATCTTTATAATATGTGTTATTTCATCTTACAACAACACTTCAATTTTTATTTTAGAGTACAAAGATAATAAATTAAGAATGAATATATGGCTTAAATTTTAAGAAAAGTTTATAATGACGTTTTTTTTATTATATAAACGAGTATCTTAAAAAACTTTTTTTATATTTGTATAAAAAAATAATATCTATCTTTTTAAAAGCAAATGAAGAAAAAAATTATTTTTATAATTAATCCTATTTCAGGAACAGTAAGTAAAGCGAAGATCCCATATTATGTAGAAAAATATATTGACAAAGAGAAGTTCGATTATCAATTTATAAAAACAGAATATGCCGGGCACGCTTCTATTATAGCTAAACAAGCTGCTCAAGAAAAAGTAGATATTGTAGTGGCTGTAGGAGGTGATGGGACTATCAACGAGGTAGGCAGATCTGTTATTAATACAAGCACAGCAATGGCTATTATCCCTTGTGGGTCGGGTAACGGATTAGCTCGCCACCTTTGCATACCTGCTAAAGTAAAAAAATGTATTGACATTATTAACCAATGCAATATAAAAGATTTAGATTATGGACTGATAAATGGGCATCCTTTTTTCTGCACTTGTGGCATGGGGTTCGACGCCTTTATTTCCATGCAATTTGCCAAAGCAGGGAAACGAGGAGCGCTTACTTATGTACAAAAAGTGCTTGAGATAGGTTTATCTTATAAGCCTGAAGTTTACGACATAGAAATAGATAATAAAGCTCTACATTACAAAGCTTTTTTAATATCTGCTGCTAATGCCTCTCAATATGGTAATAATGCTTATATTGCTCCACAAGCTACAATGAGTGATGGGCTGTTAGACATTACTTTAATAGAGCCCTTTGGAATTATAGACGCGGCTAAGGTGGCTATAGAGATGTTTAATAAGACTTTAGACAAGAATATCAAAGTCAAGACATTTAAATGTAGAAAGGTACATATTCACAGGCAGCAGCCTGGGGTTATTCATTTTGATGGCGACCCTATAGAGACGGAACAAGATGTAGATATAAGTATAGTAGAAAAAGGAATTAGGGTAATAATGAATCCCGATTTTAATATAGAAAAGATGAAACCTAATATTGCTCAAACGGCTTTATCTGAAATATTTGCAAGTTTTGGAAAGGTACAAAACATGTATCACAATTTATTAAACAAGATGAAAATATAGAAATGGGGTTTTCTTTTAAGTCTTTTCACATTGAGCAGGACTTCTGTGCCATGAAGGTAGGCACAGATGGTGTGCTTATAGGAGCATGGGGAAAGGGTGGAGAAAACATCTTAGACGTAGGGACAGGTACCGGGCTTATCGCTTTAATGATGGCGCAAAGGTTTCCACATAGCAAAGTAACAGGTATTGATATTGATGAAAACGCTTTAAAAGATGCTGTTCAAAACATCAAAAGCTCTAAGTTTAATGATAGAATACGCATAGAACCTATCTCTTTACAAGATCTTTGCAAAACACAAAACAACACGTTCGATGCCATTGTATGTAATCCTCCTTTTTTTATTAATTCGCTTAAATCTGTTTCAGAAAGTAGAACAAAAGCTCGCCATACCGTGTCTTTATCGTATACAGAATTAATGCATTGCACAAAAAAACTTTTAAAAGAAGATGGAACATTATCTGTTATTATTCCTATGGATAATGTGCCTATCTTAAAAACAGAAGCCATCTTCACTGGCTTTCAGTTAGAAGAACTTGTTAAAATCTTCACTACCCCCAAAGCTACACGCGCTAAAAGATGCTTGCTATGCTTTAGGAAAAGTAATAATAATATAGATTGCCAAAACCAAACTGTTATTCTGAATGAAACAGACGGAGAACGTTCCCAATGGTATAAAGAACTTACAACAAATTTCTATATAAAATAGGTTTTACATAAAGGTATATAAAAAATAGCCTTAATCGGTTTTTATTTTGTATCTTTGCACACTAAAATTCGGATAAAAACTTTATGAAACAAAATAGTTCTATTCAAATGTTCACTGATTACGAAGGTGATTTACCAGAATTAGATATAAAAGTAGATGGCGAAGTGCCTGTTTTTATTACTCGTAATTTGGTTATTTTTCCCGGCATACTTTCTCCTGTCCTTGTAGGAAGAAAGCCAACATTAAAGTTAGTAAAATATCTGGAACAACATCCTGATACTATCTTTGCTGTGGTTTGCCAAAAAGATCCAAGTGTAAACGAGCCAAAGCTAAAAGATCTATACCAGACGGGTGTCTATGCTCGTTTTGTACGTGCTTTTGATATGCCTGCTAACTTTGAGAAAGGCACACGTACTGCTATTATTCAGGGATTAGGGAGGTGTAAGCTTAATGACATAAGCACCGAAAAGCCATTTATGAAAGGTTTTACAGAAGCTTTACCTGAAAACACTTCTATAAGCAAGGAAGAAGAAGTGATGTTTAAAGCAGCTGTAAAGGATCTGAAAAATGTTACAAAAGAATATATCCATGGAAATGAAGAGCTGCCCGATGATTCTGCCTTTGCTCTTGAGGGCATTTCTAATCCTATAGCCACGATTAATTATATTGCAACCAACCTGCCTCTTTCTACGAAAGAAAAGATAGAGCTTTTAGAAGAACAAATGATGCATAAACGTATGTTTCATTTGATGAAAATATTAAATCGTGAAATTCAATATCAACATCTACAACAAGATATTCGCTCAAAAACAAGAGAGGATCTTGACGAGCAACAACGAGAATATTTCCTTCATCAGCAAATAAAAAATATCAAAGAAGAATTAGGTAATGGTGAAGGTTCGCCAGAGAAAAAGGAATTAGTAAAAAAAGCTAATGGTAAGAAATGGTCAGAACAAATATCTAAATTTTTCACTAAAGAGCTTGATAAATTAGATACGCTTAACCCACAAAGCCCTGATTATAGTGTCCAGATAAACTATCTACAAACAATAGTTTCTCTCCCTTGGGGCGAATTTACTGAAGATGACCTTGACCTTAAGCGTGCAAAACGCATATTAGATAAAGATCACTACGGCATGGAGAAGGTGAAAGAACGCATCTTAGAGTATATTGCAGTATTACGTTTGCGAGGTAACTTAAAATCGCCTATCTTGTGCTTATATGGTCCTCCCGGAGTAGGTAAAACAAGTCTGGGAAAGAGCGTAGCAAATGCTTTAAAACGTAAATATGTACGTATCTCTTTAGGTGGTGTACATGATGAGTCTGAGATTCGTGGGCATCGTAAGACCTATATAGGTGCAATGCCGGGACGTATTATAAAAAGTCTGCAAAAATCGGGCTCTTCAAATCCTGTATTTATTTTAGATGAGATAGATAAAGTAACTCAAAACACCTTAAATGGTGATCCTTCTTCAGCCTTATTAGAAGTACTTGATCCTGAACAGAATAATGCTTTCCACGACAATTATCTTGATTTAGATTACGATTTGTCGAAAGTATTATTTATAGCTACTGCTAATGACCTGAATACTATTCCAAGGCCATTGCTTGACAGAATGGAGATTATAAACGTATCAGGGTATATTACAGAGGAGAAAGTAGAAATAGCTAAACGCCATTTAATCCCCAAAGAGCTTAATAACACTGGGCTTGACAAGCTAAGTGTTCAGCCTAAATTCTCTAAAGCTATACTTGAAAAGATAATAGAAGATTATACCCGTGAAAGCGGTGTTCGCCAATTAGAAAAGCAGATAAATAAGATTTTACGTAAAATAGCATATAAGCAAGCAATAGACGATAATGCTCAGTATGATAAGATCACTTTACCAAAGATAGAAGAGCTTATAGGTAAAGCCCCTTTCTCTCGCGACATTTATCAGGGTAACGAATATGCTGGTGTAGTAACAGGGTTAGCATGGACAAGTGTTGGGGGTGAGATATTATTTGTAGAGACTTCATTATCTAAAGGAAAGGCAGGGAAACTGACCATTACAGGTAATCTCGGAGATGTAATGAAAGAATCTGCCATCATAGCATTAGAATATGTAAAAGCCCATATAGACAAATTAGGTGTAGACTATAAAATATTAGAACAATGGAACATACATATACATGTCCCTGAAGGTGCTACCCCTAAAGATGGTCCATCGGCTGGTATAACTATTGCTACAAGTATTGCTTCTGCTCTTACTCAACGTAAGGTGCGTAAAAACACGGCTATGACGGGAGAGATAACCCTTCGTGGAAAAGTTCTCCCAGTGGGTGGTATTAAGGAAAAGATATTAGCTGCAAAACGAGCAGGGATAACAGATATTGTAATGTGTTCTCTAAATAAAAAAGATATAGATGAAATAAATGAAATTTATAGGAAAGGAGTAACTTTTCATTATGTAGAGACTGTTCAACAAGTATGGGACTTTGCCCTTAGCACAGAATTGGTTAGCGATCCTGTTAATTTCACAATAGAAGAAGAAAAGAAATGAAATTCGAGCTTCAACATACCGATCCTGCAAGTGATGCAAGGACAGGAATTATAACAACTGATCATGGTGAGATAAAGACTCCTATATTTATGCCTGTTGGTACTGTAGGGTCTGTGAAAGGTGTTCACTTTGAAGAATTAAGAAAGCAAGTAAAGGCACAAATTATCTTAGGTAATACTTATCATCTATATCTTCGTCCTGGTCTTGAAATATTAAAAGCTGCGGGAGGATTACATAAGTTTAACGGCTGGGAACGCCCTATACTCACCGACTCTGGTGGCTTTCAGGTGTTTTCTTTAACAGGCATTAGAAAATTATCAGAAGAGGGGTGCGAGTTTAGAAGTCATATAGATGGCTCTAAACATATATTCACTCCTGAAAGTGTTATGAACACAGAGCGCGTAATAGGTGCAGATATAATAATGGCTTTCGACGAATGTCCTCCTGGGAAAAGCTCATACGAATACGCAAAGAAGAGTTTAGGGCTTACGCAACGCTGGTTAGATCGCTGCATTAAGCAGTTAGAAAAAACATCTCCTCTTTATGGATATAGCCAAAGCCTGTTCCCTATTGTTCAAGGCTGTACATATAAGGATTTACGTAGTGAGGCGGCAAAGTTTGTAGCTGATAAGGGTGCTGACGGAAATGCTATAGGAGGCTTGGCTGTAGGAGAGCCTACGGAAGTGATGTATGAAATGATAGAAGTAGTAAACAATATTCTCCCTAAAGACAAGCCTCGTTATTTAATGGGTGTAGGTACGCCCCAAAACATATTGGAGGCTATTGAGCGTGGTGTTGATATGTTCGATTGTGTAATGCCTACACGCAATGGACGTAATTCTATGCTTTTTACTTATAACGGCACAATGAATATGAGGAATAAGAAATGGGAGGCAGATTTCTCTCCTATAGACATAGATGGTTGTGATATTGATATAATTACGACAAAAGCTTACCTTCATCATTTATTTAAGGCTGGCGAATTATTAGCTATGCAAATAGCAAGTATTCATAATCTTGCTTTTTACCTTCGCCTTGTCAGTGATGCTCGCAAACATATAGAAAAAGGCGATTTCACAATGTGGAAATCATCTGTTATAGAACAGTTAGGCAGAAGAATATAGAAAGATTTTGTATCTTGATAATCATGCAAAAGATAAAGAATCTAATAAAAGTAATAAAGAATTTCTTACAAGTCCTTAGAAAGGGACTTTTACATGGGCTTCCATTTCTAAATAAGATTTGGTCTTACCTTAGACATTGCCTACCTTCCCATTGGATAGGAAGGCTTGACTGGTATATCATTAAAAAGTTTATCGGTACCTATCTTTTTGCCATTCTCTTGATTATATCTATATCTATTGTGTTCGATTTTAATGAAAATCTTTCAAAGTTTACACAATATCATGCCCCATGGAGAGCTATAATCTTCGATTACTATGCCAATTTCATTCCTTATTATTCCAATTTATTCTCACCTTTATTTGTTTTTATAGCTGTAATTTTTTTCACGTCCAAACTTGCGAGCAACTCTGAAATAATAGCTATGTTGGCAGCAGGTGTATCATTTAAGCGTTTAATGCGTCCTTATATGATCTCGTGTATAGTCATTTCTGTACTTACGTTTTATTTAAATAGTTTTGTTATTCCACATGGAACAGTGATTAGACAAAACTTTGAATCGCTCTATCGTAACAACAAGAAGAACACTTCTGCCGAAAATGTTCAATTAAAGGTTGCTAAAAACACTGTAGCATATATTCAATATTTTGACGACCACTATAAGCGTGGCTATGGCTTTTCTTTAGCTAAATTTGAAAATAAAAAGCTTGTTAGCCACATGACAGCCATGGAAATACAATATGATACAGTTGCAGACACAAAATATCATTGGAAAGTAAGCAATTACAAAATCAGGCAGCTTAAAGGATTAAAAGAACATATTACAACAGGAGATGAAAAAGACACCATTCTTTTAATGGAACCTACCGATTTAGTCTATTCTAAAGGACAACAAGAAACTTTTACTTCTCCAGAGTTACTTAACTATATATCAAAGCAAAATAGTAGAGGATTAAGTAATGTGGTGCAATATGAAGTAGAGTTTCATAAACGCATAGCAATGTCTTTTTCTGCTTTTATACTTACTATAATAGGTTTGTCGTTATCTGCACGAAAGCGTAAAGGTGGTATGGGATTATATCTTGGCATAGGGTTAGGATTGAGTTTTAGTTATATTTTATTGCAAACTGTTTCTGCTACATTTGCTATTAAAGCCAATACTCCTCCTATATTAGCAGCATGGATACCTAATTTTATATTTGTTTTTATAGCATATTTTTGCTATAAACATGCACCAAACTAAGGTCTTAAGACTTATAAAAATTATTAAGAAAATACTTATTACCAAAAGAAATGGTAGTAAACAACAAAAAGAAAATATGTATTTTGATGAATTAGATTTAAATGACGATGTACTTGATGCATTATATGATATGCACTTTGACAAGTGTACCCCTGTTCAAGAAAAATGTATCCCTCTAATATTAAAAGGTAAGGACATTCTTGCTGTAGCTCAAACAGGTACGGGTAAAACAGCAGCTTACCTCCTTCCTATACTTTCTAAGCTGGCAAAAGGCAACTATGCTGATGATGCTATAAATTGTGTCATAATGTCGCCAACACGCGAATTAGCACAACAGATAGACCAAGCCATACAAGGCTTTTCTTATTACCTCAATGGCATTTCTTGTGTAGCTGTATATGGTGGTAATGATGGCAATAGATATGATCAAGAGATTAAAAGCCTTAGCATGGGAGCTAATATCGTTATTGCAACACCAGGCCGACTTATTTCGCATATCTCTTTAGGCAATGTCGACTTATCTAAAGTTAGCTTTTTCGTTTTAGACGAAGCTGATCGTATGCTTGATATGGGTTTTTCAGAAGATATTAAGATGATAGCTAATAATTTGCCTAAAAGCTGTCAGACGATTATGTTTTCTGCAACAATGCCTAATAAGATAGAAAGTCTTGCTAAGAGCTTATTGAAAAATGCTGAAATTATTAAGCTTGCAGTGAGTAAGCCTGCCGAAAAGATACAGCAGTCTGCTTACATTTGCTATGAAACTCAGAAGATTGGAATAATAAAAGAAATTTTTAAATCTGGCAATTTAAAACGTGTAATTATCTTTTCTGGTTCCAAACAAAAGGTTAAGAAAATAACAGCTTCACTAAATAAACAGAATATCAAATGCGGGGAAATGCATTCAGACTTAGATCAAGCACAACGCGATGATGTGATGTTCAAATTTAAGAGCAGCCAAATAGATGTTCTGGTTGCAACAGATATTGTTGCAAGAGGCATTGACATAGATGATATTGCAATGGTTATAAATTATGACGTGCCACATGATGTAGAAGATTATGTTCATCGCATAGGGCGTACAGCAAGAGCTGACCGTGATGGCAACGCTATTACTTTTGTTAGTGAAGAAGATATATATTATTTCCGGCATATAGAGTCTTTCTTAAAAAAGACAATAGATAAAAAGCCTCTACCAGAATCTTTAGGTGAGGGTCCAAAATATAATTTTAATAGTAAAGCTGTTAGAAGCAAACAAGCTAAAAGTCATAAGAACAATAATAAAATAAAGAACAATAATAAAGAAAAGAAAAACAATAATTGCCACACAAAACAACAGAAAGACAATCAGTTGTTAGATGTTAAAAAAAATGACAGAAGCAACACACAAGCAATTAATACTAAGATAAGCAAAAAGCAAGAAGAAAACAAAGGCGAGGTTGTTAATATCGATAAAGGTCAAAACAGTAAGCATACTTATAATAACAACAATAAAACTAAACAAAAAAAATATTCAAAAGATAATAAAAAAGAGCAGAACATTACAGGTAACGATAAACCATCAGGCAATAAAGGAAAAACAAAAGTTGCAAGTAATAATACGAAGCCAAAGAGAAAGCGTTCACAAAAACTCTCTAATCAAGAAAAACAGAATATCAAAAGAAGTACTAAGTATGATATTCGCGAAGATATTTCAAGAAAATATACTTCAAAAGAAAAAGGAATAAAAGCTTTACTAAAAAAACCTTTGAAGTGGTTAAAAGGGTTAGGTAAAAAATAATTTTTTATGCAATGTAGCAGACTATAATAAAAAAAAAGCTCTACATTGCATGAAATATAAGTATATTTATAAATATTAAAGAACTCTACTCTTATCATTTTCATCTATCATAGTAGCCTGCAAAGCAACTCCTATGGTAGTACAAAATTCAGAATATTTCGGTATTATAAAATGTACATTATAAATTTGCTCCATTAAAGAAAAAATATGTTCACACTGTGGGAGCAAAGTAAGATTGCCTATTAAAACAAAGTCTTGAATATCGGTATTAAGTGCACTAAGGATTGACGCTGAGCCTATAGATTGCAATACCATACAAATAAGCCCTAAAGCAATATCTTCTCTGCTTGCTGTACCTTGAGCATTTGCAAACAAAGAAGCAGTAGCGTCCATAGGCAAACCCGGCAAAGGCTTTGATGAAATATCTTTTATTTGAAGATTAATATGAGAGATATCTCCTTTTCGTGCCAAAGAAACTATTTCATGAAAATCATCAGTTTTTAATAATAAACGTGATAATCCGCTTAAAGTTCCACCACCTATGCCAATACCACCAATATGATTAATCTTATTATTATCACATTTTACAAGAGATGTACCTGTACCCATCGATACCACTATCATCTTTTGCAATTTCGATTCATATTGTGCGCCTAACCCATCTGCAAGAAATTCGTCTGCCTTATAAGTAGGTAACCCATATACTGGCTTATTAATATAGGCAGCACCTACCCCTGTAAGTAACACTTTATCTATATCTGACAGACCTATTTTGTTGTCATATAGATACTTCCCAAATGCTCCATACAATGATGTTACAGGGTCGGTAGCCTTAATACGCATAGGCTTTACTACCTTACCTTCTCGTAGCCCTACAATCTTTGTGGTAGAAATACCCACATCTATACCTATTGATATTTTCATAAAACTTAATGTAATATAAGGAAACAAAGTTACAAAAATCAGAAGAATAACTAAGTAAAGTAGACTTAAAAACTAAAAAACAACTAAAAACATTTCCTTATTTCTCTGAAAATGAATACCTTTGCAGTCCGTAATATATTAAGATAAATAAGGAACAAATTATAAAAAATAAAATTAAAATGACTAAAGCAGATATTATTAATGAGATTGCCACAGGAACAGGTATCTCAAAAAAAGATGTTTCAGCCGTTGTAGAGTCTTTCATGGAGGCTATTAAAGATAGCCTTTTAGACAAGAAAGAAAATGTATATCTACGTGGTTTTGGTAGCTTCATAGTAAAGCATCGTGCAGAAAAGACTGCCCGTAATATTTCAAAAAACACTACGCTTACTATTCCTGCACATGATTTCCCTAGCTTTAAGCCTGCTAAGACTTTTATAGAGGATATGAAGAAATAATATAATAAATAACAATTTAAAAATTTAAAAATTATGCCAAACGGAAAAAAGAAAAAAGGACATAAGATGGCTACGCATAAGCGTAAAAAAAGATTAAGAAAGAATAGACATAAGAGCAAGTAATCCCCTAATAAGGCTGAAAGCACTTAAGTATTTAAAGACTTTCAAAATGGAAATGGGGCATGTCTTCGCGTATAACCTTTTTTTAAAGATGCGATGACAAGTCCTGTTTTTTTTAATTATTCATACTCTTCAAAAAAAATAGTAGAGTATAATTACTTAAAGTAAGGATAATGACAAGCGAAATTATTATTGATGTCCAAGAAAAAGAGATTTCTATAGCACTACTTGAGGATAAACGGCTGGTAGAATATCAGCGTGAACCAAGAGAAGCTAATTTCTCTGTTGGCAACATCTATATGGCAAAGGTTAAAAAACTAATGCCAGGACTTAATGCCTGCTTTGTTAATGTAGGCTATGAACGCGATGCCTTTCTCCATTACTTAGACCTAGGAAGTCAGTTTAATTCTTATGCTAAATATCTTAAACAGGTACAGAGCGATCGTAAACGCCTTTATCCTATACAGAAGGCCATTATACTGCCAGATATAGAAAAAGATGGTACAGTAAAAGGGGTAGTGCAAGTAGGGCAAGAAGTATTAGTGCAGGTTGTCAAAGAGCCTATATCTACAAAAGGTCCCCGCCTGACAGGAGAGATTTCTTTTGCAGGCCGTTACATTGTATTACTTCCTTTCGGAAACAAAATAAGTGTCTCTTCAAAAATAAAAAGTGGTGAAGAGAGAGCTCGCTTAAAACAACTAATTCGTAGTATCACTCCCAAAAATTTTAGTGTTATAGTACGTACGGTTGCAGAGGGAAAACGCGTTGCAGAACTGGACGCAGAAATGCAAATATTGCTAAAACGTTGGAATGATGTTATCACCAAAGTGCAAAAGACACAAGAACGTCCACAACTTGTCTACGAAGAAACTGGTAGAGCAGTTGCAATGATACGTGATCTTTTCAATCCAACTTATGAAAATATTTATGTAAACGATAAAGATATTTGCACAGCTGTCCGCCACTATGTTTCTATGATAGCTCCAGAAAAAGCAAGCATAGTAAAGCAATACACAGGAAAGTTACCTATTTTTGATAATTTTGATATCACAAGACAAATAAAATCTAGTTTTGGTAAAACTATTAATTATGGACATGGGTGCTATATTATTATAGAACATACTGAAGCTATGCATGTTGTTGATGTAAATAGTGGTAATAGAGCTAAAGAAAAAGGTCAAGAGCAAAACGCTCTTGATGCTAATCTTGGAGCAGCAGATGAGCTTGCACGTCAGCTTCGTTTACGCGATATGGGTGGAATTATTGTTGTAGACTTTATTGATATGCATCTTGCCGAAGACAGACAGATGCTGTATGAACGAATGAGCAAGAATATGCAACAAGACCGGGCTCGCCATAATATATTACCATTAAGTAAGTTTGGCTTAATGCAAATTACACGTCAACGCGTTCGTCCTGCTATGGACGTAGATGTAGATGAAACGTGTCCAACATGTTTTGGTACAGGTAAGGTACGAGCAAGTATTCTGTTTACAGATCAATTAGAGCATAAGATTGACAGATTAGTTAATAAGTTTGGGGTGAAGAAATTTTATCTACATGTTCATCCTTATGTAGCTGCTTATATTAATAAGGGCTTTATCTCTTTAAAGCGAAAATGGCAACTAAAATACGGAATAGGAGTTCATGTTATTCCTTCACAAAAATTAGCTTACCTACAATATGAGTTTTATGGTGAAGATAAGCAATTTATAGATATGAAGGAAGAAACAGATAAAAAATAAAATATTAAAGTAAGAGGGTATGCCAATATTGACATACCCTCTTACTTTCTTATAGCTTACAACATATAAATCCCTTTTATTAAATCTACGCTCAACAAAAAACAAATATTACCACTGCTACTAAGAGGAATACGAAGCAAAACTCAAAACCATGACTGTACCAACGACGGAACGAAAACCGTTGCATTGCTCATCAATATGAGAACTAACAAATAATTTAGGCTCATGAAATATAAAAAAAAATCATAATTAAGCATTGAAGAGTTATAATACCATGAAAATATAATGTACAATGAAAGCAACATTTTTGCGTAGAAAATGTGTTGTTATCAATATTTTTGCTTATATTTGCCAAATAATGTCAAGACATAAGTAAGTAATATGCTATTTTCTGAACGAATAAAAGAGTTGCGTATGCAATATAAGCTGCCACAACGCCATTTGGCAGCTGCACTTGATATTGATACGGCGACTTATTGTAAGATAGAAAAAGGAGAAAGAAAAGCAAAAAGAGAACAGGTGTGCATCTTGTCAGGGCTATTTCATGTCAAGCAAGAAGAGTTGATTATCTTATGGCTTGCTGACAAAGTCTCCGATATTGTGGCTCCAGAGAAACAAGTTGCTATAAATGTTTTATCTGTTGTCAAAGAAAACTTAAAGGTATAGTGTGATGTTAAAAAAGAAATATAATACAATAAAATTTGCATCCACAATAGTTGCGGAAAGCCGTTCTCCGTATGGGCTGAAAACCTATGTTAGTTTGTTCAGTAGCGCTGGTGTAGGATGTTACGGTTTTAAACAAGAGAACTTCTATTGCATTGCTACAGTAGAATTACTTGAACGTAGGCTAAAGATACAAAAATTCAATCAAAAATGTGCATACGATAGTGGATATATTTGTGGAGATATGACCCAAAAAGAAACACAAGGACGAGTGTTTGAGGAATTGGATTTATGGAAACGAAATTTTAATGTAAAAGATTTAGATGTAATCATTGCGACACCACCATGTCAAGGTATGTCTGTAGCAAATCATAAGAAGAAAAATGAACTGAAAAGGAATTCTTTGGTTGTTGAATCTATAAAAATGGTTAGCAAAATACAGCCAAAATTTTTCATATTCGAGAATGTCCGTGCATTTCTTACATCCATTTGTACAGATGTTGATGGTCAAGATAAGACTATTAAAAATGCAATAGAGTTGAATCTTGGAGGATTGTATAATGTGCTGTTTAAGGTTGTGAACTTTAAGGATTATGGTAATCCATCTAGCAGGACACGAACTTTGGTCATTGGAGTAAGAAAAGATTTAAAAGAAATTACTCCTTATGATGTGTTTCCTGACAGGCAGCCTGAGAGAACTTTGCGACAGATAATAGGTGATTTGCCATCATTAAGAACTATGGGAGAAATTTCTAAAACCGATATTTATCACAATTTTAGAAAATATGCTCCAAGAATGGAAGCATGGATTGCCGATATAAAAGAGGGGCAGTCAGCTTTTGACAATACTGACATAACCAAGATACCCCATACCATAAAGGATGGGGTTATAGTTTATAATGCTCAGAAGAATGGGGATAAATATACACGTCAGTGTTGGGATAAAGTTGCACCCTGCATTCATACTCGTAATGATATTATGGCAAGTCAAAATACTGTTCATCCAGTGGATAATCGGGTTTTCAGTATTCGTGAAGTTATGCTTATGATGTCGGTTCCAGAATCTTTTCAATGGAGTGATATTCCTTTTAATGAGCTGAACAAATTGCCTATAAAAGAAAAAGAAGCTTTCCTCAAAAAGGAAGAAATGAATATAAGACAAAATTTGGGCGAAGCTGTTCCTACTATCATATTTAGACAGATAGCGCATAAAATATCCAAAGTTTCCTGTCGTGTCAATATGACGGAGCAAGATATTAAGGATTTGATAGAGCGGAAACATCTTGATAGTCAAATAAATCTTGTAGATTTTATCAATAAATCTACAAAATACCGTTTCTGCGAATTGTCAAAAATTGCAGAATTAGCAAATGCGAATAGAAATAATAACGCAGCATATTATACTCGACAGGATATTTGTTTTTCAGTAGTTACGAACTTGCCAGAAGTGAAAGGCTTTACAGAAATCAATATTTTGGAGCCCTCTGTTGGTGTAGGCAACTTTATTCCCATGCTTATTCAAAAGTATGCGGACGTTCCCTCTGTAAACATAGATGTTGTGGATATTGATAATGACAGCCTTGAAGTGCTTAAGGCTCTAGTCAGTCATATAAATATTCCTAATAATGTACACATAAATTACATTCATACAGACTTTCTTACTTATTGTTTTAAGAAGAAGTATGATGTTGTTGTTGGAAATCCTCCTTATAAAAAACTGACAAAGGAAAAAGAGTTACTATCTGTCTATAAAGCTGAAGCTTACAATACTGATACAAATAACATATTTTCTTTTTTTATAGAAAAGTCTATGAGAATCGGAAAAGTAGTATCATTGATTGTACCTAAAAGTTTGATAAATGCTCCTGAGTTTAATAAAACTCGTCAACTAATGAGTAAAAAAAGAGTTTCTCATATCATTGATTTCGGGGAAAAAGGATTCAAGAAAGTTAAGATTGAAACTATAAACTTTGTTGTTGAAACACAGCGAAAGTCTGCTCAGACTATTGTCGAATCTTATATTACGGAAAAAGTTGTAGTACAGCAGCAATCCTACCTTATGGATACAAAGTTTCCTTATTGGATAATATATCGTAACGAAGATTTTGATAAAGTTGCAGATAAAATGGAGTTCAATGTGTTCAAAGCATATAGAGACAGAGTTATAACAAAGTCTTTGACAAAAGGAAAAGGTCAGGTAAGAGTTCTCAAGTCAAGGAATATTGGTGATAATCAAATTATAGATATTCCAGAATATGACAGTTATGTGGATAATTTAGATGGGCTGGATGTTAGTAAGTTTCTAAACAAAACAAATTGTGTCCTGCTCCCAAACTTGACATATAACCCACGAGCGTGCTTTCTCCCCAAAGGGTGCATTGCTGATGGTTCTGTTGCAATTCTTACTTTGGCAAATAATGATGAGGTTATAACAAAAGAAGACCTGTCATTTTATGCCACGGATAAATTTACTAAATTCTATGCAATAGCAAGAAATTTAGGTACACGTTCACTTAATATTGATAACAACTCTGTTTTCTTTTTTGGAAAACTTAAAGGATAGATGAAATGAGAGAAAATATAATAAGATATCTTAGTAACTTTGACTTGGATGTACGTAAATCACAAAATGCACGTTTTATGGATCAAAAGTGTACTCCTGATGTTGTTTGCTTTATTGCTGATTGCATTATCAATACAATAGATGTTGACAATGAGTTTACCGTGTCCAATATTTGGGATGCTCAATACTTCATAAAGAACGCAAGAGCTATTTTCAACAAGCCATTGCCAACTAATCCAAAAGCTCATCATGAATATGACAAGTTTATACAGCAACCTCTGCGGATGCTTGCTTATGCTCATGTGTTGGAGATAGAAAAGCGATCTGGAACAAATTATTATCGTGTTGCTAATTTGGATATTCTTGACTATATAGCGCAAAGAGAAAGAAACACATATAATTTCCTCTATTGCTATCTACGAAAGGTTCTTTCGGATAGTGGAATTATCCGATATTTTGAAGCATTCAAAGATAAATGTTTGCAGGGGAAAGCTACGAATACAGACTTCCAAGAGCTAAAAAGTAGATACGACCGTTTTGTGATTGGTCATACAGCTATAAATACGGAAGTAGAAGTTCATCGTATTTTTAGTAAGATATTGAATGTATATGCCGTTGAAAATCAGATTAATGGAACAGAAAAAGGACATATGTCTAAATATATCTTTACATTCTCTGATTTAATGTACAATCGTAAGAATTGGAGAGACTTGAATAAAGATAAATCCATCACTAGGCAGGAGGCACAAGAGCAACAAGATGTAAAACAGCAGGAAGCATACAATGCTTATTATGTTCAGAAAGCAATGAATCTGTTGCGGAAAATACAAATAGAAAGCGAAGTTCATGACCAATGGGGAAATGGAGAAGCAACACAAGTTCATCATATCTTTCCAAAATCTCAATTTCCGCAATTGGCACACTATTTAGAGAACCTGATAAAGCTTACAGCTACGCAACATTTTACAAAAGCCCACCCTGATAATAAAACTCAGGAGATAAATCGTGATTATCAGCTTACATGCTTATTAGCTAAGGCTGATACTGTAGAAAAGTCTTTGAAAGCAGTTGGTGATAAATACTACAGAAAAGAGTCTTTTATCTTTATTATAAATATAGGATTAGATGTCCATTTGTCAGCTACTTTATCCTTTTTAGAAATTAAGAATATGCTAGTACAACTTTATAATGCCGCCTAATTTATGTCGAAGAATATAAAAATAGATATACTTTGCTCAAATATTGCTCCCTTAGAAAACCTTCAATATTCTTATTCCGCGAGTTGCTTAAAAACAGCTATATTTGCCAATAATGGAAGTGGTAAAACTTTCATAAGTCGCCTATTCCGGCTTATGGAGAACAACACTCCTATATGTTTAGACGATAAAGGTAATAGCCCAACTGATAGCCTGTTGCGGTTTAATTCTACAAAAGGATTATTTTCTTTTAAAATAACAGCATATAACGATACGGTTAAAGAGGACTTTTCATTAGCTATACAACAAAAACAGCTTCCGACAATTCCACATACTTTCTATATCTATCATACATTCAACCAAGATTACGTTGATGAAAATATACGGTCTCTGGGGTTTGAAAAAGACAGCGAAATACAAGGATATATCTTAGGGAAGTCTCACATAGATTTGGCTTCGGACAAAGCCCGATTACAAAATATTGATGATGAGGGTAAGGAACTTAGAGTGAAGTTGCAGGATATAATTAAAACTTTTCTTGATAAAAATATAAATGCTATAAGAGATATAAAAAGACTCCAAGAGTACAAGCAATATTTAAGTGTTGATACAATCTTAGATTCACCAACAAAATGCAGTAAAGTAGAAGTCGATAAGAATCTCAGCGATAATGTAGATGATTATAACAAAATAAAATCAACGCCAGATAATCTTATAGATATTAAGTCCATAGACACAACTGAAAGCGATTTCCGACCTACCCTTACTAACATGATTGAAAATCTTGGGAAAGTCTTCTCTATAAGTTCTTTTGCTGAAGATTTTAAGCAAAAAGTAAAAAATAGGCAGGATTTTATAGAATTAGGTCTTAGATACAAGGAGGAGGAAAATGGGTTATGCCCTTTTTGTGGTCAGAAGTTTGAAAAGGAATCCTTATCCTTAATAGACAAATATACTCACTATCTTGCAGATGAAGAGGCTAAGGCAATAAAGCTATTTCAAGTATATAAAAATAACATTGAGGCAGAAAGAAAGAGGTTGAAAAGTTTACAGGTGCAATCTGTAAAAGCAATTAATTTCTTTGATGAGTATAAGCAGAAATATATCCCGTCTTTTGAAAAAGATAATCTCCAAGAAATAGAAATCAAATCCCTTGAAGAAGATTTAGATAATTTGAGTGAGCACCTCAAAAATAAAGTAGATAATTTAAGTATAAAGATTAACCTTGGCACAGAATTTATATCCCAAATTGATGAGCATTATTCGCAACTTGAGAAAATTATCAAGGATAATAATAAAAAAATTGACGAAATAAATGCCCGTAAAAACAAAATTGGAGAGGAAAGCAAATCTATAAGACGAAAAATTTGTAAATCTGCTTATAATAAGTTATTGGATATAATTTCAGGAGATTTAAACTCTCTCTTATCTTTGCGTGAAGCATATAAAAAACTTAATATTGAAATTCAAAAAAAAGAGGAATCTGAAAAAATAAGCAAGAAAAAAACTGTTTATGAAACGATAAAGAAAGTTCTCGATTATTTCTTTGCAGGAAAATATAGTTTAGATGAAGATTCATTTAGACTGATTTTTGAGAAAAAATCTTTGGAGAAAGGGCAAGTGAAAAGAGTGCTTAGCGAAGGTGAAAAAAACATAGTCGCATTTGCCTATTATATTGGGGATTTGCATTTAAAAATTCAGAGGGAAGAAGATTATAATAAGTTGTTTTTTATTATTGATGACCCAATATCAAGTATGGATTTCACATATGTCTATACGCTATGTGGAGTTATTCGAGATTTACGGCAGATAGTTAATAAAATTCAATATGAGAAATTTATAATATTTACTCACAATAATGATTTTATGAGAATATTATGTTCAAATAACATTGTTACAACAAAACTTCTTCTTAGTAGAGGGAATTTAATTGCTTTTAATGAGAATTTTACCGTTCCATATATTAACCATCTGGTTGATATATATAGGATTGCTCGTAAGGGGCAACTATACAGTCACACTACAGCTAATTCTATAAGACATATTATAGAGACGCTATCGAAATTTCAAAATATAGAAATATCAGAGGATAGTATTTCTGAATATATAAAGGAGAACATTCCAAGTGACAAAAAATCATATACATTCATAAATGACTTATCACATGGAGGATGGAGAAGTGAACAGGAACCAATGACAAACGAGGATTACCAAGAAGTTTGTGAGACAATTATCAAGCATATTGAGAAGAAATTCCCTAAACAAATTAAATATTGCGAAAAGTGTTGTTCTTAATAATGGGTCAGTCCTAAAACCCAGTTGCAAGCCCTCTCCTCTCAGGCACATAATTTCATAAGTATTTGTTATCTTTGCATCATGAAGAATCACCAATTATTACGTTGCATCTTTCCAGATGTACTTGCCGACTACTTTGATGTTGTCGATATTCAAGAGAGTGTTTCGCAGATTGACTTTTGGCTTGACGAGCGTAACTTTATGGAAAAGTCAGACCATAAGTTAGGCACTGTAAGCAGTTATGGTTTTACCAGCGAG
>NZ_KB905279.1 GCF_000378745.1 Prevotella amnii DSM 23384 = JCM 14753
ATTAGCAGAATCTCTAAGTATGAAAAAGCAGGAGCCGCGTTGATAGCAACTCCTGCCCATACTTGTCAATCTGCGCAGTTCTATTCCTTATGAAGTTGCTCCCCAGCAGAGCTTCACTACGCTTCAAACTGCAAACCAAAGGTACAATATGTAAGCTGCTTCAACGAAGAAACATCGGAAAAAATCATCCTGCAATTTGAGCTATAGGATACATACTTCTCAAAATCATCCTGCAAAATGAGCTATACGCCAATGTTTCCTTAATTTGAGTAGCATTGATTAGAAAACATCTTGGAGGTTATCAGTCCGCAAGCCAAATATTTGAACCAAAAGAAATTTAATATTTATCCTTTATCTTACCCTTAAAATAACTATCTATAATTTTCGTATTAGAAAAATCTCTTAAAAGAGTTTCTACAATAATTTTGTCAGCTAATGAGGTTGTTGGGCCCAACATAATCTCAATATTATCTAGTGCTTCAAGCTTCATGGGTAAATCTACATATTCTGTATGAACCTTGTAATTTTGTGCTAGTGATTTTGTAATGACATCCATTAAATGCTTTAGAGAATTAAACAGGTTAGACGTTTCATTGATGTCCATCAATTTAGGGTTTAAAGGTTGAGCTATCAGCCTAAATCTATATTCGTTTTGAAATGCCCATGAATCTCGCTTAATACATCCCATATCCTTTGTGTTTATAGAGATGCCATCTCCTTCTTTTTTTATTAAATTGTTTATTAATGACTTATTATCAGGAACATAGTGAATTTCTTGTAATTTGGCTTCATTATTTGGTAACATAAATACACAATCACCCTCTATATGGTTCCATTCCTTGAAATAACTATAGAAAGTGTCGTTGACTCTATATTTGACAAATATATCTTCGTCAAGTCCTATTCGTACACCTTTATAGTTGGTATACATTTTCCATAGCGCAAGGTTCTCTTTATCATCTTTTGTCCAGCACGAAACAAAACAGTATTGCCCTAACATTATATTAGAATCCCCAGAGCCATACATTGCTTCTTCCATATCGTCAACCTTATCAAGTCGATTAAAGCGTATGGTTCTATTCTTTAGAATCAGAGCTAATGTTTCTATTGTTGTATAATGGTAGATTTTCATATTTGGTTTTAAATTTTGATAGATGATTTTATCATCTCTATTTCATTATTGTCTGTAATATGATATAGTTTAAGCACAAAGTTGTCAATCTTCTCGTCAAGTTCCTCTACACGTTTTTGATTGTTTGCTTTCTTCTCTACTGCTATCTCGTCTACCATTTCTTCTAAGTCAGTCTTAGCTTTTTCAGAAATCTCTGGCAGCGGAAAATTCTTTAAGTCTGCAATAAGGATTTTAGGAAAAGCTCCCTTTGTTGCCTTAGGTGAGTGGTTGAAATGGTAGAATGTGGCTAAATTTGAATTTAATATAGCACACAAAACTTTCAATGAATATAACTCGCTCTCTAATACTATTAATATGGCAGGATCATTATAATACTCTTCATTCACAATAGTAGCGTAGATAGATGGATTAGTAATCTCTCTAACCAATAATCTACGCCCCACGAAGAACTTTGGCTCTCGGGGATTGGCAATTCCATCGCAGTAATCTATATATTCTTTACCATTCCATTTGATGCCATATCGTGTTATGTCCTCCCCCCAGAGCCATCTTTTTAGTCCTTCTTTATACTCACTATAATGGTATGCTCTATTTTCTATTATTTTTTTACTTTGCCCTCTGTATTTGTCATATGCAATTAGTCCCTGACTTATATCTGGAAATAAGTTGATTAAACATGAATGTGAACTTTTTATTTTTTCAACTAATTCTATAATCTCTTCTGAGCGAGAAAAAGCCAATCCCCAATTTTGATTTAAACCTAAAAGTTTTTCCTTGGCTATGATTTCAAGTTCTTCATTAATAAGTTCTGAGAATTTGTCTGCGTTGCTTGTATTTCTAAACCCAATTACATCACTGCCAGTGTCTGACAACTGCATATTGAAGACTGTATTGCGTACGGTTACGGACTCAAAGATGTTGAACTGTGAGCAATCTAAGATCTCTATTATTTTCCAATGATTGAGTACAGTGTTCCTAAACATACTCGCATTCATATTAAAGAGCCAAGTATTCGGGACGATATATCCAAGAGTACCATGGGGTTTTAGAATTTGTCGTGCTAATTCTATAAAATAATAGTATATTTCGTAGTCAGGCAGGTGTCCCCACAGCCCCACTATTTTTGTGCGAAGGTCATTCTTGAATGAAACGCCGTAAGGAGGATTACCAATAATGCAGTCGAAGCCTTCAAATCTACCAGTTGCATCTAAGACTTCAGGAAATTCATAACGCCATTCAAAAGCATCTCTGAAGAGCGAATTTTCTTTTAAGTCATCTACTTTCTCTTTGAGTTTTTTTACATTCTTCCTTTTTGCCTCAACTCTGCTCAAGAATCTTGTGTCCGTGCTTTCAAACGCATCATTTTCTAAAGTTAGTAATTCTAAGTTGGCTTTTGCCCATTCTTTATAAACAGGACTTTTGCTGCTGAGTCCAGAAGTTATTTGCGATTTTATAATTTGAATATCATGTTCAATTTCCTTTTTGTTGGCTTTATCTGATGTCGCTTTGTATGCCTTTACATCATCTTTGTATTTCTTGACAGTCAGAGTCGTGTTAGCTAAAACTTGATTAATATTATCAGCTAACGTATGTTTCATTAATAGAGAATTACCGCATTTGATATTGATATCAATATTAGGCAATGTCTCCAAATGTTTATAATCGCTTGAAGCAGTGTAATAAGAATTCTTTAATAGTTCTATCCACAGACGAAGTCTACAGATATTCACGGAGTTTGGATTGATGTCTACGCCATAGAGACAGTTCTCGATTATCTTTTTCTTCTCATTGAATAAAGTTTCTTGAATTCTCTGGCTCTCAACTTGCTTTGGATGATACTCAAAAAGATTCTCGTTTTCAGCATCACTCACTAACAACTCGTCATTTTCAATGGTAAAAGTGTAATCCTGTTTCTTTATTCTTTTACCATTAGCATCTACCAATATTCCCAACTCGAATTTTATTAAGATAATTTCATTGAGGGCGGAAACGAGGAAATGTCCTGATCCTACAGCAGGATCACAAACCTTGATGCTGTCAATAATCTCATTTGCTTTTACAATATCTAAATCTTTGTTGTATATATCTTTGATAGAACTGCAATTCCATTCAAATGTATCGTTAAACTTCTGAACGATGGCATTTCTTATAGATTGCTGACACATATACATCGTTATGTAGCCAGGTGTAAATACAGCCCCATCTTTATGACCATTGATTTTCTCAAAGATGAGTCCCAACACTGATGCGCTGATTAAAGTCTTATTGTCCTCAGTTATTTCATCGGCTTTATCACTTCCAAAATTGTAGGAGTCCAGGAACAGAAACAAATACTCGATAGTTGAAAGTGCAGAAACATTTCTATATTTCTCTTGTTTTTTAAGAATGCTATTCGATAAAATTGGAAGTTTCTCTTTTTGTGAAAGACCACTTATTTTGATAGTTTTTTGTTCCAATTCACTTATCTCAAATAATGAGCTATTGAGGTATGGCACATTGGGATAATCATTATTGACATCCGTAGTTCGCTTCTCGTAATCAACAGCTAAAACTTGAAAGAATAATCGATGTAGCTCGTCAAAGTCTGTTATTTTGTCTATGGTTAGAAATCGATAATTCTTATCTCCATTGTTATAATTTATGAGTTGAGACTCTAATAATTTTAAGAATAAAATACGATTTATCCATGTGATACAAAGCTGTAATGCAACATTAAACTCCTGTTCATCCGTATCTAAACCAAAAGCTTTCAATTCTTTTTCATTATAGACACTGAGACTATCGTCTGTTTTTAACTTGTTAATAACATTTTCTAATAATGAAGCAGCATAACGATTGTTTCTTTTGCGTTTAATAAAACGCTTACTTGATACTGTTACTTCTTCAATGCCAATGATATGTAGGAGTTCTGTATAGAACGATTTATTTAAGGTGTTGCTATCATTTGTATGAGGCAGTTTCAGGATATGAATATTGCTGAATACTTTGTACAATGGAATTATTTCTTTTAATTTTTTTTCATCATCAAAGGATTTGGCAAATGAATCTAAATTAAAATATGTATAATCAATATTCTCTAAAATAGTTGCTACATATGGGTAAGCTATTTCATTATAAAAATGAGAGGTCGATTTATCTGTCTTTACCCCATCTCTGAACTTTTTGAATTCTTTTAGAAAAGATTTGTTCTTATAAAATAATTGTTCAAACAATTGACCATCGAAGAAAAGAACTCCCGCATATTTGTTGCGATAAGATTTCTTATATCATCATTTTTCTTTTCAACTCTTTCGATAAGAAAATATAAAATAAGTTCATGTAGAGCTTTTCTGTTTAAATCAGTTGTTGATATCATCTCAGATTGATTTGCAGTTCGCTTTGCTTCGATAATAACTCCGATATTGGAGGATTCTCTGTTCCCTAGATGAATTGCCCAATCAATATTATTGTCTTCAGGCTTGTTAATTTCATAATCTTTATAGAATGTGGATTTAAGAAAATCACGTAAGTGAGTTTCTTGGTTCCCTTCTATCTGTTTATCTAATATTTTGTGATAGAATTCAGATAATGCTGTTTTAAACTTCAATATATCTTCCTTAACTACAGGTTGTTGATAATAAATTTTATTTATCGATTGTTTTATCGTTAGTTGTGCCATAACTAATTATTTCTTATTCTTGTTCATAATAGTACGAATAGTCAATGCCCTTCATAAACATTTCTCGGTCATCAATCTTTGTAGTGAGGGCAGGTTGTACCAAGGCTTTGATGTACGTGCTATCAGAAATACTCTCACGCATTGCGGTAAGGTATTCGTTTTTGTCTATTTGGCTCCAATCCACACACCGTTTGAGAGAACGCTTTAGCATGAGGTCAAGCCAAATGCGAGTGTTACGACCATTACCCTCCATAAATGGATGGGCAACATTGCGTAAATTCGGCTGCACTCTACCATTAGTGAACGAGTTCACATGGTACTCGTTTGCACGAATTTTCATTTCAATATATTTGTCCATAATCTCATCAAAGGTAGTTTCGGGCATTCGCTCTATTGTTTGCAGGGTTTCAGGGAAGTGCATACAATTAGCGAAAGTGAATCCTCCTTTTGAAATATTCTTAGTTCGGATTTGTCCTGCAAAGTCATACAATCCTCCAAAGAGATAAGCGTGTATCTGTTGCAGACATTTGATATTACCAGGCTCTGCTGTTTTCAAGAGTCCACTCTCAAAGAGTTGGTAGGATTTCTTCTTACTCTGCCCATCAATGGTATTGTCGCTGTAAGTAAACCAATCAAGAAATCCCATTGCCTTGACATTGGGTATTGCCTTTGCCAACAAGATTACTCCCTCACTATCTAACGTATCTGTCAATCGTTGTTTCCCATCAGAGGCTTTTAGCTTTAGTTGCTTAGTAGCACTAACCAGTTCGTTATTCTCCTTCTTCAACTTTGTTTTGAGATACTTCCAATAGTTCCTCGTCTTTTGGTAATCATCTTGCTCGTTAATCGCAGCAATGATGTCCAGCACTGAGAACCACCATTTATTATGGTCGTCGTCCCATACTGCCCTTACTTCACGGTCGTTGAAAAAGCGGATAGATGTTTTATGCTCTGCCATAATAAAGTTACTCATCTGGGGTGTTAATCAATTCTTTTGGATTGATTTGTAAAATCTCTGCTATCTGAAATAGCAATTCTAGGCTTGGCTGACGACGATTGCAAACGTAGGAGTTCACAATAGTGAAACTCTTACCGAGTTTCTATGCAAGCCATGTTTGCTTAATCCCTTTCTCGATAAGTACCTCTTTAATTCTATTAGTTGGACTTTCCATAAATATTATATGATTGTTTGCAAATATAGTAAATATTCTTGTATAAAGAATAGAAAAGGAGGAGATATTTTCTCCCATTTTAAAAGTCCTAATATCTACCTCTCTTATGTTGTTAATTATGCTGCATCAGACTATCTACTTTTGACTTCAGTTTCAAGCTATAATTATACGTCTTTTATGTTTGTAGCTGCCAATACACGAACATGCTTTACATAGTATTTAGATATTCTTATTTAAATCATTACTTTATACTTAAGTTTCTATCTCTTCCCCCCACTCTATTTCATATGTTAGTAGCAAAAAGATACAAACTGTTTTACTTAATAAATTTATCTATATGCTAACAATTATCTGAAGTCCTCTTATAAAAACCAATATATATAACAGCTTACGCTTAGCTGTAGGCAATGGCTTTTTATCTTTACTGTTTTTTTTACTTTCTTTATAATGTTCTTAGTTTGATTTTTTTAAACAAAAAAAAGTCCATACTTTCCTATAACAGGAAGGTATGGACTTATATATTCTAATTTTGTTTTATTTCACTTCCTCAAAGTCAGCATCTTGTATATTATCATCTTGTTTTGGCTGCTCTTGCTGTGCCTGCTGACTATTAGCTGCACCTGCCTGAGCACCTGCCTGACTATACATTTGCTGTGAAGCAGCCTGCATAACACTGTTTAGATTAGCCGTAGCAGTGTCTATAGCTGCTATATCTTGAGCCTTATGAGCATCTTTAAGCTGCTGAAGAGCTGTTTCTATAGCCGATTTCTGATCGGCAGGCACCTTATCGCCATTGTCCTTTAAGAAGTTTTCTGTAGTGAATATCATAGAGTCTGCTTGGTTAAGCTTATCTATCTTCTCACGTTCAGCTTTATCAGATGCTGCGTTTTGCTCTGCTTCTGCTTTCATACGATTAATCTCATCTTCGCTCAAACCACTTGATGCTTCGATACGAATAGATTGCTCTTTGCCTGTAGCCTTATCTTTAGCAGATACGCTTAAGATACCATTAGCATCAATATCAAAAGTTACTTCTATCTGTGGAACACCACGACGAGCAGGAGCAATACCAGTTAAGTTAAACTGCCCAATACTCTTATTTTGTGATGCCATAGGACGCTCACCTTGAAGAACATGTATTGTTACCTCTGTCTGATTGTCGGCTGCGGTAGAAAATACCTCGCTCTTCTTAACAGGTATAGTAGAGTTAGCATCTATTAGCTTAGTCATTACACCACCCATAGTCTCGATACCAAGCGTTAATGGTGTTACATCTAGCAAGACAATATCTCCTACACCACTTTCCTTGTTAAGAATAGCTCCTTGTATAGCAGCACCTACTGCAACTACCTCATCAGGGTTAACACCCTTTGAAGGCTCTTTGCCAAAGTAGTTTTTTACTAATGTTTGTACTGCAGGTATACGGCTCGAACCACCTACAAGTATTACCTCGTCTATATCGCTAGTAGAAAGCTTAGCGTCCCTGATAGCATTCTGGCAAGGCACTAAACAAGCCTGTATCAAGCCATGAGCTAACTGCTCAAACTGTGAACGAGTAAGAGTCTTTACCAAATGCTTAGGCACACCACCTTCAGCAGTTATATAAGGTAAGTTGATCTCTGTAGAAGAAGAAGAGCTTAGCTCTATCTTAGCCTTTTCAGCAGCTTCCTTTAAGCGTTGCATAGCCATAGGATCTTTTGTAAGATCTATACCTTCGTCAGCTTTAAAGCCATTTACTAACCAGTCTATAATTACCTGATCAAAATCGTCACCTCCAAGATGTGTATCACCATTAGTAGATAGCACCTCAAAGACACCACCACCAAACTCTAATATAGATATATCAAAAGTACCACCACCAAGGTCGAATACTGCTATTTTCATATCTTTATTAGCCTTATCTACACCATAAGCTAATGCTGCTGCAGTAGGCTCATTAACTATACGCTGAACATTTAAGCCTGCAATCTGCCCTGCTTCTTTTGTAGCCTGACGCTGAGAGTCAGAGAAATAAGCCGGAACGGTGATAACAGCATCGGTTACCTCTTGTCCTAAATAATCTTCTGCTGTCTTCTTCATCTTCTGAAGCACCATAGCTGATATTTCCTGAGGAGTATATTTGCGATCGTCTATCTGTACACGTGGATAACCACCTTCATTGACAACTTTAAAAGGTACACGATTTACCTCTTTAGAGCTTTGATCGTAGGTTTCACCCATAAAACGCTTAATAGAATAAACTGTCTTTTCTGGATTTGTGATAGCCTGACGCTTAGCAGGATCGCCCACCTTACGCTCGCCACCTTCTACAAAGCCTACTACAGAAGGAGTAGTACGTTTACCTTCGCTATTAGCTATTACTACTGGCTCGTTACCTTCAAATACTGCAACACACGAGTTAGTTGTTCCTAAGTCAATTCCAATAATCTTTCCCATAATTATATATATATTTTTTTTATTTTTATTATTCTTGTATCATTACCCCAATGCGTTATACATTGACGTTCGCTTAATTATTTACAAAGGTTGTGCCAACGAAAGAAAGTATGACAAGATGGCAGACTTCTTTGCTCTTAAAGATTACCTACTCTTAGAAGAAAACTCTCTACGCGTGCTCCTGCCATAAAGCGTCTTATTTCAGCTCTCTATTATTTTTATCTGCCCATGCTACCTGCACACCAAACCCAAAATCCTCCACTTTGCGATTAGTATCAGGATCGCGACGACCTGAAGGCACAAACTTACACTTTACACTCTTTATATTTTTACGCAAAGAAAAATCCTCCGGACTATCTGAAGGAGTACTCTCCACAGTGAGATGAAAGCGCCCAAGCCCTTCTAAGACTACCGTCTTTCCATTTGCAAGCTGAAAACCTATCTCGTCTATCAACGCCACTACAATACCACGCACATCACCTCGCGTAAACGAAGTACTTTCCTGAATAGCATTAGATAAATCGTTAATAGTAGAAATACCATTACTTACCGTACGAGCGTGCCACTTTCCGCCACGATTATTTTCCTTAAACTTGCTTTGCTGTAATCTGATCTTTACTGCCATAATATTCTTTTTTTTTGTTAATCTGTTAGGTTATCTATCAAAAGGCAATACATAATATTAATAAAACTACTGACTTTATATATAACAAAAGATTGCCTATCTTTATAGAAAAGATATGCAAATATAAACAAAAATAATTTATTTTCCAAGTATTTTTAGATTATTTTTGATAGAAAAATAATTTATTTTCATTTTTCACTCGCCTTCTTTTTACAGATAAAACTATAGCTTTCAAAGCACATAGTATGCTATATTATTATGTTATACATAAGGTGTGTAGGCTTTTTAGAAATGAGCCTTTTTGCTAAAACCTATATTTATTATTAAAAACAGCAATATAAATAAAACTTTACTTTTAGCAAAATATCTACAGAAAAGAACAAGCAAAATACCTAAAAATGTAGAAAGGTAACGAAGATTAATTATATTTACAAAAAGAGAAATATTTACCAAAACTAACAAAACGTTAGTTTTGGTAGCAATTCGCACGCTAATATAAGATAAATAAGCGCAATAATATAGGTTTAAAACATTTTAAGAAAATATTTTATAACGTATTATCTACAATAAAATCACCAAATTTGAGTATTGTCAAACTTTTAGTAATATATTAATTTTGCATTTCCTATTTAATAAACAGATAGAACTATTAAGGCAATAATGGCACTAATACATCGGGATAACAAATATGTTTTTACAACTATATCTTTGCTTTTTATAAGCCTACTTTGTTTAGCACAAACACATAAAGACACTACGTCTATACGCAAAGAAATGCTCGATGAAGTGGTGGTTACAGGCTATATTAATAAGCCTAAGGAAATATATACAGGTTCGGCATTTACCATCGATAGAAAAACCATAAAGAGCCAAGTAAACACAAACTTGTTAGAACTGATAAAAAATAATGTTCCCGGATTTGAGCTAACCCCTGACAATAATAAAGGGTCTGACCCAAACAAGTTGCCAGATATGATTATACGTGGGCGAAGTAGTTTTATAGAGGGCGACCATACTAACCTTCCGCTTTTCATTCTCGATGGCGTAGAGGTAGATGTACGAGTAGTTTTCAGCTTAAAGCCTTCCACCATCTCTCAAATATCTGTGTTGAAAGATGCTGCTGCCACTACTTACTATGGCTCAAAAGCTGCCAACGGTGTTATTGTAATAACGTCATTACCTTCTCATATAGGAAAACTGAACATCGATTATAGTAATCGTTTTCAGGTGAGTGTAGCCGATTTGTCTGATTATAATCTGCTTAATGCTGCCGAGAAATTAGAATTTGAGCGCAAAGCAGGTTTATATGGTCGTTTCATAGGCAACAGCGATATAGATGTAAAACGCCAAAAAGACTATTATGCAAGACTGGACAGGGTAAAAGCAGGTGTTAATACCAACTGGCTAAAAATGCCGTTACGTACAGGGTTATCACAAACACATAACATTAACATTATGGGCGGAACACCATTATTTCGTTATACGCTTATGGCAGGGATTAATGATGTGCGGGGAGTTATGGATAAAAGCGACAGAAGAGATGGCTCGGTGAGAGTAAATTTGACATACGGCGATTTTTCAAAATTCTTCTTACAATACACTGCACTTATAATGGGTGGGCAAAGTCATGATGTGCCTTATGGCAGTTTTTCGGACTATACAAGACTAAACCCATACGATGAGCCATACAATAGCTACGGAGAGCTAAACAACCATCTTGCCTTTGGTATGGCTAATCCTATCTTTGAAAAGACTCTTTCCAGCTATATTCTGCAAAAAAACAAGGTTGTTACAAACAGTGCTAAAGTGCGTTGGAATATCTTAAAACATCTACGCTTAGAAGCTACAGCCTCTTTAACACAAACGCAAAACGATAACGAAACGTTTTATTCGCCACATTCTGTAAAATTTCATTATACGGATAAGGCTAAGCGTGGTAGTTTTGATATTATGCACAGCGAATCTACCGATTTTTCGGCAAATGCCTTTTTAGTTTGGGCTAAAGCTATAAAAAAGCATCAACTCATTGCTACCTTAGGACTTAACCTTCAGGCTACAGACGACGAAAGTAATGGGTTTACAGCCATTGGGATACTATCAGACAAGATAGACCATGCTTCACAGGCGGCAGCATTTGCTGAAGGGAGTACACCAAAGGGAGGAAAAGACAAAGCAAGAATGTTTGGAGGCTATTTAAACGTGCAATATGTTTTTGAAAATAAATATTTCATAGATGCATCTTTTCGCCGTGAAGGATCGTCAAAGTTTGGAACATCAGAACGCTATGCTCCTTTTTGCATGATAGGATTAGGGTGGAATATACATAAAGAGCAATTTTTTAGTGACACCCCTATCAATTTGTTAAAGCTCAGGACAAGCATAGGCACCGTAGGTAACGTTAGTTTTAACCCTTATCAGGCTCAATTAGCTTACCGATACCATGCCAATTACATTTATAACAACGAAATAGGAGCTATGCCTGTAGCATTAGTAAACCCGAACTTAAAATGGGAACGAACCATAAAAGCCAATTTGGGTCTTGACTTTAGCTTATTTTCCGACCGCTTAAGTGGCTCATTCGACATATATAAAAACACAACTAATAATGTGGTTATGACCATATCAAAACCTTTGCATACAGGTTTTGCCAATGCAAAAGAAAACTTAGGTCAGATACGCAACAGTGGTTACGAGCTGTCGTTGCGTGGTAGGATTATAAATAGTAGGCTTTGGGGTCTAAACGCATATTTTACAGCGAGCCACAATCACAATGTAATTGTAAAAATAAGCGATTACTTAAGAAATCAAAACGCACATAACGCAAAGCTCTCAGGTAGGCTACCCGCAGCAATATACGCTGAAGGAGAGTCGCTTACAGCCTTAAAAGTAATGCTCTCAGCAGGTATAAACCCTTCAAACGGTAAGGAAATATTTATTGGACAAGATGGTGAGCAAACTTATACATACAATTATAATGCCCGAAAAGTAGTTGGCGACCTTACTCCAACGCTGCAAGGAGCATTTGGCTTAGCTGCTAATATTAGCAATTTTAGCCTTACCGTATCGTTTAACTATCGTTTAGGTGCAACCATCTATAACGGAACTTTGGCAAACAAGGTAGAAGGCATTAACCCTATGTATAATGCTGACAAGAGAGTGTTTTACAACCGCTGGCAAAAGCCTGGCGATAAAGCTATCTATAAGCATATTGCTGCTCAAGAAGATACACCTCCCACATCTAGATTTGTGAAGAAAGAATACGCTTTAGAGGGCACTTCGCTTATGTTAGGGTATGACGTGCCAAATAGTTTGTGCAAATTAGCTCACCTGCAATATGTACGCTTTACTTTTTCTATGGGACAATTCCTACACCTATCTACTATAAAGCGTGAAAGAGGCTTAGCTTATCCGTTTGCAAATATCTATGAGTTAGGACTTAACATTAAAATATAAGAAATGAAAGCAATAAAAATATTTTTTATAATAAGTCTGCTTACATCTACTTTTTCTGCATGTAATTTCATCGATATAGACACGCCCGGTCTTATCAATGACAAGCAAATGTTTGCCGATGAGCAAGGTGCAAAAGACGCTCTTACAGGCATTTACGCCACGCTTACAAAAGCCGACCTTTACGGTAGTAACCTCTCTTTTGGTTTTATAGATGAGATAGCACAACTATATTATAACGACCACGAGTCGTCTACAACTACCCTACTTGCAAAAACATACGATTTACAATATAAAGATAAAGAAGTAAGACGAATAATAGACCAGATTTGGGCAACAGCCTATTATGATATTTATGCCATTAATAGCCTTTTAGAACACATAAAAGATAAAGACACCCCTAAAATGTGCAACTACAGAGCACAAGCCCTTGCCATTAGAGCAATGTTACATTTTGATTTGCTTCGTCTTTTTGCACCAAATATTAATAATCCTAACGCTTTAGCCATACCATATATAACAAAGGCAAGTAACCAGATATGTGAAAAGAAAACCGTACAAGAATGTTATCAAGACATTATGCACGACTTAGAAGAAGCAAAAAAAGAGTTTTTAAAGAAAGAATATCCAACCGTTAAAAATGTATATATCACCCTCAATGCCGTAAAAGCTATACAAGCTCGTGTGGCTTTATGGGGAAACAACAACAAAAAGGCAGCCGCCTTAGCAGAAGAGGTTATAAACAGCCACTATAAACTGGTGAAAGAAAACGATGTTTTACAGCTTTTCAGAGGTTATGATGCAGAAACAGAATGTATTTGGGTGTTAAATGCGCCTAAAATGTACATCAACGTACGACAATTGTTTTATCCTGAACATAGCACGCCTACCTGCAATATGGTAAGAGAAAACTATAAACGCTTGTTTAAAACTGAGACTTTCTCTACCATAAATAATGACTATCGGTATCAAACTTATTTTACTGCTACTAATTGGGGAAAGCCTGTTACTGCTTTTATAAAGCTTTATGATAAAGATTATGATGAAAGCCAGCAATGGAAGTCTAACAGAACACCCGGAATTAATATGATTCGTCTTCCTGAGATGTATTATATTTTAGCAGAAGCTATATATGACAAGGATAAACAAAAGTCGCTAAAGGCTATAAATACAGTTGTAACGGCAAGAGGTTTACAACCTATATCAATGGACGAAATTAGTACTAAGAAGCTCTTTCAAAGATGGATAGCTGACGAGATAACAAGAGAATATTGGGGAGAAGGGCAAATATTCTTCACCTACAAACGTTTGTGGCGTAGCATGGACGGACTGAACGGTAAACATATAGAGGCCAGTAACGAAACCTATGTACTGCCACTACCCGAAAGCGAAAATGGATTAGAGAAATAAAAACAAAAACAAAAGTTATGAAAAAAACACTTTCTACCATTCTTTTTTCCACAGCACTATTACTCATATCAGGTTGCTCGTCTTGTTTTATAGAGCCATCTAAAAGTGGGATATGCTTTGAGAAATCTACCTATAACATATCTTTAGGCAGTTTGCCATACGCAACTACCGATTCGGTGGTGAGCGTTATTATAGAAACAATAGGAGAATTGCACATGGAAGAACGTTATTACAAATTGCAAATTATAGACACTGCAACAACTGCTATTGCCAATTTGCATTACGACCCTTTAATATTAAACAGAACAATAAAGCCAAATGCTACCCACGATACATTGAAGATAAAAATAAATCGTCGCTCTTTAGACGACCATTCTACCTATACGCTAACCCTTGGCATTGATCCCTCATCGCCATTACAGCCAGAGATTATGGAGCATAAAATAGCTAAAATATTATTTAACAACCGGTTAGACATTCCTTCATGGTGGTCATCGGTGGCTTATTGGTTAGGAGAATACAATATTAAGAAATATCAAAAATTTATAGAATATTATGGTAACCCTGTAAGAAAAGAACAGTTTGAAGATCGTAAATATGAATACCTGCGCATTTTTAAACGTGTAAAAGAATATTTCGACCTTCACCCCGAAGAAGGTGTAATATTCCCTAATGTTACTTGGGAGGTATAGGTACCATATTTTAGATAAATATTTATTAAAAAAAAAACAGACATTTAATTAATAGAAACAGACAAAATGAAAAAACTAAAAAACATCTACCTCTTGTTTATAGCAATGTTATTATTAACAGCTTGCTCAGAAAACAATTTGGAAAATAGTAACCTGAGCCATAAAAAGACAGAAGGAAAACTAAGTAATATTGAAGGTATAGAGAAAGCATATAGCATAAAACAAGGTGCTATATTGCAAATAAAGCCAAACATAAAGTTCTCTAACGATCAGAAACAAAAAGTTACTTACCAGTGGAACATCAATCACAAAGAAGTAAGTAATGAAGAAACATTAAATTACACTTGCTCTACATTAGGCACCTTTTCATGTTTCCTAAAGGTAACGGCGGCTGACGAAACAGCTAAAATTATAGAATTTAAACTCTTTGTTTACTCCGATTACAATCGCGGGCTACTATTATTTACTGAAGGAGAGAAAGGTGCCGAACTTGCTTATAAGGCTTTAGACATAAGTAATATACCTATGGCTACAAACGTTTTCAAACAAAGTAACCCTAACCTTACATTAGGAACAGAGCCTTTAGCCCTTTGCTGGACAGGAGAAGGTATTACAAACCCTAACAACATAGAAGACACAGATGGGTTAAATGTGGTTATTAGTACCGATAATCCAAGAAAAGTTTACTTGCTCGACCCTAACACACTCGAAGTAAAAACAGAAGTGCAATACGATGGCAAAGGCGAATTTTATCCAAACTTTGCTTTTGCGCCGTTTGGAGGGCAAAACTTTATGTGGAATAGAGATTTTAATGTAATTTTTTTCGTAGGAAATGGTAAGGATTACTTAATGACATTAAACCATCATTTCCTTGAGGATAAAATTAATCACCAAATGCCTAAGGACGTTAAAATAGCCGATTTAGCTTGTTCTTTTATTCCTTTACCTACCGATATGGTACGTGTATATTTTGATTTGAAATCAAAACATTTACTGTATATTGCTGCAATAGGAAGGACAGCATTAGGTGAAACTGTTTGTGATGTTACACCTATGGCATTACTACCTTGTGATGGAGTATATGCAGACGGACTGGCTGACAATCGTTATGAGCCACGCCACTTCTTATTTGTAGGATATACAAGCAATAAAGAGGTTAATATTTATCGATTATCTATTTCCCGTACATCACAAAAAAATCCGAAAATAAAAGAAATTGTTTTAACTAACATCTCGTCTAATGGCAATATAAAAAGTACCGATGCTATTGGTGTAAACCCTACAAAACCAATAATGTATTATGGTAACGAAAATGGTAAAATATTCGCTTTTAACTATGAAGCGCAAAACTTTAGCAATAAGCCTTATATAGATTTGGGTGAAAACTTTAAGGTAAAACAAATCATCTTCAATCCTTATAATTCCAATGAAATGTATGTTGCTGCCGAAGATAAGAAAGCTTCAAAATATTCATGTGCCTCTGTTTTCATAATCAATGCAACAAACAAAGAAAGCGGAAAAATTATAGAAGCTGACCATAACGTGGGAGGTAAAATACGTAGAATGGTGTTTAAAGGAAATGGAAAAGAACATTTAGATAGAATAAAATAAAAAAAGATATTCATAACAGTAAGTAATAATATCACATAATATAAATTAATAAAAATAACAAATAAAAAAAAGTAATTATGAAAGTTTTTTGTAAATATTCATTTGTCGCTTTAATATTGTTCGCAGCTTTTATGGTAAGTTGTAGCAAAGACAATGATGATATTAATCCAACAAAAAAAGAAGAACAGAAAGGTTCGCAAGGCACTAAGACTTATGAAAAGCTGCAACTTTCTACAGCTACGCTCTTGATGAAAGCAAGTCAGGAAGCATCTATAAAGATTCTACAAGGAAACGGAAAATATAGTTGCAAAGTTATAGATAGCAGCATAGCTATAGCAACTTTAAATAACAATGTTATAACCATCAAATCGCTTTCTATAGGCGAAACAGAACTTATTGTAACCGATGAAGATAGTAAAGAGCAAGCAAAGGTAAGTATTCTTGTAGAGGAAACTGACACACAGATACCTGATGGCGTTGAGATAAAAGATAATGTTATAAAAAAATGGCCTGCAGAGTTAATACCAGAAGATGGCAAAATAGTTCTTAAAGAAGGCATTACGGGTATAGATGTTGAGGCTTTTAAAGAAACACCAATACAAGAAATAATATTTCCTTCTACATTAAAATATGTTGGTAAAGGAGCATTTTCTTACTGCAACAAGTTGCATAGAGTAGTTTTATCTTCTAATTTAGAAAAAATAGATGAAGATGCTTTCTATCAATGCCACGCTTTGCAAGAGGTAAATATACCTAAATCGGTAAAAGAAATAAAACCAAACGCATTTGCTTTTTGTAATAATTTACAGAAAGTTTCTTTAGATGAAGGGCTTGAAACCATAGGAGAAAGTATGTTTTATGGCTGTGATCAATTAACGGAAATAAAGTTGCCTACTTCTTTAAAGGATATTCAAGAAAACGCTTTTAGTGCCTGCAGCAGTCTGGAGTCTATCATTATTCCAAATAATATTACAGAGATAAAAGCTACTACTTTTAAGGATTGCAAATCATTATCATCTGTTCAGCTTCCTAAAAATCTATCTTTAATAGGTAGTCAGGCTTTTTATGGTTGTAAATCGCTAAAGAGCATAACACTCCCAGAAACGTTAGAAAGATTAGAACTATCTGCTTTTAGTAGCTGCGAAGAGCTAACTGAGGTTCTACTTCCAAAGAATGTTAACTTTATAGGAGGTGGCTTATTTGCTGATTGCAAAAAATTGAGCAAAGTAAATATACCAGAGAAAGTGAAAGTCATTAATGTGAAAACTTTTCATAACTGTGAAAGCTTAACCAGTATTGTAATTCCAGAAGGTGTTACAGAGATAAAGCATTCGGCATTTCTTAACTGTAAAAAACTAACAAAAGTAGATCTGCCTTCTACACTTAATAAAGTTTTTCTAAACACATTTACCGGTTGCTCTAACCTTGCTGAAGTTATCTGTCGTGCAACAACACCTCCCACAACAAATGCTGCCATCTTTAACAAAACTCCAACAACCAAAAAACTTTACGTCCCTAAAGGAAGCAAAGAGCAATATAGTAACAATGAAAGATGGGGTAAAGCTAACTTTGCAGAGGTAGCAGAGCTTTAATGCGACACATAGAAAGTATTATAACAATAAAAAAATAACAATTAATAAACAAAAAAAAAATAATTATGAATAGTTTTTATAAATACTCATTTATCCTTTTATTTATGATTGCTGCTTTTATGACAAGTTGCAACAAAGATAATGATGACTTTAATCTTCCTAAAAAAGAAGAGCAAAAAGGTTCGCAAGAAAACAAAAACGATGTTAAACTACAACTTTCTACTACTCAGCTAAATATGCAGGTAGGAAAAACAGAGTCTGTAAAAATAGTAAAAGGAAACGGAAAGTATAGTTGTAAAATAACTGATAACAATATAGCTACAGCTACTTTAGAAAACAATATCATTACCGTTAATCCGCTTTCTACGGGTAATACCGAACTTGTTGTTACAGATGACAATAGCAAAGAACAAGTAAAGGTAAATATAGTTGTTAGCCAAGCAGCTACACATAATCCTACACCTGGTGAAACTGGAGAAACTACTAAAACTATCTTTACTTTCAATTTCTCTGAAAACCCATGGAAAGTTCCTACTACAAACAATATAGACGCCAGAGATGATAAAACTGCTGGTAAATTAGACGATGATGTTAAGATGGTAACAGGACCTGTAACACTAACACAAAAGAAACTTAATGATAGGTATTGGAACAGAATTATAGATAATATCTATACAGTATATTTAAAAAATGAGTTTACATTTACAGCAGAAGAAGGTAAGGTTATTACACGCATAGAGTTTGTAAATGTACCTTATTGTTGCGATATTATGTACAATTTAAAAGAGCTAACATGTGAAGATGAAGATGATTTTCCCTACATTTGGACTGGTAAAGAAAAGACTATTACGTTTAATGCCTCTAAGACATCTAAGTTTAAAGAAATAAAAGTTACTGTAGAATGATAAGACTACAAACGATTATTAATCTTTTCTAATAGTATAGAGGTTACTATAAAAAAGTTATTATTTCGTTATTGTACATAAATATTACAAGATAAGTATTAGATATAAAATAAGCTGTATTAAGTTATAATAAAAGGTAACTTAATGCAGCTTGCTTTTTATATAATAAGTAAGCAATAACATTAAAAAAATCCGCTATATATGCGCTAAAAAGCGTGTATATAACGGATTATCTTTACACCTATATATTAGAATTATCTCTTTATATCACCTTCTCTGATAAGATATTCTGCTATCTGAACAGCATTTAGTGCAGCCCCTTTACGTATTTGATCGCCCGTAAGCCATAACACACAGCCGTTATCATCAGCAAGATCTTTACGTACACGCCCAACGTAAACATCATCATGCCCTGCACTTTCTAAAGGCATAGGGTAAACATAGTTTTGTGGATCATCTACTAACGTAACACCTTCGGCAGCAGCTAACGCTTTGCGAATATCGTCTACAGCTAACGGCTTCTCGGTTTCAAACCACACACTCTCAGAATGGCTGCGAAGAGATGACACACGTACGCAGGTGGCACTGGTGCGTACATCAGAGTGCATTATTTTGCGAGTTTCGTTAAACATTTTCATTTCCTCTTTAGTATAATCGGTATCGGTCATCTTATCTATTTGAGGAATAACATTATATGCTAACTGGTGAGGAAACTTTTTTATCGTTTTTACCTTACCTATAGTTAGCAGCTCCTTATATTGTTGCTCTAATTCTGCCATAGCGGCAGCTCCTGCACCGGATGCACTTTGATAGCTACTAATATGTATTTTCTTAATATGACTAAGCTTTTCTATAGGAGCCAAAGCTACTACCATCATTATTGTGGTGCAATTAGGATTGGCTATTATCCCACGAGGGCGTTTTAAAGCATCAGCAGCATTAATCTCAGGGACTACCAATGGCACATCTTCACACTGACGAAACTGGCTGGAATTATCTATCATCACAGTTCCATACTTAGTTATAGTATCGGCAAACTCTGCAGATGTGCCTCCTCCTGCACTAACAAAAGCTATATCCACTCCCTTAAAGTCGTCATTATGCTGAAGCAAATTTACCTTGTAATTCTTTCCCTTAAAGGCATATTCTCTACCTGCAGAACGTGAAGAACCAAACAACACTAAGTCGTCAAGAGGAAAATTTCTCTGTTCCAATATGCGAAGAAATTCCTGCCCTACGGCACCACTGGCACCAACAATAGCTACTTTCATTTTTATATTATAATATATTTATCAGTCTTTTTACTTTGCAAAAGTACAAAAAACCATCTATTATCACCGTTACTCTATCATCTTTTTACTATCTTTGCATATATTTTTACAATGTGGTTACTATGATTAATATATCTCATTTTTTTCCTATAACAGATCCAACGCTTATATTTTTTGTCGTTATCCTCATGATATTGTTCTCACCTATTATCATGGGAAAGCTCCGTATTCCTCATATTATAGGAATGGTGCTTGCAGGAGTCCTTGTAGGTAAGAATGGTTTTGATATATTAGGCAGAGATGCTTCCTTTGAGATTTTTGGGCAAGTGGGCTTATATTATATTATGTTTTTAGCAGGATTAGAGCTTGACATGGAAGGCTTGCGAAAGAATAGCATGCGCGTAATAATATTTTGTGCTCTCACCTTTCTCTGCCCATTTGTGCTAATATATGGTGCTTTTACATTGTTTCTTCACTTCAGCGCTATGTCAGCTTTGCTCATTAGTACCATTATGGCAGACAATACGCTTATAGCCTACCCTATCGTTGGGCGTTATGGCCTTACAAAACATGTTAGCACTACTATAAGTGTAGGTGGCTCTATGCTTGCTTTACTTATATCGTTAATAATTCTTTCCTCTATAACAAGCTCTGTAACAGGCAGTGGAGATATAACGTTTTGGATTATATTTAGCATAAAATTTATAGCATATAGCGCATTTCTCTTTTATACTGTTCCTCGTGTGGCGCGCTGGTTCTTACATCGTTATTCAGACAGTGTAATGCAGTTTGTCTTTGTTTTAGCTATTATGTTTGGCTCGGCAGCCCTTTCACATGCTATCGGCGTAGAAGGCATATTTGGCGCTTTTCTTTCTGGACTTATCTTAAACAGGTTTATTCCAAAGGTATCTCCTCTTATGAACAGGTTAGAGTTTACAGGTAATGCCTTGTTTATACCTTACTTTCTCATAGGAGTAGGCATGCTAATAAACGTAAAATTACTTTTTGAAAGTACTTACATTTTATGGATAATGTTATTACTTGTAGTCTTTGGAACATTAGGAAAAGCATTAGCATCTTATATTGCTACATGGGTCTTTAAGCTATCTTTAAAGTCGGGGCATATGATGTTTGGTCTTACCTCTGCTCATGCTGCAGGTGCAATAGCCTTAGCTATGGTTGGGTGTAAGCTGCCTATAGGCGGAGGAAAATATCTTTTTGACAATGCTGTTCTCAATGGTATAGTGCTTATGATACTGTTTACCTGCATAATATCTACTATGATAACACAACGAGCAGCTGAACAGTTGCGACTATTGGAAAAAGAAGATCTTAAGGATAAAAAGGTGGATAATGATGAGAAAATACTTGTCCCTGTAAAATATGCTAACACCTCTATCCACCTATTAAATCTCGCAACAATGATGCGCAATCCTAAGTTGAAACGAGATATAGTGGCTCTTAATGTAGTGTACGATGATGTAAACATACATACTAAGCAAGCCGAAGGTATAGAGCTTCTAAACAATCTTAATAAATATGCCAGTGCTGCCGATGTACCTATATCTACACAGATACGTGTAGCTGCAAACATTGCAAATGGCATTATGTATGCTTTTAAGGAAAATCAAGCATCAGAAATAGTTATGGGGCTTCATTTTCATCATCAGCAGCATGGTGGTTTTTGGGGAGAATTTGCACGTAGTGTATATCATAGGCTCAATCGTCAGATTATTATAGCACGTATTAAGCAACCTCTAAACACTATACGCCGTATACAGGTAGCAGTACCTTCAAGGGCTGAATACGAACCGGGCTTTTATCGTTGGTTAGAGCGTTTAGCCCGCATGGCAGAAAACATGGAGTGTAGGATAGTATTCGATGCCAGACAGGAAACACTCGATTTGATAAAAGAATATGTAATAAACAACTATCCAAGTGTGCGCGCAGAATACGAACAGATGGAGCATTGGAACGAATTGCCTATAAAAGCTATGAACGTAAAACATGATCATATGTTTGTTATCATTACTGCCCGTAAAGGAACTATCTCATATAAAGCAGCAATGGACGATTTGCCCAATGAGATAAATAAATATTTTAAGGGTAAAACTATAATGATTATCTTCCCTGATCAATATGGTAACAATTTAGACACAATGACCTTTGCTGAGCCTCAACATACAGAGGAACGTAGCGTTTATGAGGTAGCAAGTGAATGGATACATAAGAAAAATTTATAACAATGATAGATATAAAAGGAATTACTAAGAGTTTTGGTTCGCTTGAGGTACTAAAAGGTATCGATTTGCACATAAACAAGGGTGAAGTAGTAAGCATAGTAGGCCCCTCAGGAGCTGGTAAGACTACATTATTACAAATAATTGGCTCGCTCGACAAAGCAGACGAAGGAAAGGTGGTAGTAGATGGAATAGATATAAACAGCCTCTCTACTAATAAATTGAGCGATTTCCGTAATAAGCATTTGGGCTTTGTTTTTCAGTTTCACCAACTTTTACCTGAGTTTACGGCACTCGAAAATGTAATGATTCCTGCCTATATAGCAGGTAAAAGCTCTAAAGAAGCTAAGGTTAGAGGTAAAGAGTTGTTAGCCTTTTTAGGTCTTACTGATCGTGCTAACCATAAGCCTCAAGAGCTATCTGGAGGTGAGAAACAACGTGTTGCAGTAGCACGAGCACTCGTAAACAACCCTGCTGTAATACTTGCAGACGAGCCATCTGGAAGTTTAGATTCTAAGAATAAAGCAGAGCTACATCAGCTTTTCTTCGACCTAAGAGATCAGTTTGGACAAACGTTCGTTATTGTTACGCACGATGAAGGATTGGCAAGTATCACCGACAGAACCATACATCTTAAAGATGGTATAATAATATCTGATAACAGTAGGCAACAGCTTTCTAAAGAAGACTAACTTGCCAATAAAATAAGCAGTAACATATTTATAAACAATATATAAAAAGGACGACAAGACATGAAAACAATAGAATTAGGAACCTTCAACAAACTCACCATAGTAAAGAAAGCTCTTCGTGAGGGTTTTGGAGAAGAATTTGGCGTTTATCTCGATGGTGGTAAGGCTGGCGATATTTTAATGCCACAAAAATATATACCACAAGGTGCAAATATAGGTGATGAGGTAGAAGTACTCGTTTACCTTGATCAGGACGAGCGCCCTATAGCCACTACCGAAAAACCATTAGCTACAGTTAACAGCTTTGCTTATTTATCATGCTCGTGGGTAAATGAATATGGCGCATTCTTATCATGGGGCGTTACAAAAGATCTGTTTTGCCCTTTCCGTGAGCAAAAAAGACGCATGGAAATAGGCAATTCGTATATTATATTTATGTATATTGATAAAGAGACTTATCGCTTAGTGGCATCAGCAAAGGTAGAACATTTTCTCTCTAAAGAGTTTCCAACATATAAACATGGCGAGGAGGTAGACTTGCTTATTTGGCAAAAGACCGACTTAGGTTTTAAAGTTATCGTAGACAATAAATACGCAGGATTAATATACGAAGATCAGGTTTTTAAGCGTATTCACACAGGGGATAAATTAAAAGGATATATTGCAAATGTGCGCACTGATGGCAAAATAGACTGTACTTTACAACCCATTGGACAACAATATGCTATCAGCTTTGCTGAAAGATTATTAGAATATCTTAAAGCACATAATGGAGAATGTAACCTTGGTGATAAAAGTAATGCCGAAGACATTAAATACCAATTTCAGGTATCTAAAAAAGTATATAAAAAAGCCATTGGTGACTTGTATAAAAAACATTTGATCATAGTAGAGCCAACTAAAATAAAGTTAGTAAAAAATGTGTAATATCCATAACACCATAACCTTGTTAGTATATTATAAAGCAGACATAACAATATAAATAAATATTAGTAAACACCCTTAAAAATGCAAAACCAATTTTCAAGAACACAATTATTACTGGGCAAGCCTGCCATTAATACCCTTCATGGTAGCAGAGTGGCTGTGTTTGGAGTAGGAGGTGTAGGAGGATATGTAGTGGAAGTTCTGGCACGTAGCGGTGTAGGAGCAATAGATATTATAGATGATGATCGTGTATGTTTGACCAATGTAAACAGACAGTTGTTAGCTACTACAAAAACAGTAGGAAAATTTAAGGTAGATATAGCCGAAGAACGCATACTGTCCATAAATCCACGCTGTATAGTACGCAAATACCAAACTTTCTATTTACCCGATAACGCTACTCAATTCGATTTCGATCACTACGATTATATTGTCGATTGTATAGACACTGTTACTGCAAAGCTCGACCTTATATATCGCTGCTATGAACTAAAGATACCTATATTATCATGTATGGGCGCTGCTTATAAGATAGATGCTACTAAGTTTGAGGTAACTGATATATTTAAAACTATTAATGACCCATTAGCAAAGGTTATTCGCAAAAAACTTCGAAAGACTAAAATCAAACATCTAAAGGTAGTTTATAGCCCTGAAGAGCCTTTAGAAAGTATAGAACAACCAGAGATAAGCTGTGCCTTCCATTGTATATGCCCTGATAAAAATATGCGCAAATGCACCGAACGACATACTATTCCAAGTTCTAATGCGTGGGTACCAGCTACAGCAGGACTTATAGCAGGAGGTGAAGCTGTAAAAGATTTAATTAACATTGCAAAAACTATGCGTATTAAGCCAGAAGAAGAAGCTATAAATAAAGCAGCTATACTTGCAGAGCAACGCGCTAAAGATATGTTGGAAGAACGTAAACGCCTAAAATCTACGCAGAGAATAAAACAAGAGGCTTAGGAAATATACCCTTATTTATTTTATTCATTATTATTATTACCACTCTCACAAAAAGGGGTAAGAAATATATATAAACATAAAGATTTGATTAAAAACATAAGTTTTAAAACAACTAATTTGATACAATTATGAATAAAGCATTAGTAACAGGTGCCAATAAAGGCATAGGATATGGAATAGCTAAAGAGTTGATAAAAAGGGGCTGGCATGTCCTTGTAGGCGCACGTAACAAAGAACGTGGCGAAGCCGCAGTAAACAAGCTAAACGCCATAGGCAAAGGAAAAGCAGAATATCTTAAAGTGGATCTTTCTAACTACACGGTTATAGCTTCTACTTGTGAAGAAATAAAAGATAAACATTCCGACCTTAAACTATTAATAAACAACGCTGGTATACCCGGAGATATGTCAGTACTTAGCTATGAAACACAGCTAAAAGATATAATAGAAACTACTCAGGTTAATTTCTTTGGTACTTTTTATCTTTGTCAAGGACTAATATCTATACTATCTAAAAATAATGGCAAAATAATAAACATCACAGTACCCACCTCTACCAATCCTTACTGGAATCCGTTAGCATATAAAGCAAGTAAGGCTGCACAAAATTGTATGAGCGAACATTTTGCCTTCGATTTTCAAAAAAACAATATCCCTATAGAAATATATACCGTTCATCCAGGTCCAACTACTACCGATCTTAACGGCAATATGTCTCTACCAGGATTCCATAAGCCTGACGAAGTTGGGAAAAAGATAGTAGATTTACTCTATGATGAGCAGCAGCACCAAGGTGAATTTATTGAGATTTATCCCATTGTTGCAGAGTAATAAAATACAATAGGGTGTGTCTAAAAGAGACACACCCTATTTATAAGGGGTGACTAAATAAATTTGCAATAATATTTAAATTCTAAAATAAAAGTACTTTTCAAAAATCTTGTTAAAATAATAAATTCTTTTATTTATTTTTCGTATCTTTGTAATGCTATTTAATTAGAGTTTGATTTTAACTATGAAAAAAAACTTATATGGTAACAATCCTTGCTACATATTGTTTCAAGGTTTTTAATTAAATTATATAACTTAATAAAAAAAAAGAAAAATGAAAAATTTAGATGTTTTAGCATTAGACAAAACAAAAATAGAAGGAGTAGTTAATGGTCTTAATCAGCTTTTAGCAGATCTTCATGTGTATTACATGAATTTACGTGGATTGCATTGGAATGTAAAAGGTAAGAGCTTTTTCCAGCTACATGCAGAATATGAAAATCAATATAACAATGTTGCTGAGAAAATAGATGAAGTTGCAGAACGTTTGTTACAACTTGATAGCAAGCCTGAAAATCGTTTTAGTGAACTTTTAAAAGTTGCAACACTTAAAGAAGAAAATAACAAAGTAAATGAAGTAGAAGGTATGAAATTAATCCTTGATACTTTAAAAGTTTTAATTGCAAAAGAGCGAGAAATAATAGCAGCTGCAGAAGAAGCAAATGATGAGGTTACTACAGCTATGATGAGCGATTTTCTTGTAGGACAAGAAAAATCTGTATGGATGGTTAATGCTTATTTAGCATAACTTTTAAATAGCTATCAGTTCTAATATTAAAGCTATTACATATATACTAATAGTTTTATAAGCAAAAAAATAGAGGATGTGTGAAAAGTTAAACATATCCTCTATTTTTATATTATAATACCCTTTCTAAAAATATCTTAATATTAATACTTAAATAGGCTATATCACGCAAAGATTACAAATATTATATACTTATATTAAACTGTCAAATTTATGCAAATATTACAGCGATTATTAGTAACTTTGCAATATTATATAAAATATTAAATGAAATATATTGATAAGATAGAAAAACTATGAATGTTTTAGAATTATCAGAGCAAGAGATTGGTCGCCGCCAAAGCTTGCAAGAATTACGCGATATGGGTATAAATCCTTATCCTGCTGCTGAATATCCCACTAATGCATATTCTATAGATATAAAAGAGCAATTTTCAGAAGGAGAACAACGCGAGGTTGTTATTGCAGGTCGTATGATGGGGCGTAGAATAATGGGCAAAGCTTCTTTCATAGAGCTTCAAGATAGTAAAGGTAGAATTCAAGTATATATTACCCGCGACGATCTTTGTCCTGGTGAGGATAAAGAACTATACAACAAGGTTTTTAAAAAGTTACTTGATATTGGTGATTTTATTGGAATTAAAGGTTTTGTTTTTAAGACTCAGATGGGCGAAATATCAGTGCATGCTCGTGAACTCAGCCTACTTTCTAAAAGCTTGAAACCTTTACCTATTGTAAAATATAAAGATGGCGAAGCATATGATAAATTTGACGATCCTGAACAACGTTACCGCCAACGCTATGTAGACTTAGTTGTTAACGATAATGTCAAAGATACTTTTCTCAAACGTGCAACTGTTTTACGCACAATGCGCCAATTTTTTGATAATGCAGGTTATACTGAAGTAGAAACGCCTACATTACAAACTATTGCAGGTGGGGCGAGTGCACGCCCTTTCATAACTCATTTTAATGCTCTTAATACCGATATGTATATGCGTATTGCTACTGAACTATACTTAAAACGATTAATAGTTGGTGGATTTGAAGGAGTATATGAAATAGGAAAAAACTTTCGTAATGAAGGTATGGATCGTTTCCATAATCCAGAGTTTACTTGTATGGAACTATATGTTCAATACAAGGACTATAATTGGATGATGACATTTACAGAACAACTATTAGAAAAAATTTGTATAGCCGTAAACGGTAAGCCTGAAGTACAAATAGGCAATAAGATAATAAATTTTAAAGCTCCATTTAAACGTTTACCTATACTAGATGCCATCAAAGAAAAGACAGGCTTTGACCTTTATGGTAAAAATGAAGATGAAATCCGCCACATTGCTGTTAGCAAACTAGGTTTGGAAGATATTGATGAGAGCTTTGGTAAAGGTAAGCTGATAGATGAAATATTCGGTGAGTTCTGCGAAGGAACTTATACACAACCTACTTTTATTACTGATTATCCTGTAGAAATGTCTCCTTTAACTAAGATGCATCGCTCAAAACCTGGTCTCACAGAACGTTTTGAACTAATGGTAAATGGGAAAGAGCTTGCAAATGCCTATTCAGAGCTAAATGATCCTATCGATCAAGAAGAACGCTTCATAGAACAAATGAAATTAGCAGATAAAGGAGATGATGAAGCTATGATTATAGATCAAGATTTCTTGCGTGCTCTACAATATGGAATGCCGCCTACATCAGGAATAGGTATTGGAATAGATCGTCTTGTAATGTTAATGACTGGCAAGGAATATATACAAGAAGTATTACTCTTCCCACAAATGAAACCAGAAGCAAAAATTCCACAAAATAGTATAAAGGAATGGGGAAATATTGGCGTTAGCGAAAATTGGGTATATGTACTTCGCAAAGCAGGTTTCAATCTTATTTCTGATATAAAAAATGAAAACGCACAAGGTTTACAACAAAAAATTGGCGAGATAAATAAAAAATATAAACTTGGGTATGAAAAACCCTCAATACCCATTATACAACAATGGATAGATAAAGCAAAACAATAATATAAAAAATATGTCTTTCTTTTCAAAGCTATTCAGACGACGTTGGCAGCTACCATTCTATAGAAAAATAAATGGCAGCATAGGTAATGTTGCTATTATAGGAAGTGGTAGCTGGGCAACTGCTATTGCTAAAATAGTTATAGAACACACTCATTACATAGGTTGGTATATGCGTAGCCAAGAAAAGATATCAAACTTTAAACTATACGGACATAATCCTGGATATCTTACAAGCACACACTTTAATATAGATGAAATAGATTTCTATACAGATATTAACAAAATTATTAATGATTTTGATACTCTCATTTTTGTAATACCTTCACCTTATCTAAAAGATCTGCTCGATAAGATTACCATCAACATAAAAGACAAAAATATAATTACTGCAATTAAAGGATTGGTACCAGGTGAAAATCTTACTTGCTCTGAATATATACATCAAAAATTCAAGGTACCTTATGAACAGTTAGCAATTATAGGTGGTCCTTCTCACTCGGAAGAGGTTGCCATGGAGCGATTAACATATCTTACAGTGGGCTGTTCTAATGAGCAAAAGGCTGAAAATATCTGTAAGATATTACGTTCTAATTATATTAAAGCAAAAACCTCTAATGATGTCTTAGGTATAGAATATGCTTCCGTACTAAAAAATGTATACGCTATAGCAGCAGGTATCTGTGATGGGTTAAAATATGGTGACAATTTCCAAGCCGTACTTTTATCTAATGCCATAGCAGAAATGGAACTATTTCTCACCACAATAGCACCTATAAACAGAACTATCTCTGATAGTGTTTATATGGGTGATCAATTAGTAACAGGATATAGTAATTTTTCACGTAATCGCACCTTTGGCACTATGATTGGACGAGGTTATAGCATTAAATCGGCACAAATAGAGATGCAAATGATAGCCGAAGGATATTATGGCACAAAATGCATGTATGAGAAAAACAAAGATATACAGGCTAAAATGCCTATACTAAGTTCTATATATAACATTTTATACAAAAAAGCTGAAGTTAAACAAGAAATAATTTTATTAACAGACTCATTTAGATAAAAAATGGAAAGTATTAAATTAGACATTACGAAAGCTACCCAGTTTCTTAATCCTGGGACAATAGAAGCATATGCTCCACAAGTAGCTGCTGCACAAGTAGCTTTAGAAAAAGGAACGTGCGCAGGTAACGACTTTTTAGGTTGGTTACACCTACCTTCAAGTATAACTAAGGCTTTTCTAACTGAAATAGAAAATGTAGCTGATACTTTACGCAAAAAATGCGAAGTAATAGTAGTGGCTGGCATCGGAGGTTCTTATCTTGGTGCTCGTGCTGTAATAGAGGGATTAAATAACAGCTTTGCATGGCTGATAAAAGACAAGAAAAATCCTACTATTCTTTTTGCAGGTAACAACATAGGTGAAGACTATTTATTTGAGCTAACTACTTACCTAAAGGATAAAAAATTTGGCGTTATAAATATTTCTAAATCTGGTACCACTACAGAGACAGCTCTGGCTTTTCGCTTATTAAAGAAACAGTGTGAAGATCAATTTGGAAAAGAATTTTCAAAAGACGTTATTGTAGCTATTACTGATAAAAAGAAAGGTGCAGCTCGTATTACAGCTACACAAGAGGGTTACAAATCATTTGTAATACCAGATAATGTTGGAGGTAGATTTTCCGTTCTAACACCAGTGGGACTTTTACCAATTGCCGTTGCAGGATTTGATATTAAAGCTTTGGTAGAAGGGGCTAAAGATATGGAAAAGGAAACTGGCACAGATGTACCTTTTGCTAATAATATAGCTGCACGTTATGCTGCTGTAAGACAAGGATTATATGCACAAGCAGGTAAAAAGATAGAAATTGTAGCTAATTTTCAGCCTAAACTACACTATTTTGCAGAATGGTGGAAACAACTTTATGGAGAAAGTGAAGGTAAAGATCATAAAGGCATTTTCCCTACTGCTTGTGATTTTACAACAGACCTACACTCTATGGGTCAATGGATTCAGGAGGGTGAACGGTCTATTTTTGAAACTATAATATCAGTAGAACAGCCAAACTCTACCCTACTCTTTCCACATGATAATGAAAACCTAGATGGATTAAATTTCTTAGAAGGTAAACGGGTAGATGAAGTAAATAAAATGGCAGAACTTGGAACCAGACTTGCACATGTAGACGGTGGCGTACCTAATATACGCGTAAGTGTTCCCACACTTAATGAATACTATCTTGGACAACTAATATATTTCTTTGAAAAAGCATGTGGCATTAGTGGCTTAATCATGGATATTAACCCATTTAATCAACCAGGTGTAGAAGCTTATAAAAAGAATATGTTTGCTTTACTCAATAAACCAGGATATGAGGCAGAAAGCAAAGCTATACAAGAAAGATTGACTTCTGATAAATAATTATTCCTTTTTCCCAGTCAAGTTAATAATATCTTGACTGGGAATATATTTTTATAAAACACTATGCAGAATAGCCTGTATAAAGTAGTACTCTTTGATATGGACGGAGTACTATATAATTCTATGCCCAACCATGCTATAGCATGGCAAAAGGCTATGAATGAGTTTGGCATTCATTTCACTGTGGCAGATGCCTATGCCACTGAAGGAGCACGTGGAGTAGATACCATTCGTTCATACGTAAAAGCACAACAAGGCAAAACAATATCCGAAATAGAAGCACAAAAAATATATGATGTAAAGACGCACTATTTCCACGAAATGAAGGAAGCTCCCATTTTTGATGGTGTAATCGACTTAATGGAAAAAATATGCAAAAGTGGATTAAAAATAGGTATTGTTACAGGTAGTGCTCAATTACCTTTAATAGAGAGATTAAAAAAAGATTTTGGAAGATTTATTACAAATAACAATATAACAACTGCTTATGATGTAAAACGAGGCAAACCTAATCCTGATCCTTACTTGATGGGCTTGCAAAAAGCAGGTGAAATTTTACCACATGAGGGTATAGTAATAGAAAATGCGCCACTTGGCATTCGCGCTGGAGTTGCTGCCGGATGTTATACGGTAGCTATTAATAGCGGTCCTCTACCTGACAAACTATTACTAAAAGAAAAACCTAATGTTCTTTATAAAACTATTAGAGAATTTGCCAATAAATGGTGAATAAAAAATCCCTTCTTGCTCTTACATAAAAAGGAAAATAGAGCAGAAGGGATTTTTTTTATATCAATTTATCTGTTTTTCACAGGAATTTCTTCTAAAGACTTAACAAGAAGTTTCCAGAAAGGCTCACAAGAAGATATTTCTGCCCTTTCTGTAGATGTATGAGGACTACGGATAGTAGGACCAAAACTTACAACATCCATATTAGGATACTTACCTAAAATAATAGAGCATTCTAAGCCTGCATGATCTACCTGTACAATGGCATCTTCACCATTCTGATCCTTATAAATCTTTTTTAATAGATTAAGAATTTCACTATTAGGGTTAGGATCCCAACCACCATAACTACCACTTGCTACACTCTTCATACCTGCCATATCAAAGCAAGATATAATACGATTGACTAATACCTCTTTCATGTCTTCACGACTTGAACGAACAAGAATCTTGAAGCTTGCCTTGTTAGAAGTAATATTGATAATAGCAAGATTAGAAGATGTTTCAACTACATCAGGATAAGCAGGAATAAAACGAAGAACGCCATCATGGCAAGCTGTTATAGAATTAATTAAGTTATCCTGAATTTCTACAGGAACAAGAGTCTTAGGAATATCAACTGATTCACATAAGAACTCAACGTTTTTCTCTATCAACTTAAACTCATCTGCTACTAACTCTTGCTGCTTGGCTACCATATTCTCTAAAGACTTTACATTAGCCTTAGGCAAGGCAAGCACAACCTCAGCTTTAAAAGGAATAGCATTACGCATGTTTCCACCATCCCAAGAGACTAAACGAGCTCCCAGCTCTGATATTGCTTTACGTACTAAGCGAGCCATTTCCTTATTTGCATTGGCACGACCTTCATTTATTTCCAAACCAGAATGACCACCTCTTAGCCCCTTTAAAGTAATCTTAACTGCAGCATCATAAGTATTTTCTACTTCCTTATACTCTAAAGAAGTGTCAATATCAACACCACCAGCTGACCCAATAACAAACTTGCCCCATGTTTCTGAATCAAGATTCATCAATATATCACCTGTCAAAACATCAGTAGGAAGATCGTTTGCTCCATACATTCCTGTTTCTTCATCATTGGTAAGAACAGCCTCAAGAGGACCATGTTTTAAGTCTTTCGACTCCATTATAGACATAATAGCAGCTACACCAAGCCCATCATCTGCACCTAGTGTGGTATCTGTACCATAAACCCATCCATCTATAATACGAGTTTGGATAGGGTCTGTTTCAAAGTTATGACTACTGCTTGGAGCTTTCTGCGGCACCATATCTATATGTGCTTGCAAAACTACTGTCTTTCTATTCTCATAACCAGGAGTAGCTGGTTTTCTAAAAATAACATTATTTGCAGTGTCTACAAAAGCCTCTATGCCTATCTGCTTGCCAAAGTCTACTAAAAACTTACGCACCTTCTCTGTATGTCCTGATGGACGAGGTACTTTTGTTAACTCATCAAAGTTTCTCCATAGCCCTTCAGGCTTTAATTTTCTAATTTCACTCATTTCCTAAAATTTTAAAGGTTAGTTATTTGTTAATATTGCTTTTTTTGTAAAACTAAGTGCTATCCATGCATATATTCCTAACAAAATTACCAAGAATGTTTGAATAGTATGCACTATTAACACAAAATAAAGTGCATGAATATCATTTACACCATAAAGTATCAACATCGTTTTTACAGCAAAATGCCAAGGTCCTGCCCCATTTGGTGTTGGAACAATAACTGCTATTGAGCCTACTACAAAGCTTACTATGGCACAAGTCAGACCAAGATGAGAAGTCTCTGCAAAACAAAAGAAAGTAAGATAATAATGAAAAAAATAACTTATCCAAATAGCAAAACTAAAAAAAAGAAATAATGGAACATTATTAACACCTTTCAAGGATAAAACACCTTGCCAAATACCTGAAAAGGTATTACTTATCCTATTGTTTATTGAGAACTTTTTAAAAATAATATATAATAATAAAATAGCAGCTATACCACAAATAGCTGTAACTCCCCACCCCATTGGTGTAAACATTTCTAATATATTATCAAGACGTGTACCTGTTTTTAAAAAGAAATTGGCAAATACTCTAATCTGCAAAACAAAAGCTAAAGCTGTTATTAATAATATTATTAAAGTATCTACAGCACGCTCAGTTACCACAGTTCCTAATGCCTTAGGAAAATTTATTCTATCATATCTATGCAAAATTCCACAACGAGCAAACTCTCCAATACGGGGAATTAACAAACTAACAGCATAAGAAATAAATATAGAATTAATACTAACTGATATACGAGGCCGTTCATTTACAGGTTCTAAAACTTGCTTCCAGCGCCACCCTCGAAATACTTGAGCCATTATTCCAAATGGTAGAGAAAGAAGCATCCAGACCCAATCCATTTCATAAAGCAATATCTTTCGGATATTAGAAAAGTCAAAATCTCGATACATCCAATAAAGAATAGCACCTCCCAAAATAAGTGGGAATACTATCTTTACTATATTATTAACTATCTTACTTATCACCATTATAAGAGCAAAGATAGATAAAATGCATTTAAAAACAAAAGAAAATAAGTATCTTTGTAGCATAATAAAGAAAATTTATGAAATTAGTTAAACCAAAAAAGAATCTCGGACAGCACTTTTTAACCGACCTCAGCATTGCTAAGCGCATAGCCGATACGGTAGATTCTTATCCCAATATTCCTATTTTAGAGATAGGACCAGGTATGGGAGTACTTACCCAATATCTTGTTGAAAAGCATAGAGAAATAAAAGTAGTAGAAATAGATGCCGAGAGTGTAAAATATCTTAATGACAGATTCCCTAATTTACGAGAAAACATCATAGGAAAAGATTTCCTTAAAATGGATTTAAGGAATATATTCTATGGTAAACAATTTGTACTAACAGGCAACTACCCATATGATATTTCTTCACAAATTTTCTTTAAAATGCTCGATTATAAAGATCTTATTCCATGCTGCACAGGTATGATACAACGTGAAGTTGCTATTCGTATGACAGCAAAGCCATGTAATAAAACTTATGGCATTCTTTCGATATTAATACAAGCATGGTATGATGTGGAATATCTTTTCACGGTAGACGAGACTGTTTTTAATCCTCCTCCCAAAGTAAAAAGTGCTGTTATTCGTATGACACGCAATAAAGTTACCTCTTTAGGCTGCGATGAAAACCTATTTAAAAGATTGGTAAAAACAGTGTTTAATCAAAGACGAAAAATGCTTCGAGTTAGTCTTAAACAAATTATCAAAAGCGGCTCTACCTCAGAAGATTTCTTTAAACAAGACATAATGACAAAGCGACCGGAACAATTAAGCATAAAACAATTTATAGAGCTTACAAATATGGTAAGTGAAGAATTAGCCTCAAGAGCTGAATAAAGAATTATTATCTTCAACACTTTATTATGATTATAAAAGATAGCAACATAGAAAAATAAAAAGTAACACTTAAAAAACAGAATGTTTTCTTGTGAAATTCTGAATTAATATATATTTTTGTACAAAGATAAATTAAATACAACAATAGAATATGATAGACGTAAAAGAGACTTTAAAAGAAGCAAAAGAGCGTATGAACATGGCAGTAATGTATCTTGACGAAGAGTTACAACGTATCCGTGCAGGTCGTGCTAATGTCGCTATACTTGACAGCGTACGCGTTAGCTCTTATGGGCAAATGGTTTCTTTAAACCAAGTAGCCACTGTAATGGTACCAGATGCACGTACTATAGCTATTAAGCCATGGGACAGAAAAGCTATTAAAGATATTGAAAAGGCCATAATGGATTCTGATGTTGGTATAACTCCAGAGAATAATGGTGAGATGATACGTTTAAATTTGCCCCAACCTACAGAAGAACGTCGCCGTGAGCTTGTTAAACAGTGTAACAAAATAGGTGAAAAAACAAAGATCCAAATTCGTAATGTGCGCACTGATATAAAAGAGATTTTAAAGAAAGCTATTAAAGAAGGATTATCTGAAGACTTAGAAAAAGATGCTGAATCTGATTTACAGAAAGTGCATGATAAATACATAAAACAAGTAGAAGACCTACTTGCTGCTAAGGAAAAAGAGGTAATGACTGTATAAAACAACAAATACCCCTTTAAGATTATGTATAAAAGATAATAACTTAAAGGGGTATATTATATATTATAACATCAAGTGAATGCGTGGATTAGTAATTAAAAACACAGGTAGCTGGTATAGCGTAAAGACAGAGAATGGGCAAATAATAGAAAGTAAGATAAAGGGTAATTTCCGATTAAAAGGCATTCGCTCAACTAATCCTATTGCCGTAGGAGACTATGTGAAAATAATTACCAATCAAGAGGGTACGGCTTTCATATCCGAAATAGAAGACAGGCGAAACTATATCATCAGAAAATCATCTAATTTATCAAAACAAAGCCATATCTTAGCATCTAACATTGATCAAGCCTTCCTTATAGTTACTACTAATTATCCTGAAACATCTACTACTTTTATAGATCGCTTTTTAGCAGGTGCAGAGGCTTATCGCATACCTGTAATACTTGTTTTTAACAAAATAGACTTGTTAAGCCAAGATGAATTACACTACCAAAAAGCTATGATAAACCTCTATGAAAATATTGGTTATAAATGTTTTGAAATACAAGCAAATGCAAAAGAAGCAACTCCGTTTAACTCAAACCTATTAAAACCTTTGCTAAAAAACAAAGTAACTTTATTAAGTGGTAACAGTGGTGTGGGAAAATCGACACTTATCAATGCTCTTTTACCACATATTAAGTTACGAACAGCAAGCATCTCTAATGCTCATAACACAGGCATACATACAACTACATTCAGCGAAATGTTAGAAATACCTGAAGGAGGCTATATTATAGATACGCCGGGCATAAAAGGATTTGGTACATTCGATATAGAAAAGACAGAGCTAACGAGTTATTTCAAAGAGTTTTTTAAGTTTTCTAAACATTGTCGTTTTTCTAATTGCACGCATACACATGAGCCAGGATGCGCTGTTAGAAAGGCTTTAGAAGAACATTATATTGCTGAAAGCCGCTATAATAGCTATCTTTCTATGCTTGAAGATAAAAATGAAGACAAATATAGAGCAGCCTTTTAAAGCTTTAAGAATATAAAATAAGGAGGTATTTTATAATACTTATAAAGCATTTAAATACCTCCATATATAAAAAATCAAACTACTTGTGTTTACTTATTTTCTGCATCTATAGCCTTTATCTTTTGCTTAATTTCTTCTACATCAGCCTTAAGCCGCTCTATACGACGATTCATCTCATCTATAAGGCTATTACCTTTTTTAGAACTAATATTTAAAAAGCCTAAATTGTTTTCATAAGTATTAATCTCTTGTTTCAACTTCTCATAACGATGCATCAATTTACTCCGCTCATTATCTAAAGCACTAACACCACGCTCTGCTACTTTCTTAATATTATTCTTAAAACTATCTACACGCTTGTTAGCTTCACTTATATGTAAAGCACTATAAAGATTATCTAACACATCATGATACTCTTTATATAATTTATCTTTATCACGATAAGGAACATGACCTATATTGTTATACTTATCGGTAAGGTTCTTCACTTGTTCCTGTGTTGCTTCAGAAATATTAGCATATAGCTGCTTCAATTCTTCTATAACGCTACGCTTCTGCTTTAGGTTTTCTTTTTCCTGAGAATATACACCTTGATGTGCAGAATTGCGAGCTTCAAAAAATTCGTTGCAAGCACCTATGAAAGCATTCCATAGCTCATCACCTATTTTCTTTGGAACTATCCCTATAGTTTTCCACTCCTTTTGTAAAGCTACCAACTTATCTGTTGTAACCTTCCAATCAGTAGACTTAGCTAAAGACTTAGCTTGTTCTACAAGAGATTGCTTCTTTTCAAGGTTTTCTGCATATTTTTTCTTCAACTCTTTAAAATACTCTCCCTTACGTGTAAAGAACTCATCACAACCTGAACGGAAACGTTCAAATATCTTCACATTCATTTTCTTCGGAGCAAACCCTATTTCTTTCCACTCTGCCTGAAGATCCATTATCTGCTTTGTATGCTCCTCCCAATCGGAAGACTTAGTATTTTCTTTTTTGATAATATCCTCTAACTGCTCACACAAAGCTGTCTTCTTTGCTAAATTGTCTTCTTCTTTTGCACGAAGTGCCTCAAAATGCTGCAAATGACGTTTATTTATTATTGTGCTCGCAGCTTTAAAGCGATTCCAAATTTCATCACGAACATCTTTTTCAACAGGTCCTGTTTCTCGATATTCTTGATGTAACTCTTGCAATTGATGAAAAGCACTTACAATATCTTCTTCCTCTGTAAGCTTCTCTGCTGACTCACAAAGCTGAGTTTTCTTCTCTAAATTCTTCTTAAAATCATATTCTCGGGCTTCACGATTAAGATTTAAAAGATCATAAAACTGCTCCACATAAAGCTGATAATTACGCCACATCTCTGTTACTTTATCAGCTGGAATATTTTTTATTTCTTTCCACTCTTGTTGAAGTTTCTTAAACTCTGAAAAATTTTCATTTACCTCTTCAGGAGTAGTTATCATGGCCTTTATACGCTCTATAATAGCTTCCTTACGTTTAAGATTGTCTTGCTTCTGTTCTTCTTGTGCCAAAAAGGCCTGCTGACGTTTCTCTTTTACTAATATCATCTCAGCTTTAAAAGCCTCCTCTTCTTCATCAGGAAGGTAAGTATATTTGTTAGGATCACCTCCTCCTTCTAAAAAAGCCTTTTGCTGCTCATCTCGTTCTGCAAAAAGAATTTTGTAAAAAGCAGCTTTCAAATGATCTACCTCAGCTTTACTTGGAGCATCATCACTTGCTACAATCTCTTTCAAACGTTCTAAAACTTCTTTCTTAGATCCGTACAACTTAGTTGTCTTACTATCTTCTTCTATACCTTTTTCAAGGATCTTCTCTTGAGAGTCCATCAATTAAACATTTTAGTTTATGATTCGGGTTACCAAAAAATATATGAATAAACTAACCTTATTTAAAGGCTAACTATTTATCACTTTTATTACAATATGCAAACTTAATTAAAAAGTTCGAATATACCTAATTTATACTTATTTTTATTATTAATTTTCTTACAATAACCGTTTATGACGTAAAAGCCACCAAGAAGCTCCTGATACTACAAAAGAAAGTAATATCGCTATTGGAAAGCCCCAAAGATTTCTTTCTAACCCATTCACAAGGTTCATACCAAACAAAGATGATATAAGTGTAGGTAACATCATAATAATAGAAACTGAAGTTAAGGTACGCATCACAGTGTTCATATTATTATTAATAATACTGGAATACGTCTCCATTGTCGATTCTAAAATGTCAGAATAAATACTTGTTGTTTCACGAGCCTGACTCATTTCTATATTTACATCTTCTATCAAATCGGCATCAAGCTCATCTACTTGCAGCTTAAATTTCAACTTAGCTAACAAATTTTCATTACCACGTATAGAGGTTATAAAGTATGTAAGCGAATCTTGCAACCTGCTCAAACCTATTAAGCTCTCATTATTAACACCTTTATCAAGATTGCGTTTTGCCTTTTCTATCAATGTGTTTATCTGTTTCAATCGCTTCAAATACCACACTGCAGATGAAAGGAATACACGAAAAATAAGATCCACATAGTCTGTAAAACCTTCCCTACGCTTCTGCTGATAAGATACAAAATCTATCATCATGTTCGTTTCAAAGTTGCAAACAGTAATTGTTACATCTTTCTTATGAATAATACCAAGAGGCACCGTAGTATAAGGAGTACGCGAACGCACTTCCTTTACATAAGGAATACGCAAAATGATAAGCATCCACCCATCATCATATTCATAACGCGCACGCTCATCTGTATCACTAATATCCGAAAGAAAATAATCCGGGATATTAAACCTTTCTATTAAGTCTTGTTGATCTTCTTCTGTTGGACAAGTTACTTGTATCCAACAATTAGGCTGCCATTCTTTAATAGCATTTAAATTGCCATTAATATTCCAATATGTTTTCATTAATATAATCCTCAAACATTAAAAACTACTGAGGATTAATGTTATTGAAACACAACCCTCACGCTAAAATAAATTATTGAAACTTTCCGCGTAATAATCGTCCATATAATTATACAAATGGTTTACATTTGCAAATGTAATAATAAAAAATGATAAAAACAAGTGAAAATATCGTTTTTTGCACTATATAAATATAAAAAGAGAATTACATCAAACTTTACTCTGATAAAAAATTTACAACTTTTATAACAAACATCTCATTTTATTGCTAAAATACCTTATTACATTAAAGCTATAATATAAAATACCTTCTTAAAACATAATATGATATTTAAACCTTAAAAGGCTACGTATATAATAAAGAAAAACAACTTTTTATATTGCTATAACATATATACAGCAAATAAAAATAATCTATTTTTATTTTAAAAATAGATTAAAAATAACACAAAAATAACTTATTTTTATCGCCTATACAATGCTTTTTATCATTAAAAGACATTCTCTACAAGTAAAAAAACATTATAAAAAACAATTTTTCTTCACAACTATAAATTTTTTAAATCAATGTCACGACAAGGATTTTTGCTCTTTTTACCGTAAAGTCTCCATTAATAACCATCATATACACCAAGCTATTACTTATAATATGGAAAGATTACTTAATCTTTTTATATCTCTTTTAAATGTTATCTCTTAATATTTTCCACAAAGCTCTTTATAGATAACAAATCCACCTTACGAGGAGGCTCTACTGTAGAATATTTAATATTAGGCAAGGCTTCTATCTGAGCATCTGTAAGACCCATATATTTTTTTATCAAACCTGCAAAATATTTCACACCATGCTTATTGATTAGCTTAACAGCGTTATTATATGCCTCTGCAAAGGCTGCTTCTTGCGCGCTTCTATCCTCATTGTCCATAATTGCTAACACCCCTAAGTTGATACCACTTTCAGAAGTATCATATAAAAGCACATTATCGCCCTGCATAGCCACTGTAGCCTGTGGCTCTTCAAACCAATAAGCATCTATTTCATGGTTCGTAAGCATTCTTAATCGAACAAAAACATCATTTATCTGAACACGAAACACATTATATTTAGGTTTGGCTTTATATACTACCTTATCAGTGAAAAAATCAGTAGCTGAAAAACGTGTCATAGCAACTATCTTATCACTAAGATCTGCGGGCTTAATTACCTTTGCTTGACGATCGGCTATAAGTTTCCAGCTTGCATTAGTACTTGTTAGATAATGTAACAACAATTTCTTCCTTTTTTTAAGCCGCTCTGTCCTTACCAAATCAGAAAAGGCCGCTTGCACACGATGATAAAGCATAGCAGTATCGCAATCCATCTGTGCATTATATTCCTTTAAAATTACATCAACCTTCGAACTATCATATAGCAAACTATCTTTCAACAAATAGGCAGGAAGGCAATCCATTGTAGGCATTACTGCTACTTTAAAAGCAGCCTTATACTTTGCCAACTGCTCTTCCTTTATATGTTGTAGCTCTGAAGCTTGCCTATCTTTCGACTTACTACAACTAACAAGCACTGAAAAAAATAAAAAAAACAGATAATTTATATATTTCATACCTTTGCAAAAGTAAGCATTAATTTTGTAACTAAAAAAAAACTTATTACTTTTGTCGTATTATGGCAAAGGATAAGACAGCTTACGTTTGCAGCTATTGCGGACAGGAAAGTAGTAAATGGATAGGTAAATGTCCTAACTGTGGGCAATGGAACACCTTTAAAGAAATAAAGATAGCAGCTACCCGTAATACATCTGCTACTAAGCATGCTGCAACAATGTTACAAAAAGCAGGTATGGGGCTTATAGCAGGTTTAGCTCATAAGCCTCAACTATTATGCGATATATCTTCCACTGACGACCCTCGCATAGATATGAATGATGCCGAACTTAATAGAGTGCTTGGTGGAGGTATGGTACCTGGAAGTATTATTTTGTTAGGTGGAGAGCCCGGCATTGGAAAGAGTACCCTTACACTGCAAACAATATTACATCTTAACTTTAAAGTATTATATGTTAGCGGAGAGGAGAGTCCTAATCAGATAAAAATGCGTGCAGAACGTATTACTAAAAATATACCCAATAATGTAGTAATACTCTCAGAGACTTCATTGGAGCATATCTTTGAGCATGCTAAAGAAGTTATGCCTCAACTTCTTGTGATAGACTCTATACAAACCATATCTACAGAAGAGGTTGATAGCAGTCCGGGAAGTATAACACAAGTACGCGAATGTGCCGCTGCCCTACTTCGTTTTGCCAAAACAAGTGGTGTACCCGTTATCTTGATAGGACATATTAACAAGGAAGGTTCTATAGCGGGACCAAAAGTTTTAGAACATATAGTAGACACCGTAATTCAGTTTGAAGGAGATCAGCATTATATGTATCGTATCCTAAGAAGCATTAAAAACCGTTTTGGTTCCACTTCCGAGTTAGGTATTTACGAAATGCAGCAAGAAGGATTACGACAGGTAAGCAATCCTTCAGAGCTTTTATTAACAGGCAATCATGAGGGGCTGTCAGGTATAGCTATCTCTAATGCTATAGAAGGCGCGCGCCCTTTCTTAGTAGAGACACAAGCCTTAGTATCTTCTGCTGCTTATGGCACGCCACAACGCTCAACAACCGGATTTGATGGACGCCGCTTAAATATGCTTTTAGCAGTTTTAGAAAAGCGAGTAGGATTTAAAATCATGCAAAAAGACGTTTTTCTTAATATTACAGGTGGAATACGTGTTACTGACATGGCTATGGATCTAAGCATCATTGCTGCTATAATATCCTCTAACCTTGATCTTCCTATAGAGCAAGGCTGGTGTATGTGTGGCGAAGTGGGGCTTAGTGGTGAGGTACGCCCTGTATGCCGCATAGAGCAACGTATAGCAGAAGGAGAAAAGTTAGGCTTCAAAGATATAATAATTCCAAAATATAACATAAAAGGATTAACAGACAAATATTCCATAAACATTCACCCTGTAAGCAAAGTGGAGGAAGCCATTAGAGAGCTATTCGGGTAAAATAATTGGTATCGGTACTTATTCTCAATACCTAATAGTAGGTATTTTAATATTGTATACTATGTATAGGTAAATATATTCCGTATATTTTTTATATCTTTGTTTACTAATTGAATGTGTAAATAAACGTGATGAATAAAATAAATGTTTATTGCAACACACTATAGTATTATATCAAATGAAATTATCTGAATTAAAGACAGGCGATTCTGCCATTATTATAAGAGTCTTAGGACAAGGTTGCTTTAGAAAACGCATTATTGAAATGGGGTTTATCAAAGGAAAAAAGGTAGAGGTTATGCTTAACGCTCCTCTGCAAGACCCTGTAAAATACAAAATAATGGGATATGAGGTTAGTTTGCGACATAGCGAAGCAGACAACATAGAAGTGCAACCAGAGTATGATGATAAAGAGATAGGACAAGACACAGCTAACCATCAGCAAACAATCTTTGCTAAGAAGAACGATGTTATGGACAAAACACTTAGTCCCATTAACATTAACACTTCTAATAACAAACATAAGAAAACTATATCAGTAGCATTGGTTGGTAATCCAAACTGTGGTAAAACCTCTCTGTTCAATTTTGCATCTGGCGCTCATGAGCATGTTGGCAACTACTCTGGGGTAACAGTTGATGCTAAAATGGGGTATGCTGAACAAGACGGCTACAGATTTAACCTTGTAGATTTGCCGGGTACTTACTCTTTGTCTGCTTATAGTCCTGAAGAGCTTTATGTGCGTACTCAGCTCACGGATAAAACTCCTGATATAGTAATCAATGTAATAGATACTTCTAACCTAGAGCGAAACCTTTATCTTACCACACAGCTTATAGAAATGCATATACCTATGGTATGTGCTCTAAACATGTTTGATGAAACAGAAAAGCGTGGCGATAATATTAATGTACAACAGCTTTCTTTGCTACTTGGAATACCAATGATACCCACTTCTTTTATTTCTGGACGTGGCGTAAAGGAACTTTTCAAAAAAGTAATTGATGTATATAAAAATGATGAAAACATACCTTCCGGCTATAGACATATACTTATCAATCATGGACACGAAATAGAAAACGGCATTAAAGCCATTCAAAAACATTTAGAACAATACCCCGACATACGCTCACGCTATTCCACCCGCTACCTTGCTATCAAACTTTTAGAACATGATAAAGAGGTAGAAAATTTCATTTATAGCCTAAACGACTCTACAGAAATACTCAAACATCGTGACGAAGCCGAAAAGCGTGTTAAGGAAGAAACCGGTAACGATAGCGAAACTGCTATCATGGACGCTAAATATGGTTTTATTAATGGTGCTTTAAAAGAAACACATTATCGTCCTGGTAATAAAAAAGGCAATTACCATACTACACATATTATCGACAGCATACTCACAAACAAATATTTAGGTTTCCCTATATTCTTTTTACTACTCTTTATAATGTTTACTACTACATTCAACTTAGGAGAGTATCCCAAGAGTTGGATAGAAACGGGTATAGCAGATCTTGGAACTTTAATAGAGGGACATTTACCAGCAGGACCTTTAAAAGATATGCTTATAGGTGGCATTATCGGAGGCGTGGGGCAAGTTATAGTATTTTTACCACAAATACTTATTCTATACTTTTTTATTTCTTATATGGAAGACTCGGGTTACATGGCAAGAGCAGCATTCATAATGGATAGATTAATGCATAAAATAGGGTTACATGGCAAGTCTTTCATACCTCTTGTAATGGGTTTTGGTTGCAATGTCCCGGCTATTATGTCAACACGTACTATAGAAAGCCGACGCAATCGTCTTATCACTATGCTCATACTACCTATGATGAGCTGCTCGGCTCGTTTACCTATTTACATTATGATTACAGGTTCTTTCTTTGCTATGAAATACCGATCTATTGCTATGTTATCGCTTTATGTTATAGGTATATTAATCGCTAGTATTACAAGTAAGATATTCTCTCGATTTCTAATAAAAGGCGAAGATACTCCCTTTGTTATGGAGCTTCCTCCCTATCGGTTCCCAACATGGAAAGCCATAGGTAGGCATACTTGGGAGAAAGGTAAACAATATCTTAAAAAGATGGGTGGAATAATACTTGTAGCATCACTTATTGTATGGGCTTTAGGTTATTTCCCCGTAAACGATGACCCAAGAATAAACAGACAAGAAAAACAAGAACAAAGCTATATAGGAAGAATAGGTAAAGCGGTAGAGCCTATCTTCCGGGCTCAAGGTTTCAACTGGCGGTTAGACGTCGGAATATTATCAGGAGTAGGAGCTAAAGAGATTGTCGCTTCTACTATGGGAGTACTTTATACTGACAATGATAGCTTTAGTAATGATAACAATTATAGCAATGATGACAAGAAGTATAGCTCTCTTCACAAACAAATAACAAAAGATGTGGCTAAAACACATGGCATTAGTATAAAAGAAGCCGAACCTATAGCCACACTTACTGCTTATTGCTTCTTACTCTTTGTGTTATTATACTTTCCTTGCATAGCTACTATAGCAGCAGTAAAAAGCGAAACAGGTAGTTGGGGCTGGGCTTTATTCTGCGCAATATACACAACGGTATTAGCATGGGTAGTAAGTGCAGTGGTATTTAGGATAGGATTACTTTTTATATAAAGAGAGCTTTGCTAAAAACTACACCAACATATAGAATTTTTATAGTATTAAAAGTATTAATCTTTTAAATGTTTATATTTAAAAATACTTACTTGAAGAAGTATTTGCAATAATTTTTATGTAATTTTGCCGCTAAATATTTAGCTATCATGATTATTAAAGATTCAGAGTTTATTATATCCTCTCCTACAGTTTTTAAATGCCCTAATGATAACAAGCCAGAATATGCATTCATCGGCAGATCAAATGTGGGTAAGTCAAGTCTTATAAATATGCTATGTAACCACAAAGGTTTGGCTAAAACATCGGCAAAACCAGGGAAAACATTACTTATAAACCATTTTATTATTAACAAAGAATGGTATTTAGTAGACTTACCTGGTTATGGATATGCAAAAAGCTCTAAATCTGTTCGTAATAAATTAGAACAGATGATAGCACAATATATATTACAGCGTAAACAGCTTATCAATGTATTCGTACTTATTGACATTCGACACGAACAGCAAACTATTGACCGTGAGTTTGTAGACTGGTTAGGAAAAAGCAACATTCCTTTCTCTATAATTTTCACAAAAGCCGATAAGCTAACAACAGGAAAAGCCAAATCAAATGCACTTCTTTGGATGAGAAAACTAGAAGATACATGGGAAGAACTCCCTCCGTATTTCATAACATCAGCTGAAAAGAAAACAGGTAAAGAGGAAGTTCTCAATTATATAGAAAGTATAAATTCTAATATCAATAAAGGCTAATTTTATGAATCAAAAACCTTATCTTGATGTTCAATCTCTTTCAAAACGATTTGGGGCTCAAATACTATTTAATGACATATCTTTTTCTGTTTCCGAAGGACAGCATGTTGGACTAATAGCTAAAAACGGAACAGGGAAATCAACTTTACTATCTATACTCACCGAAAAGGAAGGATACGATAGCGGAAGTATTATATATCGTAATAACATAAAGGTGGGATTATTAGAGCAAACCACTATATTCGATCCTAATGAGACTGTACTTGATGCTTGCTTTAATCATCAAGGTAATGAAGAAAAGCTCCTAAAGGCAAAACAGATACTCACTATGCTAAAGATATATAATATGGAGCAGCCTATGGGGGAATTAAGTGGAGGACAACAAAAACGTGTAGCCTTAGCTAACACCTTAATCTTAGAACCAGACCTTCTCATACTTGATGAGCCCACAAATCACCTCGACTTAGATATGATAGAATGGCTTGAAAGCTACTTAAAACGTGGTAATAAAACCATTCTTATGGTTACACACGATAGATATTTCCTTGATAATGTTTGCAATACTATCATTGAAATAGATAATAATACCATATATACATATAAAGGTAATTATGCTTATTATCTGGAAAAACGACAAGAACGCATAGATAACACAAAGGCTGAAATAGCACGAGCAAATAATCTTTATCGTACCGAACTGGAATGGATGCGCCGTATGCCACAAGCACGCGGACATAAAGCTCGCTATCGTGAAGAAGCTTTTTACTATCTGGAAGCTAAGGCTAAACAACGCATAGAAGAAAGACAAATACGACTTAAATCGTCTAATGTATATATTGGAAGTAAAATTTTTGAATGTCAATATGTTTCAAAACGATTTGATGATAAAGTAATTCTCCATAACTTCTATTATAACTTTTCTCGTTTTGAAAAAATGGGAATTGTTGGAAATAATGGTACTGGAAAATCTACATTCATTAAAATGCTTTTAGGTTACATTACACCTGATGAGGGGAAATTTGACATTGGAGAAACCGTACGCTTTGGATATTTCTCACAAGATGGATTACAATTTCGCAATGATCAAAAAGTTATAGATATTATAACAGATATAGCCGATTATATCGACTTAGGTGGTGGACGGCATCTAAGTGCGTCACAATTTTTACAGCATTTTCTATTCGACCCTGAACAACAGCATAATTATGTAAGCAAATTATCTGGAGGAGAGAAGCGCAAACTATATCTTTGCACTGTATTAATGAAAAACCCTAATTTCTTGGTACTTGATGAGCCTACCAACGATCTTGATATTCAGACCCTTCAGATCTTAGAAGAATATCTACAAGACTTCCCTGGATGCGTAATTATTGTATCACACGACAGATATTTTATGGATAAGGTAGTAGATCATCTTTTAGTATTTAATGGTAAAGGAGATGTAAAAGACTTCCCTGGCAACTACACGCAATATCGTGATTATATGCGCCTAAAGTCAAAAGAGCAAGATGTTTCTAAACCTATTCAACAACCCAAAAGTACCACTAAACTAAACAAGAGCCGCAATAGTAGCAATGAGTTAACACACAAAATGACCTTTAAAGAGAAATATGAATACGAACAAATTACGAAAAAAATAGAACTGCTAAACACAGAAAAGCAAGCCATTGAAAAAGCACTCTGCTCAGGAACTCTATCTGTAGAAGAACTTACTGATAAAAGTAAACGTCTACCCTTAATAAGTAGCGAACTTGATAAACTTGAAATGCGGTGGTTAGAATTAGATGAATTAAAATCTTAATAACTAAAAGATTATACAAAAAATCTTATAATTAAAAAGTATAATACCTATTTTCCTAAACGCCGCACAAATAATTATTAACTTAAAACTAAACGTATAAAAAACTTTTTACCGCAAAAATACTTACAAAGGCTTTGAAAAATGCTTCTCTGTATTTATCATCATAGGATCAAGAGCCGCTGCTACATTACGAACAAAAGGACGAGCAGATGATAATACTGTTAAATAATCTTCAGAGAATGTTATCAAACCATCACGTTGCATCTCCTCTAAAACATCAGACTGATAATTAATACTATCCATAAGAAATTCTTTAGATATATTAAGCTCTGAAGCTAAAGTTTCCCACTCTATATGATAATTGCACATAAGCTGCTCTATTACTGCCCTTACTATCTTTTGTTGTGAAGATAAATTATATCCCTTACTAACAGGAAGATGTCCTATTGACAGCATTGCTATATATTCATCTATTGACTTAGTGTTTTGAGCGTATGCCATATCTAACTGACTAATACCTGTAACACCAAAAGCATATACTTGCCCTGTAGTGCGTCGAGTACAATAACCCTGAAAATTACGATGAAGCTGGTGAGTATTAAGTGCTAATGTAAGTTCGTCAGAAGGCAACACAAAATGATCTAAACCTATTTCTTCATATCCTGCTTTTAATAATTCCGTCTCGGCATTTTTAAACATCAATGACTTATCTTCACTACTAGGCAGACCAGCCTTCTCTAATATCATTTGTCTCTTAAATATCCATGGACAATGACCATAACTAAAAGTAGTAAGACGATCAGGCTTAAGAGTTATTGCCTTGCGCATTGTTTGAAGGAAACTATCTGGAGTCTGAAGAGGAAGCCCAAAAAGAAAATCCATATTAATACTTGCACCACCTTCACGCAATATATTAATTATATCTAATAAAGGTAGCTTGGAAGGAGTTCTATTAACTACTTTAAGTACATCTTCATTAAAATCTTGCACACCTATACTAAAACGATTGAAATGTGCTGATAACAATTTATACCAATCATCTTTTTCTAAATAACCAGGATGACACTCTATTGCTATTTCAGGATGTTCTATAGTTGGAAAATAAGAAAATAAATGCTCATTAAACTCTTTCAAAACTGTTACAGGCAAAGATGTAGGACTTCCTCCACCATAATGTATCTGAGAAATACACCTCTTTTTATTCAAATGCTTTGCTACAATATCTATTTCCTTATGAATAGCCTCTACATAAGCCTTTACATATTCTTGTTTCTGCATAGGATAAGAATTACACCCACAATAATGACACAATCGGTAACAAAACGGTATATGAAAATAAAATGAAAGATTACTTGTGCCATAGATATTACTTCTTTCAAGAACATCTATATAGTTATCCTCAGTAAATGATTCAAAATAATTAGCTGGAGGATAACTCGTATATCGTGGTACAGATACATTATATTTATTAAGAATATTAGTATTCATTATAAGTAAAAAATTATTTTATTGTTTTATAAATTAATAAGCCATACGCCTATATAATCTTATTATTTCTATCTTAGGTAATATGACTTTCTTTTATCAAAATAAAATCTTGTTACACTACAAATATTTTTTCTTTAAGTTCCTTTTGTCATATCTTTATCATTTATTGCAAGCAAAAATACACAATTATTTCTTATAAACAGCCTTATAGTATCATAAGTTAAACATAAAAGCATATTTATGTTACTTTTATCATCATAAATGAGTAGGAAAAGAAGAGAAAATAAAACACTAAAAAGATTTATTTTCAGAAAAGAATTCTTATTTTTGTAATAAATATAACCTCATAAATTTTTTAATAATGGAAAATAATATTAATCTTTTTTCTGCTAACAAGTTGGAGACATTTCTATGTAAGAAATCAAAGACTTTTACCAAAGTAGACATTCTTAAAATAGTAGATAAGTATGAAATTGAAATGGTAAATTTCATGTATCCTGCTGGAGACGGAAGATTAAAAACCTTAAACTTCTCTATCCACTCAAAAAAATATCTCGAAACAATACTTACCTGTGGTGAACGTGTAGATGGATCATCATTATTTAGCTTTATAGCTGCAGAAAGTAGTGACCTATATATAATACCTCGCTATTCTACTGCTTTTATAGATCCTTTTGCAGTTACCCCTACTCTATGCTTTCTATGTACTTTCTTTGATAGAGATGGAAAACCTTTAGCCTCTTCTCCAGAGCAAACACTCTTTAAAGCTATGACAGCCTTTGAAGAAGTAACAGGAATGACCTATGAAGCAATGGGTGAACTTGAATATTATGTTATACATGAACAAGAAGAGGACTTCCCTGCTGAAGACCAACATGGATATCATGAAAGTTCTCCATTCTCTAAAACCAACGACTTTCGCACTGCATGTATGAAAATCATTACAGAAATAGGAGGTAAGATAAAATATGGACACTCTGAAGTAGGTAATTTTGTAGATAATCACTTAAACTATGAACAAAATGAAATAGAATTTTTACCAGTACCTGCAAATGAATGTGCAGAACAGATACTCTTAGCTAAATGGGCTATCAGAACTTTAGCCTATAAACAAGGATTAGACGTTACATTTGCACCTAAAATTACCACAGGAAAAGCTGGTTCAGGTATGCATATTCATATGCGCATGATGAAAAATGGTAAGAATATGATGCTTAATAATGGTAAGCTTTCTGATGATGCACGAAAAATGATAGCAGGAATGATGGAACTTGCACCAAGCATTACAGCTTTTGGTAATAAAAATCCTACATCTTATTTCCGTCTTGTTCCTCATCAAGAAGCTCCTACTAACGTTTGTTGGGGTATGAGCAATAGATCTGTTTTGGTTCGTGTACCTTTAGGCTGGACTTCTGGTGAAGACATGTGTCATAAAGCTAATCCCTTAGAACCTTTAACACAACGTGATTATAGTGGCAAACAGACTGTTGAAATGCGATCACCTGATGGTTCTGCTGATATTTATCAGCTTCTTGCAGGATTATGTGTAGCTTGTCGTCATGGCTTTGAAATGCCTAATGCCAAAGAAATAGCAGAAAATACATTTGCCGATAGTGATATTCATGACGAAAAAAATGCCAGCAAATATGCTAACCTTACACAACTACCTGATTCTTGTGAAGCTTCTGCAGATTGCTTAGAAAAGCAACGAACTATTTATCAAGCTTACAATGTGTTCCCTGCTGCTATGATAGACGGCATTTTAAAGCAACTACGTGATACCCACGATCGCACTTTACGTGCTGATATACATGATAAACCAGAAGAAATAGCCATTTTAGTGAAAAAATATTTCCACTGTGGATAATTATAATAGTTAACATAAATGTATAGAAAAGTGCAAGTCCCATGATTCCAACTATGTATTTAATGGAACTTGCACTACAACTAATCAGCGAAAATGAAGAAATATCGAAGTTGGTGTAAACTGACTGATAATGAGCAGGAAACGGAATAATTTGCATAGAAGTGCTCTTTTCAAAAAGAGTTATAATATGCAGATTTAGGCAGAAGTTCAGTTACTAGAGCGTTACCCGATTTCGTCATAAGTAACGATGGGGCAATATTCGGTAACTAAGTTATTTTCGCTCGTGTGGTTGTTGCTGCGGTCGGCAGTTTTCTGCATAAGTGAGGAACGCTTTGAAATTGGTAATTTTGCCACAAAACATCAAAGCGTATGAAAACAGAAAAAATGAAGGTGTTGCTCTACCTCAAAAAGAGCGGTCT
>NZ_KB905280.1 GCF_000378745.1 Prevotella amnii DSM 23384 = JCM 14753
TAGGATGAGCCGGGCGACCATTATTGCTGCAATACAAAGGAGAGAAAGCATTTTCAAAACACTCCCAATTAATCTTATTACTAAGTTGGAAAAGGGGATGTTGATGACTAAGCATGTCCTCTAAAGAAGAGAACAAAGAGAGCTGTTTGGATGTACGTTTAAGCATAAATATCTGCAAGAATTATAATGTAAAGGTACAAAAACTTGCAGATATTTGCAAATAATTTATAGCATAATATACTATGAATCAGATGAATATTAGGCTTTTAAGGGTGGACTATTTATCTTTAAGGCATACTATTTTTTATGGTAAAAGATGTCTTTTTAATGTAAATATGTAACTATTTGTAAACCATTATGTTATTTGCTGTTTTAAAAAATAGATTATTTTTGTACTAAAAATAATCTATTTTTGTATTAAAAATAAATTAAAAATGAAGTTAAAAAAATATCTCTTGTTTTATAAAGAGAGTATAGCTTGTGTTGTTAAAAGTAAGGGTTGGGCATTAAAAAGCGGGATTTGAACATGGGATAGTATGTTTTTATATATCGTGTACAGCATACTTATAGTATGTATTACACCGTTACAAACTAATGTTCAAACCCCGAAAGCAGGCAAACTGCGACAAAAAAAGGACATCTTTTAAAACCCTAAAAAACAATGTTTTATCATGTTTTTAGAAGTATTTTATCTCCTTTTCTAATAGTTCTGATAAGATTAAGTTTGGAAGCCTGCTTGTGCCAAGACGGAAATAATAGTTAGATAGCCACTTTTCGCCTAACACTTCTTTAAAGATAGTATAATATATTACAGCGTCCATGACACTGTTAATGCCGCCAGCAGGTTTTAATCCTATCTGTATGCCTGTCTTGTTATAATATTCTTTTATAGCTTGACACATTACATAAACGGCTTCTGCTGTAGCACCACCACCTTCTTTGCCTGTGCTGGTTTTTATAAATTGAGCACCAGAATACATAGAAAGCAGGGCTGCTGTTTTAATGTTTTTAGCTGTTTTTAATACACCTGTTTCAAGGATAACCTTCATGTCTACGTCGCCACACACTTCTTTAAGCTCTGAAATGGTATCGCAAACGCTCTCGTAATCTTCTGAAAAGAATTTTCCTACAGGTAGAACAATGTCTACATTAGTAGCCCCGTCTTTTATAGCAAGAGCTGTTTCTACTGTTTTTACTTCTAAAAAGCTCTGTGATGAAGGAAAAGCTCCCGATACCACTGTAATATCCACACCATCTATTTCAAGACTGTTGGCTACAAGTTTTGCAAAGTTAGGGTAGGTTACTATGGTGCGAACATTAGGTAGGTTAGGATATTCTTCCTCAAACTTATTAACGTTTTCCACCATTTTAAGCACCTTCTCTTCGGTATCGCTGACACTTAGTGTGGTATATTCTACTGTGCTGAGGAGAAACTTCTTTACCTCCTTGTTATTATTCTCACTTACCTTTTCCTCAATAATTTTCCGTACAGCATTTTTTACCTCATCATCAGTAATATTGAGATCATACAATGAAAGGGCTTGCTCGTATTTACTACTATCCACCTTACCGGTATTTTTCTGTTTGTGAATGTCGTTAGAGAATTGTTCTTTTATACTTACCATATTGATTTTAATTATATTTATGATATTATTTATTGATTTCGCTTATTTATTTCTTTTATCTTTAAGTTTAGGGTTATTAATATGCCTATCTTTATCGCGGGTAGTTTTTTTATAGAAACTTTTTTGCAATTCCTCGGTGAGATCTACCCCTGTTTGATTTGCCATACACATAAGTACCCATAGTATGTCAGCCATTTCTTCACCGATGTTGGGTTTTTCTCCTTTTTTAAAACTCTGGTCTCCATACTGGCGAGCCATTACACGAGCAAGTTCGCCTACCTCTTCTGTAAGGCAAGCCATATTGGTAAGCTCGCTAAAGTAGCGCACGCCATAGGTTTTTACCCATTGGTCTACTGCTGATTGTGCTTCTTTTATTGTCATTATATTTTATGTAAATCCTTTAATTCCACCACAACATACGATAAATGCTAATCCTATTATCCAGGCTATGATAACTATAGCGATATAAATAATGAGTACTTTAAGAGCTTTATTATTATTTTCTTTTACCATTTCCTCTTTTTGCAAGTATCGTTAGATATTTTTGTTTCTATTCCTTATTATGTGTATCCATACAAATAGTTACAGGACCATCATTTAGCAATTCCACTTTCATATCGGCACCAAACTCTCCTCTTCTCACTTCTTTACCAAGTAGGGTGGAAAGAGCCTGACAGAAATGTTCGTAGAGAGGGATAGACAGCTCATGTTTGGCTGCGTGAAGCCAACTGGGGCGATTGCCTTTTTTGTAGCTTGCAAGTAGCGTAAACTGTGAAACGACAAGTATGTCGCCTCCTTGTTCGATAATGCTTTTATTCATTATCCCATTATTATCATTGAAGATACGAAGACCAATAACTTTTTTTACAAGCCAGTTAGCATCTTCCTGAGTATCGTTATCTGCTATCCCAAGTAAGATAAGATACCCTGAGCCTATAGCTGATTTTACCTTGCCATCTATAGATACTGAGGCTTTTGTTACGCGTTGTATTACTATTCTCATGTTACAAATATACGAAATATTCCGCTACTTATCTGTTTTGTTGTGGAAATAATTAAAAATTATTTCAGCTTTAAATTTGCCAATGATACCTGTAAGTGTCTGTAAATCAGTAGTTTTTATATTACTTAAGGTCTTTAGTTCTTTTAAAAGAGCTTCTTTTGTCTTAGGTCCAATGCCTGGAATCTCATCTAATACGCTATGTAGCTGATGTTTAGACCGTTTGTCTCTGTGAAAGGAAATGGCATATCTGTGCACCTCATCTTGTATCTGTGTGAGTACTTTAAATAGCTCAGAAGTGGGTTTTATACTAATGGTTTGGGCTGGGAAGCCATATAGAAGTTCGTTAGTGCGATGCTTATCATTCTTTGCCAAGCCTGCTATAGGGATATGAAGATGTAGCTCGTCTTCTATAACAGTGCGCACTACTTCCATTTGACCTTTACCGCCATCGGTAATGATAAGGTCGGGTAGAGGAGTGCCTTCTGCTTTTATCTTGCTGTAACGGCGGCGTACCACCTCCTGCATCGATGCGTAGTCATTAGGACCTTCTACTGTTTTGATGTTATATTTACGATAGTCTTTTTTTGAAGGTTTCATCTTTTTATATACTATACACCCTGCTACTGCATCTGTTCCAGATATGTTAGAATTGTCGAAACACTCAATAGTATAAGGTAATTTGGGAAGTTTTAGTTTGTCGCGAAGTTCTGTCATAAGGCGTGTTTGTTTTTGTTCAGGATTGAGTTTTTCAGCTTGTTTTAGTCTGTCGAACTTATATTGTTTAGCATTCATTTGCGATAACTCAAGCAAATGGCGTTTGTCTCCGCGCTGAGGAATGAAAAAGTCAGCATCTTTTATTTTAAAATCAAGCTCGAATGGCACTATAATTTCTTTTGCTTTACTTTTAAATCTTTCACGAATCTCAGGTATGGCTTCATTTAATAGTTCTGCATCGCTCTCATCAAGTTTGCGTTTATATTCGTATGTGAAGCTTTGATTAATGGCTCCATTAGTAACATGAATGTAATTGATAAAAGCATTTTTATTAGTTTCATCATTATCTATTGAAAAGACATCAACATCGGTAATGGTGTAGGATACTATCTCGCTTTTTGTAGCAAAATTATCTAAAGCAATGTATTTCTGTTTACATATCTCAGCTTCTTCAAAACGTAGCTGCTCTGATAGCTCTTCCATTTGCTTACGTATGATGTGTTGCACAGAACGTGTATTGCCTTTTAGCACCTCTTTTGCCTGTTTTATGTTCTCTTGATATTCATTATAGCTTTGCTTGTTTATACATGGTGCTCCACAATTTCCCATGTGGTATTCTAAGCACGACTTATATTTACCTTGCTGTATACCTTCTTTTGTTATAGGGAAACGACAGCTTCGCGGCTTATAAGTTTTCTTTATAATGTCTAAAATAGCGTACATGGAGCTAATGTGTGAGTAGGGTCCAAAGTATGTACCAAGCTTTTTATTAATTGTTCTTGTGTGAAATATGCGAGGAAAAAGCTCATTAGTTACACAAATGCTGGGATATGTCTTGCCATCTTTAAGCAAGACATTATAACGTGGTTGGTATTGTTTTATAAGCTGATTTTCTATTAATAAGGCGTCTTCTTCTGAGTTTACTATAGAATAAGAAATGTCGAAAATTTTAGAAACAAGGAGCTTTGTCTTAAAACGATCTACTTCTTTATGGAAATAAGACGCTACTCTGCGCTTTAAGTTTTTAGCCTTCCCAACATAAATGATAATATTATCTTTATCATAATATTGGTATGTGCCAGGCTTCTCTGGCATGCTTGCTACTATAGTTTTCAAACGTTCTATGCGCTTTTGATTATTTTCTTTATCCATTTTTTGTAACTATCTTGTTTCTAACTGTTTCTATCTCCTTTGTTCCACGTGGAACGTTTAAGGATCTTTATTTATCTTTAGCCTTATAGGTGGTTTTTTGTTAGTAAAGGATTATGAGCAAGTGGATTTTAAAAAGAGGATAAACGGTGTAAGGTTTCTATAAACTCTTTCGTGTTTTCTTTGGCTTGCATCTTTTCTTTAGGTTTATGTTTTTACTTTCTGTGTTTATGTAAGAATACATATCTATATATGTTTTTAAAATTAAAAGGCGGAACATCTTTCTCTTAAAAGTTGCTCCGCCTTTGTTTGGTTATTATTTATTATTCTATTGTTTAAATATTATTTTTTTAGAATTGGAGCAGAGATGAGATCTCTATATCTTTGTCAAATTGTGATCTACATTCTGGAAATTCTTTTAATAGTTCTATTATAAAGTTGCAATATACCTTCTTTGGGTTGAATTTCTTTACTAATTTACATGCAGCTTTCATAGTTCCACCTGTAGCAAGGAGGTCATCGTGAAGAAGGATAACATCATTTTCGTTAATAGCATCTTTATGTATTTCTATTGTGTCTGTGCCGTATTCTTTTTCGTATGTTTCTTGTACGGTTTCACAAGGTAGTTTACCTGGTTTCCTGCAAAGCACTATGCCTGCGCCAAGACGTTCTGCAAGGGCAGAAGACATGACAAAACCGCGACTTTCGATGCCAACAACTTTTGTTACACCTTTATCTTTATAAAGCTCGTACATCTCGTCAGAGATCTCTTTTAAAGCTTCTGCCGATTTAAATAGTGTTGTAACATCACGAAAATTAACGCCCTTTATTGGCCAATCTGGAATACATCTCAGGTTGTCAAGTAATAGTTGTTTGTTCATTAGTGTATTTTTCTTTTTACTTTAGTTGCTTATTTATAATATAAAATGTTTTTTATTATAATGTTTTTATTGTCTTTTTTTTTCATTTCATCGACCCATTAATATTAATAGTACATTAATATCATTAGGACTAACTCCGGGTATTCTGCTTGCTTGTGCTAAAGTTTCGGGTTGTATACGCTCTAACTTCTGTCTGCATTCAGTAGAAAGGTCATGTATTTTGTTATAGTTAAAGTGCCCTTTTATCTTTATATTCTCTAAGCGGTGCATCTTTTCTGCAAAAATACGTTCACGTTCTATATATCCTTTGTATTTCATTTTTATTTCGGTTGCCTCTATTATTTCTTCTTTTCTGTTAGGACATGTTTCTAAACATTCCTTTAAAGTAGGTAGGATATTGGCCAAATCTGTTATAGTTACATTAGGTCTACCGATTAAATCGATTAATTTTGTAGTTCCCTTAATGGGAGAAGATCCTATTTTTTCTAACAAACTATTTACGTATTCAGGCTTTACAGTGTTATTATAAAAGAAGTTTTCTATGCGTAGAATATGTTCTTTTTTCTCTAACCACCAGTCGTAACGTTCACGTTTAGCTATTCCTAAAGTATATGCCTTTTCTGTTAAGCGAGCATCAGCATCATCTTGTCTGAGTAAAATGCGATACTCTGCACGTGAGGTAAACATACGATAAGGTTCATCAACACCTTTTGTAGTTAGGTCATCTATAAGCACTCCTATGTAGCTTTCGTCCCTTTTCATTATAAAAGGCTGGTTATTACTGCATAAGTTAGCAGCATTAATGCCTGCTACTATTCCTTGTCCACCAGCTTCTTCGTAACCTGTAGTACCATTAACTTGCCCTGCAAAGAATAAACCTTCAATGATTTTAGATTCTAAAGAAGGTTTTAATTGGGTAGGATCAAAGTAATCATATTCAATAGCATATCCCGGTCTATATATCTTTGCATCGCTTAGAGCAGGAATTTGGTGTATTGCTTCTATCTGAATATCCCATGGCATACTTGATGAAAAGCCATTAAGATACATCTCGTTTGTATCAACTCCTTCAGGTTCAAGAAACAAAGGGTGTGATGATTTATTAGGGAAAGTTATAAGTTTAGTCTCTATAGAAGGGCAATAACGTGGTCCTGTACTCTGAATTTGTCCATTAAGTATAGGTGCTTCTGATAAACTATTACGTATGATTCTGTGTGCTTTTTCATTGGTATTAAATGTCCAGCAAGGCATTTGAGGTAAAGAACGTTGTTTTCCAAAAAATGAGAATTGGTGGTAATCTGAATCACCTGGCTGTTCTTCTGTATATTCAAAATGTACCGAGCGCTTATCTATACGTACAGGAGTACCTGTTTTCATGCGTGCTACAGTAATTCCCCAACGAGTTATGCTATCAGTAAAATTATGTACGGCAGGTTCTGATATTCGCCCTCCTTCTACTTGTTTATTTCCAATATGCATTAATCCGTTTAGGAAAGTTCCTGCTGTAATAATTACAGTACGTGCATACATTTCTATACCCCAAATAGTTTTTACTCCTATAACTCTTTGTGCAGTTTCTTTAGAAGTATTGTTTTTCTCTACAAGGAGTTCTGTAGCTTGATCTTGAAAAATGTATAGGTTTTCAGTATTGTCTATTGTTTTCCTCCAATTATCAATATATTTTTGTCGGTCGCATTGTGCTCTTGGGCTCCAAACTGCTGGCCCTTTCGAACGGTTGAGCATACGAAACTGAATAGAGGAGGCATCAGTAATAAGTCCCATATACCCCCCTAGAGCATCAATTTCGCGTACTATTTGCCCTTTGGCTATTCCGCCTATGGCTGGATTACAGCTCATTTGGGCTATTTTGTTCATATCCATTGTCAGCAAACAGGTCTTTGCTCCCATGTTAGCAGCAGCAGTTGCTGCCTCGCAACCTGCATGCCCTCCACCTATAACAAGAACATCATATTGAAAAATCATTGTTTATACATTTTCTAATTTCTATGCAAAAGTAGGAAATTTAATCCGATTTCTTTTGTTTTCGCTTGGGTTAATCACTAAAATATAGTACTTTTGTACAGATTTTGTGCGAGGCAATACCAAGAAATTAGTATTTTATTACTATTTTGTTATATGCTTTTTGTGCAAATGTAATAAATAATAACTTTTATATCTTATTATGATATAGATCTCCACAGTAAACGATGAAGAAATTCTAATAATTAAATAAAATCAAAATCAGTTCATTTATGTGGTTAATTAATTCACCAATTGGAAGAAAAGTGATAATGGCTGTAACAGGCTTTGCACTTATTCTATTCTTAACTTTCCACCTTTGTATGAATGTTGTGGCCTTTTTTTCTGGTGAGGGTTATAACATGGTGTGTGAATTTTTAGGTTCTAACTGGTATGCAGTTGCAGGAACAGTGGGGCTTGGAGCCTTGGCTGTAGTGCATATTGTGTATGCTTTTATCTTAACAGCACAGAATAGGCGTGCTCGTGGTAATGAACGTTATGCTGTAACAAGCCGTCGTCCTGAGGTAAGTTGGGCTAGTCAGAACATGTTAGTGTTAGGTTTGATCATCTTTATAGGTCTTGCTCTTCATCTTTATAACTTCTGGGGACATATGATGTTTGCAGAGTTAGCTAAGGTAGAGGTTGCTCATAGTCCTGCAGATGGTTTTGCTTGGATACAAGATACTTTTGCCAGTCCAGTTTATTCTATCCTTTATCTTATTTGGATTGTTGCGATATGGTTTCATCTTTCTCATGGGTTTTGGTCGTCAATGCAAACCTTTGGCTGGAGTGGTAAGATTTGGTTGAAGCGTTGGCAGTGTATAGGTTTAGTTTATGTAACTATACTTATGGCTATCTTTGCTTTTTTAGTAGTTGCTTTTTGGTTAGGTTTTGCTCCTAGTATGTAAGTAGCTGTTATCCTAATTAATACCTAAGATCAATAAAAAGAAAAATTAAAGCATGAAATAAGATTATGACTAATCAAATAAATTCAAGGATTCCTGAGGGCCCAGTGGCCGAAAAATGGACCAATTATAAGAATCACCAACGTTTGGTGAACCCTAAAAATAAACTAAAGTTAGATATTATCGTTGTAGGTACAGGTCTTGCTGGTGCATCTGCAGCGGCATCTTTAGGCGAGATGGGATTTAATGTTTATAATTTTTGCATTCAAGATTCCCCTCGTCGTGCACACTCTATAGCAGCGCAAGGTGGTATTAATGCTACTAAGAATTATCAGAATGATGGTGATTCTGTTTATCGTTTATTCTATGATACGGTAAAGGGTGGCGATTATCGTGCTCGCGAAGCTAATGTTTATCGATTAGCGGAAGTTTCTAATGATATCATTGATCAATGTGTTGCACAGGGTGTTCCTTTTGCTCGTGAGTATGGTGGTATGTTAGCAAACCGTTCTTTTGGTGGTGCGCAGGTAAGTCGTACATTCTATGCTAAGGGGCAGACTGGTCAGCAGTTGTTGCTTGGTGCTTATTCTTCGTTAAGTGCTCAGGTGCAAGCTGGAAAGGTTAAGCTATATACTCGTTATGAGATGGAAGATGTAGTTATAGTAGATGGTGCTGCTCGTGGTATTATAGCAAAGAATCTTGTAACAGGTAAGTTAGAGCGTTTTTCTGCAAATGCAGTAGTAATAGCTACAGGTGGTTATGGTAATGCTTATTTCCTTTCTACAAATGCGATGGGTTGTAATTGTACAGCGGCTATTCAGTGTTATCGTAAGGGAGCTTATATGGCAAATCCATCATACGTTCAGATTCACCCTACTTGTATTCCTGTACATGGTGATAAGCAATCTAAGCTAACTCTTATGTCAGAGTCTTTGCGTAATGATGGTCGTATTTGGGTTCCTAAAAAGCTTGAAGATGCTAAGGCTATTCAAGCAGGAACAAAGAAGGGGTCTGATATTCCCGAAGAGGATCGTGATTATTATTTGGAACGTCGTTATCCTGCTTTTGGTAACTTAGTGCCTCGTGATGTTGCTTCTCGAGCTGCAAAGGAGCGTTGTGATAAAGGTTTTGGTGTAAATAATACGGGTTTGGCTGTATTTTTAGATTTTTCTGAATCTATAGAACGCCTTGGTCTTGATGTTGTTTTGCAACGTTATGGTAATTTATTTGATATGTATGAAGAAATTACCAATGTTAATCCTGGAGAGGTTGCTAATGAGATAAATGGTGTTAAGTATTATAATCCGATGATGATTTATCCAGCTATTCACTATACTATGGGTGGTATTTGGGTTGATTATGAGCTGATGACTTCTATTAAGGGTTTATTTGCTATTGGTGAATGTAATTTCTCAGATCACGGTGCTAACCGTTTAGGGGCATCAGCATTGATGCAAGGTCTTGCCGATGGTTATTTCGTTTTACCTTATACTATTCAGAATTATTTAGCAGATCAGTCTCTTTGGGCTCATCTTTCTACCGATCTTCCTGAGTTTGATGAAGCAGAAAAGAAGGTAGAGTCTGAAATGGATCGTCTATTGAGTATTAAAGGTAAGCGTTCTGTTGATTCTATCCATAAGGAGTTGGGTCATATCATGTGGGAATATGTTGGTATGGGTCGTACAGCAGAAGGTTTGCGTATAGGTCTTGATAAGTTGAAAGCTATACGAAAGGAGTTTGATACAAATCTTTTTGTTCCTGGAACTAAGGAAGGTTTGAATGTAGAACTTGATAAAGCTATTCATCTTCGTGATTTTATTCTTATGGGTGAGCTTGTAGCTAATGATGCTCTTTCTCGTAATGAGAGCTGTGGTGGACATTTTAGAGAGGAGTATCAGACAGAAGAAGGCGAAGCTAAGCGCGACGATGAGAATTTCTTTTATGTAGGTTGTTGGGAATATCAGGGCAATGATGAGACTGCTCCTATACTCCTAAAAGAGACCCTTGAGTATGAAGCAATAAAGGTACAAACACGTAATTACAAGAATTAATCATGGCAAAGACATTATCATTCACATTAAAATATTGGCGTCAGAGTGGTTCACAGGCAAAGGGATACTTTGATACCCGTGAGATGAAGAACATTCCAGACGACACTTCATTTCTTGAAATGCTCGACATTCTTAATGAGGAACTTATTAATGAAGGTCAAGAACCTTTTGTTTTCGATCACGATTGTCGCGAAGGTATTTGCGGTATGTGTTCGCTTTATATAAATGGGCACCCTCATGGCCCTGCAACAGGTGCTACTACATGTCAGCTTTATATGCGTCGTTTTAACGATGGTGATGTAATTACGGTAGAGCCTTGGCGTTCGGCAGCTTTTCCTGTAATTAAAGACTGTATGGTAGATCGTACTGCTTTTGATAAGATAATGCAAGCAGGTGGTTATACTACAGTGCGTACTGGTCAGGCTCAAGATGCTAATGCTATTCTTATTCCTAAGCAAGATGCCGATGAAGCTATGGATTGTGCTTCTTGTATAGGTTGTGGTGCATGTGTTGCCGCTTGTAAGAATGGTTCTGCAATGCTTTTTGTTTCTTCTAAGGTAAGTCAGTTTGCTTTACTTCCTCAAGGTAGGCCAGAGGCTGCAAAGCGTGTTAAGGCTATGATTGCTAAGATGGAAGAAGTAGGTTTTGGTAACTGTACTAATACTCGTGCTTGTGAGGCAGAGTGTCCAAAGAATGAGTCTATAGCTAATATAGCTCGCTTAAATCGTGAGTTTATTAAGGCTAAGTTGGCTGATTAAAAAAACTTTGTCTATAACAAAGACGAGGTGTTTTAACATTTTTTCTAATAGTATTTTATCCTATAGTTTGTATATCAAGCTATAGGATATTTTTTATTTTATAACTATTCTTTTTATCTATTCATTGAATATTGTGTGTTTTTTTACTAATTTTGTACACTTACTAAGCGTATAAATTAATAAAAATAATAGTAATGGCTGATAATAGACCTTCTGAAACCATAAAAAAGGTTTCTTATTCTTCTTATCATAAGCTCCCTTCTAAGGGAATATTTCTTTATATAAAGGCAGTTAAGGACGATAAAACTGTAGTTTTGAAAGCCTTAAAAGAGGAATTGCGTGATCGTGTTTTGTTTTGTAATGTCTTAAAAAAGGAATTTGAAATTTCTAAAAATCTTAGTCATCCTAATGTTGTTCGTTATAATGATATTATTGAGACAGATGAATATGGTCTTTGTATAGAGCAAGAATATGTAGATGGTATTACCTTGAAATCATATTTATTAGAAGGACATATTGATGATGATAAGATAGCTATTGTTAATCAGATAGCTTCTGCTTTGGAGTATATTCATGGACAAGGTGTTATACATCGTAACCTAAATACGTATAATGTTTTAATATCCACGCATGATAATGTAGCTAAGATAACCGATTTTAGTGTACTTTCGGTAGATGCTCTTAAGCCAGGTAGTGAAGCTATGCGTTTTATAGCTCCAGAACTAAAGGACGAAACAATAGCTGCTGATGCTTTAGTAGATATATATTCTCTTGGTGTAGTTATTAAATCTATGGGATTAACACTTGCATATAGTGAGCATATAAAACGCTGTTGTGCTTTTAAGCGTAGTGAGCGTTATGCTGATGTAGGCGAGTTTTTAGCCGATTTCAATAAATCAGGTTCGTCTATGTCTATGCCAAAGATTAGCGGTGGTATGGTAAAAGTGTTTGGATTAGTTATTATTCTTATATGTATAGTAATTGCCGTATTGTGTTTTAAAGATACGCTTTCTGTTGAGTTTGGTAAGATTAATTTATCTTCTTTATTTTCAAGAGATAAGGTAGAGGCTTCTGTTGATACTTTACAGGTTGATAAAAAGCCGAAGATAGAGGCAAGAAGAGATAGTTTTCCTACTACAGGAAAAATGGCTTTCTTAAAAACTATGAAGCCTGCTTTATATAAGGATTTAGACGGTATTTTTTCTAAATTTGATAATAAGGCTATGACGGTTGCTAATAAAACTAAGTTAAATGCACGTATAAAGGCTTATTATAAAGGTCTGATAGCTGCAAATGACACATTAGATAACGAGCAGCGTTTAGCACTTGATAATATTTTTGGTAATTATGTTAAAGCAAAAAAAGCTGCATTGAAGTAATTTAGGTTTCGCTCTGCTTTTGTAGTAAGTATGGCTGTAATAAGAGTGTTAGGTAATAGCAATAACTGAGCGGTTATTGTTAAATGATAGGCAAATATAGGTGCCTTGTAGGTCTTTTCTTTTATTGTTATAAAAGGTAATGTAAAGAAACAAGGCAATGTTATACTTGTTGTTTAGTAAAATTGTAATATGTTGTAAATGAGTACACTTACAGATAACTGCGACAAAACAAGGAAATTTATAACAGAGCATCTTACTGATAATATTCGCTCTTTAGCTCTTAAAGCTAATACTTATAAAGATATTAATATTTCTTTTGCACTTAGCCAGATTGCTGGTTGGCAGAAAGCTTGCATAAAGTTGCCATCATGGGCAAATATTCAGGGTATTATTTATCCAAAGCATATTTCTTTAGAGCAGTGTTCCAGTGAGGCTACTGCCATATATAAGTATCATCTTGTTAGACGTATTATTGGTAACTGTGATAGAGAAAAAGTTACTTTGTCTACCTCTTTGCTCGACCTTACTGGTGGTTTTGGCGTAGATTTCTCTTTTATGGCTCGAGCTTTCGACAAAGCAGTGTATGTAGAGCAGCAAGAAGAGTTGTGTGAAATAGCACAGTATAATTTTGATCTTTTTCACTATGAGCGTACCATCATAGAGATTGTTAATGCCGAAGGTATTAACTATTTACATATAACAGATCCTGTTACTGTTATTTTTATCGATCCTGCACGTCGTGATTATAATGGTGGTAAAACGGTGTTTATATCCGATTGTAGTCCTAATATTATTCCCATAGAGGAAGAGTTGCTTTTAAAAGCACAGTATGTAGTAATTAAATTATCACCTATGCTCGATTGGCATAAAGCTGCGACTGATCTTTGTAGTGTGGGTGATGTTGTACGAGAAGTACATATTTTATCGGTAAAAAACGAGTGTAAGGAACTTCTTTTAGTTCTGCAATCTGAAGAAAAAGCGAGACTTTTAGGGCTTTCATCATCAAATATGAAGATTTTTAGTATAAATGATGATCAGGTAGTAAGTTTTTCTATCGAAGAGGCTAAAAATGCTGTTTTACGCCTTTTTACCGAACAATTGCAGATAGGTATGTATCTTTATGAACCTAATTCTTCGTTGATGAAAGCAGCTTCTTTTGGTGTTATTACTCAAAAATATCCAGTATATGCTCTTGCTCCTAACTCTCATTTGTTTGTTTCTTTCGATGAAATCGCTAATTTTCCTGGTAGATCGTTTGTAATAACAGGTTTTTCTTCGTTTAATAAAAAGAGCCTTAAACGCTTTTTATCTGGTCTTTCTAAAGCAAATATAGCTACTCGAAACTTCCCCCAAACTGTTAGTGAGCTGCGTAAACGGCTTAAATTAAGCGAAGGTGGTAAGGATTATTTATTTGCTACCACGCTTATTAACGGTGAGCATTATATGATAAAGTGTGCTAAAATATAGCTTTTAAATATACAAAAAAGCATCTATCTTGCCTGTATTCATAACTATCTGTATATTAACGGCATATATTTTGTTTTGAAAAATAGATTATTTTTTATATAAAAATAGATTAAAAATGATATAAAAATAAGTTATTTTTCGGTTCAATGTTTCGCTTATAGCAATAAAAAAGGTATCCTTTTCTTTTCTTTAAGGATACCTTTTCTTTTTCTTTAATTGTACTTTGCTTATTATTATAGTATAATATTTCTTTTAAGGACGTTGTTATATCAGTTTCTTTTATAATTCGTAAAAATGTCTTTATATTTACTGTTTATACGTTTTTTCGATATATTTATTTGCTCAATATTTATGATTATAGCGAGTAAATAGTTAGTTTTGTTTAAATAAATTACATATCGAAGAGATTAGGCTGCATAGGATTAGCAGATTGATAATTGCGTCCAAGATGTTCATAAGCCAGTTGTGTAGCAACGCGTCCACGTGGTGTTCGTTTAATAAACCCCTCCATAATGAGAAATGGTTCGTATACTTCTTCTACTGTTCCACTATCTTCTCCTATAGCAGTAGCAATGGTAGAAACCCCAACAGGACCACCTTTAAACTTATCAATGATGGTAAGTAATATTTTATTGTCTATTTCATCAAGTCCGTATTGATCGATGTTAAGTGCTTGTAGAGACATTGTGGCAATGTTTGGAGTAATTGTTCCGTTGCCTTTTACTTGTGCAAAGTCGCGTACACGGCGTAATAAAGAGTTGCATATACGCGGTGTGCCACGTGAGCGAAGAGCTATTTCTTCTGCAGCTTCGTCTATTATAGGCACCTTTAGTAGTGCAGCCGATCGTTTAATAATGCGTTGAATAGTTTCTGCGTTATAATATTCTAAGTGCATATTTATGCCAAATCGTGCTCGTAATGGTGCTGTAAGTAAACCACTTCTTGTAGTAGCTCCTATTAAAGTAAATGGGTTAAGTTCTATCTGTATGCTGCGTGCAGATGGTCCTTTGTCTATCATTATATCAATGCGATAATCCTCCATTGCAGAGTATAGGTATTCCTCTACAACAGGTGATAGGCGATGTATTTCATCTATAAATAAAACATCATTAGGCTCAAGACTGGTAAGAATGCCGGCTAAGTCGCCCGGCTTGTCAAGTACAGGTCCTGATGTTATTTTAAATCCTACTCCAAGCTCATTAGCAATAATATTGCTTAATGTGGTTTTGCCTAATCCGGGAGGTCCATGTAATAGGGTATGATCTAAAGGTTCTCCTCTATATTTAGCAGCTTCTACGAAGACACTAAGGTTTTCTACCACCTTATCTTGCCCGCTAAAGTCGCTAAACTTCAGTGGTCGTAGCGCATTTTCAAAATCTTTTTCAGCCGATCGTAATCGTTCTTCTCTTATATCAAAATCTTCAGTCATCTATATTTGGTTAATTATAATGTGATATAATCATATTTTGCAGCGAATAATCCTTCACTTCTTAAGTTCTCTTTAATAGTCTTAATAGCAAGTTCCGACTGATCTATCCCTATCCATTTCCTGCCTAAGCGATTAGCAGCTTTTAGAGTTGTACCTGAACCTGCAAAGCAATCTAATACAATAGAATTTATTGATGAAGATGCTTTGATAATAAAATGTAAAAGGTCTTCATTCTTTTGGGTAGGATAAATAGGATATTGAGGATCTTTAAAATCCCAAATATCTTGCGCTTTTTTCCCTATTCTATCGTCTGCATAGTTTATTTTGCGTGGATTCCCATTGCTTGACCATTCTATTAATCCTTTCTTATCCAATTGTTCTAATTCCTCAATAGAAGTGCGCCAATGTCTCCCTTTAGGAGGGTATATGCCTTTAAAAGGAAGTGAGGTTTTGCCTTTAGTTTCTCCAGGAGCGTGAAGAGGAACCGTGGTATATCTCCTGCCATTTGCATCTATCTTATTATAGCGTTTGATTATTTCATCTTCAGAATATTCAAATATAGGATTATTCCATATAGGATTATCTCCTTTAGTATAAAAAAGAATCATATCTTTTATGTTACCGTATCCTATTTTTTGAAAATTTTTAGGATTACATTTTATGCGAGTGATGTCATTTCTAAAGTTTTCTATACCAAAAATACTATCTAACATCACCTTTATATAGTGTCCAATTTTGTAGTCTATATGTAGATAAAACGACCCTTTATCTGATAATAATAGGTATAAGAGTTCAATGCGTTTTCTTATATATGTTAAATAGTTTCTCCCTTTTAGCGTGTCAGTATAAGCAATATTAGCATCATTCGATTTACTAATAGTAGCAACTCTTCCTCCAGAGTCTATGGAAAATGTCCCTCCAGTAGCAAAAGGAGGGTCTATATATATAAGATCTATTTTTCCTTTATAGCCTTTATCTAAAAGGAGCTGTAGACCATCAATATTGTTACCTTTTATAAGTAGATTTTTCATAAGTTTAAAGAGAGTAAACAAAGTCTTTTAATAACAATGCACTCATTATATTAAGACTGTTGGTTGTAATAGTTGTATACATTTTCTTTCTACTTTTTATATATAGGACACCATCTAAAATAGCTACTTTTATGACATCTTTATTTGTTGGAGTATTAAGTGTTGTTATTGCATCTAAGAACTGATCGTTTTGGTGTCCACCTTCATCTGTAATGAATTTAGCCTCACCTATGATATATTTATTTTTGCGTTTAGCAATGAAGTCTAACCCTTTATTTCTATTATAGCCTAAATATTTATGTGCAAATTCTTTTAAAGATTGGTCTGTTCCTTTCAGAATAGCAAAGTCTTTTGCATTTAAGAAAGCATCTTCTTCAATAGGTAAGCAGCCTAAAGTACCAGAGTTTAACCAGTTTGTAAATAGTGGTCCTATCTGTCTGTTAGTCTCTTTTGGTTGTGTACATCTTTCATATAGTTTATCAAGTCCTAATTCTCTAATACGTCCACAAATTCTATTGACAGTTAGTGGATTCCTTTCTACTGCTGATTTTGCATGTTTAAAGAAAGAAACATAACTGTCTTTTATAGGAAACAGTTTTAATTTTAATAAAGATTTGAAAAGTTCTACGTTATTATAAGACTTGTAATATTCTTCAATATTATGCCAAGTATCCTTATTTATTTCACGAATAGAGTCAGGACTTAGAGGATATACAGAGAATAATTGATCTAAATAATCTTTTTGATTAGCTAACTCAATACTATATTTTGTGAAAATATTCATTTGCTATAGTTATGTTTAATTGAAAGTCAAAGGTACAAAAAAAAACTCAAAATGAGTATTATACATGTTTATAGTATATATATATGGGAAAAAATGTCTACTTTTGCACACATAATCATTCACCTATTTTATTTAGATAAACTGTGAGTATAAGTAAGAAACTTTTGTATCGTGAGATCATCGATTATGTAATGATAGCCGTAGGTATGATGTCATATGCTATAGGTTGGGCTATTTTTTTATTGCCAAATAATATTGGTAATGGTGGGGTAGCAGGTCTTTCATCTATTATTTATTGGGGTACAGGTACACCTATTACCTACACTTATTTCTTAATGAATGTTGTTTTATTAGCAATAGCACTCAAGGTTTTAGGTTGGCGCTTTTGTGTTCGTACTATTTATGGTGTGGTAACGTTAACTATTTGCACATGGCTTGTGAGGCATTTCTTTCCTCATCCAATGATTCTTCATTCACAACCTTTCATGGTAACTATAATAGGAGGTCTGTTCTGTGGTGTTGGTGTTGGTTTTGGATTGGCATTTAATGGCAGCTCAGGAGGGTCTGATATTGTAGCTGCAATGGTTAATAAGTATCGTAATATTTCGTTAGGGCGTGTTATCTTGTTAGTAGATATTATTATAGTAACGCTTAGTTATCTTGTTTTACATGACTGGGAACATGTTATTTATGGATATATAACATTGTTTACTATAGCCTTTGTTGTAGATCAGGTTGTGAGTGTAGGTCGGCAGTCGGTACAGTTTCTTATTATATCAGAACGTTATGAAGAAATAGCAGAGAAGATATCAGGTGGTGCAATACCACGCGGTTGTACTTTTCTTGATGCAGAAGGCTATTATACAGGTCATAAAACAAAACTTATTCTTACGGTAACGCGCAAGAGAGAGGCACCAGCAATGTATAGATTAGTAGATGAAATAGATCCGCATGCATTTGTAACACAAAGTCAGGTAACAGGTGTTTATGGTAATGGTTTTGATCGTTTAAAGGTTAAACATAAAAAGAGGTCTTTAAAGCAAAATAAAGAGTAAAAGTGTATGTTAGCGTTTTTATAGACGTAGCTTTTTAATCGTTTTGGCAAAATGATGTTCTAAAGCGTTATATATTATACATTTCTTCTTATATTTGTTGGAGCAATAATAATTTTATAAGTATGTTAAAAGTATTACTTCAATTATGGTGGACACAAAAGAGGCGCACCTTCGATTGGAAGAAAATGGGTATATTGATCTATTTTTTCTTATGTATAGTGATAATGATAGGTGGTTTCCTTTTTGAGGTAAATGCTAATATCACTAAGATTTTACACGATAGAACATTACAAATAGCAGCTGTTCCCATTGCATTGGGGAGTATTCCTATTTGCCTTATGTCAATGTTTATGATGAAGATAGAGGAGAACGGTATGGATAATGCTATCAAATCTCGTCCTATTTCAAAACTGACGTGGGGTCAGTTTATCGTAGCTTCAAGTGTAATAGATTATTGGACAGCCTTTCCACCCATACTCATAGGTATAGTGGCTTGCCTTATTATGCCTGTTGGGTATGCTCTATTAACCTTTGTTTTGGCATATATACTTAGTACAACGATGGCACTTTTTGTTACTAGTGTGCGTTTATCCAATAATTATCTCTTAAGAATTGCTACTTGGGTAGGCTTTGCTTGTTTCCTTATGTTTATTACATTTGTAATGATATTTGGCATATCGATGCTTACAGAGGTAGCTTTAGCCTTTGAGATAGATGTTATTACAGTGTTATATGCTTGTAGCTTGTTTGTTTTTATTTATAATTTAGATAATTATAATGAGCAAAAAGAGTATAAAAGAAGTAGTAGGAAAAATAGTAAGGTAGGGCGTTTTACGATGGAATGGGCTGCTTTATGGCGTACAAAACGTTTTAAAAATCCCATTATTTTATTCTTATTGTTGTTTACAGGAGATCTTTATCTACTGGTAAATCTAAATGAAACAGATATGGGTTGGTCAGCTATGTCAAGCTATTATTTATTCTTTATTTTTATTATTCTTTACGCTCCATTTATGTTGGGACAGTTTATGTTAGGCATAGAAGCAAATTTTATCGACGGACTCTTTACTAAACCTTATGTACTTGAGGAGCATTTAAACACGAAATATTACTTTTTTATGTGCTTAAATGTTGCTTCTTCGTTGTTATTGTTACCTGGTGTATTCTTTAATTTATGGAGATTAGACCTTATAATAGTATCTGTAGTCTTTAGTTTTGCCGTCGATCTGTTGCTATTTATTACTTGTTTAAAATCGAAGAGGATAGATCTTTTCTCCAGTGGCTTCTTTAATTATCAAGGTGCTAATATGGGTTTTAATGTATATGGATTAATGCCTATTATAGGAGTAGTGGTCTATATAGCTCTACTAATAATGCTTCCGTCCTTTTATATGGCAGAGGCTGTCCTGTGTATGATTGGTGTTTTAGCTTTCATGTTTCACAAACGAGTTATTAAAATGTTAGTAAATAGATTTATGAAGCAAAAGTATGCCCGCTTAGAAGAGTTGAGAAAGTAAGAAAATAAACGACTAAAAAATACGACAAACGATGGAAATTCAGATTAGTAACCTTAAAAAGCAATATGGTGATAATACAGTATTGGATATAGAAGCCTTAACAATCCAAAGTGGGGAGTTGGTGGGCTTAGTAGGTAATAATGGTGCAGGCAAAACTACTTTGATGCGTCTTATGCTCGATTTAATACAGAGTACAGAAGGTGAGGTGCTTATATCAGGTAATAAAGTATGTGATACAGATGTATGGAAAAATTGGGTTGGCTCTTTTATAGATGGTAGTTTTTTGATTGATTTTTATACACCAGAGGAGTATTTTGAATTTATTGCTAAGGTATATCATATCCAAGAGCCTATTCTTAAACAGCGTTTAGCTGAATTTTATGATATAGATAGGGGTGAAATACTTGGTACAAATAAGCTAATTAAAGATTTTTCGCAGGGTAATAAGCAAAAGATAGGTATTATAGGTGCAATGATAATTGCCCCTAAAGTGTTGATATTAGATGAACCTTTTAATTATTTAGACCCTTCGTCTCAAATCTTTGTAGCTAAAAAAATACAGAATATTTGTAGCGAGAATGGTACAACAGTACTTATATCCAGTCATAATATTCAGTTTATAGCAGATATTTCTACTCGCATTCTTTTACTTGAAAAAGGGAAAGTGGTTAATGATATTAGTCATAAAGATGGTAATATACTTAAGGAAATTAATGAGTATTTTGAGCAAAAGTAGTTTTATTGTTTTTATTAACTAACTTTTGCCCAAAAGTTTTATAAGTATACTATTTAATAATAGTAATATAAATATTTTTTATATGTATTTGTAAAAGACATATAATTTTATTATTTGCGACTTATTTCTAATGCTTTTTTTATAATATGGCTTTGCTCATTCCATATTCTGAAATATTCATTTGTGTCCCAAAGATCCCTAGCTATAAGAGCTTTTAATTGTAGTTTTATATATTTTTGAGTGTTTTGCAGCTCTTTGTCATCTTTTGCTTCTATCTTTTGCTTCTTTCCTTCTGTTATAATTTGATTGATAAGCGATAAAGGTATAGTATAGTTTCTATTGAAAGTTTCGAATGATTGGTATGTGTTTTTTAGCTGTTTACGATTTTGATCTGCATATTTTAGATATGCATTCATAATTATATTCTTAATGGCTAATTGTCGATGTAATCTTGTATATTGCGTTGTGTCGAGTGGAACAAATATATCTGGCATTATTCCCCCACCACCATACACTAATCGATGTTGTCTTTTTGTATAAAACTTTTGTGATTTATCAAAGTGTATACTGTCAGGATTTGTTAGTTCACCATGTTTCAATCTGTTTTCAATATCCATATCATAATCCTCTTGATAACCTTTTTTATAAGGCTTTTGAATGCATCTTCCACTTGGAGAATAATAATGAGCTATGGTAAGACGTATCATGCTTCCATCAGGCAAATCAATGGGGCGTTGTACTAATCCTTTGCCGAATGTACGGCGTCCTATTATAATTCCTCTGTCATTATCTTGTATAGCACCAGACACTATTTCACTTGCAGAAGCTGTAAACTCGTTTACAAGTATATATATCTTTATATCTTTTAGTTTTCCTTTACCATTTGAGCGAAACTCTTGTTGCTTCATATTTCGTCCTTTAGTGTATACTATCATATCCCCATCTTTTAGGAATTCATTAGCAATTTGTACGGCAGCTTGTAAATATCCACCTCCGTTGTCTTGCAAATCAATTATTAATTGTTTCATTCCTTTGTGCTGAAGTGTGTCAATAGCACTCATAAATTCAGTATAAGTTTTTGCTCCGAAGCTGCTCCATCGTATATATCCTATTTTTGGACGAATCATATATGCAGCATCTATTGTGTGTACAGGGATTTTTGAACGAGTAACAATAAAATGTAAATGTTCTTTTGTTCCGCGTCGTATGATGGTTAGTTTTACCTTTGAGCCTTTAGGACCGCGTAGTCGTTTCATTATATCTATTTTATCCATCTTTACACCGGCAATGGTAGTGTCGTTAACAGCTATTATGCGATCACCAGATGAAATACCAACTTTCTCAGACGGTCCTTTTACTATTGGCTGAACAACTACTAAAGTGTCATTAATCATATTAAACTGTATACCTATGCCTTCAAAGTCGCCTTCTAAAGGTTCGTTCATCGCTTTTGTTTCCTTTGCATCGGAATAAGTTGAATGAGGGTCTAACTCTTTAAGCATTCCTCGTATAGCATCTTCTGCTAATTTTTCTTCGTTTACAGAATCTACATAAAGAGAATTTATAGCCATTTCGGCGAGTTGAAGTTTGCGAAGAGGTGAGTTTTTCCCAAAATTAAACTTTATTTGTGCTAAAGAATATATAGGAAATAGTGTGATAAGTATTATTAATATGGTTGTTTTTTTCATTACTTTGTGGCTTTTTAGTAAGTGTAATTATGTTTTATATATATTGATAAGTATATGTTTAGCTATTGAAAAGTTTGTGTTTTTACTAACTATCTTCGTCAATAACGTCTTCTTCTACGACGAGATTATCTATAATAAAATTTTGTCTTTCCATGGTGTTCTTACCCATATAGTATTCTAAAAGCTTTTGTACCTGATCTGTTTTATGAAGTGTTACTTGTTCTAATCGCATTTCTGGACCGATGAAATGTATAAATTCGTCAGGCGATATTTCGCCTAATCCTTTAAATCGTGTAATTTCTGGTTCAGGTGCTAAGTCGTTAATAGCTTCTAATCGTTCCTCTTCAGAGTAGCAATAGCGTGTAATAAAGTCATTTTTCTTTTCACCTTTTACTCTGTTTTGGTCAGCTTCTATGATTGTTTTTTTGTTTTTTATTTTTGTTCTTCGGTTACGTATTCTAAATAAAGGTGTTTGTAAAACATATACATGTCCTTTCTTAATTAGTTCAGGAAAGAACTGTAGGAAGAATGTAATAATTAGCAATCTGATGTGCATACCATCGACATCGGCATCTGTAGCTACTATTATTTTGTTATACCTTAGTGTATCAAGTCCTTCTTCTATATCTAAAGCGGCTTGTAAAAGATTAAATTCTTCATTTTCATATACCACTTTTTTTGTAAGTCCAAACGAGTTAAGTGGTTTTCCTCTTAGTGAGAATACTGCTTGTGTATTAACATCTCTACTTTTGGTAATAGACCCACTTGCAGAGTCGCCTTCTGTTATAAAGATAGAGCTTTCTTCTTTTCTATCATTCTTTATATCGCTAAAGTGTATACGGCAGTCTCGTAGTTTTTTATTGTGTAGATTAGCTTTTTTTGCTCTTTCGCGTGCTAACTTAGTTACACCTGCCATCGCTTTTCGTTCCCGTTCTGTTTCTTTTATTTTATTCTCTAAAATATCAGCACAGTCTTCTTTATGAATATGTAAGTAGTTATCAACATTAAGTTTTATGAAATCGCCTATATATTTGTTTATGGTGTCTCCGTTAGGTTCCATAAGTGTGCTTCCTAACTTTACTTTTGTTTGTGATTCAAATATAGGTTCTTCTACGTTTATAGCTATGGCTGCTACTAATCCATTTCTAATATCTATGTATTCGTATTTGCCATAGTATTCTTTTATGGTTTTAGCAATATGTTCTTTAAACGCACTTTGATGAGTTCCTCCTTGTGTGGTGTGTTGTCCGTTTACAAACGAGTAATATTCTTCACCATACTGATTTGTATGAGTAAATGCTATCTCTATATCCTCTCCTTTCATGTGTACGATAGGGTATAACGGATCAACGGTCATATTATCGGTTAGTAAATCTTTCAAACCATGCCTACTTAATATACGGCGTCCATTGTACATGATGGTTAGTCCCGTATTTAAGTAAGTGTAATTTCGGAGCATTGTTTCTACTATTTCATCAAGAAATTTATAGTTTTTAAATAGAGTGTTATCAGGTTCAAAATATATAAAAGTTCCGTTTTCATCGTTGCTTTTAGACGTTTTGTCGTCTTTCAAGCAGCCTTTTTCAAAGCATAGATGTCTTACTTTACCATCGCGGAAACTTTTCACCTCAAATTTAGAGCTTAAAGCGTTTACAGCCTTTACACCAACTCCGTTTAGTCCGACACTTTTTTTGAAAGCTTTAGAATCGTATTTACCTCCTGTGTTAAGCATAGAAACGGCTTCAATGAGCTTTCCTTGTGGAATGCCACGTCCGTAATCGCGTACTGTAACACGAAGATTATCTTCTATATCTATCTCTATTCTGTTGCCAGCTTCCATTTTAAACTCGTCAATAGAGTTGTCTATAACCTCTTTTAGTAAAACGTAAATACCATCTTCTGGTAGCTTTCCATCACCTAATCTTCCTATATACATACCGGGACGTGTACGAACATGTTCCATATCTGAAAGATGTCGTATGTTATCATCGGTGTATTGTACTATGTTTTTAGTTTCTTCTACCATATTGATTTTTAGTTTTACCTTTTTAGAGGTTATGAAAAGTTTTCTTTATGAGATAATGTTATGGTGTCTTTTTATAGTAAGCTCTTTTTAAAGCATCGACGTCTTTTGTGAATTTCAGGTGATAGAGGTCCCCACTGATTTTGTATATTTTCGTTGGTTTCCATTTCTACTTGTGTTTCTCCCCATTTGAATCCAGCTTTATTAAATCGTGGAATTAAGTCGCTAAAGAGAAGAGCATTTGCTCCTTTTGTGCGATATTCGGGTAAAACACCTACTAATAGACAGTCGACACCTTCTGTTTTGTTAAACTTAATAGCTTTCAACAAATGCCACCAACCAAAAGGAAGCAGCCTTCCTCTATGGCATTTTTGAAGAGCTCTACTTAGCGAAGGTATAGTTATTCCCATGCCTGCAATAGCATCGTTTTTATTTCCGTCTACTATAACTGTTATGAAATCGAGGTTAGCAAAAGGGAAATACATGTTTACGTATTGATCTATTTGCCTGTCGGTAAGCTGTGAATATCCATATAGGTCTTTGTAGGTTTTGTTTACTATCTCGAACAGCTTGCGTCCATATCCTTTTTCAAAGACATCTTTTTTAGTAAGTTTTTTTACTCTAAGATTATATCTTTGTTGTATCATTTTTGCTATTTGAGCATATTTCTCAGGAACTCCATAAGGAATAGTAATGAATTGTTCGATGTAATCGTTGTCTTTCTCCCAGCCTCCAAGCTGTTCTAAGTGTTTAGGATAATAATCATAATTATAAATAGTAGCCATTGTACCGAGCTTGTCAAATCCCCATATCAGCATACCCTCTGGGTCCATATCGGTAAAGCCTAATGGTCCTACTATTTGTTCCATTCCTTTGCTTTTACCAAATTCTGCTACAGCATTTAGCAATGCTTTAGACACTTCTATATCATCTATAAAGTCGATCCAGCCAAAGCGGACATTTTTTATTTTCCATTTTTCGTTAGCTTTATAATTAATAATGGCAGCTACACGTCCTGCGAGTTTACCATCTTTATAAGCAAGATAATATTCTGCTTCACAAAAGTCGAACGCAGCATTCTTATCTTTAGATAGTGTGTTCATATCATCGCTAAACAAGTTAGGAACATCGTAGGGATTGTTTTCGTAAAGGTCATGGTGGAAATCAATGAAAGTTTTTAAATCTTTCTTTGTTTCAACCTTTTTTATTTTTATTAATGACATTGTTATATTATGTTATTATAAATTTTTAAAACATGCAAAAATAGTAATTAATATGCAAAAAGCCAAACAACATTATCTTTTTTTAATAACGACATGTTTGTCTAATAGGTTATGTTAGGTATTGTTAAGGTGTTAAATATATGTTTTATAATAGTATTTGTAAAGTAGATATAAATAGGATATTAGAAGAGGTAAATGGAATTTTTAAAAGTAAGGAAGTATATGTTTTGTTTTACGAAAGATTACCTTTATAGCAAACATCAGCAAACTATTAAAGAGCAAAATATGTTATATTGTACTCAAAAATAGACTATTTTTACATGGTTTTTAATTTATTTTTCATCTAAAAATAAATTATTTTTCATCTAAAAATAAATTATTTTTCAAACTATTTTATAATGTGTTGATATGTAGCAGTTTATGTTTAGGTTGGAAAGATGTGATTTTTAGCTATAAAATTGTGGACTTTTTATATGGAAGAGTAGGAGGGTAGGTAAATTTAGGGCAAACGTTTGCACAAGGGTTATGTGTTGATTTGTATCATTTTCCTTTATAGGTTAAAAAACAAAATGTAATTTTATCATGCGATATGATGTAGTGTTGCCTAAAATTATTTATGGCAGTCTTCAGCATGAGCTGTTATTTTTATTTATTAATACAACCTTTATATACTATTATTTATTAATCGATCAAGATATGAAAATTCGTACTTTTACCTATTCAGCAGCCGTAGTATTGCTGCTATCTGCTTGTGCTAAGGGCAGTGATCTTGGCATTACAGGAGAAGAACCTAATCCGCCTAAGCCAAAAGTAGAGGAAGTCGGGGTATCTCAGGGGTGGCCTAAAGACTATGAAGGGGTGATGCTTCAAGGTTTTTCTTGGGACTCTTTTGATGATACTAAGTGGACAAATCTATCCAGTCAGGCAGATGAGCTATCTAAGTATTTTTCACTTATTTGGGTACCACAGAGCGGCGATTGTAATACTCCTTATAAAAATATGGGGTATATGCCAGTATATTATTTTAAGCAAAATTCCAGTTTTGGTACAGAGTCAGAGCTTAGGGAAATGATAAAAACTTTTAAGGAAAAAGGTACTGGTATTGTTGCAGATGTAGTTATTAACCATCGTAACAATCTTGGTGCAGGTGGTTCTTGGGTAGATTTTCCTGTCGAGACATATAAGGGTGAGACTTTCCAAATGTTGCCAACAGATATTGTTGCTAATGATGATGGTGGAAACACAGCCAAACAAGGATATAAGCTAAGCATAAATAATGATGAAGGAGCTGATTGGGGTGGTTGTCGCGACTTAGATCATAAAAGCGAGAATGTACAAAAGGTTATAAAAGCTTATTTGAAATATCTTAAAAACGACCTTGGATATACCGGTTTTCGTTATGACATGGTAAAAGGATATGATGGTTATCATGTAGGTAATTATAATGATGCAGCAAATATTGAGTTTTCTGTAGGTGAATATTGGGACAATAATGAGGCCATAAAGATTTGGATAAATCGTACAAACAGAAAGAGTGCGGCATTCGATTTCCAGTTTAGATATAATGTGCGAGATGCAGCAAATAATGGAGATTGGACAAAACTTAACACGGAGAACAACTTAATACACGATGTTAATTTCAGAAGATATGCTGTAACTTTTGTAGAAAACCATGATATGCAGGATCGTGGCAATGCCAGTGGATATACAAAAGATCCTATTAATAATAACATATTAGCAGCCAATGCCTATATGTTAGCCATGCCAGGCACTCCATGTGTTTTTCTTCCGCATTGGAAAAAATATAAGGAAGAAATAAAGTCTATGATAGATATTCGCAAAACAGTAGGTATAACAAATATGTCCGATTATAAAATACTTACTTCAGAGCATGATCTGTTCAGAGCAGAAGTTACTGGTAAAAACGGAAAACTTATAGTTTGTGTAGGTACAAAAGCTGGTAAAGAGTCGGCAGAAGCAGGGTATACTAACGTTCTTAATGGTAATAACTATGCTTATTTATTGGAAAATACAGGTAAATACGCAGGTAATACAATATTATTTGATAAGTCAGAAGGCACATATTATAATAGTGTAGCGGTAAAAGTGAGTTCGCCAGCTACAGCAAAAAGTGCTAAATTAGTATATACTTTAGATGGTTCTGACCCTTTAGTAACTTCTTCTGCTGTGCCAGATAATGGCATAATTACTTTGAACAAGACAGCAACATTATCGGTGGGTATTGTTCAAAATGGTGCTATTACTACAATAGTACGTCATAAGTATACCGTTTTATCTTTTACACCTCATAAGGCAAGAGTTTACTTTAAGAAGCCGGCAGACTGGAACGAGGTGTATATATGGGCATGGGACGCTGATAATTCGGCTTTGTTAGGAGTTCAGTGGCCAGGAGTTTCAATGCATGCTACTACTATAAATGGTGAGAGTTGGTATTATTACGACTTTGATATTAATAAAGGAGGATATACTGTAAATGTGATTTTTAACCAAGGGAAAGTGGCAAATGCGGTACAAACAAAGGATATAGTTGGTGTTAGCAAAGATACGTATTATGAGCTTGGTGTGGCAGATGATACAGGTAAATATAGTGTAGTAGACGTTACTTCAAAGCATTAATATATAGGTGTTTACCATTATAAATGGTAAAAGGAGATGATATAAATTAATGCTGGTAGTAGCAACATATAGTTCTAAAAGAGCAGTGAAGGTTCTTTTAGGTTTTATAAAAATAATCACCGAAAAGTTATTATAATCTAACTTTTCGGTGAAATTTCTTTTTAAGGATTTGTAATATAATATTTTTATCTTTGCTTTTATCTACTTTTATAAAGATAATACAAAACTGTGTGAGTAAAACTTTTAAAATATAGCATTATATAAAATATTCCTTATAATGATATAAAAGCAGTACCTTTGTAAAAGTATTTTATATGTTAAGGTGAAAAAGATTATGCAAATAAGAAAGAGTATGATGTTTCAGGAACGAAAGCAAAGTATTTTTCAGTGTCCTATATGGGTAACTGTTTTTGCTCTTATAGCAGCTATAGTGTGGGGGTGGGCTTATCCATTAATAAAAATAGGGTTTAGAGAGTTTCAAATTACTACTTCCATGACAGGGAGTAAGATGCTTTTTGCTGGGGTAAGGTTTTTTATTTCAGGATTGATAATCCTCGTTATAGCACAACGATTGCATCGCTCTTTTTCTGTTAGCAAAACTTCTGACTATTATTTTATTTTCGTTTATTCTCTGCTTAATACTACTCTTCATTACGCATTCTTTTATTTTGGTTTATCACATAGTCAAGGTTCTCGTGCTGCTTTACTCAATTCCTTAGGTGTGTTTGCAGTAGTTATTCTTGCTTGCTTATTTTTTAAAAGCGATAAGATGACTAAAAACAAGTTGTTTGGTTGTATTATAGGTTTCGCTGGTCTTGCTATGTTAAATCTTGGCGATACTTCAAAAGAGACTGATTATTCTATATTGGGCGACAATTTAATAGTTCTTAATGCTTTATGTTCTGCTTTTGCGTCGTTACTCACCCGCAGTTTGAGCCATAGAGTAGATATCTTTGTAGGAACAGGTTATAGCCTTGCCTTAGGTGGTGCTTTGCTTGTAGTGTTTGGACTGCTTGCAGGAGGTACTTTCCCTATAATTACTACTTGGGGTGTTGTGATATTGCTGCTTCTAATAGGTATTTCTACAACAGGTTTTGCTTTATATAACAAGCTAATCAGCTGTAATCCTGTAGGAAAAATAGCTATTTACAATTCGCTAATTCCTATTATAGGAGCTATCTCTTCTTGTTTATGCCTTAATGAGACCTTTTATTGGAAATATGTTTTAGCAGGTACTTTTGCCACAATAGGTATTTATATTATTAATAGGAGTAAATAGTATAAAAGGAAAGCAATAAAAGGTAATTATTAATATTTTTTCGTTTAAGTAGGTTGTTTCAGCTAATTCTCGTAATATATAGTGTTACTATCTTACTTTTTAGAATAATCAAAACCAACTAAATATTTTGTCTTTTATACAGTTTGCTGTATCTTTGCAAACGTTTAATAGTTATTTGAATGGATAAGAAACAAATTCTTCTTATTAATGATGTAGCAGGATATGGTAAGGTAGCAACAGCAGCTATGCTGCCTATCTTGTCTTATTTTGGTAACCCTGTGTATAATCTGCCCACAGCTTTAGTCTCTAATACATTAGATTATGGTAAGTTTAAGATTTTAGAAACTACTAATTATATTAAGGAAGTTTTTCCTATTTGGAAAGAACTAAACTTTAGTTTTGATGCTATTGCTACAGGATTTATCTGTTCGGAACATCAGGCTAAAATAATTTCAGCGTATTGTCGTGAACAAGAAAAGAACGGAACAACTATCTATGTAGACCCTATTATGGGTGATGAGGGAAAACTTTATAATGGTGTTACTCCTTCTACTATTATTTCTATGCGTGAAATGATAAGTGTGGCTCACCTTACTTTTCCTAATTATACAGAGGCTTGTTATCTCACAGGGGCGTCTTTCTCGGAAAAGGGAGTAACTAAAAAAGAAGCAAAAGAGCTGTTAGACAATTTATGTAGAATAGGCACAAGGTCGGCTTTAATAACATCTATAACTGTAGATGGTCAGCCCTCTGTGGTGGGTTATAACCATATTGATGATGATTATTTCACACTTCCTTATACAGAAATTCCTGTCCACTTCCCCGGTACAGGAGATATTTTCTCTGCTATCCTTATAGGGCATCTGCTACGAGGTGAAGCTCTTGTTAGTAGTACTCGTAAAGCTATGGACGGGGTATATATGCTTATAGACTATAACAAGGATAATGAAGATAAGAATAGAGGAATTCCTTTAGAAAAATATTTACACTTATTATAACAAGTATGGATTGGATTAACGGGCTTTTTTCCTTACACTCTGCCCTACAATGTATTACTATTGTTGCTCTTGTCTGTTCTATAGGGCTTTCACTTGGCAAGATAAGAGTAGCTGGTATTTCTCTTGGCATAGCCTTTGTGTTTTTTATAGGCATTGCCGTAGGTAACTTTGGCTTAAGTGTTGATAAGCAAATGCTTTCTTTTTGCGAGACTTTTGGTCTTGTTCTTTTTGTTTATACACTTGGATTGCATGTGGGACCTAATTTCTTTGGGTCATTGCGCCATGAAGGCTTAGGGCTTAATATATGGTCTTTAGCTGTAATATTATTAGGAACTTTGTTTTCTATTGCTCTTGTGTATATATTTAATATTCCTATGTCGGATATGGTTGGTATTCTTAGTGGTGCAACAACTAATACTCCTGCCCTTGGTGCTGCTCAGCAAGCTCTTCAGCATGCTGGTGTGAGTGGGGCACGTGCTGCTTTAGCAACTGCTGTTACTTATCCGCTTGGTGTGGTGGGGGTTATCTTTTCAATGATAATTATAAGGAAAATATTTGCAAGGGCTGAGGATATGAAATCAAAGTCGCGCGAAAATGATAATCATACTTTTGTAGGACAATTTGTTGTAGCTAACCCTGCAATAATTGGTAAAAATATAGGTGCAATAGCAGAAGGAAGTCATCAAAAATTTATTATTTCACGTATATGGCGTGGAGAGGATGTGGTTACTCCTATGCCAGATACAGTGCTTAAAAAAGATGATAACATACTTGTTGTAACAGGTAACCATGAGAAAGAAGCTATGGAAATAATGTTTGGCAAGATGGTTCATCGCGATCTTAACAAAGAAAAGATAGACTGGAATCACCTTGACACAAAAATGGAAAGTAGAGTTGTTGTGCTTTCTCGTAGCGTTCTAAATGGTAAACATTTAGGAAACTTGCACCTTCGTGAAACTTATGGAGTTACAGTTAGCCGTGTGCTTCGTGGTGATATCAAGCTTTTGGCAACAGGAGATCTTGTACTTCGTTACGGTGACCGTTTAACTATTGTTGGGCAGCATGAAGATATTGCTCATGCAGAGAAGTTTCTTGGAAATTCTGTTAAGACACTTAATGAACCTAACGTAGCAAGTATTCTCTTTGGTATGCTACTTGGTCTTGCTTTAGGTACTATCCCTTTAACATTCTCTGGCATGGACGCTCCTATACGTTTAGGTATTGCTGGTGGTCCTATTATTATGGGAATCCTAATAGGTGCCTTTGGCCCGCGTTTCAGAATAATAACTTATACTACCCGAAGTGCTTCTCTCATGCTTCGCAAATTAGGATTGTCCCTCTATCTGGCGTGCTTAGGCTTAGAAGCAGGAAAGGATTTTTTAAATACTATAGTACGTCCCGAAGGATTGTTATGGATAGGGTTAGGTTTGGCTATAACAGTATTACCTACTGTTATAATAGGCGTTATAGCACTAAAAACAAAGAAATTAGATTTTGGTACTATGTGTGGAATCTTATGTGGTTCCATGGCTAATCCTATGGCTTTGGGTTATGCCAATGATACTTCTAAGGACGAATCAAGTAATATAAGCTATGCCACTGTTTATCCTTTAGGTATGTTTATTCGCGTGATTATTGCCCAAATTTTAGTCATGTTCTTTGTTTGACGAAGGAAAATAATTACCTTTGCAGATATAAACAAATGTTGCTCTGATAGTTCAATGGATAGAACGTAGGTTTCCTAAACCTTTGATCTGGGTTCGATTCCCAGTCAGAGTACAGAAAAATTCCATTTAGTATAATGCTAATTGGGATTTTTTTATAATACAATATCCATTCTCTTTATATGAAGTTTTAGATTGTAATGGTAAAAAAAATAAACTTTTGGCACCTTTTTGATAAACTTTTATTTACCTTTGTATAAAAGATATAAGGATGACAATTTTAACGTTTACACTTATCTTAATATTAGCTGCATATTTAGCAGGACTATTAGGATCTTTAACAGGATTAGGTGGTGGGGTAGTAGTAATACCGGTTTTAACTTTAGGTTTTGGTATAGACTTTCATTATGCTATAGGAGCAGCTCTTATAGCTTCTATTTCTACCTCATCAGGGTCAGCAAGTGCATATGTTCGTGAAGGTATTACAAATATACGCTTAGGAATGTTTCTCGAAATAGCTACTACGATAGGAGCTGTTCTTGGAGCTTTTATTGCCATTTGGATGCCTACAAATATTATTGCTGTTATATTTGGCATTGTTATGATGATGACAGCTGTGTTACAACAACGACGTAAAACCGACCATTCTAACGTTATAGGTAGTACAATGGCTAAGAAGCTAAAACTCTATGGCACTTATCCTACCAAAGAAGGTATTAAATCTTACGAACTAACAAATGTGGGAGGAGGATTCTCTATAATGGTTAGTGCAGGAATTTTATCAGGCTTATTAGGTATCGGTAGTGGTGTTTTAAAGGTGTTGGCTATGGACACTGCTATGAAAGTACCTTTCAAAGTGAGTACTACTACGAGTAATTTTATGATAGGCGTAACTGCTGTTGCTTCTGCTGTAGTATATCTTCAACGTGGATATATTGACCCAGGAATAGCTTTTCCTATTATCATTGGAGTACTATGTGGTTCATTAACAGGAGCAAAATTGCTAAAACGTCTTAATGTAAATATTCTAAGAAAAGTTTTCTCAATAGCAATAGTTTTAGTAGCTCTTAATATGATATATAATGGAATAATTGGTAAATTTTAGGATATGGAAACGAATAACGAAAGTAAAAAGATGCAGTTACTCATCAGTTCTACGCTACGCATTGGTGTTATTACTGCTTCAACGATAGCTTTAATAGGTGGTATTTATTATCTCATCTGTCATGGTGCAGATACTATACCAAACTATCATAAGTTCCACGGTGAGGCTACTAATCTTACAACATTGAAAGGAATTTTTGCAGGTGTGTACCAAAAGCAAGCAGAAAACTGTATCCAATTAGGGGTCATCATTCTGCTGCTAACCCCTATTTCGCGCATAATCCTCTCTTTGTTCGACTTTGCTATTCAGCGCGATTGGCTATATGTTGTTATCACTGCTATAGTTCTTGCAGTAATTATTTCAAACTCTATAAGTGGACTTTAAGACCTTTTTATATAAAGACTATTTTTATAAAGATATATACAGGCTAAATATTATATATTAATAAAACCTCTATTCATGATGAAAATAATATAATATAAAACATATCAAATGAGATAAAATAGAAACAAATAGCATGATAATACATATCTATCACTACTAAACAACCTTAAAAAACTAATATATTTTGCTTATTTTCATAATAAACCACTAAAAGGCAGTGATATATAAAGTTTTCTAATTAAATTTGCAGATAAATTATTTATTAGAATAAAGATGAACTACAAGATATTTACGCTCATCACGTCAGCTGCAACATTGTTTGCAACTTCTTCGTGCTTAACAGAAGATACGCAAAATAAAGATGTAAATTATGATGATACAGCCATAATGAGCTTTACATTGGGAAAGCTAAAACAAGTTAGAGACACCATAGGAAAGAATGGCAAGGATAGCACTTATATAGCAATATGTGCTGGAAATAAATATAAATTTCATATAGATCATGCTAATGCTAAGATTTATAATACAGAGATGCTGCCTTATGGCATAAAGACTAATGCTGTTTTAGCATCTATAAAAACCAAAAACGGTGGATTTATTGCTATAAAATCGCTTACTAATGATACATTTAAACCATATAGAACAAACGATTCTATAGACTTTTCCAAAGAACGAAAGCTATATGTATATGCAAATAATTCAAAAGTATATCGCATATATACTGTTACTGTGAATGTAGAAAAGCAGCAAAATAATAATAATATAGCATGGACAGATTTAAAGGACTATAAACCTTTTGAAACTCTCTCTGCAACAAAAGCTGTTTGCACTAATGATAAAATTTTTGTAGCAGGTGTAAATGAAACAACTACTACATTATATTCTACATCTATAACAGATGGAAATACATGGGAAAAATATAGTCATACTTTCTCAAAAGACGCATACAAAAATATAGTAACATTAGATAATACACTCTTTATACTGGATAACCATCAAGTGTTGAGTTCTAATGATGGAGAGCTTTGGACAGTTGTAAATGAAGATAATAATATAGTAAGCCTCTTTGCTTCACCATTATCTTTATATGCTATCACAGCAGATAATAAAATTAAAATTTCAACAGATAATGGTAAAACATGGAAAGAGGAAGTATTATCAAGTGATGTTTCAGATTTGCCTATATGTAGTATTAGCGATGCTTTATTATTTTCCACTAACTCTGGAAACAACTTAAAACGTTTACTTTTTATTGGATATAACTCAAATAAAAACATGGTGGAATGGACACGACTTATAAATACTGCTAACAATAGCAATAATTATAATTGGAACACTATAGAATCGTTTTCAAGCTATACGCTTCCTGAATATAAAAATCTTATTGTAACAAGCTATAATAATTGTCCAATAGCATTAGGGTTGACAAGCGATAACAAAATAGCTCCACTGCTAATAAGTTACGATCAGGGTATAACATGGAAAAAGAATAAAGCATACACAATACCTTCTTCTACAACTACAGCAAAAACAATGGCAGCTACTATAGATAAAAATAATAACCTATGGATAATTAATGGTAGTAAAGTATGGAGAAGATTGCTAAGATAATCTTTTAATATATATATAAATATTCAACATTAACATAAATAGCACATATAGAGAAAACTTTATCAAGCACCTTATTTTTTTCATTATGGAAGAAAAAATAGATATGACCCGCATTCCTGAACACATAGCTATTATTATGGACGGCAATGGCAGATGGGCACAAAGACGTAACCAGCCACGTACAGAAGGACATAAGGCTGGAGTAGAAACTGTGCGACGTATAACAAATATATGTGGCAAAATAGGAGTGAAATATCTAACACTTTATACATTTTCAACAGAGAATTGGAATCGTCCTTCAAATGAGATATCCACTCTTATGGGGCTTGTTATCTCTTCTTTAGAAGATGAAATATTTATGAAAAATGATGCGCGATTACTTGTTATTGGGGACATTGGACGTTTACCAAGTAATGTACAATTGGCTCTTAAACGTACTATCAATAATACAAAAAATAACAAAAGGCTTACGTTGGTTGTAGCTCTTAGCTACTCTGCACGATGGGAAATAACAAAAGCAGCACAAGATATAGCCTGCGAGTTACAGCAAAAGAACGTTCAGCTCAATGCTGATAATATAAAGACTTATATTACAGAAGAAACAATCTCACAACACCTTACTACAGCTTCTATACCTGATCCAGACTTATTAATAAGGACTGGGGGAGAAGTACGTATATCGAACTATTTACTTTGGCAAATAGCTTATACTGAACTATATTTCTGTAATACCTTTTGGCCGGACTTTTCAGAAGAAGATTTATACAAAGCTATAGCTAATTTCCAAAGTCGTCAACGCCGATTCGGAAAGACTGGATACCAAATAGAAAATGAAAATAAATAAGCAAACGTGATATAGATGAAAAATATAAATAAAATATTAATACTTATAGCCTTTGCTACTGGAGGTATATATACTGTTAATGCACAAGAGAAAATTATCAAACCTAATATTTCATATTCAGGTGTCCCTGCTACTTATCGCATCGCAGGAATGCATGTTACTGGTATTAAAGGTTATGAAGATTATGTTTTAACAGGTATCTCTGGGCTTTCTATTGGGCAAAAAGTAGAAGTGCCCGGTACAGCTATATCAGATGCTGTAAAACGATATTGGAAGCATGGTCTCTTTTCTGATGTTTCTATAAGTGCCGATTCTATTGTTGGTGAAGATATTTATCTCAACATTTATTTAAAAGCAAGGCCACGTGTATCTACTATTAACTATAATGGGGTATCAAAAAAGGAAAAAGATGATATGGAAAGTAAGCTCGGACTATTAAAAGGTGGGCAAATAACACCTAACATGATAGACCGTGCTAAGATGATTGCAAAAAGATATTTTGAAGACAAAGGCTATAAAAATGCAGAAATAAATATAATACAACATGATGATAATAGTAAGGAACATGTTATCCTTGATGTAAATATAGATAAAAGACAAAAAATAAAAGTCCGCAATATTATCATAGAAGGTAATAAAGAGGTTTCTGATAAAAAGCTGAAAGGAAACTTGTTTAAAAAAGGTGCTTTTGCTAAAATACACGAATCTGGTAAATTTGCTAACTTTTTTAAATCTAAAAAATATACCCCAGAGCGTTGGGCAGAGGATAAGAAAAATCTTATTTCAAAATATAATGAATATGGTTATCGAGATGCAAACATCGTTAAAGATAGTGTAATCAATGTTGATAAAAAACACGTTGATATATATATTAAGATTAATGAGGGTAAGAAATACTATATCCGAAACATAACTTGGGTAGGAAACACTGTTTATAGTACTGATTATCTATCACGTTTGCTTGATATGCATAAGGGAGATGTGTACAACCAAAAGCGCCTTAATAAGCGTTTATCTGAGGACGAAGATGCTGTAGGAAATGCGTATTGGAATAATGGTTATTTGTTTTACAATCTGCAACCTACGGAAATAAATATAGATGGAGATAGCATTGATTTGGAGATGCGTATATTTGAAGGTACACAAGCTCATATTAATCATGTTCGTATAAATGGTAATGACCGTTTATATGAAAATGTTATACGTCGTGAAATGCGTACCAAACCAGGCGATCTTTTCTCTAAAGAAGCTCTGCAACGTACAGCTCGAGAATTGGCATCTATGGGACATTTTGACCCAGAACATGTTAATCCAGATGTAAAACCAAATTATGAAACAGGTACGGTAGATCTTAATTGGAACTTAAAACCAAAATCTAATGACCAAATAGAGTTATCTCTTGGCTGGCAACAAACAGGTATTGTAGGTAAAGTAGGGTTAAAGCTAAACAATTTCTCTATAGCTAACCTCTTTAATAAAAACCGTGAACACCGTGGTATTTTACCAATTGGCGATGGAGAGGTTTTGTCTTTAAGTGCACAAAGTAATGGTAGATACTATCAATCTTATAGTGTAAATTACTCTACTAACTGGTTTGGAGGGAAGCGTCCTATTCAGTTTTCCGTGGGTTCTTATTATAGCAAACAGACCGATGTAAGTAGCAACTACTATAACAATGCTTATATGAATAATTACTATAACTATAGGTATGGATATGGTAATTATAATTATAACAACTACGAAAACTATCTTGACCCTAACAAATATATACAATTATTAGGTGTTAACGTTGGTTGGGGTAAGCGTCTAACATGGCCAGATGACTATTTTACCCTATCTCTTCAGTTATCTTATCAGCGTTATATGCTTAAAAATTGGCGTTATTTTATTATGGCTAACGGTACTGCAAACAACTTAAATCTAAGTATTTCGCTTAACCGTTCTTCTACAGATAATCAGCTTTTCCCACGTCGTGGCTCCGAATTTATAGCATCACTTACGATCACTCCTCCATGGAGTAAGTGGGATAATAAGGATTATGAGCATTTGGCAACGGATCTTAAGTCGGGTGCATATAGTGCAGAGCAACAGGAAAAATATAAGTGGATAGAATATCATAAGTGGAAATTTAAGGCACGTACCTTTACTTCTCTTACTAATGGACAAAAGAATCTTGTATTGATGACTCGTGTAGAATTTGGAATATTAGGTAGTTATAATAAGTATAAAAAGAGTCCATTTGAAACCTATTATATGGGTGGTGATGGTATGAGTGGTTACTCTACTGGATATGCTACCGAAACTATTGGACTACGTGGGTATGAAAACGGTTCGCTAACTCCGTATCGTGCTGAAGGTTATGCTTACGATCGCTTAACTCTTGAGCTACGTTATCCATTCCTTTTAGGCAACACTACAATATATGGACTTGGCTTTGTTGAGGCTGGTAATGCATGGACAGAGGCCAGCAAGTTCAATCCTTTCCAATTAAAGCGTTCAGCAGGTCTTGGTGTACGTATATTTTTACCTATGATAGGGTTGATGGGTATCGACTGGGCATATGGCTTTGATAAGGTATATGGTCAGAAAGGCGGAAGTCAATTCCACTTTATACTTGGACAAGAGTTTTAAGACTTAGAAGAAACTAATAAAAAAACATAAAAGATGAAGAAACTAATATTGCTATCTATACTGGCTATTTTGTCAATATCAGCTAATGCGCAGAGCTTTGCACTTGTAGATATGGAATATATCCTCAATCATATAGACAATTATACAAAGGCTAATTATGAGCTTAACCAGTTAAGTAAGAAGGTACAGGAGCAAATAGATGCAGTAAAAAAAGATGCTGCTAACCTCTACCGAGATTATCAAAAGAACTTATCTACTTTAACCCCTGAGGAAAAAAGGAAACGTCAAGATGCCATTATGGATAAGGAGAAGAAGGCTGCAGAGGTTAAGTTAAAATACTTTGGGCCACAAGGAGAATTAGCAAAAAAACGCTCAGAAATGCTTAGTCCGATACAAGATGCAGTATATACGGTTATTAAGCAAATATCAGAAAAGCGTGGTTATAGTATGGTTATCGACCGTTCGAGCGAAACGGCAGGTATTATTTACGGTTCACCAGCTATCGATATAAGCAATGAAGTGTTGCAATCTCTCGGTAGTATTTCTAATTAATAAATAAAAAAAATTATAAACACTTTAACAAAACAACAAAAAATGAAAAAGTTATTATTGATATTGATGCTATGCGCACCAATGACAATGTTTGCTCAGAAGTTTGGTCATCTCGACTCTCAGGCTCTTTTACAATCACTTCCAGAGGCTATAGCTATCCAAAACAAGCTACAAGCTAAAGGAAAGGAGTACCAAAAGCAGATAGAAGAAATGCAAGCTGAGCTTCAACGTAAAGGTGAGGCATATGAAAAAGCAAAGAACACTATGAACCCAACTAAGCAAGCTGAAAGCGAAAAAGAGCTTCAGGGGCTATATGCAAAGATACAGCAGACAGCACAAGACAATCAAAAGGCTTTTAACGAAGAGCAACAAAAGCTTCTTGGTCCTGTACTTGATAAGGTACGTAAAGCTATTGCTGCCGTTGCTAAAAGAGGTGGTTATACCTATATTATGGAAAAGGCAGCTGGTCAGCCTATATATATAAATGAAGCTATCAGCAAGGACGTTACCGCCGAGGTTAAGGCTCAGCTATCAAAAACTAAATAAAGAAAAGTCGTGGGGTGTCTTTCCCCCATAAATATTTACCCCATTCTGTTGTGGAATAGGGCTTTAGGGTGAAGTCATCGCATGAATAAAATTTCTTGCGTTGATTTCACTTTTTGTTAAAAATCTATATAAAAAAAGAATGAAAAAAATCTGTTTTGCTCTTCTAATTATATTTTTTCCCTTGCTCATAAGTGCTCAAAACTTAAAGTTTGGGTATTTTAGTTATAACAAAGTGTTCCATGCTATGGCAGGTTATACAAAAGCATTAAGCACTTATGCTTCTATTAAAGCCAAATATGATGCAGAGGTAAAACGGTCGGAAGATGATTTTAACATGCGTTATGAAGACTTTTTAGAGGTACAACGCACTCTTGCTCCTTCCATACTTCATAAGCGTCAGGCCGAGCTTGAAGAGCTCTTGCAGCGCAACAAAACTTTTAAAAGCGAGGCAGAACGGCTCCTTCAGAAAGCCGAACAAGACACTTTTGCGCCTGTTAAAGAACAGCTTAATGCGGCATTACAGCAGATAGGTAAGGAGAATGGTTATGCTTTTATCTTTAATACCGATAACGACGCTGTTCCTTTCATAAACGATGCTATAGGTGAAGATATTACGAGCATGCTTACAGCAATTTTAAAATAGCTATAAAAGATGGGTTATAGCTGAAAGACAATCTATATAAAGTATCTATAATTTTATATATACACATGATGCAATCCTTGCAAAAAACTGGTCCGATAGGTGTTTTTGATAGTGGTTATGGTGGTTTAACTATCCTTCATGCTATACAGAAGCTATTACCAGAATATGATTATATCTATTTAGGAGATAACGCACGCGCTCCTTATGGCTCTCGTTCGTTTGATGTAGTATATGAGTTTACCCGTCAAGCAGTATTGAAACTCTTTGATATGGGGTGTAGCTTAGTTATTCTTGGCTGCAACACTGCTTCTGCAAAAGCTCTTCGAACCATTCAGCGAAACGACCTTCCTGTAATAGCACCTGATAACCGTGTGTTAGGTGTTATTCGTCCTACAGCCGAAGTAGTAGGACTTTTAACCCACTCTAATCATATAGGTATTTTAGCTACAGAAGGTACTGTACGTAGTAAAAGTTATAATATTGAGATACAAAAGCTATGGCCTAAAATATCAGTTACAGGTATTGCTTGCCCTCTTTGGGTACCTATCATAGAGAATAATGAGGCGGATTCGCCGGGTGCTGATTATTTTGTTAAGAAGCGCATAGAGCATATTATGAGGCTCGATCCTCAAATAGATACCATAATTTTAGGCTGTACACACTATCCTATACTTATGCCTAAGATACTAAAACATATTAACAAAGGAATAAAAATAGTAGCACAAGGAAAGTATGTTGCACAGTCTTTAAAAGATTATCTATACCGACACCCTGAAATGGATAAAAAATGTACTAAGCAAGGCACAACAAAATATTATACTACAGAGAATCCCTCTAAGTTTACTGAGAATGCTCGCATCTTTCTTACCGATGAAATCACAGTAAAACGCATTACATTAGAGTAACTATATTCTTATGAAAGCAATGCCACAAGAAAATAAAATATCAGTAGTCATTAATACTTATAACGCAGAGAAATATCTACGTGAAGTACTCGAAAGTGTTAAATGTTTCGATGAAATCGTAATATGCGACATGGAGAGTAAGGATAATACTCTCGCCATAGCCAAAGAATATAACTGCAAAATAGTTACCTTTCCCAAAGCAAATCACCTTAGCGCAGAGCCAGCACGTACATTTGCCATACAAAGTGCGAGTTATAAATGGGTGCTTGTAGTAGATGCTGACGAGCTTGTTACTACAGAACTTCGTACCTACTTATATAATATTATCAAGCAAGAGGCCTGCCCTAAAGGATTATACATAGCTCGCCGTAACCGTGATATGAATGTGTTAGATAAGGGACGATTACGAGATTTTCAGCTACGTTTCTTTATACGTAAAGGCACCATTTGGCCACCATACGTGCATACTTTCCCACAAGTGCAAGGAAGGATAGGCAAACTTACAGATAGCAATGGAGCTGTGCTTATACATCTTGATGAGAACTATCTACATGAGAGGATAGAAAAAATAAATCGCTATTCTGACGGAGAAATAGACAAACGCATTAGCAAACAATATGGCTTAGGTGCACTCTTATGGCGACCTATATGGCGTTTTTTTAAGGCTTACATTATGGATCAGCAGTACAAGAAAGGACTTCCAGGATTCATCTCAAGCTGTCTTTCTGGTTTTTACCAGTTTCTTATAGTAGCTAAATCAATAGAAAAACGAAAATATAAAAAAACATGAAAACAATAGATTTAAGCATCAAAATAGGATTTTGTCAGCTCGATGAGCTATCCGAACAAGAACAAAAGCTCATTAACGGTGCAATATCTGCCACCTCTAAGAGCTATTCGCCATATAGCAATTTTGCTGTAGGTGCAGCGTTGTTACTATCTAATGGCACTGAAATACGTGGTGCTAACCAAGAAAATGCAGCATTCCCCGTAGGCTTATGCGCAGAACGGTCTGCTATCTTTGCTGCCCAATCTACACAGCCAGACCAGCCTATCACTACCATTGCCATTGCTGCCCGCAACGGTTATGGCTTTACTAAAAACCCTATAGTGCCATGTGGCTCATGTAGGCAGGTACTCCTCGAGATGGAAGATCGCTATAAAAAGCCCATTCGCATTCTTTTATATGGTACTGAAGGTGTTTATGTCATCAACTCTGTTAAAGACATTCTACCATTACAATTTGTAGGAGAATCAATGAAATAAATTATACGAAATTACATCGTTTAAAAACTATTAAGACGAATATAACCGTCTTAACATATATAAAACCAATTTAATAAACTAAAAAAAGAATATGGAATATCTACCAAAAGAACCAGCTATACTTGTTAGTGCAGTGAATATGCTGTTACGAGATGGCGAATTTGATTCATTAGAATCGCTGTGTTATAACTTTAATGAAGACCCCGCAGAGGTTAAAAAACGCATGAAAGAAGAAGGGTATATATATAGCGAGGAGCAAAAACAGTTTCGCCCCACAGGCTTTGATGAATAAAACGTACGCTCATTTGTAATGTGTTATTATATAAGAGGTTATCTTTTTAATAAAAGAAGATAACCTCTTATTTATAAAAATATAAATCATTGCAATGAAAAATAATCTATTTTTGCCTTATTTTTAATTTATTTTTCCGTTAAAAATAATTTATTTTTCAAGATAAACTTTTGTATAAAGATGTAATAAACTTTATTTATTAATAAGCAAACTATATCTTTTTTTATATTGTAACAATAAATATATTGGCAATACTTTGCTTTTTAGGTAAGCAATAAACCATAACAATGGGACTACACAATATACTATTCGTCATAATATTTGCATACTCCGCTAATAATAGATAACTTTGCATAAAACAGAATATTACACGCATAGGCTTTGTGTATATCAAAGTTATCAATATATAGCAAAAAGTTATGATTTTATTGAGTTTTGATACAGAAGAATTTGATGTCCCTAAGGAGCACGGTGTGCCCTTTACGCTTGAGGAGGGTATGGCTGTTTCTGTAGAAGGAACTACCAGAATACTCGACTCCTTGAAAGCTAACAATGTAAAGGCAACATTCTTCTGTACAGGCAATTTTGCTCAACACGCACCACAGATTATACAGCGCATTGTCGCAGAAGGACACGAGGTGGCGTGTCATGGGGTGGATCATTGGCAGCCTAAACCAGAAGATGTGTTCCTATCAAAAGAGATTGTAGAACGCATAGCAGGCGTTAAGGTGTATGGATATAGGCAGCCACGTATGTTTCCTGTATCAGATGCTGATATAGAAAAGGCAGGATATAGCTATAATTCATCGCTCAATCCTGCTTTTATTCCCGGTCGTTATATGCATCTTACTGACCCTCGTACGTATTTTATGAAAGGAAAAGTATTACAAATTCCAGCCTCTGTTACCCCTATAATACGTTTTCCGTTATTTTGGCTTTCACTTCATAATCTTCCACAAGCTCTCTATCATGCTATGGTGCGCCGTGTGCTGCGTCATGATGGCTATTTTGTTACTTATTTCCACCCATGGGAGTTTTACGACCTTAAAGAGCACCCAGAATATAAAATGCCATATATAATAAAGAAAAATAGCGGTTGGGCTATGGTACATCGCCTTGATAAGCTCGTTAAGATGCTAAAGGCGAGAGGTGAAAAGTTTGTTACATATAGATATTTTACAGAACAAAAAACAAAGCAATAATAACTTTTATGCAATGAGAAAAGTTACCATTCTTATTCCTTGCTTTAACGAAGAAGCATGTCTTAACAAGTTATACACTGCCTTAGCAGACTTAATGCAGCAAAATAACAGCTACGCTTGGGAGATATTATTTATTAACGATGGTAGTACTGACCATACACTGAATATTATTCAGCAGCTAAGAAAAAAAGATAACCGCATTTGTTATATAAATTTGTCTCGAAACTTTGGCAAGGAAAATGCTATGTTGGCAGGGTTTGATAATGCCAGTGGCGACTGTGTTGTTATAATGGATGCCGACTTGCAGCACCCTCCTCACGTCATTCCTTTGATGCTTAAAAAGTGGGAAGAGGGATATGATGATGTATATGGTAAACGAAAAACAAGAGGGAAAGAGTCGTTTTTAAGAAAGCATATATCACTATTATATTATAAGGTTTTACAACATTCTACACGTTACGATATTCTTGAAAACGTAGGCGATTTTCGTTTGTTAGACCGAAAGTGTATAACCGAACTGCAAAAGCTTCGTGAAACAGAACGTTATACTAAAGGTATGTATGCGTGGATAGGATTTAAGAAAATAGGAGTGGAGTTTGAAACACAAGACAGGGCTGAGGGTAAAAGCCATATGTCTATACGCTCTCTACTATCTTTAGCTATAGATGGTATTACTTCGTTTACGGTATCTCCACTGAAATGGTCAATGGTTGTGGGAATGTTCTTCTCCGTTGTAGCCTTTATGTTTCTTATTTACACACTCATACACACATGGATATATGGCGACCCCGTACAAGGTTACCCTACTATACTTACAGTAATACTTTTTCTTGGAGGTATACAGCTACTATCTTTAGGTATTATTGGTGTATACCTCGGCAAGGTGTTTAATGAGATAAAACATCGTCCGGTATATGTTGTTGCGGAGAAAGAGCTGGCGACTCCTTATAATCATACACCATCATCTCATAGCAAAGCCTCAACCAAACAATAAGGCAAGGCAAGGCTTTGAGGGCATATTGCTGTATAAGTCCACGTTTTATGCAAGGAGGGTAGAGGTCTGACGAGCCAAAACCAGAAATCATAAACACAAAAACAAGTAGTGCAACCCCCCACTTTCCACGCTTGCTTGGAGCTGAACACCACCAAAAGCTAACACCACAAAGAGCTATAATATAAGAGCTCGACTCGCTGCCTGTGCTAAACAGCACCACAAAGAGCAATACAGAAGCAAGTAACGATAGCCTAAAGCCTAAATATTTATACTGATTTATGCGCAGATAAGGCAGAGCAAAAAGTAATAAAGATGGCAATATTAACCATAAATCGGAATAGGTATTGTTACCTGAAATGCGACGAACTAATCCTAAAGCGGATATGTTTTGAGCGATGGAACCAATGTTTTCGCCATTTTTTTCTATCAGATTGGTAAACCATTCTTGATATTGCCCTAATATATATGCAGGCGAACTAATAAGCATTGGAGCTACAAACATTATTACTGCCCAAAACAATAACGATAACAAAAACTTACCTTTTTGCTTAGAAAAAAAGAAGAAAGCCAAGCCCACTATGCCATACAGCTTAACAAAGGTGCCGAGCATGATAAGAAAAGCTGCCCAAAAGTCGCGCTTATTCTCTATCATATAAAAAGCACCTATAATAATAGCGGCAATAGCAACATTAAATTGCTGCATAAAAAGGGCAGTAGAGAGCGAGTGAGCACAAAACCAAAAGAGAAATATCTTCTCGTTATGCTTCATATTAGAACGGCTTACCGCAACAAAAAGCACTAACGATAAGCCCACACACCAGAAGAGCATACCCAGCCAATCGGGCATAATAGCAAAGGGAGCTATAACTAATGAGAAAAAAGGCCCGTAGTGATTAACATCAAAATACTCCTTAGGGTAGGCTTCGTAAAGAGAAGTTCCTTGCACGGTATGCCAATAAACTCCACGGAATATCTCAAAGTTATTATGCTGACGGGTAAACTTAAATGCCCACGAGAGAATGCCTATAAGAACCCATACTGCTAAGAGTGTGCGCTTATCACTAAAGAAAGGGCGAGAGAAAAAAGTTTTAATATGTTTTATTATCATATTCATTTAAAATATATTTACTACCCGTTGGCGGAATTAAGCCAGTGCATACTTGACTCTTCCAATGGGTCTATTATTAATGTGATTTAAATATTGCATTGCGGTAAAGGCACTGATTTTACCGATAATTCTTGTAAACAATCCTACTGTTTCCTTTGCATAGTTGCGGCAAATCATAAATTGGTCGCACATCTGCGAGAAGTCTGTTTCAATCCTTTTTCTCGCCTTCGCAAAAGGAATAAAAGTAGGTTTCCAATTCTTTTGATTGTGCCGATAAGGAACTTCCAATCTGATATTTGCGGTTTC
>NZ_KB905281.1 GCF_000378745.1 Prevotella amnii DSM 23384 = JCM 14753
TTTGAAACCGCAAATATCAGATTGGAAGTTCCTTATCGGCACAATCAAAAGAATTGGAAACCTACTTTTATTCCTTTTGCGAAGGCGAGAAAAAGGATTGAAACAGACTTCTCGCAGATGTGCGACCAATTTATGATTTGCCGCAACTATGCAAAGGAAACAGTAGGATTGTTTACAAGAATTATCGGTAAAATCAGTGCCTTTACCGCAATGCAATATTTAAATCACATTAATAATAGACCCATTGGAAGAGTCAAGTATGCACTGGCTTAATTCCGCCAACGGGTAGAAATAATGATATTTGGACACTTCTTTTTATATATCCTTTTATTAATTCTGTTGCGATATTAGGAGGAGTAATTTTTCGTAAAGCAGCTTGGCTAAAAACGTGGATAGCTGTAGGAATAATTATGACGATTGCTTTGTTTGTTATATTTTTATTTATTACTTATATATATACAAAGACCAATTATGAAATTTATTCTCCTTTTTCTAAAGAGCAATTGAAGGCTATTGTTGATGTTATATTAGTTGTTGTAAGTTTTGTTTTATATTGGTTAGCATATAAGATTTATAACAAGATGCAAGTAATAAACAATCGATGGGTAAACTTATAAATAATAAAGATATAAAAAATCTTATATCTTATTGGCTTTTTATTAATGCCAGAAAGGAATGAAACTATGATATTTGACGAAACAAAAGCAATTTACGAGCAAATAGCAGATAGGCTTTGTGACGAAATAATAGCAGGAAAATATAAAGAAAACTATCGCATACCTTCAGTTAGAGAATATGCTATTACACTACAAGTGAATACAAATACAGCCGTAAAGGCCTATGAATTGCTATCAAGAGAAGAAGTTATATACAACAAAAGAGGATTAGGATATTTTGTTTCCACAGGTGCTCGTAAACAAATAATGAAAGTGCGTAAACGCGAATTTATGTCAAAAATGCTTCCTAATCTTTTTCATGAAATGCAACTATTGGGCATAACTGAGGAAGAAGTAAAAGTGCAATGGCAACAATTCTTAGTAAATCATGAAAAGAATAAAAATTAGCTATAATGTAAAAGTTTTAAAAGGATAAGGAATTATTAGATATATAATGAGTTAGCAAAAAATAATAATTTATTTTGTCTATTGTCTATTTTCGAGTATCTTTGTACCTATGAAAGCACTACAAGCAGATAAAATAAAATGGAGTGAAAATATTATTATTGCCGATGGTGATTATATAGATAGTGTAGCATTCGATCTTATTGTGAATTTTGAAAGAATGCTAAACCGTAAGATACCACCTGCTGACTTTAGTCAGTGGGCTGTAAACGTAGCATTAGATGGGAAAGTAAAGCCAAGCAAGAATGAAGTCTTAGTAATATTGTTACACGATAAAAATAAAGCTATTCTTGAAAACTTTAAGCCTTCGTCGTATGAAAAGGATCTTAATAATAAGGCTTTTAAAGATAATCTGTTAGGAGAATTTGTTATAAACTCCATTCCTACTGGTGATGAAAACAATTCGAAAGAGGTAGTTCTTTATGATTTATTGCAAACGTTTATTGTACATGAAGAAGTGAAACGTATTATGATAATATCAAATACAGAAGACGAAACGACATATAGTGAAATTAAAAATATCCTCAAAAAGGTAGATGAAGACGAAAAACATATTACTGTTTTTACGATGCAACCAATGACAGGAGGACATTTTAGACAAGAGATCCTTGGTTATTCATTAATGAATGCTATGGGGATTAGGGCAGAAGAATTTAAAAAAGAATAAATAAAAGGGAAATAAAAATGAATAATATTCCAATAGCTAATCCACGAATTTTAATGATTGGTGCTGGTGGTGTTGCTACAGTAGCAGCATTTAAGATAGTTAAGAATATAGATATATTCGGAAAACTTATGATAGCCAGTAGACGTAAGGAAAAATGCGATAAGCTCGTTGATGCTATACATGCAAAAGGTTATAATATAGATATAAAAACGGCGCAGGTAGACGCTGACGATATAGAACAATTAAAAGTACTTTTTTCTGATTTTAAGCCTCATCTTGTAATAAATCTTGCTTTACCATATCAAGATCTTACTATTATGGAGGCTTGTTTAGCTTGTAAATGCAATTATCTTGATACTGCTAATTATGAGCCAAAAGATGAAGCACATTTCGAGTATAGTTGGCAATGGGCATATAAAGATAAATTTGAGAAGGCAGGTTTAACAGCTATCTTAGGTTGTGGATTTGATCCGGGAGTATCACAAGTGTTTACAGCGTATGCTGCTAAACATTATTTTGACGAAATTCATTATTTAGATATAGTAGATTGTAATGCAGGAAATCATCACAAAGCATTTGCTACTAATTTTAATCCAGAAATAAATATTCGAGAAATTACACAAAAAGGTCTATATTATGAAAATGGAAAGTGGATAGAAACCGCTCCTTTATCAATACATCAGGATATTACATATCCTAATATAGGGCCACGCGATTCATATTTAATGCATCATGAAGAATTAGAGTCGTTAGTAAAGAATTTCCCTTCTATTAAACGCGCTCGTTTTTGGATGACTTTTGGAAAACAATACCTTAATTACTTAGACGTTATTCAGAATATAGGAATGAGTCGTATTGATGAGGTAGTGTTTGAGGCTCCTTTAGCTGATGGGACAGGAAAAACAGAAAGAGTTAAGATAGTTCCTTTACAATTTTTAAAAGCTGTACTTCCTAATCCACAAGACCTTGGAGAGAATTATGATGGAGAAACATCTATAGGGTGTCGTATTAGAGGTGTTAAAAATGGCAAAGAGCAAACATATTATATTTATAATAATTGTAAGCATCAAGATGCTTATAACGAAACAGGTATGCAAGGGGTTAGTTATACCACAGGTGTTCCTGCCATGATAGGAGCTATGATGTTTGTGAAAGGAATATGGAGTAAGCCCGGTGTATGGAATCTTGAAGATTTCGATCCAGATCCTTTTATGGAACAGTTAAATAAGCAAGGGCTGCCTTGGTGTGAGGAGTTTGGAAAAGATTTAGAGGTATAATGCTCTATAATTATGTAAAATAATACTTATAAGCATATTCTTAGAAAAACTAATTTTAGGTATATATCTGTTTTGTTTTATAATTATGATATGCAAAATAAAATGAGAACTAAAATTAACCTCTAAGCTCTTTGTTGTAAATGTCTTATGAAAACTATATAAAAGAATATAATAGAAAATCATAACATATAGCTTTTAGATAAGAAGTAATAGATTTTATAATAGATGAAATAAATCGAACGATACAAGTCTTCTATATCTTTCAGCTTCTAAAAAAAAAAAGAAATGGCAAAAGAAAATAACGAAAAAGAGAACTCTGCAGCTGAAGGCAAACTAAAAGCTTTACAAGCTGCTATGGCGAAAATAGAGAAAGATTTTGGTAAAGGTGCTATCATGAAAATGGGGGATAGAATTACAGAAAAGATAGATGTAATCCCTACAGGTAGTTTAGGCTTAGATGTTGCTCTTGGAGTAGGAGGTTTTCCGCGAGGGCGCATAGTAGAAATCTTTGGTCCTGAGAGTTCTGGTAAAACAACACTTGCACTTCATGCTATTGCAGAAGCACAAAAGCAAGGAGGTGTAGCAGCTTTTATAGATGCAGAACACGCATTCGATCCAACATATGCAGCAGCCTTAGGGGTAGATATTGATAATCTTTGGATCTCCCAACCCGATAATGGTGAGCAGGCATTACAGATAGCAGATCAACTTATAAGTTCGTCTGCAGTCGACTTATTAGTAGTCGATTCTGTAGCAGCGCTTACCCCTAAAAAAGAAATTGAAGGCGAAATGGGCGATTCTGTTGTAGGGCTTCATGCACGATTAATGAGTCAAGCTTTACGAAAGCTTACATCTACTATTTCAAAGACAAACACCTGTTGTATTTTCATTAATCAGTTACGCGAAAAGATAGGTATGACATTTGGTAATCCTGAAACTACTACAGGAGGTAACGCCTTAAAGTTTTATGCATCTGTACGTGTAGATGTGCGTAAGAGTACACAAATAAAAGATGGAGATAATATTTTAGGAAACCTTACAAAGGTGAAGATAGTAAAGAACAAGGTAGCTCCTCCTTTCCGTAAATGTGAATTTGATATTATTTTTGGTGAAGGTATTTCTAAATTAGGTGAGATTATCGATTTAGGTGTAGAATATGATATTATTAAAAAGAGTGGTTCTTGGTTTAGCTATGGTGATACAAAATTAGCTCAAGGAAGAGATGGTGTAAAGAATATGTTAAAAGATAATCCGGAGTTATCAGAGGAGTTAGAAAGATTAATAAAAGAGGCAATAAAGACAAGGAAATAACGAAATAAGGAAAAGAAAGAGGAGCTGGAAGTTATATCGGCAGATAAAAACGATATACTTTCAGTTCTTTTTTTTTATAAAAGTACTATTTATCAATACTTAAAAATACCTATTTTTCAGTATTGCAGCACTTATTATATAAAGATAACTTTGCACAGAATTTTACAATATAAGAATAAAATAAGAATAAAATCAAAACGAAAAGAATAGTTTTTTTGCAATACTATTGTGTCTTACAATTAGTTCTTATGCGCAAGAGTATTTTCCTAATACATTAGAAAAGCATGAAAAAGAGGATCCTGCTAAAATGTTTTTAGGTGGTGCTATAACTTTTTGGGCTAATGATAAGACGGTTAAGCTTGATTTATGTCCTGAAATGGGTTATCAATTTAATGAGATATGGGGTATAGGATTACTCTTGGGTTATCAACATGAAAAAGAATATAATACTAATATCACATCTACATCTTTTAAGCTATCTCCCTTTGCACGTTGGTATTATGTTCATAAAGGTCCGTTTAACCTGTTTTTAGATGGTGGTGTAGCATTAGATTGGGATAAAACTAAACGCAAAGGCTTTGAAATAGGGTTGCGTCCGGGTGCTTGTATAGATCTAACAGAAGGTTTATGCCTTTGCTTAAGAATGGGATTTGCAGGCTTTCGTGATAACTATCATAGTGGGGAAGAGCCTAATATAGGTGAAAGCGGTTTTGGGTTACGTTTTGCACCTGAAGAGCTTATGATAGGATTGGAATTAGAATTATAAAACAAAAACTACATAAATAATTATATAGCAAAAGGCTGAGCATTGATAATTAACGTATGCTTAGCCTTTTTTTATGCTGCAAGAATAGTAGTAAAAGATTGTATTTTATTTATCTTTATGCTTGGAAATAAAGCTCGAAGTCCTATTCTTTTGTAAGGGCTTCGAGCAATGTTTGTGTGATATTTTAGTTTTAACTAATAGAAATATAAAAGGAAAATCTTATTTTATTAGTTTTATATATTTCTTCTTTATTTTAAAGAGATAAAGTTTTTTTTCTTTGTTTAGAAAGCTAACACCATAACACCTCTTTGTGGAAGTGTGATATTTTTTGTAAGATCCACTTTTTGTCCTGTAAGAATATCTGTAGCAGTAGTAGCTTTCTTTATTATTTCAGCATAGTGTTTAACTTGAAGTTGAGCTTCTTTTCTGTTACCATTTTCTATGGTCATAGCAGTTTTTCCACCATATTGACGTACCAAAACATATATTCCGTTCAGAGGAACAAACTGGGTTTGTGTACCTTTGCTTATGATCTCGTTGCCTTTTCTCCAGTGAAGTAATCTTGAAGTCCAGTCGAACATAGCGTTTTCTGCATCAGTTCGTCCTTCTTTGGTAAATTTGTTTTTAGCATCTCCTGCAAAACCACCGGGGAAATCGCAACGAACATATCCATCAGTTATGTTCTTTGTACCGTTCATAAGTATTTCGGTGCCATAATAAAGTTGTGGAATGCGTTTCATGGTTAGTAGCAAGGCATATGCTTGTTTTAAGGCTGTAGAGTCTTTTCCATTACCTAAGAAACGGTCAGTATCATGATTTTCTATGAACGCAAGTACGTTACTTGGGTTAGCGTATAGAAAGTCGAGTCCTAAGGTATTGTATATTCCCGCGAATCCACTTTCCCATTGGTTGGTTTCTTCGTGCTTTATTTTGTTTATGCGATCGAAGAAAGCGAAGTCCATAACAGTTTTAAGATAGCTGTTTTTATTATTTAATTTGCTGTCTTTTTGCCATGAAGCAGTGTATGCAGGTTCTATACACCAAGTTTCTCCAACGGTGTTGAAATTAGGATATTCGGTGTTAATAGATTTCATCCACTGAGCCATTGCATCACGATCTGCATATGGATATGTATCCATTCTTATGCCATCAATACCAGCATACTCTATCCACCATTGCGAGTTTTGTGTAAGATATTTCATGACATGTGGATTTTTTTGATTAAGATCTGGCATATTTTGTACAAACCAGCCATTAGTAGTTTCTTCAAAATCCACTTTACTTGCGTAAGGATCTAATATAGAATTGAGTTTGTAAGATGTTTGAAGTCCGTAATGAGGGTTGTTAAACCAATCTTTTGAAGGTGCATCTTCGTTCCAAGGGTGATAGCTTCCACAATGGTTAAATATCATGTCCATAACTACCTTTAAGCCTTTTTTATGAGCTTCTTCTATGAGGCTACGGTATTCTTCGTTTGTTCCAAAGCGAGGATCTACTCTATAGTAGTTTGTTGTAGCATATCCGTGATACGAACTGTTAGTGCCGTTATCTGCAGGCATATCATTTTCCAGCACAGGGGTAAACCATAGTGCCGTTACGCCTAATTGCTTGAAGTAATCGAGGTGTTGGCGAATACCTGCGAGATCACCTCCATGCCTTAGGCTTGGAGCTTTTCTGTCGCAGAACTGGTCTCGCATACCTTTTACAATATCGTTTTTAGGATTTCCGTTAGCGAACCTATCTGGCATAAGCATATAAAGCACATCGCTATTATCAAACCCCTTGTGGTCTGCACCTGCCATTTGACGTGTTTTCAGCTCGTAAGGAATGGTTATTTTCTTTCCTTTGTTGTTAAAGTGTAGTTTTATCATTCCTGCCTTAGCCTGTGAAAGGTTTAGGTATAGGAAGAGATAGTTTGGTGAGTCTAAACGAACTATAGAGTCGAGCTGTGCGTTGCAACCATCTATTTTAACATTTGCTGTTTTTATTCCCTTGCCATAAACCATAAGTTGTAATGAAGGATCGTTCATTCCAGCATACCAGTTAGTAGGCTCTATCTTGTCTATGTAGGCTTTTTTCTGCGCCATAGAGTTGTTAGTTAGCAATATCATACTTGTTATTGCGATTATGAATAGTCTTTTTTTCATAATTATAATAATAAAGTGTTGTTTTAAATGTTATTTCTTTTTTTCGTTAGCCGTTAAAGTTGTTATTTCGCATATATAAGTAATGATAATGTTATTTTTACTTTAACTATTAGTATACTTTATACAAATTGTTACTTTTTTATTTATTTAGTTGTGTAAGATCAGTGCTGATTGTCTGTCAATCATTACTTCTCCTCCTTGCATCTCTCCTAATCCTTTTTCGTTTATTTGTCCATTTGCACACACAATGGTATAAGTACCATCAGGAATCTGTACCGATTTCAGATCGTTACTACCATTTAGTATAACGTAAATGTCTTTCCATTTATCGCCACCTGCATGATTTTTTAAGTGGAAAGCCACTAAACAGTCTTGTGAAGGTAGGAATTCTAAGTGCTTACGTACTAAGTTAGCATCACCTAAACGGAAAGCTTTATGAGCCTTTCTAAGTGCTATTAGTCCTTTATAATAATTGAAAACATCAGGATAAGTTTTCAGGTTATTCCAATTAAGGTGATTTATAGAGTCGGGTGAATTATACGAATTGTGTACACCTTTCTTATCTCTTAACATTTCTTCTCCGGATAACATGAAAGGTATTCCTTGCGAAGTGAAGACTGCTGTTTGAGCCAATTTGTCTAATCTTATTAGTTCTTCTTGGTCATATTGTGCTTCAGGTATTGATGATTTGATACGATCTACAAGGCACATATCATCGTGGCAACTTACATAAGATATCATTTGTGTAGGCTGAATAGCCCATGGACGTTTAGTGTAATTTACCTTAGAGTAGTCTATTTGAGGGTGACTTATAAAGCCTGCTATACCTGCTTTGATGCTTTCTTCCAAGCCTTTTATTCCTCCAAGAAATCCTGTTTGATGGTCATCGGAGAATGGTCCACGTAAGGCATCTCTTAATTCGTCAGAGAAGGCAGCAATGTTAGGAAGTTTGGTCATGTTAGCCTTTACAGCCAATTGTTCTGTAGGAAGTCCACATTTACCAGCACTCCAGCCTTCGCCATAAATAAATATTTGAGGATCTATAGCTGATAATTGTTTGCGTACTTCGTTCATAGTGTTGATATCATGTACTCCCATGAGGTCGAATCTGAATCCATCGATGTGATATTCTTTAGCCCAGTATTTTACGCTTTCTAAGATAAATTGGTGCATGAGTGGCTTTTCGCTCGCTGTTTCGTTACCGCAGCCAGAGCCATTGCATGGAGTTCTGTCTTCATTATAGCGATAATAAGCTTTAGGATATGTACGTTCAAAATTGCTATTATCAATGTCCATGGTGTGGTTATATACAACATCTAAGATTACGCGTATGCCAGCTTTATGTAGAGCTTGTACCATTTGTTTAAATTCTATGATACGCCTTGCAGGCTGTGTGGCATCGTATGAGTAGCTTCCTTCTGGCACATTGTAGTTTAGAGGGTCGTATCCCCAGTTATATTGTGGAATGTTAGGCTTTGTTTCGTCTACAGAAGCATAGTCGAACGATGGTAATATGTGTACGGCGTTAATACCTAATTCCTTTAGATAGTTAATAGCTTTCTTTTCTGTTAAGGCAAGATATTTTCCTTTATGAACTAATCCTGATGAGGCATCTATAGAAAAATCTCTATGATGCATTTCGTAGATTATTAAGTCGGCAAAGTTGTTTGTGGTTACTCTTTTATCTTGTTCCCAGCCTATGGGATTAGTGTTCTTAAGGTCAATTATAGCTCCACGTACCCCATTAACACCCACAGCTTTAGCGAAAACTCCAGGTGTTTCTCCTTTGCCTATATTGAAAGTGTAGAAAACACCATTCAGATCGCCTTTTACGGTGGCTGTCCAGCGGTCTTTTCCTGCCTTTGTCATCTTTATCTTTTTATATGCTTTACCTGATAGTCCGTCTTTGTAAAGACGTATTACAGGTTTAGAAGGTGCGTTAAGGCAGAAGGTTGTAGCTTCTTTGGTATAATTTACCTCATTGAAAACTGTTTGCGCTTTTACTTCTGTAGATAGTAAAAATGCAATTAATGCAGCAGTAAAGTAATGTTTTATTTTCATGTTTTTTATTTGCTAAAGATTTCGATACCTTAAAAGGTACCGAAATCTTCTTTGTTATTATCTATATGACGAGCATACTAAGTCTACTATGTTACTGGTGAAATCGTGTCTATTCATTAGCTCTTCTATACTTATATGCATTCTGTATCGCCAATAATGTTTAGGATTAGCAGGGACATTGATGCGTTCGGCATTGGCATCTTTAAGTCTAAGCTGTTCGTCTATACTCATCCAGTCTTGTATTCCTAAGATGCAAAGCATAGAAGGTGAGTTGAGGTGTCGGCTTACTATATCTCGTGCTAACCAGCCTGGTAGTGGGTGTGGAGCAGGTCCTCCTTGTTGTAACATACCATTAAAATAAGCCTGTGCACGATCCCAATCTTCGTCCCACCATTGTCTTAAGGTAGACATATCGTGTGTAGAAATAGTGCTTACGCTACGGTATGGGTTTTGTGCTAAATATCCAAATCTTACCTTAGGGTCTTTTGGCATGCTCTGAATTTCTAAACTTAGTATTTTTAATTCGTTCATTACCCATGCCACACAGTCTGGTACCATTCCTAAATCTTCTGCACATACTAACATACGTGTAGCGTTTATTAGTTTTGGTAGCTTCTTCATAGCTTCTTGATACCAGAACTGATTGTTACGGCGATAGTAGTAATCGTTGTATAAACGGTTAAAGGTATCTTTATCGCAGTCGTATAAGCTCTCATATATTAGTGATAGCTGTGCTGTAATGCGTGGGTGGAACAAATGCCAGTTTTTGTGGTCACGTACAAAAAGGACGTTGCTTATAAGGGCATAGAGCCCATCTCTAATCCATATATCTGTAGGGGTTTCTTTGCCTTTAAATGCTTCCTCCACTTTACGTTGTGTGTTAAATGCTTCGCGCATTTTATATCTGTCGCCCCATAATGGCTCTATATATTTATTACGCACTTCGTTAGCGTGTTCGCCAAAGATACGATCTAAAATCCAGTCGGTTATAAAAGGCTCGGTGAAGAATTCTTCTTGCCATTTTAGTCCATATCCTTCCACTTCCTCACGGCTCATACCTAATGCAGGTGAGAATTGTCCTAATAATCCGTGTACGGAGTGTATAGGTATTTCCCAAATACGGAAAAAGCCAAGTACATGATCTATGCGATAAGCATCAAAGTATTTTGACATGTTTTGAAAACGTCTTACCCACCATCTGCAATTATCTTTTATCATTTCGTCCCAGTTATAGGTTGGGAAGCCCCAGTTTTGTCCGTTTATAGAAAAATCGTCAGGTGGAGCACCTGCTTGTCCGTTTAAATTAAAGTAGCGTGGTTCTGTCCATACATCGCAACCATAGCGGTTTACGCCAATAGGAATATCTCCTTTGAGTATTACGTTATGTGCTTGTGCATACTCATGTACTTCTTTTAGCTGTGTGCTTAATACAAACTGTACGTAATAATAGAAACATACCTCTTTGAAAGCTTCTTCTTTTGGAGAGGTAAGTGCGTTGCGATCTGCTTCGTTCCATTGTTTGTTAGTTTCCCATTTAGAAAAATCGGCAGTGCCAAACTTTTCTCTTAACGAGCAGTATTGTGCATAAGGTACTAACCACTCTTGTTCTTCTTTAAAGAAATCTTTAAACTTTTTGCTTTCTAAAGTCTTTTTGCCTTCTTGCTCAAAGATATCGTGTAGATAAGCAGTTTTGGTGTTGTTTACACGCTCATAGTCTATTTGTGAAAGTGCGTTAAGCTCTTTGCGCACGGTTTCGTATTGTTTCTTTTTCTTTGCGTCTTTGAGTGCTGGAAGTTGTGTAAGGTCAGCATATTGTGGATGAAGTGCAAAGATAGATATACATGAGTATGGGTAAGAGTCTGTCCATGTATGAGTAATAGTAGTGTCGTTGATAGGTAGTATTTGTAAGGCACGTTGTTTTGTAAGGCTTACCCAATCTATCATTTTCTTTAGGTCGCCAAAGTCGCCTATACCAAAGCTATTGTTAGAACGTAGTGAGAATACGGGTACTAACGTGCCTGCAACACGAACAGGAGGCATGGAAAAATCAGCCTCTTCCAGTTCTATAACCACAGTCTGACCATCTTCCATAGGCATCACGTCTATGGTTCGGTTGTTGCGATTTTCCCAAAGAGTATAGTTTTTCTTATCTTTGTTACTTACAAAGAACTTAAAGTCTAAGCTGCAAGGTAGCAGAGTAGTGGCATTAATGTCTATAACCCATTCGTTGATATTATGTTGTGTCATAGGCAAAGCCTTCTTAACATTCCATGCTCCAAGTAAAGGATTAGAGCCAGATATGTTTAGCACATCTCCTGTCCCAAGCTGTGGGGCACGCACTTTTAATGTAATAGTTTTGTTATACTTTTGCTTCTTAACCTTTTCTTGCTCTTTGTTAAACACGCAATTGGTAACGGCGGAGCTATAAAGGAAAGCATTCTCTGGTATAACATTCCAATGATCGTAAACGTGATAGGTGTTAGCTTGTTCTGCAGAAAATTCCACACGATGCAGTAATACTGCCCATTCACGACGTGTTTCTCTATCACCTTCCTCTAAGCTATAAAAGTATTCTAAGGTGGTATCAGGAGTTAAGTCTTTATTTATCTCTACGCTCCAATGATATCCATCTGTGGTGTGCATTCTGTATTGGGCTGTTTCTAATTCTCCTTTATGCTTGTTAGTAACAAGGTTGAGAATAATATCCTGCCCGTAAAAAGTGCTATACTCTATATTAAATTGTATCTTCATATTCTTTTTACTTGTGCTGTTAAGTTATGTTGTTAGTAGAATGTTGTTTCTAAAGAGATTATATACCTGTTGGTAAGATGTTACCTTTAAGGTAAAGCTTAATACCCTTTAAATATATAAAAGATATTTATGCTACAAGAAAAATAATTTATTTTCTTTTCATTTTTAATCTATTTTTCCTTTATTTTTAATCTATTTTTATTTTAAAGAGCTTATCTTTTTATGTTGTAAACTATATTTCTTTATGTAAAAAATATAATCTTTTGCCATATAAGAAATGAGCTGTTGTTTTAGTTTATTTCTTTGTTTTATGTTCTTTTATTATGCTAACGCTTAATGCTCCCAGTGCTAAGGCTATTCCTGCAACTATCATCATATAGTCTTGTCTTGATCCTACAGCCGACAAGAGAACACCTCCCATTAGTGCAGCAATGATTTGTGGTATGCATATTGTTCCATTAAACAAACCAAGGTAAGCACCCATGTGTCCGTAACCTTCCAAGGCGTTTGTAACGAAAGTAAAAGGCATTGCAAGAATTGCAGCCCAAGCGCAACCTATAAGGATAAAAGGAACGAACATAAAATATTGATTATTTACAAATGCAGTCATAACAAAGCCCACAGCCCCAATAAGCAAAGATAGCCCATAAGCTGTTTTGCGGTTTTTAAACTGTGGTAGTACCATAGCCCAAGCTACCGAACCTATAGACTGAATGGCAAAGAGAATGCCTACCCAGTTGCCTGCTTCCTGATATCCAATAGTACTGGTTGCGTTTTTTGCTAACATGTTTACACCCCAGCAGTTGGCAGCTACAGTACCGTTAGTATAAGTCCACATATACATAAAAGCAAACCAGCTAAAGAATTGTACTAATCCCACTTTCCAAAAAGTGGCAGGAGCATTTTTTAGTAAAGTAATCCAGTTAGCTTTATTTTCATTCTCTTCTGTATTTATATTATGGTATTTAGCATATTCCTTAGGGGGCATTTCTTTAACCTTCGCAGTGGTATATAATACACAAAGTATAAGAATAGCTGCACCTATATAAAAGGAATAGACTACCGAGTCGGGAACTATACCGCTTGGGGCAGTGTTAGCAATGCCTATAAAAGTAAAGAAGAAAGGGAACACAAAGCCCACTATAGAGCCTGCATTGCAAAGGAAGCTCTGAATGGAATATGCTAAACCTTTTTGCTCTTCATTTACCATATCGCCCACTAACATCTTAAATGGTTGCATGGCCATATTAATACTTGTGTCAAGAAACATAAGCGCAACAAGCCCAAACACCATCGCAGTGCTTATAGCCATACCAAAAGAGCCTGCATTAGGGAGCAGACACATCACAAGAACTGCGGCTGCTGCTCCAATAAATAAATAAGGTATGCGACGCCCAAAGCGTGTCCACGTCTTGTCGGATAGAGTACCTACTATGGGCTGCACTAAGATACCCATAAGAGGGGGAAGTACCCAAAAATAACTAAGATTGTGAGGATCGGCACCAAGAGTGGCAAAAATACGTGAGATGTTAGCACTCTGCAAAGAGTATGCTATCTGCACTCCAAAGAAGCCAAAGCTAAGGTTCCATAATTGCCAAAAACTAAGATTAGGTTTCTGATTCATGATAGTTTTATTTGTTTTCTTTATATTATATTTGTTTTCTTATTTGTTTGTTATAGAGTCGTTAAGACGCTTTGTCGTTCCGCGAAGTATTAAGCGAGTACGAATAATGCGCTTTTCTACTCTGTCTTTTGGTATGATACCTTCTACTTTATCTATTAAGATGTTAGCAGCCTCTTCACCTACTTTTACTCCACGTTGCTCCACTGTCGTGAGCATAGGGTCGCAAGCTATAGCGCGCTGACCATTGGTGAAACCGCAAATGGAAATATCTTCAGGAATCTTATACCCCAAATGCTTACAAACGTAAAGAATGCCTATGGCTGTATCGTCATTGACTGCAAAGAAAGCATCAGGGGGAGAAGGAAGATTTAGCAAGGAAGGGGTTATAGCTTCGGCATCTTCACGATTGTCGCATCGCTTAATATAAGCCTTATCTATAGACAAGCCATGCTTACGCAAAGCATCGTGATAACCATTATAACGATTCTTACCTATTTCTAAATCTACAGTTGTACCATAAAAAGCTATGCGTTTACAGCCCGTATTAATAAGGTGTGTAACAGCAGTAAACGTACCCATATAGTCGTCTACTACTACCATACTTGCCTTTATACTGGTACTAATTCTATCGAAAAACACAAGAGGAATATCGTTTGCTAATAATTGTTTGAAATGATTAGCATTAGTGGTATGCTTTGATTGAGATACGATAACACCACATACCTGTGTCTTTATAAACGATTGGCAGATGCTAACCTCCCTGTCAAAGTCTTCATTACTTTGGGCTACTATTAGCAAATAGCCACGTTGAAAGGAAACTTCTTCTATGCCAGAAAGGATAGAAGAAAAATAATAATGCGTACATTGAGGCAGAATGACACCTATAACACGCATTGTCTTAAGCTTGTTTTTGCGTAAGTTTTCTGCTAAGATATTGGGGGTGAAATTATGCTCGTAAGCATATTGCTTTATCATTTCGCGCTTTTCTGTTGAAATGCGTGGATTGTTTTTTAGAGCACGCGATACCGTAGCCACGGATACTCCGAGGTTCTTTGCAATATCTTTCATTGTGACTTTAGCCTGTTTGGTCATACGGTTCTGCGTTATTTAGAGCTTTATCATAAAGCCATGACAAAAATACATAAATTAGTTATAGTCATTGACGCATGTCAAATGCTTTATTATATTTTAACTATGCAAACGATTGCACACATAAAAATTGAAATAGTTAGATGAAAATGAATATTAATATAGCCCCCTTGTATATCTTTGCAGTAGATATAGATCTTTTATGATCCTTATTACTACTACAGTCTAAGTAAGATTACTACAATAATAAAATAACAATAACTTAAAGACAACAAGATGAAAAAGGGTAAGTTTAACTTTCCTAGTAGATTAGCCTCCATAATAATGGGGTTGGTTATTTCTGCTAGCGCTTTTGCGCAATCAACAATCAAGGGACATGTAAAAGATGCTTCTGGTGAGCCTATCATAGGCGCATCAATTATTGTTGATGGTACTTCTAAGGGTACAACCACCGATATCGATGGTAACTTTGTTTTGAATGTGGCTCCAGGTACGCCACTTACTATTTCTTACATTGGCTTTAAAAAGCAGCATGTAAATGCTTCTGATGGGCTTAATTTAGTAATGAAAGAAGATGTTGCTAAGCAGATGAACGAAGTTGTGGTTATCGGTTACGGTGCTGTTAAGAAGAGTGATTTGACAGGTTCGGTAGCTGCATTGAAACCAGATGCTAAAAATAAAGGTCTTGTGGTTAATCCACAGGATATTGAGTCGTTCAATGTGTTAAAAGATGCATCTGCTACAGCTATTTATGGTTCGCGTGGTTCTAATGGTGTTATCATTATTACAACAAAGAAAGGACGTAAAGGCTTAAAGGTATCTTATAATGGTAGCATGACGGTTAGTATGGTACATAATAACCTTAAAGTAATGGATGGCAACGAATATCGTAAGTTCATTGAAGGGCTTTTTGGTAAAGATAGCAAGGCTTATGGCGTTTTAGGTAAAGCTAATACCGACTGGCAGAGAGAAATACAGCGCACAGCATTAGGACATGATCATAATGTAGCTGTTTCAGGCACTATAGCTTCGCGTTTACCTTTCCGCGTTAGTACAGGTTTTACTAATCAAGATGGTGTTATTAAGACAAGTAACTTTGAGCGTTTTACAGGGGCTCTTAATTTGAACCCTTCTTTCTTTCAAGACCATTTACGTGTTAACTTGAATGCAAAGGTTATGTGGACAAGAAATCGTTATGCTGATGGTGATGCTATAGGCGCTGCACGTATGTTTGATCCTACACAGGCTATAATGTCAAAAGCTGATGATTATAAAAACTTTAAAGGATATTTCCAATGGTTAGATAATGGTGATGCTTTAAATGATCCTACTTGGGCTAAAACTTGTTATTTTTTGGGTACAAAAAACCCAATGTCTATTCTTGATCTTAAAAACGACCGTGCTATTAGTCGAGACTTCTTAGGTAGTGCAGATATCGACTATAAAGTACATGGCTTTGAAGACTTGCGCTTACACCTTACTGCAGGTATAGATAAAGCGTATGGTAAGCAATGGACAGATGTTGACCCTGCTTCTCCACAGGCTGTTTATTATGGTTCACATGGATGGGAAAAACAAGAGAAAGTTAACTCTCAATTGTCTATGTATGCTCAGTATTTCCACGATTTCAATGATAAACTAAAGCAACATGTTGATGTTATGGGTGGTTATGAATGGGCACATTTCTGGCATAATCAGAAAAGCTCTTTTTATGGTATATACCCAAGAACAAACAGAATTTATGGTGGAAAAGATATTAAAGACTCAGAATTGAAGAAGATAAATGAAAATAATAAATTATATGAAACAGAAAACTTCTTAGTATCTTTCTTTGGACGTGCTAACTACTCTTTAATGGATGGTCGTTATATGTTTACTGCTACTGTTCGTGAAGATGGATCTTCTCGCTTTAGACAGCATTGGGCATTATTCCCTTCTTTCGCTTTTGCTTGGAAGATGAAAGACGAGGCTTTCTTAAAGGATACTAAATGGTTATCCGACTTAAAACTACGTCTATCTTGGGGTAAGACAGGTCAGCAAGAAGGTATCGGAGATTATAGCTATTTTGCTGTATATGGTTTAAATAAAGGTGCTGATTCTTTCTATAAAATAACAGGTGATGGATCTTTAGCTCGTCCTGAAGCTTATAATCCAGACTTGAAATGGGAAACTACTACTTCTTATAATGTTGGTTTAGATTGGGGTGTCTTAGGACAGCACCTAACAGGAACTATTGATTGGTACTATCGTAAAACTACCGATCTGCTAAACGTAACTACTGTAGCTGCTTTACAAAACTTTAAAAATACTGTGTTGAGCAATATCGGGTCTATGCGTAATACTGGTATTGAGGCTACTATACATTGGTTAGCTGTAAGCCAGAAGGATTTTAACTGGACTATGGATTACAACATAACATATAATGATAATAAAATACTAAATCTTAATGGTAGCAATGATCCTAAATATTTTGTTCCTACTGGTGGTATTAAGGCTGGTAATGGTAACAATATACAAGGACAACACGTAGGTAATACTATCAATGCTTTCCATGTTTTCCAACAAGCTTATGATAAAAATGGTAAGCCAATAGAAGGTGTGGTTGTCGATCGTAACAAAGACGGGCAGATAACTGATGATGATAAGTATTATTATAAATCACCTGCAGCTCCTGTTACTATGGGTTTTGCTTCTCGTGCAGAATATAAAAACTGGGACTTAGGGTTTGCCCTTAGAGCAAGTATTGGTAATTATGTTTATACTGATATGTTCTCTTCTGCAGAAAGTATGGCTAAGAGTAACATCTTCTTCCAAGATAAAGTTCTTTATAATCGTCCTTCTTATAATGTTCCTTTCAACTGGCAGTCTTATGATACAAAAGCTATTTTGTCAGATCGTTGGGTACAAAACGCATCTTTCTTAAAGTTGGATAATATTACTTTAGGCTATTCTTTTAGCAACTTATTCCCAAGCAGAAAGTGTAATAAGCTATCAGGTCGTGTATATCTAACAGCTAATAATGTGTTTACTGTAACTGAATATGATGGTATAGATCCTGAAGTTTATAATGGTATTGATAATAATCTATATCCACGTCCATTCTCTATTATAATGGGTCTTAACTTGAATTTTTAATTAGCTTATAGAAAAAATAGAGAATAAAAATAAATATAACTATGAAGATTAATTTTAAACATATATTTTCTGCATCATTTTTGTTGATGACAGTAGGATTGGTTAGTTGTGTAGGTGATTTAAATGTTACACCAAAAGATCCAAACCTAAAAACAAAAGAAAAGATTAGTGCTGATGCAGCTTTCAATAAGTGTTATGCTAACTTAGCCTTAGCTGGTAATGGTGGTGCTACTGGCGATTGCGATGTAGATGGTATTGATGGTGGTACCAGTGGATTTGTACGTCAGCTATTCAATTCTGAAGAGCTTACCACTGATGAGGCTATATGTGCATGGGGAGATGAAGGTATTGCTAACTTCAATTTTAACAGCTATGATGCATCTCACCCTATGCTCCGTGGTTTCTATTATCGATTGACAACAGGTATTACTTTCTGTAATCAATATTTGAAAGATTTTGGAACTCATGATGCTACAATGACAGCAGAAGTACGTTTTATTCGTGCTTTGGAATATTTTTATTTACTAAATGGCTGGGGAAATGTGCCATTTTCTACAGAAATATCTAGTGAAAAGCCAAAGCGTGTAGAGCGTGCCGAGCTTTATAAATGGCTGTTAGAAGAGCTCAAAAATGAGGTAGAACCAAAGCTAAGCGAGCCTAAAGTAAAAACATCTACTGATCCTGAATACGGTAGAGTAGATAAGACAGCAGCATGGTTATTGTTGGCACGTTTATATCTAAATGCTGAAGTTTATACAGGTAAACCAGATTGGACTAATGCAGCTGAATATGCTAAGAAAGTAATTGATTCTCCTCACAAGCTTTATACTGGAGAAGCTAAGAATGGTTGGACGGCATATCAGCAACTGTTTATGGGTGATAATGGCGAGAATGGTTCATCTGTAGAAGCCATATTACCAGTGTTACAAGATGGTTTAAAGACAACTTCATGGGCTACTACTATTTTCTTAATAGCAGGTTGTAACGATGCAAATGTTCATGTAAAGAGCGAATCAGTACCAGGTAATGGTACAACACAAGGTTGGGGTGGTAACCGTATGCGTAAGGATCTTGTAGAAAAGTTTTTCCCAAAAGATAATGCACCTGAAGTTTCTGCTTGTGAGATGCCTAAAAAAGCAAAAGACGACCGTGCTATCTTCGACGCAAAAGGTAGAAAATTAGATAATGGAGACGATAAAGAGGGTGTAGCAACCTTTACTAATGGTTATGCTGTTTGTAAATTTAACAACTTTAAAACTGATGGTACTCCTGGATCTAGTTCTACTTTCTCAGATGCAGATTTCTTCTTAATGCGTTCTGCTGAGGCTTATTTAATATATGCTGAAGCTACAGCACGTGCTAATAATGATACACCTACAGCTGATGGTATTAAGTATTTAAACGACTTGCGTGAGCGTGCTCATGCTGAGAAAAAGGATAGTTATACGATGAGAGAAATATGTGATGAATGGAGTAGAGAATTCTATTTTGAAGGGTTACGCCGTACAACACTTATTCGTTTTGGATACTATGGTGGTAATAACAATTATAACTGGGCATGGAAAGGCGGCGTAAAGGAAGGTCGTAATATAGATGCACACTTAAATTTGTTTGCAATACCTACTACAGATCTAAATGCTAATGCTGAAAATCTTAAGCAGAATCCTGGTTATTAATAATGGCTTATAAAATAACTTTAAACATTAAAAGACAATTAATTATGAAGACAATATTAAAAACATCCTTAGCTCTTTTGGCAGGTGTTGCGTTATTTTCTGCTTGTGATAAGGATATGGAAGATAATCCTACATTGCAAACACCTAAAGAGTTTATTTTGAATACTCCAGGATATGCTAACTATGTTGTGGATTTAGCTACTCAAGACAGCTTAAAGTTTACTTGGGAGCAGCCAAAATATGGTTTTAGTGCAGAAGTAGAGTATGGAATGCAGTTTTCTGCTTCTAATAAATGGAAGTTGGCTACAGATAAGGTAGATAATCAAGGTAGTGTTATTGCCGATTATGCTAATGTAGGTGGAAACACTCACTCATTACATCATGCAGTAGCAGTGAAAGAGCTTGCTAAGGCTATTCAGGAACTGAAGCGTTATTCAGAAAAGGAGCCTATTGGGAGCTTAAATCTTTATGCTCGTACCTTTGCTGTATTTGAAGGTGATACTTTATTTTCAAAGCCTATAATGATAAAGGTTAAGCCTTATTATGTAGCTCTTGCTAAAGCTCCTATTGAAACTTGGTATATGATAGGTGATGGTATAGGCGAAAAATCTTGGAATAGTGTTATACCATTGTTGCCTTTAGGCGATCAAAAGTATGATGCTAAGACAGGTAAAGGCGTTATATCTTGGACAGGATATTTAGATACAAAAGAGTTTAAGATAAGGAAGGAAGAAAACAAATGGACTGAAGAAAACTTTGGTCAAGATGGATCTTTTGGTACATTTAAGAAGAATGCTGGTAATATTAAAGTACCTGAGCCAGGCTATTATACAGTAACTTTAGATACTAAAACAGAGGTTTTAAAGATAGAAGAGTATAAGGGTACAGCTCCAACAAAAACTTATGATAAAATGTGTATTCCTGGTAGTTATGGCGCAGAGCAATGGAAGCCAGAAAGCCAAACTCCTATGACGGCTTTAGGTCTTGCAGCTAACAACCATGATTGGAAGGCTACCATAGAGCTTGAAGAAGATGCTCCTGATAAAGGTGGATTAAAGTTTGCTGCAGGAAGCTGGGCTCATAACTGGGGTGGTAAAACATTCCCTTATGGTTCAGGTAGTAATGGTGATAATATAATGTACAAGAAGGGTACTTATACTGTTTACTTCAATGATATTACAGGGCAGTATTCTTTTGTAAAGCAGAAGTAAAACTTCATATTAAAATAATATTATGGAGGCTTGCATTTTTAGATGCAAGCCTCTATTTTTATGGTATTATTTCATGGGTGTATAGCTGTTAACTACGTTGTTGTGGTGTAGATGTTTACGATATTTGTAAGAGAAAGCCATAATAGTGTTTAAGGGAAAAGGTGTTCCCTTGGTAATGATAGTAAAAAATCTGCCTTACTAAGGCTTGTAATTTTACCAAATAGCCTATATGATGTAAGTGGTATAGGGATTATGTTTTATTGTAAAGCCAGTGAAGAGTAAGCGTTTGTGTTGTATATATATTTTTTTGTTTATTGTTATGACAAATAAAGCACCTTAAATGTGGTTATATTTACACATTTGAGGTGCTTTATAGTGAGCTATGAAAGTAAGTCTTTTATGATAGTTAATTGGCTATTTTAAGAATGTTGTTGTACTCTTTGATGTTGTTTAAGATGTCTTTAGCTTTTTTCCATTGCTTATCCCACTGAAGAGAATTTTCTATTCCTCCTCGCTGATAATAGTACACACGCACGAGGTTAGCACTTAAAATTTGTCTTAAAATGTTGCTATTAAAGTCGAGGTCTTTTGCTATGTTGTGCTTTAGCTTTTTCTTTAATGCTTCAAATTCAGGCTTTGCATCTTCGTAATAGCCTTCAAATTTGGTTAGTTTTTCTAACTGTTCTAAATATTTTTTGCTTTCGCGATCATATTTAAACCCACTTTTTATAACACTTTCTTTAAAGTCGTTGTAGTCAGCATCTGTAATATTGAAAGTTTTTGCATTACTTATATAGGGGTGATTTTTAATGTATTTCATTTCCCAGTTATGCATAGTCTCTGTAGAATCTTGCCCTGTAGATGCAAGATAAAAAGCGATGTTAGGTAGTGAGTCAGGTTTTATTTCTATATCAGGCTTAATTCCTCCGCCATCTCTTACTATACGTCCTTTTTTGGTATGAAACTCTCTTGTAAGTGAGTCGGGTACGTGTTCCATGTATCCTCCTTTATTATGTTTGTAGTTAATGGCTTGTATGCATCTGCCACTTGGTATGTAATATTTAGCAGTAGTTAGTTTTAAGTTTCCATTATAAGGCAGGTCTATAGTAGTTTGCACCAAACCTTTTCCGTATGTTCGTGTGCCTAATATTACAGCTCGGTCTAAATCTTGTAGACAGCCGCTTGTAATTTCACTTGAACTGGCAGTTTCTTCATTTACTAAAACAACAATAGGCATAACAGTATCTATTGGTTCTACAGTAGTTTTATATTCTCTGTTTGCACTTTTTAGTTTGCCTAAGTTTTTAACCAGTGTAATTCCTTTAGGTACAAACATGTTTACGATGTTTATAGCTTCTTGTAAAGATCCACCACCATTGTTACGCAAATCGAGTACAAACTTTTTCATTCCTTTGTTTTTCATATCGATGAAAGCTCTTCTAACCTCTTTAGAGCATTCGGTAGTAAATTGTTTTAGGCTTAGATATCCTATACCATTTTCCTGTAATCCATAGTATGGTACAGCTGGCATTTGTATCATTTTACGTGTAATTTTTAGTTTTATTATTTTGTTATTTGTAGGTCTTAGAATCTTTAGAATAAAACTTGTGCCAGCGTCTCCGCGCAGATGTTCACTAACAAACTTGGTATCTTTGTTTCTTATATCAATATTATCAATAGATAGCAAAACATCTCCTTTCTTTAATCCTACTTCTGCTGCAGGCATGTTTTCGTATGGTTCTTCTATAGTTACGCGTTTAAGTGCTAAGTCATATCGTATTATAGCCCCTATTCCAGCATATTTTCCTGTTATCATAAGGTTAAGATCTTTAACATTTTCAGCGGGGTAATATACAGTGTATGGGTCGAGTGAGCGTAACATATAGTTAATACTATTTCCTACCACCTCATCTGCATTTAGCGTATCTACATACATCATATCTAAGTATTTGTAGATAGATGAAAATGTTTCAATGTTTTTTGCCACTTTAAAGTTGTGCTCTTTGTCTGTTTTTGTTTGTGCAGTTGCTAATCCAAGTGTAAGCAAGCATAATGTTAATGATATAATATATTTTCTCATAATTTAATATTTTTCTTTACCAAAACCATATTTTTGTGTTATTGTGTATTGTGATAGGTATATGTACTGCAAAAGTACATATATATATTGTGATACCTACCTTTTGATTATCCATTTTAGAAAAAAACATATTAAAAGGATATTTTTTTGCTAAAAAGTTTGGTAGAAAGTAGAAAACTATGTACCTTTGCAATCGCTTAAAGGATATAAGTATTCTGCTTCAGTAGCTCAGTTGGTTAGAGCACCTGACTGTTAATCAGGGGGTCGTTGGTTCAAGCCCATCCTGGAGCGCATCAAAGAGACAATTTGATATTGTCTCTTTTTTTTTATATTGTTCTTTCTTTTGTTTGCCTTTTATGGTGTTGTAAAGTATATATAATGTAGGTAAATAAAGGTGCAAGTATTTTCTTTAAAGTTATGCTTTCTTTTTGTTTAAATAAATAGTTTTAGTGATAGTTGTGTAAATATGTTTAATGTTATAGTATGTATAAATATTTGATTTATAAATAGTTTTATTCTTATTTGTCAAAATTTAAGCGTACCTTTGTATTTAGGAAAGAAACGTACCACTTGATAAGGCTAAGTAGGCACTAAAAAGTATTTAAATTATTCTATGAGGAGTAATATAATAGGTGTAATGCATTCAGGCTTTCTATGTTAGTTATTAAGAGCTAATAAGTTTTTTATTGTTATGCGGGTTCGTATTGTGGTTAGTTTTCTTTTCTATATTAGGATAATAATAAAAACAAACGAATTTGAAGACTTTTGAAGAGTTAGGTGTTAGCGAGGATATTCGCAAAGCCATTGAGGAGCAGGGATTTGAGTATCCTATGCCAGTACAGGAAGAGGTAATTCCTTATTTATTAGGTAATCGTAATGATGTTATAGCGTTAGCTCAGACGGGAACGGGTAAAACAGCAGCATTTGGATTGCCATTATTACAGCGTATAGATACCAGTAGAAAGGAAACTCAAGCCATAGTGCTTAGTCCTACACGTGAGTTGTGTTTACAGATAGCCGATGATTTAAAGGATTTTAGTAAGTATATTCCCCATTTACATATAGCAGCCGTTTATGGTGGTACGTCTATAGAGGCGCAGATTAAGGAGTTAAAGCGTGGTGTTCAGATTATAGTAGCTACGCCTGGTCGTCTTATAGACTTGATGCATCGTGGTAAGGCTAAGTTAGAAAATGTATGTAACATTGTGCTTGATGAAGCTGATGAGATGTTAAACATGGGTTTTCAGGATAGTATTACCGAGATTTTAAGTGGTGTTCCTGAGGATAGAAATACTCTTCTTTTCTCTGCAACAATGAGTAAAGATGTGGAGCGTGTAGCTAAAGGATATTTACACGACTATAAGGAGATAGTAGTAGGTAGCCGTAATGAAGGTGCTGAGAGTGTGAACCATATTTATTATATGGTAAATGCTAAGGATAAATATTTGGCTCTTAAGCGTTTAGTAGATTTTTATCCAAAGATATATGCAATAGTTTTTTGTAGAACTAAGTTAGAAACACAAGAGGTTGCTGACAAACTTATCAAAGATGGATATAATGCAGAGGCTTTACATGGTGATTTATCTCAACAGCAACGCGACTTAACAATGCAGAAATTTCGTTCACACCTTACACAGATTCTTGTAGCTACCGATGTGGCTGCTCGTGGATTGGACGTTACAGAGCTTACCCATGTTATAAATTATGGTTTACCAGATGATATAGAGAATTATACACATCGTTCAGGTCGTACAGGTCGTGCAGGAAAGAAAGGCACTTCTATTGCTATTATTCACTGTCGCGAGAAGTATAAAGTGCGTAATATAGAGCGAGTTATAGGTAAAGAGTTTGTAGATGGTACGCTTCCTTCTGCTGAAGAAATATGTAAGAAACAGCTTTTTAAAACCATGTCCGATATACTAAAGACAGATGTCGACGAAGAGCAGATAGCTCCTTATGTAAAGGATATTAAGCATCAGTTTGAATATATTGATAAAGAAGATCTTATTAAAAAGATTGTTTCTGTAACATTTGGTCGCTTTTTAAATTATTACAAAGACGCAGAGGATATAGAGAAGCCTACAGCTCAAAGCCGTAAGGCTGAGCGTAGTAATGATAGAGGTAATGGTAGGAGCAATAGGGGAGGCGATCGTAATCGTGGCTATAGTAAGGCAGAACGTGGCTTTAAACGTTTGTTTATAAATCTTGGAAAAGATGATGGTTTTTATCCCGGCGAGGTGATGCAGTTTATAAACAAACATGTACATGGAAGACAAACTGTTGGGCATATAGACTTGCTTAAGAAGCAAAGCTATATTGAAGTGCCAGAGCGCGATGCACGAAAAGTGAAAGATGCGCTTTCTGGAACAAGCTATAAGGGTAAGGAGGTGCGTTGTAAAGATGCAGAAGATGTGAGCAGAAGTCGTAAAGGGCGAACGGGTAAGCATAGCAGTTATCGTAAAGAAGACGATTTTAGCCGCAAGATATACGGTAAAGAAGATTGGAAAAACCTTATAGGTAATAATGATATAAACCTTAAAGGGGAGGAACCAAACTTTGCCGAGGAAGGCTGGGCACGTCGTCGTCCAAAGAAATGATAATAAGAGGAAATATACTGTTTTACCATTATGGTATTATAAGTAAACTAATATAAAGATATAATATATTTTTAGACTTTAAAATAAAAAAGAATATGGAAGCTGATATTTCTGGTAATATTAAGAAAAGTATAGTTATTATAGGTGGTGGACTTGGTGGATTAGAGTTAGCTACGCGCTTAGTAAAAACCGACTTTCAGGTTACTTTGATAGATAAGAATAATTATAACCACTTCCCTCCTTTGATATATCAAGTAGCATCAGCAGGACTTGAACCAAGCAGTATATCTTTTCCTTTTCGCAGGCTATTTCAGGAAAAAGATAATTTCTTTTTTCGTATGGCTACAGTAGAGAAGATAGAAACAGAGCAAAAGAGGGTAGTAACTTCTATAGGAGATATAGAATATGATTATTTGGTAATTGCTGCAGGTGCAACAACTAATTATTTTGGTAACAAGCAGATACAAGAAAACTGTTTGCCTATGAAGACCGTTTCTGAAGCTATGCATCTTCGTAATACTATTTTACGCAATTTGGAAAAGGCTGAAATAGAGAAAGATCCTGATAAGAAACAGGCTCTAATGAATGTTGTTATAGTAGGAGGAGGTCCTGCAGGAGTAGAGATAGCCGGGGCAGTAGCTGAAATGAAGAAGAACGTTATAGCACGCGATTATCCTCATTTAGCAGCTAATAATCGTATGCATATCTATTTAGTGAATGCTGCCGACAGGTTGTTATCTACTATGGACGAATACTCTTCTCAAAAAGCATTGGAAGGATTAAAGGCACTTTATGTGCATGTGCGACAGCCATACATGGCTTTAAGCTATGAAAATGGTGTGCTGAAAACAGATAAAGGATTAGATATTCCTGCCGAAACTGTAATTTGGGTAAGTGGTGTTTGTGCAACGCATATAGAAGGATTGCCGAAAGATAGTTATGGAAGAGCTGGTCGTATAAAAACAGATCGTTTCTGTAAGGTAAAAGGAGTGGAAGATGTATATGCTATAGGTGATATAAGTTTTGTTGAAGGCGATGAGGAATATCCTAATGGTCATCCACAGCTTGCGCAAGTAGCAATACAACAAGCTAAGTGTGTTGCAAAGAATTTTGAAGCAGAAGTAAAAGGTAAAAGCCCAGAGATGTTTAAATATAAGAATCTCGGCACTATGGCTACTATAGGACGCAACCGTGCTGTTGCAGAGATAGGGAAAAGCAAGTTTAGCGGATTTTTTGCATGGTTCCTTTGGTTAGTAGTACATCTTAGATCTATACTTGGGGTAAAAAATAAGACAATCATTCTTCTGAACTGGCTATGGGGATATATTAATTATAAGCAAAGTCTTAGATTAATACTAAAGGCAGATGATAAAAATAAAGAGTAGGAGTGATGGTAATATAATTATTAAGCGAATATGTAATAATCTACATATTCGCTTTTTTTTTAGAAAGAGCAGGTATAAGTAAATAATATAGCAAGCTTTTTGTTGTAAAGAGGTGGCGTTTATAAGCCTAAGATATAATCTTTTTCTAAAAAAGAAAGTACCTTTTTGTAGGAAAAATAACTTATTTTTAATATAAAAATAGATTAAAAATGCTATAAAAATAACTTATTTTTCTTTTTCGTACTTGTTTTTTTGTTGTTTATAGCATTGTTATTTTAACCTTATATAGAGGTGTTTTTATTTATTAAGATATAGCCTTATATTTATATTATTTATAAAGTGATTAGCAACTTTCTTATGTTATTATATTTGTTTTTTATCTATTTTGTATATTAACTTATTAGCCCCACTTGTAAAAGCTATTGACTCTGGGTGCTCATTAGCGTAGCTTTCTATGTGACGAATGCGTTTTTCTTCAAATATTTCGTCAATAGCTATAAGTATTCCTGTTTCTTCCACTTCTCCAAAACCATAGTTAATGGCAGTGCCAAATGTTTTCATAGTAGGTGATAGGTTCATATACGCATTTACTAATGGAGGAATATTATAACCTAAGTTGCGTATTTCGGTATTTAAGAGCTTGTAATCTTCTTTAAAGTTGTCGCCGGAGAAGAATTTTTTAAGTTCGTCTTCAGGGGTATCAATTTTTAGAGGTTTGATAGGAATAATAAGGTTTTCTTTATCATCGAAATATTTTTTTAGGAAATAAAGAATGAGATCTCTCCCTCGTCTTATGTAAGAAGGGTACATAGTAACCTTACCAAAAAAGTATTTACAGTTAGGCTTTAATACGGTAAGAGCTCCTAAGCCGTCCCAAAGGTTATCAAGAGCGAAAATACTTTTAGAGTTGCGTCTTATGTTTTGATATCCTAAAGATACGAAAGATCTGCCAAGCTCTACGGTGTAAGGAGCATACTCTTTCATAAATTTTTCAGAGAAGTGGAACATGTGGCTTGTAGCAAGTAAAGGCTGTCCGTTAGCATCTTTTTTCCAATCTTCTCCAAAGATATATCTATATCCTCCTATTATTTCTTCTGCTTCAGGATTCCATACTATAAGCTGTTTACAACAATTCTCCATCGAATCGAAATCATCTATATCAACAGCTTTACCTGTTCCTCCACCTGCAGTTCTGAAAGCTTCCTCGCGTAAGCGTCCTATCTCTAACATAGTGTTTGGCGAGTTTTGTGCAGTTACAACATATACTTCGTTGTGGCTTTTATTTGTCTTGCGCAGTAATTTATCTAATGTAAGCTCGCTCTTTATTAGAGCCTTATCCACAGGCTTAATTATTTCTTCTTCCATAAATATGGTTACTTAAAAGTGTCTTGTGTTTGTTTGTGTTAAGATAATAGTTTTATTATAATTCATAAACCTTATCTTCTACATATTTTGCCCACTCTTTAGGAGTTTTACTCTTATCAAAGGTTTGCCAAGGTATAGGCTTGCCTATGTTTATGTAAAAAGTTTTTCCTATATTTTTATACATTTCATCAACAAGAAATAGCATTGCTAAGTTTATCTTTTTTAAGTATTTATCGCTAAAATGAGCAATGCGATAGAAGCGTTCAGAGTTTTGCCCACCAAAGAAAATAGGTACTATGTCGCGTTTATATTCTACGCTTTTGGTGATAAAGGTCTTTTTCCAAGGAAGGTCATGTATATGCCCATTTATCTTTCTGCTATTAAGCCCGGCTGGGAACATTATGATGTGATTATTGCTTTGAAAGGCAGCTTCAATCATTTTAGGGAAGTCTCTGTGTTGTTTTCCTGTTTTGTTTATACCTATGCTTATAGGCTTTAGACTGGGCAGATTTAATAATAGGTCGTTAACTAAATATTTAAACTTACCGTCATAATGCCGCCCTATTATAGCACCAAGCGCAACACCATCTTGACCACCTAAAGGATGATTTGAAACAAAGGTATAAAACTTACCGTCATCTTTCTTAGGCAAATTTTCTAAACCATTTATTTTGAGCGTCATACCGAGATATTTCATACATTCCTCAAGCCATTCTGTACCTGAAAAGGACCTTGAATCCCATAGAAATTTGTTTACTTGTTCTTCGTGGATTATGCCCTTTAACCAGTTAATAGCAAAGCGAGGTACAAACCTTGCTTTGTTTCCCATTTTACTCTTGAGAATGTTCTCAATATCAATAGTTTTCTGAATACTTTCTCCCATATTCTTCATTTCTCAAAACAATATGCAAAAATAAATAAATATTTTTGGAAATTACCATGTTATTAGTATAAATATTGAAATATATGCGTAATTTGTTATATTAATTAAATTTTATTTCTCACTTTTTTTGATATCACCCGTATAGTAAAAAAAGGAAAAACTCTTAGTTGGATAAAATATTGTGGGGGAATGTGGAGGAATGTGGTGAAATTTATGTAACTTTGGGGTCTACTTAGGTATTGTGTAAAAATAAAATTGTTATTATGAGGTTTCTTGGCAATGTAGATGCAAGGGTAGATGTAAAGGGTAGGGCTTTTTTCCCATCTACGTTTCGTAAGATACTAAGTGTGTCTGGCGAAGAATCTCTTATTATGCGAAAAGATCTTTTTGAGCCGTGCCTTGTGCTTTATCCACAGTCGGTGTGGAATGATAGGTTAGATACTTTAAGAGCCAAGCTAAGTAGGTGGAATAAGCGTGACCAGATGGTTTACCGTCAGTATGTTTCTGATGTAGAGGTGATTACTTTAGATACTAACGGTAGGATACTTATACCTAAGCGTTATCTCTGTCTTGCAAATATAGAGCAAGAGATAAGTTTTATAGGTATGGATGATAGCATAGAAATATGGTCAAAGGGTAACACTTTAGAGGAGTTTATGCCCTATGAAGAGTTAGGAAAAGCTTTAGAAGACTTAATGGAAAAGTAATGAAGGCATTTTAAATGCCATAAAAAGATATTTTTAAGAAACAACAATAATAATAGCAACTATAATGATAAAAACTGCTGAAAGTTACCATGTTCCCGTTCTTCTCAAAGAGAGTGTTGATGGGTTAAACATTCGTAAGGGTGGCATCTATGTAGATGTTACTTTTGGTGGTGGTGGCCATAGTAGAGAGATATTATCCCATTTATCAGGCAATGCCCATCTTTATAGTTTTGATCAAGATTTAGATGCAGAGCAGAACATAAAGTATCTTACTGAAAGTGATAAAGAAATTAGTAAGAAATTTACTTTTGTGCGCTCTAACTTTAGGTATCTAAAGAATTGGATGCGTTATTATGGTGTAGATAAAATAGATGGATTGATAGCCGATTTGGGTGTTAGTAGTCATCATTTTGATGATGAAAATCGTGGTTTTTCTTTTCGTTTTGATGATGCTCCTTTAGATATGCGTATGAATAAGGAGTCTGGTAAGCAGGCTTTTGATGTTTTAAATGATTATAAGGAGGAAGATTTGGCGAGACTATTTTATGTCTATGGTGAGCTGAAACAGTCTAAGCGTATTGCTGCTGCGATAGTAAAGGGTAGGGCAAATAAAGCTATAAGGACTACAACGGACTTTTTAAAAATAGTCAATCCTTTTTTTATGCGTGTTAGGGAAAAGAAAGATATGGCAAAGCTGTTTCAAGCCCTGCGTATAGAAGTGAATCAGGAAATGCAGGCTTTAACCAAGATGCTTACATCGGCGATAGAGCTTTTAGCCCCTGGTGGGCGTTTGTCTGTGATAACTTACCATTCGTTAGAAGATCGTTTGGTTAAGAATTTTATGAAATCTGGTAATGCGGAAGGAAAGATTTCTCAAGATTTCTTTGGTAGGATAAAAACTCCTTTTAAGTTGGTAAATAACAAAGTGATTGTTGCCACAGATGAAGAAATAGAGAGAAATCCTCGAAGTCGTAGTGCAAAATTAAGAATTGCAGAGAAGAAACATGAAGAAAGAGGATAAAAAAGAGGAAATAGCAGATAATACTGTTTTACCTATAAAAGAAGAACAGTTAGCAGAGGTGCATACATTATCTGTTGAGGGAAAAGAAGAAGTAAAAGAAGATGAAGAAAAGGAAGCAGAGTCTGAGGTAGAAGAAAGGATAGATAGGATAGAAAGAGCTTTGCAAGATCAAGCTCAAGAGGGCGAGAAGCCGCAGTCGTCTAGTTTTACTTTTACCAAGATTATAGGTGGAGATATTCTTTCAGCTCAAGTGCTTCGCAATAATATAGGTTTGATCCTGTTAATAGTGTTATTTATTATTATTTATATTACTAATAGATATAATGCTCAGAAGTATTTGATAGAGATAGATAAGCTGAATACAGAGCTGGAAGATGCTAAGTATAGAGCTCTCTCAAGTAGTAGTCAGCTAACAGAGAAGACGCGTGAAAGCCATATACTCGAGTTGCTTAAAAACAATAAAGACAGTGTGCTTAAAATATCAGATAGGCCTCCCTATATAATAAATGTTCCAGAATAAAAGAATAGCATGAATAGGTTTAATAATAAAGAAAGCATAAAGTGGTATTTTTTTACTACGGTAGGTATAGTTATATTTGCTTTTCTAATAATGATGAAGGCAGCTAATACAATGACCGTAAAGAAGGATTATTGGATGCAAGTGGCTGCTTTGCAAAAGAAAGATAGTGTTAAGATAAAACCTATAAGAGGTAATATATTGAGTGGAGACGGAGAGCTGATGGCGAGCTCTTTGCCAGAATTTAAGGTATATATGGATTTTAAGGCTTTATCCGAAGCAGGTAATGATACAGCTTTTGTGGATAGTGTTGATTATATTAGTAAAGGTCTTAATGAGATATTTCCAGAGAAATCTGCTCAATCTTTTAAGCAACATTTATTAGAGGGGTATCATAAGAAAAGTCGTCATTGGGCAATATGGGACGGGCGTATAGCTTATAATACGTTTAAAGATGTGCAAAGTTTGCCAATATTTCATCTTTCAAAGTTTAAAAGTGGTTTTCATTGGGAAGAGTTTAATGCACGTCGGCGTCCTTTTGGCTCATTAGCACAGCGTACTATAGGCGATATGTTTGGGGCAAAAGATACTGCTCGGTGCGGTTTAGAATTGTCCTTTGATTCTATTTTACGTGGTACTAATGGTATTATTCATCGTAGAAAGGTAAGGAATAAATTTCTTAACATTACTGATACAGCACCTGTAGATGGTGCAGATATTATCACAACAATAGATGTTAGTATGCAAGATTTAGCAGAGCGTGCTTTGATAAATGAGCTAAAGGAGATAAATGGTAATGTAGGTGTAGCTATTGTTATGGAGGTAGCAACAGGAGATGTGAAAGCTATTGTCAATATGGATAAATGTGAAGATGGTGAATATCGTGAGATAAAAAACCATGCAGTGAGCGATTTGTTAGAGCCAGGGTCGGTATTTAAGACAGCTTCTATAATGACCATACTCGATGATGGATTAGTTGATACCACTTACACCATAGCAACAGGTACGGGTGTTTGGAATATGTACGGTAGAGAGATGAAAGACCACAATTGGCGAAAGGGAGGATATGGTAATCTTATGCTACCGTGGACACTGAAATATAGCTCAAATATAGGTGTAAGTCGTATTATTGACATTTATTATCATAAGAATCCTGAGAAATTTGTACAAGGTATATATGATCTTGGATTAGCAACCGATTTACATTTACCCATTGTAGGCTATTCACCTGCAAAAATACGTATGCCACGAAAAAACAAACGTGGACAATATTACAACTGGAGTGCTACAGCATTGCCATGGATGAGCATAGGTTATGAAAGCCAGATACCTCCAATATCTACACTAACTTTTTATAATGCTATAGCAAATAATGGGAAGATGATGCGTCCGCGTTTTGTAAAACAGATAGTAAAGAATGGGCAAGTAATAGCAGAATATCCTCCAGAAGTGATAAAAAATCAAATAGCAAAAGAAAGTACTATCACGAAGATACGCAGAATATTAACAGAAGTAGTCTCTGAAGGTCTTGGAAAGAAAGCTGGTTCAGATAAGTTTGCCGTAGCAGGTAAGACAGGAACAGCCCAAATTTCAAAGGGTGCTCTTGGGTATAAAGCAGGTGGGACTAACTATTTATTAAGTTTTGCTGGTTTTTTCCCAGCTGATAAACCTAAATATAGCTGTATAGTGTGTATACAAAAGACGGGCTTACCAGCTTCTGGTGGAGGTATGAGCGGAGTAGTTTTCCATCATATAGCAGAAGGTATTATGGCACGCGACTTAAAACTTAGTGTAACAGATGCTCGAGAGCCTTCATCTATTCTTATCCCACCAGCTAAAACCGGAAATCTTCTTGCTGCTGATTATGTATTAAATGCATTAGGTTATTCTCCAAAAAATGGCTGGGGAGGTACTTATCCTTTTGGCAATCCTATATGGGGAATTGTAAATAGTACACATTATTCAATAGCCTTTCAAAGACAAAATTATAATAATAAGAAGGTAGTACCCAATGTGTATAACATGGGTGCTCGTGATGCTGTTTATCTTTTAGAGCAACGAGGCTTAAAGGTAAGAATAATGGGTTGTGGTAAGGTAACTAAGCAAAGCTTAGTACCTGGCGAAAAGATAAAACGAGGAGAGACCTGTTTTATAACATTGAATTAGAGTGTAACGTGGTAAAAATAATGAATAAAAATATTAAAAGTTAATAGATTATGAAGTTAACTGACTTATTAAGTGAAGTGAAAACTTTAAGTATCACAGGTGATACTGATATTGATATAACTGGTGTTAATATTGATAGCAGAAAGATAGATGTAGGACATATCTTTGTAGCTATAAAGGGTACACAAGTAGATGGTCATTGTTTTATAAATAAAGCAATAGAATCTGGTGCGAAAGCAATACTATTAGAAGATGTACCAAGCGAATTAAAAGACGGAATTACATACATTCAGGTAGAATCTACAGAGAAAGAAGTGGGGAAAATAGCCACAATGTTTTATGGAAATCCTTCAAAAAAATTAAAGTTAGTAGGTGTTACTGGTACTAATGGAAAAACTACTATAGCCACATTATTATATAATATGTTTAGAGCCTTTGGTTATAAAGTAGGGCTTTTATCAACCGTTTGTAACTATATTGATGCAGAGGCACATCATACAGAGCATACTACCCCTGATCCTATAGATCTAAATCAGCTACTTTGTAAGATGGTTGAAGCAGGATGTGAATATGCTTTCATGGAATGTTCCAGCCATGCTATTCACCAGCATCGTATCGGTGGACTTTATTTTACTGGAGGTATTTTTACTAATCTTACACGTGATCATCTTGATTATCATAAGACTTTCGAAAATTATCGTAATGCAAAGAAAATGTTTTTTGATAGTCTTCCAAAGAAAGCCTTTGCTATTACTAATGCCGATGATAAGAATGGTATGATAATGGTACAAAATTGTAAGGCAAATATTAAGACATATTCTATACAGCGCATGGCAGATTTTCGAGCAAGGATAATAGAATGCCATTTTGAAGGTATGTATCTTGATATAGATGGAAAGGAAGTAGGAGTGCAATTTATCGGAAAATTTAATGTAAGTAATTTGTTGGCTGTTTATGGTGCAGCAGTAATGTTAGGAAAATCGAAAGATGACATTCTGTTAGTGCTTAGCACTTTGAAGAGTGTTAATGGGCGTCTTGAGCCTATTCGTTCTCCAGAAGGTTTTACAGCCATAGTCGATTATGCACACACACCAGACGCGTTATCTAATGTTTTAAGTGCTATTCATGACGTTATGGAAGGTAAAACGGGACAGATTATCACAGTATGTGGAGCTGGGGGAAATAGAGATAAAGGTAAACGTCCGCTTATGGCACAGGAAGCTGTAAAACATAGTGATGTAGTTATATTAACTAGTGATAATCCGAGGTTTGAAGATCCGCAAGATATTATAAATGATATGGTGGCAGGACTTGATGAAACTCAACTTAATAAGGTATTAACTATTGTCGATCGGCGTGAAGCTATGCGCACTGCAGCAAAGTTAGCTAAAAAAGGAGATGTAATTCTTGTTGCAGGAAAAGGACATGAAGATTATCAGGAAATAAAAGGAGTTAAGCATCATTTCGATGATCATGAAGTACTTCGAGATATTTTTAATATTAAATAAGCAATAATCATAACCAAACATATCAATATAACAAGATGTTGTACTATATTTTTAGATGGTTAGGTGAATATGGCATTAGTGGCACTCACCTTTGGAGTTATATTAGTTTTCGTGCTATTCTTGCGATGATTCTTGCTTTAATCATCTCAGCTTGGTTCGGAGAACGGTTTATTAAGTATTTAAAGCGTAGACAGATAACTGAGACGCAGCGTGATGCAAGTATAGATCCGTTTGGAATTAATAAGATTGGAGTTCCATCTATGGGCGGTATTATAATCATAGTAGCATTGTTAGTTCCTGTTATCCTGTTCGGTAGACTTCGTAATATATATCTTTTATTGATGATAATTACTACTATATGGCTTGGATTTTTAGGAGGAATGGACGATTTTATTAAAATCTTTCGCCATAGTAAGGAGGGCTTAAAAGGTAAATATAAGATAGTAGGGCAGATAAGTATCGGACTTATAGTAGGTTTAACTCTTTGGACTTCTCCTGATGTAAAGGCAAATCTAAATGAGGAAATCCCTAATAAAAATAACACGGAAACTATTATTCATCATCATCAGACAGCTATAAAGACATTAAAGACAACAATACCATTTGTTAAGAATCATAATCTCGATTATTCTGAAATAATGGGTTTTATGGGAGAATATAAGACTGCTGCAGGTTGGATCTTATTTGTTATTATGACTATTATCGTGGTAACTGCGGTTTCTAATGGTGCTAATCTTAATGATGGTATGGACGGTATGTGTGCAGGTAATTCTGCTGTAATAGGTGTAGTCTTAGGAATATTGGCTTATGTAAGTAGCCATTATCAATATGCTGCTTATCTGAACATAATGTTTATACCAGGCTCAGAAGAGTTAGTGATTTTCTTTTCTGCTTTTATAGGTGCATTAATAGGCTTTTTATGGTATAATGCTTATCCTGCTCAGGTGTTTATGGGAGATACAGGTAGTTTGACAATAGGTGGAATTATAGCTGTAGGTGCTATAATTATTCATAAAGAGTTGCTCTTACCTATTCTTTGTGGAATATTTTTTGTAGAGAGTTTAAGCGTAATTATACAGGTATGGTATTATAGGATAGGTAAGCATAAGGGTATAAAACAACGCATATTTAAGCGTACACCTATTCATGATGCTTTTCGAACTCTTGATTCACAGCTTGATCCTGATTGTAAGTATGTTTTTACAAAGCCTCATAGCGCTGTGCATGAGAGTAAGATAGTGATACGTTTTGTAATAATTTCTATTATTTTAGCAGCATTTACAATTATTACGCTGAAGTTAAGATAAGAAAGGGCATATATAATATGAAAAAGATGGTAATATTAGGGGCAGGTGAAAGTGGTACTGGAGCTGCCATACTTGCTAAAAAGCAAGGCTTTGAAGTATTTGTTTCGGATATGTCGGTTATTAAGGATAAGTATAAAAAAATGCTTAATGACCATAATATAGATTGGGAAGAAGGTGTACATACTGAAGCTAAGATTATTGATTCTGATGAAGTTATAAAAAGTCCGGGTATTCCAAAGGAAGCACCTATGGTGCAGAAACTTATAAAACGTGGTATACCTATTATCAGCGAGATAGAGTTTGCTGGAAGATATACAACGTCTAAGATGATATGTATTACTGGTAGTAATGGCAAAACAACCACTACAAGTTTGATCTTTCATATTTTTAAAGATGCTGGTTATGATGTAGGACTTGCAGGTAATATAGGTAAAAGTCTTGCTCTTCAAGTAGCTGAATCGCCACATGCATATTATGTTATCGAGTTAAGTAGTTTTCAATTAGATAATATGTATAAATTTCGTGCAAATATAGCTATTCTTCTTAATATTACTCCTGATCATCTTGATCGTTATGAGTATAAATTTGAGAATTATGCTAATGCTAAGATGCGTATTATTCAGAACCAAACAAAAGAAGATAGTTTTATTTATTGGAAAGATGATCCCGTTATAAAGAAAGAGTTAGAAAAGTTTGATGTAAAGGCTGTGCAATATCCTTTTTCTGAATTAAAAGAAACTGGCAGCATAGGATATATTGAAGAAGGAATGTACACTATAGAGAAGCCTATTCCATTTAATATGGAGCAAGAAGATTTATCGCTTACAGGTAAGCATAATATATACAATTCTCTTGCTGCAGGTATAGCTGCTAATATAGGTGGTATAAAAAAAGAAAATATTCGTAAAAGTTTAAGTGATTTCAAAGGTGTAGAACATCGTTTGGAAAAGGTATGCAAAGTTTCAGGAGTACAGTATATTAATGATTCTAAAGCTACCAATGTAGATGCCTGTTGGTATGCTCTTGAAAGTATGGTTACACCTACTGTGCTTATTCTTGGTGGTAGGGACAAAGGAAACAATTACGATGCTATAAAGGATCTTGTTAAACAGAAGTGTAGGGCTATAGTTTATTTAGGTGCTGATAATAAAAAATTACACGATAATTTTGATAATCTTGGTATAACTACGCGTGATACTCATTCCATGAAAGATTGCGTAGCAGCCTGTAGAGAGTTAGCAAAGTCTGGAGATACGGTCTTATTGAGTCCTTGTTGCGCTAGCTTTGATTTGTTTAAGAATATGGAAGATCGTGGCAATCAGTTTAAGACTTTGGTTCGTTCGTTATAAAAAAGTAATTAGTATGCGGTTAAAAATAAAGCTATTAGTGGACGTTTTCTTTTAGTATAGAGCTATAAAAGTGTTTTTTTGATAACCTTTTACGTTTATGCAGATAAAAAAATGAAATCAGCTTATTTTTAAATAGAACTTAAAAAGACCAATAAAAAAATGAACGTTAAGTCGTTGAAGAATATATTTAAGGGAGATAAAGTAGTATGGATGATATTTTTCTTTCTTTGTATAATTAGTATTATAGAGGTGTATTCAGCCTCTAGTTCTTTATCATATAAGGGAGGAAACTTCTGGGGACCTATTATATATCATACTATGATGTTAGTTTTAGGTTGGGTATTCATGATATTTGTGTTGAATATAGAGTGTAGATATTTTAAGTTAGCTACACCAATATTTCTAATAGGTTCTATATTCTTACTATATATTGTTATGTTAATAGGCGGTGTTACTAATGGTGCAAGTCGTTGGATAAGCATAGGAGGAATACAGTTTCAGCCATCAGAATTGGGAAAAGGAGCACTTATAATGACGATAGCGCAGCTTCTTAGTGCTATGCAAACGGATCATGGTGCAGATCGTAAAGCAATAAGATATATATTGATAGTATCAACTGTTGTTATCTTTCCTATCTTTTTAGAGAATCTCTCTACTGCAGCATTGCTTTTCTTAACCGTTATCTTTATGATGTTTATAGGCAGAGTACCTTTTAAGCAGATAGGTAAATTGATAGGGGTAATCTTTTTTATAGTGTTTTTGGGTTTAGCTTTTGTTATGTTTGCAGGTAATAGTAAGAATGTGGAAGTTGAAAATAAGAAGCAGAATTTTACAGAGCAAACAGCGACAGCGCAGGAACAAAAAAAAGAAACAGGCTTTATTCAGAAAATGTTTCATCGTGCTGATACATGGAAAGCTCGTATAGATAAGTTTTTTAGTAATAAATATATTGCTCCAAAAGATTTTGATCTTGATAAAGATGCACAGGTTGCACATGCTAATATAGCTATAGCTTCGTCTAATATAGTCGGGAAAGGGCCTGGCAATTCTAATGAGCGTGACTTTTTATCGCAAGCTTTTTCTGATTTTATATATGCTATCATAATAGAAGAGACAGGTATATTAGGAGCGTTTGTGGTATTAGCTCTTTATGTGATTCTTTTTATTCGTGTTGGTATTATTGCTCGAAAATGTGAAAATTCTTTTCCAACTTTCTTGGCTATGGGTTTAGCTTTCTTGTTGGTTTCACAAGCAATGTTTAATATGGCTGTAGCTGTGGGGTTAGCACCTGTAACAGGGCAGCCTTTACCTCTTATCAGTAAAGGAGGTACTTCGTCTATTATTAATTGTGTATATATTGGTGCTATTCTTAGTATAAGTCGTTCTGCAAAGCGTAGATCAAATGTAAAAAAAGAGGAGGAGAATGCTTCTTCTTTATTAAATGTTGCAGATGTATAAAATTGATAGTAACTAATAAGAATAGAAAAATATTTCTTATCTTTGTAATTGTAAAATAGACGTATAAATGAAAGACGATTTACGATTTATAATTAGCGGTGGTGGTACTGGTGGTCATATATTTCCTGCAGTGTCAATAGCCAATGCTTTAAAAGCAAAAAATCCTAAAGCAAAGATTCTTTTTGTAGGTGCAGAGGGGCGTATGGAGATGCAACGTGTTCCTGCTGCAGGATATTCAATAAAAGGATTACCTATATTAGGGTTTGATAGAGTTAATAAATTAAATAATATTAAGGTTCTTTTAAAGCTATGGAAGAGTCTTCGTATAGCAAAGAAGATAATTAAAGATTTTCGTCCTGATGTAGTTATTGGTGTGGGTGGCTATGCAAGTGGAGCTACGCTTTATAAGGCTGCTAATATGGGTATACCATGTTTGATACAAGAACAAAATTCATATGCAGGTGTTACTAATAAGCTATTAGCTAAAAAAGTGAGTAAGATATGTGTAGCATATGAGGGTATGGAACGTTTTTTCCCTGCTGATAAGATTATAATGACAGGTAATCCTGTGCGTCAAAACATCTTGGAAACGACTATAACCAAAGAGGAAGCTCGTATGAGTTTTGGTCTTAATCCATCAAAGAAAACTATTCTTATAGTTGGAGGTAGCTTGGGTGCCCAGACTATAAATAGATCTATTATAGAGCATCTTGATCTTATTCATAATAGCGATGTGCAGATAGTTTGGCAGACAGGTAAGCGTTATTTTGATAATATTAATAGTGTTTTAGATAAAAAGGGGCTGGATAATCTTCATGTGATGGATTTTATTAGTGATATGGGAGCAGCATATAAAGCTGCTGATTTAGTAATTAGCCGTGCAGGAGCAAGTTCTATTAGCGAGTTTCAGCTTATAGGGAAGCCTGTAATCTTAGTGCCAAGTCCTAATGTAGCAGAGGATCATCAGACAAAGAACGCTATGGCTTTAGTAAATAAAGGAGCAGCTATGTTTGTAAGTGATGCTGATGCTCCTGCTACTCTTTTGCAGTTAGCACTTAACACTATAAATAATAGCGACCAGTTAGCAACTCTTAGCAAAAATATTAAAAAGATGGGATTACATAATGCTTCTGATATAATAGCAGAAGAGGTGTTAAAGCTATGTAAATGATAATCTTTTTTTTTGATTAATTGATAGAGAATATGGAATTGAAAGATATAAAAGCTGTTTATTTTATTGGAGCTGGTGGTATAGGTATGAGTGCTATAGCTCGTTATTTTCTTCATATAGGGTGTGTAGTAGCTGGCTACGATAAGACTTCTTCAGATCTTACAAAGCAACTTCAGAAAGAAGGTATGAATATTCACTATGAAGAGAATATAGACTTAATACCTAATGCTTGTCGCAATAAAGCAAACACTTTAATTATTTACACACCTGCAATACCTGTTTCACATAAAGAGCTTGTTTTTTTTAAAGAGAATGGTTTTGAAATTCAAAAGCGTGCTCAGGTTCTTGGTACGTTAACAAGAACACATAGAGGGTTATGTTTTGCTGGAACACATGGTAAGACTACAACATCTAGTATGTGTGCTCATATAATGCATCAGAGTTCTGTGGGTTGTACAGCTTTTTTAGGAGGTATTTCAAAGAACTATGGTACTAATTATATTTTGTCTAATAAGAGCGATTATGTTGTAATAGAGGCTGATGAGTTTGATCGTTCCTTTCATTGGTTACGCCCTTGGATGACAGTAATAACTTCTACCGATCCTGATCATCTTGATATATATGGAACAAAAGAGGCTTATTTAGAGAGTTTTCGTCATTATACAGAATTAATAAAAGCAGGTGGTGCCCTTATAATTCATAAAGATCTTGAGATGAAGCCTAATGTACAAGAGGGGGTAAGAGTTTATGAGTATAGTCGTGAAGAAGGCGATTTTCATGCTGATAATGTCCGTATAAAAGATGGTACTATAATATTCGATTTTATATCTCCTATAGAGTCTATTAAAGATGTAGAGCTTGGGCAACCTATACCAATAAATATTGAAAACAGTATAGCAGCAATGGCTATGGCACAGCTAAATGGTGTTATACCTAATGAAATACGTGAAGGAATAAAAACTTATAGTGGTGTAGATAGGCGTTTTGATTTTAAGGTTAAGAATGCTAAACATGTTGTTTTATCTGACTATGCACATCACCCAAAGGAGATTTTACAGAGTGCTAAAAGCTTAAAAGAGCTTTATTCTAATCGTAAGATAACCGTAATCTTTCAGCCACATCTTTATACTCGAACACGCGATTTTTATAAAGAATTTGCCTATTCGCTTAGTTTTTTCGATGAGGTTATTCTTACTGAAATATATCCTGCTCGTGAAGAGCCTATAGAAGGCGTTACTTCAAAGCTTATTTATGACAATTTAAAGGAAGGTGTCCAAAAACAAATGATATTAAAGGATAGTGTACTTAGTTTTGTTAAGTCGCGCGATTTTGATGTGCTTGTTATTCTTGGAGCTGGTAACTTAAATGATTATGTATCTCAAATATCTCAAATAATATTAGATAAGGAATAATACCGATGTACATAAGGTGGAAGAGTATTACTATTGCTTTGATAGATGTTCTGCTGGCAGTTTATCTTATTTTGGCTGTTACTTCATGGAACAAGCCAGAAGAGAATGTGGCTGTATGTAATGAGGTAAAAATAAATATATCTGATGTTAATAATGCAGGTTTTCTTAGTGCAGAAGAAGTTAAGGATATATTAAACAAGGTTAAGCTCTATCCTCTTAACAAGTCAATGAAAGCAATTAATCCTCGCCGTATAGAAGAGACTCTTAGAACGGGTCCTTTTGTAAATACAGCTCAGTGTTATAAGACTACAAGTGGCATTGTTTTTATAAATATAACCCAACGTATGCCTATAATTCGTATTAAGAGCGATAATGGCGATGATTATTATTTAGATGATAATGGAGGTATTCTTCCTAATTCTAAATATATAAGCGACCTTATTATAGCGACAGGGTCTATTAACAGAATTTTCGCACAATATTATCTATCTTCATTAGCAAAGGAGATAAATGCGTCTCCATTTTGGCTAAACCAGATAGAACAAATTCATGTTTTGCCAGATAGAGGTATAGAGTTAGTGCCTCGTGTGGGTAATCAGATTATCTTTTTAGGCTATCTGCCGTATGGTAAATATAAGTCGGCACGTGAACGAGGTATTCGCGAGTTTGTAAGTAAGAAGCTTGATCGGCTTAGTAAGTTTTATAAATATGGTATGTCAAAAGTAGGGTGGAACTTATATTCTTATATCAATTTAGAGTTTGACAATCAGATAGTTTGTAAAAAGCAGCTTCATAAAGAAGCAGGTGTAGAAAAGCCTACAACGCGTTCAGAGGTTGTTGATGTTAAAAAAAACGATCCAGAAGTGCTTGAGAAGAAATCTTCAGAGGTTAAGAAAGAAAAGAAAACAGATGGTCCAATGGCAGAAGAAGGTCCTACGGAATGATAAATATAAACGATAAGATAAAAATATAATACATTTTATATATGGCAGAATTCATAGTAGCTATAGAGCTGGGCTCTTCCAAAATTAGAGGTATAGCAGGTAAAAAGAAGCTCGATGGCAGTATTGATGTCGCAGCGGTAGTAAAAGAGAATGCATCAGAATGTATTCGTAAAGGAATAGTATATAATATTGATAAGACGGCACAATGTCTTACGAGTATTATTACTAAGCTAAGAAAGCAGCTTAAGTATGAAATAACCCAGGTCTTTGTAGGTGTGGGCGGACAATCTATTCGTAGTGTGCGTAATGTTATCATCAAAGATCTTCCTAATGATACTATTATCACAAGTGATATGATAAATGAGCTTATGGACGCTAATCGTAACATGAGCTATCCTGATCAGGAAATTCTTGATGCTGTAACGCAAGAATATAATGTTGATAATCAAAAGGCTATTGATCCTGTAGGTATAAAGGCAAATCGTTTAGAGGGTAACTTTTTAAACATTTTATGGCGTCAGTCTTTTTATGATAATCTTAATAATTGTTTTCAAAAGGCAGATGTTAAGATAGCCGAAATGTATCTTGCTCCTTTAGCTCTTGCAGATAGTGTGTTGAGTGAGAGTGAACGTCGTGGAGGTTGTGTACTTGTTGATCTTGGTGCCGATACTACTACAGTATTGGTATATTATAAAAATCTTCTTCGCCACTTAGCAGTAATTCCTTTAGGTAGTAATAATATTACACGAGATCTTGCTTCTCTTCAGATAGATGAAAAGGACGCAGAGCGTATGAAACTAAAGTATGCGAGTGCTTTTACAGAAACTTCTGCTATAGATACTAATGCTAAATATACTGTAAACAAAGAGCAATCAATAGATTGTAGCGAGTTTATAAAGGTGGTGGAAGCACGTGTTACAGAAATAATAGAAAATGTTTGGGCTCAAGTTCCAACAGACTATTCACATACCCTTCTTGGTGGAATTATTCTCACCGGAGGAGGAATGAACTTGCCAAATATAGAACATGCTTTCAGAGATTCTACAGGTATAGGGAAAATACGTAAAGCTAATTTTGTAACTTACACTATTAATGCAAGTGCATCTGATATTACCTCACGGCGTGGTGATATGAATACTGTTCTTGGCATTTTAGCCAAAGGCGATATGAATTGTGCAGGAGCTACTTATAATCCTAATGCAAATAATTTATTTACGAGTACAGAAGAGATAGTAACAGGTACTCCTATATCACAAAATTCTCACACATCATCTCCAAAGCCATTACAAGGGCAGGGGCTGGTACCTACACTTGAAGATAAAAAGAAGCAGGAGGAAGAGCGTCGTCGTAGAGAAGAGGAAGAGCGTCGCTTACGTGAAGAGGAGGAAGAGAGAATACGTAAAGAGAAAGAAGAAGAGCGTAAAAACAGTTTCTGGGGTAAGTTTAGCAATAAGATAAAAGATATTAGTGGCAAAATATTTGAGGCTGACGAGGAATAGGGCTTATATAGTCTTATATAAATAATGTAAAAAAGATAGCAATAAAAGGAACATATAGTTATGGCAGATGTAAACAGAATATTAGACTTTGATGATAAAGATGTTACTGATAGCATTATAAAAGTAATAGGTGTTGGTGGTGGAGGTGGTAATGCCGTAAACCACATGTATAAAGAAGGTATTCACGATGTTACCTTTGTGGTATGTAATACAGATGCTCAGGCATTAAATGATTCTCCTGTACCTGTACATCTTCAGTTGGGAACAGAAGGCTTAGGAGCAGGTAATCGTCCAGAGAAGGCGCGTAAGGCTGCCGAAGATACTGCTGATAGCATAAAGAAGATGCTTTCAGACGGCACAAAGATGGCTTTCATAACAGCAGGTATGGGAGGCGGCACGGGTACTGGTGCAGGCCCTGTTATAGCTCGTATCAGCAAGGATCTTGATATATTAACAGTGGGTATTGTTACCATTCCATTTAAGTTTGAGGGTACTCGCAAGATTGATCAGGCTTTAGATGGTGTGGAAGAGATGGCAAAATATGTTGATGCTTTATTAGTAATTAACAATGAGCGTTTGTTAAAGATTTATCCAGACCTGAGCCTTATGGCAGCTTTTAAGAAAGCAGATGATACTTTGAGTATAGCAGCTAAGAGTATAGCCGAAATTATTACGACACATGGTGTGATAAATCTCGATTTTAATGATGTTCGTACCATTTTGAAAGATGGTGGAGTTGCTATAATGAGTACTGGGTATGGTGAAGGTGAAGGTCGTGTAACTAATGCTATTAATGATGCTCTTAACTCTCCATTGCTTAATAATAATGATATATATAAGTCGAAGCGCATTCTTATTCAGATTAATTTTCATGCCGATGAAGGTGGTAATGCAGGCGTTACTATGGACGAGATGCGTGAGATTAATGCCTTCATGGAAAAGTTTAGCGAGCGTTTTGAACTGAAATGGGGTGTTGCTACCGATCCAGAATTGGACAAGAAAGTAAAAGTAACTATCCTTGCAACAGGTTTTGGAATACGTGATGTTGATTCTGAAGATATGAAGGATCGTATACAGCGGCATGATGAAAAAGAGGTAGCATTGCTTGCAGCTGAGAAGGAAGCTGAGGCAGAAAAAGCTCGTCGTCGTGGAGAATATTATGAGACGGGGGATAGTAAACAGGAGAAAACACGGCCTCGTGTTTACCTTTTTTCTACAGAGGATTTAGATAATGACGATGTAATTCTTGCTGTAGAGAACATTCCTACATATAAACGTACAAAGCGTAATATAGAGGATATAAAAATGATAAATGCGCCAAAGGTGATTACAAAAGAGGAAGAAGACTCTAAAGAGTCTATAAACGGAGTAATAAGTTTTGTATAAGTAGTCCACCCTTAAAAGCCTAATATTCATCTGATTCATAGTATATTATGCTATAAATTATTTGCAAATATCTGCAAGTTTTTGTACCTTTACATTATAATTCTTGCAGATATTTATGCTTAAACGTACATCCAAACAGCTCTCTTTGTTCTCTTCTTTAGAGGACATGCTTAGTCATCAACATCCCCTTTTCCAACTTAGTAATAAGATTAATTGGGAGTGTTTTGAAAATGCTTTCTCTCCTTTGTATTGCAGCAATA
>NZ_KB905282.1 GCF_000378745.1 Prevotella amnii DSM 23384 = JCM 14753
TACTACCAAAAGAAAAAGAAACACAAACTATTTTGTAAACGAGCAGGTATAGAACCAACAATAGGACATCTTAAAGCAGACCACCGATTATCTCGCAACTTTTATAAAGGTGTGAAAGGAGATGCTATCAATGTATTATTAGCTGCGGCAGCATATAACTTCAAAAGAGCTATGAGAGCTCTTTTGTGCCTTATAAAAAGAATCAGCATAAAGCTTGTCAGTACAAACTTTATGCTGAAATATAGTTTTTAAGGGACGACTATATATGTATATGCTTTTTTTTTAGTGAGTGAATATTTATGGTTTTGTCAACGTGTTGTATTTGTTAGTAAAATAGCTTATTAGTCATTGACGTTAGGCTCTTCAGAAATTTTTTTAATGGTAATCTCACGTTGTGGGAATGGTATTTCTATGTTGTTAGCATTGAGCGTTTCATATATACATTCCATAACCATACTGTCGGCAGCAAAATGTGTAAGTACGCTAACCCAAACATAGATTTGTAGAGTTATTGAGCTATCATCAAAACTTTTAACTCCCACAACTGCAGGCTTATTTTTGCGCACACAAGGTAGTTTGGAAATAGCATCTATAAGTAGCTTTTTAACCTCTTTTAAGTTAGAGCCATAAGCAATGCCCACCTGCATACCATCTAATTCATACCCATGATTTTTTGTCATGTTTTTATAGCTTTTCGTAAATAATTGAGAATTTTGGAAAGCTATAATTGAGCCATCTGTGGCTTCAAGTAGGGTAGAGGTGTAACTAATGGAGCTAACTCGTCCGCGTATGCCATCGCATATAATATAGTCGCCTATCTTAATACGCCCTGCCATTAAAGATATACCATAGTAAATATTTTCAAGTATATCTTTCATAGCAAATCCGATACCTGTAGACAAACCACCAGATACGACAACTATCCACGTACTGCTTATTTCAAGAATGTTTAGGGAAATAAGTAGCCAGCCACCCCATACTATTACTTGCACTACGTTTATAAGCATAACACTGCGTGAGGAAGCGGAGGTAGGATATTTTATTTCAAGATATAGCCTAACACCATCGCATATTGTTTTATTAATGTAGTTGAATAAAAACCACAGTGATGTTACTATGGCAAGAGAATAGAAACTTACTTTAAAATTAGAGCCATTAATAAAGTTTACATTAAATAGATGTTTTGAAATTTCGCCCAGATTGAAAACATCAGCAGCCCATAGTATAGACACGATGAAAGAAATAATTAAAGCTATAGGTAAAATGACATAATATATAAAGCGTAAAGCCCATCTTTTTTGCACAGGAACGTTTTTAGAATCGTATTTTTCTCTGTATATATCGAGATAATTGCGAAAGCAAGTTAATGTAAGAATACATGTTTGCTGCATCATCCACCATATAATACATTGTACGGCTAAGAAAGAATATCCTATCCATGAGCAACAAAGAGCAAACACAAAGACTGCTTGTGATGTATATGCTAAATAAAGATCTTTGTTAGAAACATGAGAATGGTATCTATAAAGTAAGGTAGCTTGCCAAAGTGTAGCAATAGCAAGGATAATGGGGAAAGAAAAAATAACTAACGCACTGGGCATAAAAGTTATGCGGTAGATAATAACAACACCACTAACGAGCATGACCGGGAAGTAAAGCCTGTTAGTATATCTTACTTCTTTTGATCTTACGCGTAGTAGTAGTGAGCCAAAGATGACTGCAGTTAGCCAGATAAATTCTAATAACAAGCCACTTGCCATGTATACTAAATCATTAGTTGCTAAAAAGCGTACGATTAGCAGTATAACACCAAAAAATATTAAAGTGGATGTTATAAGTATGTCGCGTCTTCTTGTTAGAAACCCTTCTTGTAGTGATTTGAAACGTTTAAGATTAAAGAGACGTGTAAGGATATATTTTATAAATAGAAGATTGAGGATAAATATGATTATACCATATAAGGCTAAAGAAAGCAAGAACATACTTATTCGTCTTACGTCCCATTGAGAGTAGACCATATTTTGTGGGGTATACTTTTCGAGTAAGTTGTTTTTGAGCTGTGAAAGCTTATAAGTAAAGGTACTTAAGAATTTGATATAGTTTTGTCCATTACTTGTAAAAATGCTTGCTTGTATTTCAGAATAACGTTTCTGTGCATAAGTTTCAAGTGATTGTAATTGTCCTTTATTGTAGTCATAATATTGTATAAATTCGCGATAAGAGTCGTTGCGTTCGATGAGCATTCTTCTATTGCTTGTTGCAAGAGTAAGGCACACATTACGATCTATCTTCATGTGTTTATCCATATTAAAGGTGTACATTGTACTAAGTACATTTATAAGAGAGTCGTAGCGGGCAATATCTTCATTGCTTTTTATAACAACCTCATGGAAAGGGTGAGTTTGTATTTGGAAATTTTGCCAAAGGTCTATGGCTTTTTGGCAAGCATAAGTAAGGTCAAAGATATTATCATTACTTTGAGAATATAACATCAGTGAGACTTGAGAAGACATATCTCCAAACTCTTTAAGCTGACTTATGACGCGTTCATTAAATATTTTAGATGTGTTTAACTGCTTTGTTAGCTCTAAATGTTCGTTGATAAGCTCATGGCGAAGTACAGATAGCGAATTTTTTAAAGAATCCTCCTGTAATACAGCCTTAGAGGGCAAACATAGTAGTGTTATAAAAAAGCAAAGAATATATAAACGTCTTAGCATAACTGAATGTGGTTTTAAGTAAGTTGCAAAGGTAAGCAAAGTATTATTTTTAGTCTTTCTATTTTGAAAATATTTTTTATTTTAACAACAAAATGCCGTTTTGCAAAAGGTAATATAGCAAAATAAAAAAAAATGTGTAGCTTTGTGTCTAAAATTCAGATAATATGATATTAATAGCCGATAGCGGTAGTACAAAAACCGATTGGGTTTTATGTCCTAAAACTATAGATTATAAAGCAAAAGATATGACTTGTGTTCGTTTTAAGACACAAGGTATAAATCCTTTTTATCAGGAAAAAGAAGAAATAGTAAGTATTTTGCAAAACGAATTATTTTGCAAATTTAGCAATGAGATAAGTGATATAGATGAGGTTTATTTTTATGGTGCAGGTTGTACAGGTGATAAAGCTATTGTATTGGAACTTGCTATAAAGGAGTCGTTTACATATCCTTTTATGCAAAATATAGATAGAGAGATAAACGTTGCAACCGATTTGCTTGGAGCTGCACGTGCGGCTTGTGGTAAGCTGCCAGGTCTTATCTGTATAATGGGAACAGGCTCAAACACAGGGATATATGACGGATATAAAATAGTTAAGAATATTCCTCCATTAGGTTTTATTCTTGGCGATGAAGGAAGTGGGGCTGCATTAGGAAAACTTTTTTTAAATGCTCTTTTTAAAGAGAAACTTTCCTCAAAGATAAAAGATGTTTTTTTAGAAGAAACACATCAAACTTACTCTGAAATAATAGAACGCGTTTATAGCAAAACATTACCTAACAGGTATCTTGCAAATATATCTAAATTTATAGCCAAATATTTGTATGAATTTGGTTTACATGACATTGTAAAGCAAAATTTTGATGCTTTTTTTGAGAATAATATCCTACGTTATGAAAAAAGTAAGGACTATAACATAGCAGTAGTTGGGAGTATAGGAAAAGTGTTTGAGAATATTTTAAGGGAATGTGCTGAAAAGTATGGTTATAATTTGACAAATGTATTAGCAGCACCTATAGATGGATTAATAAAATATCATTTAGATAGATGAAAAAAATGCCCTTAGCTTCACAGCTATGGGGCATTCATTTCAATAGGTATTAGCTTTTTAAGGCAAAAAGATTGTATTCAGGATAACAATACAAAGGTAATAAATTGTTTTTATAATTCCAAACAGAGGTGTTTCTTAAAGTTGTAAAAAATATTTATAAGATAAGATTTTAACATATCATACATATCTTATATGAAATAAGTAGCAAAACAAACTTTTAAGATGTGAAATATTCTTCATATACTTTTATAGATTAAAGTGGAAATTGTAACTTTGTATATTCTAAAGATAAAAAAAGAAGATAAAAAAAATATGATAAAAGTATATAGTATGCCAACATGCCCTGATTGCGAGGCTATAGATAAGCTTGTGGCAGGAAATCCAAAGTTTCAAGTAATTAATATAGGTGAGCATGTGCGTTATCTTAAAGAGTTTCTTAAGTTAAGAGATAGTAGGAAAGAGTTTGATAGATTAAAAAAGATAAATGACGTTTGTATCCCTTGTTTTGTTTTAGAAGATGGTAGTATTACGTTTAATCCAGAAGAAGTGGGTCTTCATGTAGAGAGTAAAGGTGCTTCGTGTAGCTTAAATGGTAGTGGCTGTTAGGTTGTAATGTTATATAATAGCATTAAGATAACTATCTGTTTCTATATATTTATAATATATATTATTCATCTGTTATGATTTATCCTAATAATTTTGAGAATAAGATAGGGTTTCATGAGGTTCGCTTAAAGCTCCGTGCGTGCTGCTTGTCGCCTTTAGGAGAAGAACAAGTAGAGGCTATGGAGTTTTCTACAGATGTTGCTATTATTAATAAATGGTTGGCAGAGATACGTGAGTTTAGAAGTATAGAGAAAGGTAATGAGGAATTTCCGCTAAGCTATTTCTTTGATATGCGCCAAAGCGTATCACGTATACGTTTAGAAGGCACTATGATGGAGATAGAAGAGCTGTTTGACCTGAAGCGCTCTTTAGAAACTATTATAGCAATAGTTGCTTTTTTAAGTCGTAGCAATTCTACTGAGGGTGGAGAAGAAAAACACCTTTTTCCAGCACTTTATAATTTAGTAGATGGCATTTCTACATTTCCATTGCTTGTTAAAAGAATAGCACAGATTATAGATAGGTTTGGTAAGATGCGAGACGCGGCATCTCCAGAGCTATTGCGTATTCGTAGAGATTTGGAACAGACAGAGAGAAGTATTTCAGGAGTATTATATAATATATTACGTACATCGCAAGCAGAAGGCTTAGTTGACAAAGATGTTGTCCCTACAATGCGCGATGGTAGGTTAGTAATACCAGTGGCTCCGGCTCTTAAGCGACGGTTATCTGGCATTGTTCATGACGAGAGTGCTACGGGTAAGACCGTCTTTATAGAGCCTGCAGAAGTAGTGGAAGCTAACAACAAAGTGCGTGAATTGAAAAACGAGGAGCGTCGTGAGATAGTGCGTATTTTAAAGGAATTTGCTAATAATGTACGTCCCTATGTTTCAGAAATATTAGATAGTTATAGTCTTTTAGGGCAGATAGATTTTATTCGTGCTAAAGCTCAACTGGCTAATATCTTTAATAGCTATGAGCCTGAAGTAAGCGAGAATCCTATTATTGATTGGATACATGCTTATCATCCGCTCCTTGAGCAAAGATTGGGTAAAGAGAAGATAGTCCCCCTTGATATTCATCTTACTGATGAGGGGCATTTACTTATAATTTCAGGTCCTAATGCTGGTGGTAAATCGGTGTGTTTGAAGACAGTAGGTCTGTTACAATATATGTTGCAATGTGGCTTATCTGTTCCCATAGGTGATAGGTCTAAGGTAGGTGTTTTTCATGATATTATGATAGATATAGGCGATGAGCAGAGTATAGAAAACGATCTTAGTACTTATTCTTCTCATTTAATGAATATGAAGCTGATGATGCGACAATCTTCAGAACGAACACTTATACTTATAGATGAGTTTGGTACAGGCACAGAGCCACAGATAGGTGGAGCTATAGCGGAAGCAGTATTAAAGCAGTTTTGGAAGAAAAAGGTATGGGCCGTTATAACTACTCATTATCAGAATCTTAAGCATTTTGCTAAAGTGCATAAAGGGGTTATGAATGGTGCTATGCTTTATGATCGTCATGAGATGAAGCCTTTGTTTCAGTTGTCAATAGGGCGTCCTGGCTCTTCATTTGCCATAGAGATAGCACGTAAAACGGGTCTTTCAGAGGAAGTAATAAAAGATGCATCTAAGATAGTTGGTTCCGATTATATTCAAAGCGATAAGTACTTGCAAGATATAGTGCGTGATAAGCGTTATTGGGAAGGTAAGCGACAGGAAATACATGCGCATGAAAAAGAACTGGAAAAGCGTATAACGCAATATGAAAAGGATATAGCACTATTAGAAAAGAGTAAGAAGGAAATTCTTGATAAAGCTAAGAAGCAAGCCGAAGAGATTATTCGTCAGAGTAATAAACGAATAGAAAACGTTATAAAGGAAATTCGTGAGCAACAAGCAGATAAGAAAGAGACAAAGCGTATCAGAGAGCAATTGGCACAATATGCGGCTAATCTTTTAGAAGAACCTCTTTCTGTAGTAAAGAGCGATAGAAATAACAGAACAGGAGCTTCTATGGTTAAAGCTCATGGGCTACTTACTGATGATGAATTCCAAAAGAAAGCAGACAGTATTAAAAGCCGTAAAGAGCGTCATAAACAACATCTTTTAGAGAAAAATATTAAGCAGAATGTTACTTTAAGTGGGAATAAGGAATCTGTTTTGCGACATTGTTCAGACGAAGAAATTACTATAGGTAGCACTGTACGTATAAAAGGGCTTACCACAGAGGGTAGGGTAGAGACTATTAAAGGTAAGCAGGCAGTGGTTGTTTTTGGAGGAATGCGTTCTACGATAGCTATCAATCGCCTCGAAAGAGTTTCGTCTTCTGTTTCTGGTAAAGAACAAAAAGAGTTGCAATCTTATCATTATAGCAAGCTAACGCGCAATACTATTGATGAACATCGTAATAACTTTCGACAGGAGATTGATGTACGGGGAATGAGAACAGATGATGCTATTCTTCGTGTACAGCAGTTTATAGATGATGCTATTCTTGTGGGAGGAGGCCATTTTCGTATTATTCATGGCAAAGGAAATGGTATTTTGCGCATAATGATTCGTAAATATTTACAGACTATTCCTAATGTGTTATCATTCCGTGATGAGCATATACAGTTTGGTGGTACTGGTATCACTGTAGTAGAAATATAAATGTTATAATTTAAAAATAAATATCCTTGAAACGTCTTATTTTACATTATATTATTTGGCTTTTTCTTTTTGTGTTGCAAAAGCCATGTTTTATGTTATTTAATTATGGTATTTTTAAAAATTGTAGCATAACTAATTATTTTCAGGTGATGTGGCATGGCATTTCGCTTGATATGTCAATGGCAGGTTATTTTTTATTGTTGCCTTGCTTGCTTTCTGTTTTTTCAGTATGGTTTTCAGGTAAAATAATGCTATGGATATGGCGTATAGTGATAGCTTTTCTTTCATTAATTTTTTCGTTATCTTTTTGTCTTAATCTTGCTCTTTATCCATATTGGAAGTTTCCTCTTGATACTACTCCTTTCTTTTATTTTATATCTTCACCTACTGATGCCTTTGCAAGTGTTAGTTTGTTGAGAGTTGTTTTAGGTTTTGTTATAGTATTTGTTTTGGCAAGTGGTATATATGTGCTTTTTGTACGTATAATTCCTATTTTTAAGGTAAGAGACAGTTTGCAAAAGGTGGGGCAAACGTTTGTTGTCTTGTTATTTATGGGAGTACTAATAATTCCTATTCGTGGTGGTGTGAAGGTGTCGGTAATGAATATAGGTGAGGCATATTTCAGTACAAATATGAAGCTAAACCATGCGGCTGTAAATCCACTTTTTAGTTTGATGGAGAGTTATAGTAAGGAAGAAAATTTTGCTTCTCAATATCGTTTTATGGATAAAGAAAAGGCAGATAGCATTTTTAAGACAATGGTAAGTACTGTTAGTAAAAATACCAAACCATTATTAAAATCGAAGAAGTTAGACATTTATATTTTTATTTTAGAGAGCTTCTCTATAAAGGTAATGCAAACAGAGGCGACTCCTTGTCTTAATAGATTAAAAAAAGAGGGCATTTTCTTTGATAATTTTTATGCAAATAGTTTTAGAACAGATCGTGGTGTAGTGTCTGTTTTGAGTGGTTATCCTGCTCAGCCTACAACAAGTATTATGAAGTTTACAAAGAAAGCAGGTACGCTTCCATCTATATCCAGTGTTCTAAAGCAACAAAAATATCGTTTAAAATATTATTATGGAGGAGATGCTAACTTCACAAATATGCGTTCATATCTTACAAGTCAGGATTTTGTAAATATTGTTTCGGATGTTGATTTCCCTTTAAAATATCGTCTAAGTAAGTGGGGAGTTCCTGATGGATATGTATTTGATAAGTTAATATCTGATATTAAGCACCGTAATCCTTCTGACGAACAACTTACTTTTCAGGTGTTACAAACGAGTAGCTCGCATGAGCCTTTTGATGTGCCATATCATCATTTGAAAGATAAGGTGCTAAACGCTTTTGCGTATACCGACAATTGTATAGGAAAATTTATAGATTTTTTAAAGAAAAGTGGTCGTTGGAACAAGTCTCTTGTCGTCCTTGTGCCAGATCATCTTGGTTGTTATCCTGAAGATATAAGTAGTTCTACTCTTGAGCGTTACCAGATACCTATGCTCTGGTTAGGAGGATCTATTAAGGAGCCTCAACGTATTAGTGTTTATGGTTCTCAGCAAGATATTGCGGCTACCTTACTTGCACAGTTAGGCTTATCTCATAAGGAGTTTTTGTTCTCTAAGGATTTACTCGACACAGAGAGTCCTCATTTCGCTTTCTTTACTTTCCCTGACCTTTGGGGTATAGCAACATCTACAAGTAAGATTATTTATGATAATACTTCTAATAAGATGATTCTTAAGCGCGGTATAAATATTAGGCATTACAATAATATGGGTAAGGCTTATTTGCAATGTCTTTATGATGATTTGGCAGAAAGATAATTATTTTTACACGCCATCTTCTTCTGTGTCTTTGGCTTTTTCAGTAGCTTTACTATTATTTTTATCCTTCTGTTGATCGCCGTCTGTATCTAATGTTTGTGCTTTTGTCATGGATAGATGTCCTAAGTTGTCTATTACGATATCAATAGGAATATATTCATCGCTCGATGGAGCAGGCGAGCCAATGCTGGCTCCGAAGCGTAAAGTTTTAAGATATACACTGTCGAACATAAAACCTAACAAAGCTCCATTTTTACCATATTGCTCATTAGAAAATTGGATAAAATCTTTCTTTGTAAATTCTTTTTGGTAAAACTTTGTACCATCTTCACGCTTTATGTTTATTATAATCTTATTATCGTAATATTTTTTACCGTCTTCATCATAAGCTAAAGGTAATCCTTTATCAGCTTTGCGAATAATGGTAATGATGTATTGCGTACCAAGCCAATCTATCTTTTTAGTATAAGTAAAGCCTTGTAGCTCAATAGGACCTTTTGGTAGTTTAGGTTTTGGAGCTATCTTTGTAATAATGTCATGTGTATGCTTTTCTTTTTTGCAACCTGTAAGCGAAAAGAGTGCTATCCCAAGCACAGTGAGTAAAATATATTTCTGTATCATAAAATTTTATGTTATTGTGAGACAAAAGTACTTAAAAAAAATCAGACTTCATAAAAAAAACATTATCTTTGCACTGTTGAAGGATTAAAATACGGGTCGTATCGATAGATTGGGATAGTCTTCAAATAAATTAGAAAAACCCGAGATGACTTCTTTTGTTAATGGCGGGCCACAAATATCATGAAATGATAAAGTCGTAAGACCAGTGGATTACAAAGGCAAGAAGCTCTCTTATCATTGATACTCGGACTTTTCATCATATCATCGATGCGGCTCTTTTTCCTTTTTACATTTTGTTTTAATTATACTATACATATTTCTAAACAATTTTTTATACTATGTTTTCAGGTATTATAGAAGAAATGGCCACTATAGTTGCCATTAAACATGAAAAAGAAAATATACATCTTACTCTTACTTGTTCTTTTGTTAATGAGTTAGGCATTGATCAAAGCATTTCTCATAATGGTGTATGCCTTACGGTAGTGTGTATTGAAGGAGAGTGCTATACCGTTACGGCAATGAGGGAAACAATAGAACGCTCAAATTTAGGCTTATTAAAAGTAGGAGATAGCGTAAATGTAGAACGTTCAATGATTATGAATGGTAGGCTCGATGGACATATAGTTCAAGGTCATGTTGATGAAACTGCTACGTGTGTTGAAATAAAAGATGCTAAAGGTAGTACTTATTATACATTTGAATATCCTTTTAATAAAGCTATGGCTGCGCGTGGTTATTTTACCGTTGATAAAGGTTCTGTAACGGTTAATGGAGTTTCTCTTACTGTATGTCAGCCTACGGATAATACTTTTACTGTAGCTATTATTCCTTATACAAAAGAAAATACTAATTTTAAATATATTAGTGTAGGTACTATTGTAAATATAGAGTTTGACATTTTAGGTAAGTATATAGCTCGATTACAATCTATAATAAAATAAGTGAACGTTTTTATTTGTATTTTATATCATTAATATTATAATATATATAAAAAACGTAGATAAAAATAATTGCCATAAGTAGTGCTTATAAGATATAAGGCTGCTTATGGCAAATTATTTTATTTATGCTTTAATATCAGAAGAGGGAATGTCGAGCGAAGAATAAACACTATTTTTACTAATATATTCTGGTACTATAGCTTTCATCTTTGCTACAATAGCCATATCATCATAAGTATGAGCAATAGAAATTAAATCGTTAATATCTTTCTCAATTTCAGCAAAACTATATTCGCGTACCTTTGCAATACGAATTTTGTTATGGAAACTTGGCAATGTGTTTTCTGTAGAACTTAAAACCTCCTCGTATAGCTTTTCACCAGCGCGTAATCCAGTGTATTCTATTTTTATGTTTTTAGCTCCTGAAAGGTTTATCATTCGTTTTGCCAAATCTGATATTTTAACAGGCTTACCCATATCAAATACAAATATCTCTCCTCCTTTACCATGTACTCCAGCTTCTAATACAAGTTTGCAAGCCTCTGGAATTAACATAAAGAAACGTATAATATTAGGATCTGTAACTGTGACAGGACCGCCTTCTTTTATTTGTTTCTCAAATAATGGAATAACAGAACCATTTGAGCCTAATACATTGCCAAAGCGGGTAGTTACAAATTGAGTAGCACTTTCTTTATCCTTGCTTTTATTAATGTATTGATTAAGACTTTGGCAATAAATTTCACAAATACGCTTAGAGCAGCCCATAACATTAGTAGGATTTACAGCTTTATCAGTAGAAATCATTACAAACTTTTTAACACCATACTTAACACTAAGGTCTGCTATGATTTTTGTTCCACGAACATTATTTAATATGCTTTCAGATGGGTTATCCTCCATCATAGGGACATGTTTGTAGGCTGCTGCATGAAAAAGATAGTGTGGCTTATACTTGGCAAAAATATTATCCATACGCTCTTCGTTAGTAATACTTGTTACTATAGTTTCTGCTGCAATGTCAGGATAATCATTGCGCATCATTAAACGTATATCATGTTGAGGCGTTTCTGCTTGGTCTATTAATATAAGTTTAGCAGGTTTATAAACTGCTATTTGGCGTATCATTTCAGACCCTATGCTACCAGCTGATCCTGTTATAATAATATTTTTGCCATTAAGCAAAGCACCTATAGCGTTCATGTCTACTTGAATTTGGGTACGAGGCAATAAGTCTTCTATGTTGATTTCTTTTAAATCTATATTAGAATAGTCGTCATTAGGAGTCCATATACGTGTGTCTGAACTCATGTAAATCTTTACACCTAAATTCAGAAGAATATCTTGTAGAGCTACATCATTGCGAAACCTATCATTTTGAAGAGGTGAAACAAGTACAGCTTGAATATTAAGTTCTTTAATGATATTAGAAAAGTTTTTATTGTAAATAAAAACTTTTTCTCCCATTAGAACATGACCTTTCATTTTGTCGTCATGAGAAATAAAACCTTTTAAGATGAAACGTCGTGGCCTCTCATCACGAATATTTTTAGCTAACCCTATACCTCCGCTATTCATTCCATAGATAAGTGTACGAATACCATTTTTATTAGAATATATAGTATCATAAAATGATTTTACTAAAACACGAAATAATATCATGCCAATCATAGCAAGTATATACATTACAAATATTTGCTTGCCATTCATTGGATAAAATTCTATACCAGCAAAACGCCAATTATAAATGACATAATGCATAGCTTCAGCAATTATTAAAGATAGTAATATAGCAAAGAAGACTCTACGAATATCTACAAAAGAAGAATATCTTACTATACCAGAATAGGTCTTAAAAGCTCTAATACCTATAAGGACAAATATCATATAAATAATTATAGAGCACGAAATACTTTTGAAATTTGTTAGGCTTATAAAATTGCCGCGGTAAGATAACCAAAAAACTATAAGCCCAGAAAGGTAACATATTATACCATCTATTATAAGTATGACCCAATAAGGCAAGGCATTTGCAGAAAAATACCAATTAAAAATTTTCTTTAAAGCTTTCATTTTTCAAAATAAATTGACTCTATAAAAGTGTGGTAGCATTAATGTAATAACCACATCATAATGATTTTATATGGCAAAGGTACTAAAAAATGAGGATTAAATATTATTCTTTTAATTTAAAAATTGTTTAAACAGCAAATAAACGTTTGTTTGTTTTTTATTATTTTAAGTCCATTTGTATATGATATAATCCAGCATACAGATTACTTTTGTGTATAAAGCTAATGACGATATGGCTTGTTCCGCTGCTTTTATTAATCCTTTTAGGTTCTAATACGAAATTACCATCTAACATTAGATAATTATCTCCCCCTAAAACATGATAGCCTTCCTTTATAGCATCATTAGCAAAACATAGCATTTCTTCTTTTGACCATGTGAATAGGTTTATTCGTTGAATGGTTAGTTGGTTGTTAGTAAACGTTCCATAAAATCCTATTTGCCTTGGATAGTTACCAGTAATTCTATCTACTCCTTTATTTTCATCATAGTCCATGTTATAGTGATATATTAATTCTTTTTGAGACCCAAAACCTTTTATAACTTGAGCTATGTTAAGATTATAACTTAGTGCAATATTATCATATACTTGAAAGCTATTAGTTTGATATTGTGTATTAGAAATAAGGTTATAAAGATATGAGAAAGAAAATGGTTTAGCTTTATTATTATGTGATATAACGTTTTTATTAACAGAGCGTTGAGGCTCTTTTAAATGAGAAAAGCTATTTTGTTTTGTCGTAATAGATTTGGCTTGTTTCATGATTAAAGGTTCATCAGCTTTATAACGATTACAAAATAAATCAATTTTTGTGGTTTTATTAATGTAAGAATCTTCTCCTCCATTTTTACTATCTATCATTCTACCTTTATACCACTTAGTGGTATTTTCTATATTACCATTTTTATTATAAATAAAGACGTTACCGTTTAACACTCCGTTTTCATAATTAAGTTTCATACTAATCTTGCCAGTAGGATAAAAAGAAACAGCTCTTCCATGTGCAATTCCTTTTTTATATTGCATAATAGATTCTACTCTGCCCGATTTAAAGAATGTACGACAAATACCGTCGAGTATAGTTTTTCTGTCATTTATTTTATCAATAGTAATATATTGTTTTTCTGCCTTGAGCTGACCTGTAATGTAATAATCATAAAAAACTTTTTTGCCAGCATCGTTTCTTCCAGTAAGGCGATAGTAAGCTGCTTGTGTAGCATGAGTAACGCCATACCCATTGATGTCATAAAATAAAGCATTTGGCGGTATGTTTAAACTTTTGTGTTGTTGAGCAAAGACAAAAACAACACTTGTTAATATGTAAGTAATGAGAAATATCTTTTTCATGAGCTTTTTTGTGGAGCAAAAATACATTATGTTAGTGTAAAAAACAAATTTATTAATAATTTTTCTATATCAAAATACGAATTACAAAACTAATTTGTATCTTTGTTTCTGAAAATACTAACTTGCTAATACATAAAATATAATGTTTAATACATCTGAAGAGATTGTTAGTTTTAAAGAACTTATAAACCTACTTCTAAAAAGGAATATAAAAAAGCGCATAGCCATAGTATGGCCTGAAGAAAAGCATACTCAAGAGGCTGTTATATTAGCGGTAAAGAAAGGATTTATAGATCCTATTCTAATATGTTCTCAATCTGTCGCTAATAAGTTTTCTACAGATAATTTATTTAAATGTTATGTGGAAACCGATCCTATCAAAGCTGCACGAAAGGCAGTCGACTTAGTAAGAATAGGAGAAGCAGAAGCTATTATGAAAGGGTTTGTTTCTACTGATATTTTATTAAAAGCTATTTTAGATAAAGAGAGTGGTATCTTGCCTAAAGAAACTGTAATGACACATATAACTGTAGCAGAAATACCAAATTATAAAAGGCTTTTAGTATTTACTGATTCTGCTGTAATTCCTTTTCCAACAGATAAACAACGTGAGCAGCAGATTAAATATGTTGTAGAGATATGTCATAAATTTCAAATTAAAGAGCCTAAGATATCGCTGATTCATTGCTCTGAAAAGGTAGATAAGCGTCATTTCCCTTATACTGAACACTATGTTATATTAAAGGAAAAATGTCAAAAGGGTGAGTTTGGTAGCTGTATTATAGATGGACCACTCGATCTAAAGACATCTTGTTCGTTAGAAGCACTACAGTATAAACTTATTAAATCACCTATAAATGGTGAGGCAAACGCATTAATTATGCCAAATATAGAAGCGGGTAATATTTTTTATAAGACGATAACACTTTTCTCTAAAGCTGAAACAGCTGCTATTTTGCAGGGTCCGTTAGTACCTATAATACTTACAAGTAGAGGAGATTCGATAACAACTAAGCTTAATAGTTTAGCATTAGCTACTTTAATATCTGATAAGCATGGGATATAAGATTCTTGCAATTAATCCAGGGTCTACATCAACTAAGATTTCTGTATCTAATGATGATAAGTTTATTCTTGTAGAAGATATTGTTCATACACAGGAAGAATTAAAATCTTTTGCGCGAATTAGCGATCAGTTGAATTATCGTAAGGAAGTAATCTTGGAAAAGTTAAAAAAGAAAGGGATACCATTTAAGTTTGATGCTATAATAGGAAGAGGAGGGTTAGCAAAAGCTGTAGAAAGTGGTGTGTATAAAGTTACTACAGAAATGATTAATGCCCAACTTACGGCTTTTCATCAGCATGCTTGTGATTTAGGTTGTGCTATTGCATATGAAATAGGTAAGGAAGTAGGTTGTTGTAATTGTTTTATTGCTGATCCTGGCGTTGTAGACGAAATGCTTCCAGAGGCTCACATATCTGGAACACCACTTATTTCGCGAGTTTGTATCTGGCATGCACTTAATCAGAAAGCCATTGCTCGTCGTTTTGCAAATGACATAGGTAAACGATACGAGGAACTTAACCTTATAGTATGTCATTTAGGTGGTGGTATTTCTATTGCTGCTCATGAGAGAGGCAAGGCGGTAGATGCTAATAACGCATTAAATGGGGAAGGTCCTTTTTCGCCAGAGCGTACAGGTAGTTTGCCAGTAGCAGATCTAATACATTTATGTTATTCTGGGAAATTTACAGAACAGGAGCTAATTACTTATATTTCTAGTAAAGCTGGTCTTACAGCGCATCTTGGAACAAATAATTGTTTAGAAATAGAAAGACGTATAAAATGTGGTGATAAGCATGCAGAGCTGATATTTAAAGCCATGGCTTATCATATTGCTAAAAGTGTGGCTGCTGAGGGAGCTGTACTCTGTGGGAACATAGATGCTGTTATATTTACAGGAGGTATAGCACGTAGCACTTATATGATGGATATATTTAAGAAGCGTTTATCATATCTTGCACCTATATATATATATCCAGGTCAAGATGAAATGCTTGCTTTAACTGAAAATGCAATAGCAGTCCTTAAAGGAGATAGAGATGCAAAAGACTATTAGATTTAGATATACTTTTAACATAAAAAATAAAGGCCTATGAAGGTACATGAATTTCAAGCAAAAAAAATTTTTGCTGATTATGGATTACCAGTTGAAAGGAGTATTTTGTGTAAAACTCCTGATGAAGCTGTAGCTGCTTATAAACAACTATGTGTTAAAAAGGTTGTTGTTAAAGCGCAAGTACATATTGGCGGACGTGGTAAAGCAGGAGGTGTAAAGCTATGTTCAAATGAGAAAGAAGTTAGGGAGCATGCTACTGCTATTTTAGGAATGAATATCAAGGGGTATACCGTTGAGAAGATTCTTGTGGGTGAAGCTGTAGATATTTCTGCAGAATATTATACAAGTATATTAGTTGATCGTACAACAAAGTGTCCTATCTTAATGCTTAGTCGTTCAGGAGGTATGGACATAGAACAGGTAGCTAAAGATACGCCAGAGAAGATAGCTAAAATCGTTATTGACCCATTGATTGGTTTGAGCGATTATGTAGCTCGCGAAGCTGCTTTTAAGCTATTTGATAACATGGAACAAGTAAAACAAGCGGTTCCATTATTTAAAAATTTATATAGGCTCTTTGTAGATAAAGATGCATCATTGGCAGAAATTAATCCACTTGTAAAGTTAAATGATGGTACTTTAAAAGCTATTGATGCTAAAATGACCTTTGATGATAATGCTCTTTTCCGTCATTCTGATGTAGCAGAGCTGTTTGAACCAACAGAAGAAGAGAAAAAAGAGCGTGCTGCTAAGGAAAAAGGATTTAGTTATGTTAATCTTGGTGGTAATATAGGTTGCATGGTTAATGGCGCAGGTCTTGCTATGGCTACAATGGATATGATAAAGCTTTACGGTGGAGAGCCTGCTAACTTCTTAGATATTGGTGGTAGTTCTAATCCAGAAAAGATAGTAGAAGCAATGAAATTATTGCTTAGTGATAAGCATGTGAAGGTAGTCCTTATCAATATTTTTGGTGGTATTACTCGTTGTGATGATGTAGCAAAAGGTTTGTTAGAAGCTTTTAAAATTATTCAAACAGATATTCCTATAGTTATTCGTCTTACAGGTACAAATGAGAAAGAGGGTAGAGCTTTATTAGAAGGTACCCATTTTACAGTAGGTAAAAGTATGGCAGATGCTGGTCATAAAGCAGTAGAGCTTAGTAAGTAACATTAAAAATAATCGAAAGCTATGAGTATTTTAATAAATAAGAATACACGATTAATAGTGCAAGGTATAACAGGTAGAGATGGAAGTTTTCATGCTACCAAGATGAAAGAATATGGTACTAATGTTGTAGGTGGAACTTCACCAGGTAAAGGAGGGCAAAAGGTTAATGACATACCTGTTTTTAATACTGTAAAAGAAGCCGTAAAAGCAACAAGAGCGAATACTTCTATAATATTTGTTCCTGCAGCATTTGCGAAGGATGCAATGTTTGAAGCCATCGATGGTGGTATAGAACTTGTTGTTTGTATAACAGAGGGTGTACCTACTTTAGATGCAGTAGCTGCGCAGCGCTATGCTAAATTACGTGGAGTTAAGGTTATAGGTCCTAATTGCCCAGGGCTTATTTCTCCAGATGAAAGTATGGTAGGTATTATGCCTACTAATATTTTTAAAAAGGGTCATACAGGTGTTATTAGTCGTAGTGGTACACTTACTTACGAGGTGGTTTATAATCTTACTCAGGAAGGTTTAGGATTGTCATCAGCCATTGGTGTAGGTGGCGACCCTGTAGTAGGGCTTTATTTTGAAGATCTTCTTCAGATGTTCCAAGACGATCCTGAAACAGATTCCATTGCGCTTATTGGTGAAATAGGTGGTGATGCAGAAGAACGTGCTGCTAAATTTATTAAAGAACATGTAACAAAGCCTGTTGCAGTCTTTATATCTGGTCAGCAAGCTCCTCCTGGAAAACAAATGGGGCATGCAGGTGCTATTATATCAAGCGGGTCAGGTACGGCTAAAGAAAAAATAGCAGCATTTGAAGCTGTAGGAGTGCCTGTGGCTAAGGAAACTAAAGAAATACCAATATTATTAAAGAAGCAACTAAGATAAGAAAAACTTCTTTTTTGTTTAAAGCCCTAACTTGAAAATGTTAGGGCTTTATTATGGCAGAATGTTAGCTAATGATAGTATATACGCGAGTTTGGGATAAGAAAGGGGCAGCCGTAAAACCCAGTTGCATCTCCTTTCTCATGCACATAATTTTATAAATATTTATTATTTTTGTCCCCATGAATACTATCGAACAACTATTAGAGAGAAAAGGATAAGTCGAACAGTATACTTTTTTTCAACTATTTGTTTTAAATGCATAAAGCACCAATTGATAATAGTTAAGAAGTTTTAATATCTTTAGAATGACATTATTATTTTACATCTAAACATTTGATAACTTAACAAAAAACATTACCTTTGCATCGCTTTATGCACAAAGCTAAGGCAAATGTCAAACAAAATATTAATTATTTATTTTAGGTAGTATGAATCAATACGAAACCGTTTTCATTTTAACTCCCGTTTTATCTGATGATCAGATGAAGGAAACGGTCGCTAAATTCAAAACATTGCTCACCGATAATGGTGCTGAGATTTTGAATGAAGAGGCTTGGGGTCTGAAAAAGTTAGCTTATAACATTCAGAAAAAATCATCAGGTTTTTATGCTTTATTAGAATTTAAAGCAGAACCTTCAGTTGTTAATACTCTTGAGACAGGTTTTCGCCGCGATGAGAGAGTTATTCGTTACATTACCGTTAAGCAAGATAAATATTCTGCAGCATATGCAGAAAAACGTCGTGCTAAGTGGTTAGCTAAAAAGGAGGCTTAATTTATGGCAGAGCAAAAAACAGAAATTCGTTACTTGACAGCTCCTTCTATTGACACAAAGAAGAAGAAATATTGTCGTTTTAAGAAAAGTGGTATTAAGTATATCGATTACAAGGATCCTAATTTCCTTAAGAAATTCTTAAACGAGCAAGGTAAAATACTTCCACGTCGTATTACTGGAACTTCATTGAAGTATCAGCGTCGTGTAGCACAAGCTGTAAAGCGTGCTCGTCAGATAGCACTTCTTCCATATGTAACCGATTTGATGAAATAAAAGAGGAGGGCAATAGATGGAAATTATATTAAAAGAAGATATTATTGGTCTTGGATACAAGAACGATATAGTTAATGTAAAAGGTGGTTATGGCCGCAACTATCTTATTCCAACAGGTAAGGGTGTAGTTGCTTCAGTTTCTGCAAAGAAACAATTAGCAGAGGATTTAAAGCAACAAGCTGCTAAGCTTGCAGCTTATAAGGCTGAAGCTCAGAAAAGAGCAGCTCAGCTTGAGGGTGTTGTACTTACTATAGTTGCAAAAGTATCTGCAACAGGCGTAACTTATGGGTCTGTAAATACAGCTACAGTAGCAGAAGAGCTATTAAAGCAAGGTATTGAAATAGATCGTAAGATTATTACAATGCGTGATATAAAGAAGGTAGGTACTTCTGAGGCTACTGTTCACTTTCACAAAGAGGTAGAGGTAAAGATTCCTGTAACTGTTGTTGCAGAAAATCAGCAAAATCCTGTTGCTGCAGAAGAAAAATCTGAAGAGCTTGTAGCTGATACTGCTTCTGATACAGTCGCAGATAAGAAGTAAATAAATTAGTTGCAAAGCAAGTCAGTAAATATTTTGTTAGTCCCTTTCACTCCGTGGTGATAGGGACTTTTATGTTTTTGTTAAGTTTATTTTATATATCAAGATTCATGTAAATGAAACGAATAGTTCTTACAGGTGGTCCATGTGCTGGAAAAACCACAGCTTTAGTAAAAGTAATAGAACATTTTTCAAGTATTGGTTATAAGGTTTTTGTTATCCCTGAGGTTCCAACTCTTTTTAGCCAAGCTGGTATGGATTACCTTACTAAAAACAAGCATTTCTTTTTTGAAGGCGAAAAGGCCACACTCGATACTCAAATAGCCTTAGAAGATCATTTTAGTCGTATAGCAAAAACTATAAAAAAACCTACTATCATTGTTTGCGATAGAGGTACAATGGATATTTCTGCTTATATGAATAATGAAATGTGGCAAGAAATTATATCGGGCTTAGGAATAACTTCAGATACTCTTAGGTCTCGTTATGATGCAGTTTTACATCTTGTAAGTGCTGCAGATGGAGCTGAACAATTTTATACTACGGCTAATAATAGTGAGCGTACTGAAGGTATAGAGCTTGCTCGAAAATTAGATAAGAAAGTTATTCAAGCATGGTCTGAGCATCCTCATTTACGTGTGATAAATAATCATGAAGACTTTGATACAAAGATAAATAGGGTATTACAAGAAATATCCAGTGTCCTTGAGATACCTCAACAGGTAATTGAAGAACGAAAATACATTGTACGTACTTTAAGCGATATACCAGAAGCAATTGAAAGCGAAATATATCAAACCTACCTTACCTCCGAACCACGAAGTGAAGTACGGTTACGCAGACGCACCTTAAATGGTATTTCCATTAACGTTAGAACTACAAAAAAAATATTGCCTACAGGCGAGCAAGTACAAACCGAGCGTCAAATAGATAATAATCTTTATGAATCGCTAATGCGCCAAGCAGATCCTTATCGTAAGACTATACATAAAATAAGGAAAACCTTTATTTGGAAAGGACAGTTTTTCGAATTAGATACCTATTTAGATGATAATGAAAATTTACAGATACTAGAAACAAAAGGTATTGTAGATCACGAAAAAGTAAAGTTTCCTCCTTTTATAAAAGTAGTTAAAGATATTACAGGAAAGACGGAATATTATAACTATAATCTTGCATTAACAAAATAGTTCGATCTCAATAAAATAAAATACTTTATTTACATAGTTTGAGTATAATAAGATAAAAAAAATAGATTAATAGTCATAATATGTTTTACTACTGTAAAAGATATGCTTAAAAAGTTTTATTTTAATATTTCTAACTATTATAATTATCATAAATATATTATTCTATTAATTATTGCTGTCCGGTAAAATGACTATATTTGCTTATGGTTATATATTTTTAACAAAACAAAGATAACCAAAAGGGCTGATACTTTGTGAGAAGTGTCAGCCCTAAATTTGTATCTTACCCAAAAGTTTTGTGGATAGTAATTATTCAATTTAAAGAATCATTTATCCATTAAAAAGTTATTGTATGCTAATGATAGTCCAATTATAATTATTAAATTTGCATAAAACGCAATGAAAATGATAAAATGTAAGACTTCAATCGTATAAAAGTAGTGTTAGCAGAGAAGAAAAGAACCAATAAAAGGTTGGCAGAACAATTAGGTAAAGACCCTGCAACTGTTTCAAAATGGTGTACCAATGTTTCTCAACCTGACCTTGCGACATTGAATAGGATTGCAGCAGAGCTCGATGTTGATGTCCGAGATTTAATCACACTTTCAAAGTCTTCAACATGGAGATAATAGATAATGTTCATAAAACTTGGCGCGATGACTTTGCCCTGACCATCAAACAGGGCAGTAAGTTGTCTATTGCCGCGTCGTGTTTCTCTATCTATGCCTACCAAGAGTTAAAAAAGGTCTTGGAGGGCATAGATGAGTTGCGTTTTATATTCACATCCCCCACCTTTGTAACTGAAAAGGCTGACAAGCAGAAACGTGAGTTCTATATTCCGCGCATAAATCGTGAACGCAGTTTGACGGGTAGTGAGTTTGAAGTGAAACTTCGTAATGAGCTCACTCAACGTGCCATTGCCAAGGAGTGTGCTGAATGGATACGCAGGAAAGTGTTGTTCAAGTCTAACCGAACAGGCGAGAATATGGCGGGGTTCGGCTTGGTTGACGATACGGCATACGCACCCATCGGTGGCTTTACCACGGTAGAGTTGGGCAGTGACCGAGGCGACAATGCCTATATGATGATCAATAAGTTGGAAGCCCCAATCTCTCAAAATTATCTGCAGCTCTTCAATCAGCTTTGGAATGATGAGAAGCGTTTGCAAGACGTAACCGATGAGGTGGTAGAAAGCATCTCCAACGCTTACAAGGAGAATGCACCTGAGTTCATTTATTTTATCACGCTTTATAACATCTTCCGTGAGTTTCTCGACGACTTGTCCGAAGATGTGTTGCCCAATGAGGCTACAGGCTTTAAGGACACGCTGATTTGGAAGAAACTTTATAACTTCCAAAAAGATGCTGCTCTTGCCATTATCAATAAGTTGGAAAAATATAATGGTTGTATCTTAGCAGATAGTGTTGGATTGGGTAAAACCTTTACGGCGCTGAGCGTGATTAAATATTATGAGAATCGAAATAAATCAGTGTTGGTACTCTGTCCTAAAAAGCTATACGACAACTGGGCAACTTATCGCAGCAACTATATCAATAATCCGCTGGCTGGCGACCGTTTGCGCTATGATGTTCTTTTTCATACAGATTTGGGGCGTACTCACGGCGAGAGTAATGGACTCGATTTAGAGAAAATCAACTGGAGCAATTACGACCTTGTCGTGATTGACGAAAGCCACAACTTCCGTAATGGTGGCAAGGTAACAACTGACGAAAACGACGAGAACCCAAGAGAAAATCGTTATCTATACTTATTAAACGAAGTTATCCGTAAAGGAGTGAAGACCAAAGTACTAATGCTCTCTGCCACCCCCGTAAACAACCGCTTCAACGATCTTAAAAATCAGTTACAGTTAGCATACGAAGGCAAAGCAGAGCGTTTTGATAAACTTCTTAATACCACTAATTCTATTGATGATATTTTCCGTCAAGCGCAGTTGGTTTATAATCGCTGGAGCAAGTTGCCAGAGATAGAGCGCACCACAGAGAGACTCTTGTCTGAATTGAGCTTCGACTTCTTTGAGGTACTTGATAGCGTAACCATTGCTCGCTCACGCCGACATATTGAGCAGTACTACGATACTGCCGATATAGGCTCTTTTCCCGAACGGCTGCCCGTCATATCGCAACGTCCACACCTCACCGACCTTGATGGGGCAATATCATATAACGAGATTTTTGAACAGATCAATAATCTGAATCTTGCAATATACACACCTTCTGATTTTATCTTGAGTAGCACATAAAAGACTTATATTCATTGCGGATATTCGCTTTCCAAACATCTGTCAGTCAATGAGTTATAAAAGCACATGTTTTACCCTCTAAAACATCACCTTTTACCCTCTAAAACATCAACTTTTGCAGACTAAAAGCATACCTTTTACTAAGAGATATCTAAGCGTTAGCTTAACAACCATAATAATTACAAAATAAAAAATAAGATATGATGAAGCCTATCAGAATAGAAAGAACATCTGCCAATGGTAGCAAACTCAACCTTGAAGCACTCTACCAGATTGCCCCCTCGTGCTTTACCGAAGAGAAAGACGAAAAGACGGGTACTGTCAAGCATGTCGTGAATTTTAAGACCCTGCGCCAAATTCTTGGCGACGACGCTGTGGAAGACAGCGAGGAGATGTATCAGTTTACATGGCCAGGCAAGCAGGCTGCACGGTACGAGGCAGCCACACCCATTGCCGACACGCTAAGACCGGTAACCGAAGACTCTGTGGATTGGGACACAACGGAAAACCTCTACATAGAGGGCGACAACCTGCGTGTGCTCAAGCTCTTGCAGAAGAGTTATATGGGCAAGGTGAAGATGATATACATCGACCCTCCTTATAACACTGGTAACGACTTTGTGTACCATGACGACTTTAAGACCTCTCTTGCCGACGAAGAGCTTGCTGCTGGTAATATCGACGAAGAGGGGCTGCGCTATCGCAAGAATCTTGATGGCAATGGACGCTTCCACTCCGACTGGTGCTCAATGATGTATAGCCGCCTGCTCGTGGCTCGCTCGCTGCTAACGGAAGATGGGGTTATCTTTATTTCTATTGATGACCACGAAGTGCATAACCTCCGCAAGATTTGTGATGAGGTGCTTGGGGCGGGGAATTTTGTAGCGGAGTTTGTTTGGGTTAATTCTTTACGTAATGAGTTAGAAGAGGATACTAAATTTGCAGGTGCTAACCTTGGTAAATTGAAAAAGTCTCATGAATATGTTCTTGCATATAAAAAAAATAATTACTCAATTAATTTAGACCGCGGAGAAACCTTATATATAGATAAACTTATAACCAATGGAGGCAATAATATATCTCAATGTTTAATAAAGAAGGGTGTACGTTGTGTTGAGAACATTACTAAGACAATTACAGGACATGTAGGCGGAACAAAAGATTACTATAATATTCTTTCGGAAGAAGGAATGTTAATAGTCGATGGTGTCTTACAAAATGATGTTCTTATTGAAGGACCTTTGCGTAATCCTATTACTTTATCAAGATACTTTGCTGGTGAAGAAGTAATTGATCGAAAGGGACAACGCCTCATAGAAGTTTATCTTTCTACATCTGGGATGCTACATACAAGAAAGGAGCGTGCAGGGAATACACCTGCATCAGTTCTTGTAGGGAAAGGAACAACAAAGAGAGGGACACTTTTGTTGGAAGAGATTTTAGGTGGCAAGTTCTTTGATTATGTAAAACCAATTGAGCTTCTAAAATATTTAGTAGACAAAGTAGAGGACAAAAAAGCCCTTATCCTCGACTTCTTCTCTGGCTCTGCCACAACGGCGCATGCAGTGATGAAGCTAAATGCAGAGGACGGTGGTAAGCGTAAGTACATCTGTGTGCAGCTTGCCGAAGAAACGCCCGAACAGAGCGAAGCTCGAAAGGCAGGCTATAAGAATATTTGTGAGATAGGGAAGGAGCGTATCCGCCGTGCGGGAAAGAAGATAAAAGAAGAAACGCCACTATCCACACAACACCTTGACACTGGCTTTCGTGTGTTCCGCCTTGATGGCAGCAACTATGAGGACGTAACGAAGCAACCCGGAGAATACGACCAGCGGACGCTCGACCTCTTTGCCAACAACATAAAAGCCGACCGCACCGACCTCGACCTTCTCTTTGGGGCTATGCTCTCATGGGGCGTGCAGCTATCTCTGCCCATGACTACCGAAGAGGTGGACGGCTGCAAGATATACACCGTAGACGATGGCGGCTTGGTGGCTTGCTTTGCAGAGAACATCACCGAGAATGTGGCAAAGGCTATGGCTGACAAGCTACCCGTGCGCGTACTCTTCCGCGACAGCTGCTTCGGCGAGGACAAAACCAAAATAAACATCTTTGAGCTATTCAAGCAGAAATTAAACTGGGACGATAAAGAGGCAAAAGAGAATATCAGAGTGGTTTGATTGGCTATGGACGAGAATAACAAGATATTGATATATACTGGTCAAGATGGTTTGATCAAGATAGATGTGAAACTTGAGGAGGACACGCTGTGGCTAACTCAAGCACAGATGTGCGAACTGTATCAGACGAGCAAGTCGAATGTAAGCGAGCATATTAAGCACATCTTCGAGGAGGGGGAACTTCAGGAAGGGGCAGTTGTTCGGAAATTCCGAACAACTGCTGCCGATGGTAAATTGTACCTGACGACCTTCTACAATCTCGATATGATTATTGCCTTAGGCTATCGTGTGCGCAGCATCATTGCTACACGTTTCCGCCAGTGGGCAACTATCAGGCTGAAAGAATACATCACCAAAGGCTTTACGCTCGATGATGACCGTCTGAAGAAATTGGGTGGTGGCGGCTATTGGAAAGAACTGTTGGAACGCATTCGCGACATTCGTTCCACAGAGAAGGTGATGTATCGGCAGGTGTTAGAGATTTATGCCACCAGTATCGACTATGATCCTCGCGCATCGGTATCGCAGAAGTTCTTTCAAAAGGTGCAAAACAAGATACATTATGCCATTCATGGGCATACGGCAGCTGAACTCATTGTGGAGCGTGCAGATGCTGAAAAAGATTTTATGGGATTGCTCACGTTTAAAGGCAATCAGCCCACGCTAATAGAAGCTCGCACGGCAAAGAATTATCTCAACGAGAAAGAACTTCGCGCTATGGGGCAGTTGGTATCGGGTTATCTCGACTTTGCAGAGCGTCAAGCCGAGAAAGAACAACCTATGACGATGAACGACTGGGCAAACTATCTGGACAGAATACTCACTATGTCTGGTGAACAATTGTTGCAAGATGCAGGCAAAGTGTCGCACGAAGACGCCATGGAGCACGCCACAACCGAATATCGTAAATACAAGCAACGCACCATCAGCGACGCTGAGCGAGATTATCTCAATACTATCAAACGCTTGGGGAATATCAATAAAAAAGAAAGTGAGCATGAAGATTAAATACAAACATCAAGGATTTCAAGTAGAGGCTGCGCGCAACGTGGTGCGCGCCTTTGAGGGACAGCCCTATCAAGACAGTGCTAACTACATTATGGACTGGGGCACACAAAAGCAATTGTTCGAAACAGGGTTTGGTAATGCACCTCTTAAGCTCGATCGCGCTGACATCAAAGAGAATGTGCGCACTATCCAGATGGAGCAAGGACTGAAGCCTATTGACCACCTTGAGGGCGAAGGCATAAACCTTACTATAGAGATGGAAACAGGTACGGGTAAGACCTATACCTACATCAAGACCATGTACGAGCTTAACAAGCATTATGGCTGGAGCAAGTTTATCATTGTGGTGCCCAGTGTGGCTATTCGTGAAGGCGTGTATAAGAGTTTTGAGACCATGCAAGACCACTTTGCCCATGAATATGGCAAGCGCATGCAGTACTTCATTTATAACTCTAAGCAACTCACCAAGATAGACAGCTTTGCCAGCGACAACAACCTGCACGCCATGATTATCAACACGCAGGCTTTCAACTCGTCTTTCAACGAAGACAAGAACAAAGAAGGGCGCAGTGGGGACGCCGCCGCACGTATCATCTTCTCAAAGCGAGAAGAGTTTGGTTATCGTCGCCCAATAGACGTATTGGCAAAGACTAATCCGGTAATGATTATCGATGAGCCACAGAGTGTGCTCGGTGCCAATGTTCACAATTCCACTCGAAAAGGTATCAAGCTTTTTAATCCTCTCGCCTTGCTGCTCTATTCTGCCACTCACCGCGAGGTAATGAATATGGTGTACCGCCTTGATGCCATTGATGCCTACAACAAGAAGTTGGTGAAAAAGATAGAGGTAAAGGGCATTCGTCAAGTGGGAAGCACTGCTACCAATGGTTTTCTCTATCTTGATGAGATTGTGGTAAGCAAAGGTAAGAATCCGCAGGCACGTATCACATACGATATTATGGGCAGTACGGGCAACGTGCGTCAGACTACCAAGCTGGTGGACGAAGGTTTCGACCTCTATGAGCAGAGCGGACAGATGGCAGAGTATCGTGATAACTATGTAGTGGAGCGTATAGACGGACGTGCAGGCAGCGTGAAACTTCTCAATGGCATGACTCTCTATGAGGGAGATTCGCAAGGAGAGGTTACTGAAGATATTATGCGCAGAATACAGATACGCGAAACCATCAAGACACATCTTGAGCGTGAGCGTCAGCTGTTTCCTAAAGGTATTAAAGTGTTGAGCTTGTTCTTTATCGATCATGTGGAGAACTATCGTACATACGATGAAGAGGGCAATGGCAAAGGCAAGTTTGCTAAGATGTTTGAGGAAGAGTACCAGCGTATGCTGCAAGAGCTGATGCCTACCTTTACCGATGAGGCTTATACACGCTATCTATCACGCTTCTCTATAGAGCAGGTACACAACGGATATTTTTCACAAGACAAGAAAGGGAAGTTTATCGATTTGAAGGTGAAGCGTGGCGAAACAGGTTGTAGTGATGATAGTGCCTACAACTTGATAATGAAGGATAAGGAACGGCTGTTGAGTTTTGACGAACCTACACGTTTCATCTTCTCTCACTCAGCCTTGCGTGAAGGCTGGGACAACCCTAACGTCTTTCAGATTTGTACATTAAAGAATACCGCAAATGAGATAGGTAAACGTCAGGAAGTGGGACGTGGTATGCGTCTATGTGTGAATAAGAATGGAGAACGACAAGATGCAGATGTGCTTGGTGATACGGTATTTGATACCAATATATTAACCGTGATTGCCAGTGAGAGCTATGAGCAATTCTCCAAACAGCTGCAACACGAAATAGCCGAAGTGGTGAGCGACCGCCCGGTGGTGATTACCCCAACACTATTTGTTGATAACGTGTTTGAGACGGTAGAGGGTACGAAAATGAAAGTAACTGTTGATGAGGCACGCAAAATTTATAATCAACTCATCAAGCGAGATTATGTAGACGATGACGGTAAACTGACCAATACCTATTTTGAAGCAAAGGAGGCTGGGACACTCTGTTTTGGCGAACAATTTGAGTCTGTTAAAGCAGGTATTATACAAACTTTGGACAGGGTGTTCAATCCTCAAACTATCAAGATAGAAGATGGACGTAAACCTAAGGAAGCTAACTTCCAAGAGGAGCGGTTCAAGAAAAAGCAGTTTCAAGAATTGTGGAAGCGCATCAACGTTAAGACATATTATAAGGTGGACTTTGAAACTTCGGACCTTATTCACAAGTCTATAGATGCCATCAACAAGCATCTCAGTGTAACAGAAATACGCATGGTCGTGGAAGAAGGACACATGGAGGAGATACGCGATAAGGAATCGCTTGAAGCCGGCACGGCAATGGTGCAAAACACAGCTCACACCTACCATGTGCGTGAGACGGTGGGAGCTGGTGTGGCATACGACTTGATAGGTAGGCTCGTGGCTGCTACAGGACTAACCCGTAAAACTATTGTAGCCATTCTAAAAGGTATTAAGCCAGCAACGTTCCATCAGTTTAAGATGAATCCCGAGGAGTTTATCCGTAAGGTGGGCAATATCATTTACGATGAAAAAGCAATGGCAGTAGTACAGAAAATATGCTACCAGCGCACGAGCAATACCTACGATGTAGATATCTTTACAAAAGATACCTTGCGTGGAAAGATAGGTATCAATGCTATAGAGAGCACAAAGTCGCTGTACGACCTTGTGGTGGTGGATAGCGAGGGCGTGGAGAAACGTTTTGCCGAGGCTTTGGAGACCCACGACGAAGTAGCAGTCTATACCAAGCTGCCTCATGACTTCTATATAAACACTCCGATGGGACATTACAATCCAGACTGGGCAATTGCTTTCAACGAGGGAACAGTAAAGCATATCTACTTTGTTGCCGAGACCAAGGGCAACGAATGGCAACGCTCACAACTTCGTGGTGCTGAAGATGCCAAAATCGAATGCGCTGCCCGCCACTTTGAAGCCATCAGCCATAATAATAATATAGTGTACGGTGTTGTTAAGGACTACAAAACTTTATGTGATAAGGTAATGAAATAATTTTTCAATCTCTTGTCTACAATTTTTCGAAGTCTTAAAATGAAAAGGTTTTCTCTGAAAGAGGATGATATTAGGATAGAAAGTTGACAGTCTTAGCCATATTTTTGTTTAATGAGCAACCTCGGCTCTTACGTTAAAGCAATACAAAAAGTGTCCACACATTTAACGGAAGAGCCATTAAAACGGTTGCTTGTTAGCAAAAACAATCATTTGTTGTTCAACCTCAGTACCCTTAGAGGAAATGGCGGTGTTATGTGAATGTGCTGGTGGCAAAGCCTATTTTTTTATGTCCAAGGACACGGTTAGTGTTTTGACAATCAACACGTTCGACGAATAGCCGTATAAGATAGGTGCGCAAGCGCATCTACATTGAAAACCAAAGTTAATGCAATTGAAAAAACAGGTTGATGAGCACTTTGCAACTGAGTTGCAACAAAATTTTGCCATCTTTGCATCATGATGCGGAGAGAAGCACTCATAGTAAGTCTTTGGCTGGCAATGCTCATGGTGTTGCTGGTGTTGGTCGTGCCCCATCATCACCACCTGAGCAAGGTTTGTTTCGTGGAAGAAAGGTGCGAGACAGACGGTCAAATCAATGACCGCCACACCCACCATAATTCTTCCGGACAGGAATCGCAGGCAGACAACTGTCCTGTAGAGCAAATCAGGCACATTGTTAAGGACGACGAGCATGCGCAGCCAGTCATACAAGTGGCGCAGCAGCAGCCTCATTGGCTGTGCGCCCACGCTGCCGACATGCACCCGCACGTGCAGATAGTTTCGCCAGTTGGCGAAACGCCCGACCCCATCGTCCGATTGCTTGAGGCACATATAGCCTCAAGTGGACGAAGGGGTCCTCCCGCTTTATAATACCCATTGTTTTTATATAGTGGCAGAGCAGTTGTCAACAACTGTTCCGCAGTAAGTCGTACATGTTCATACTAAGGTTATGATTAACAAGATTATCTATTTTTCTATTCAACACAAATTTCTGGTGGTACTCCTGTTGGTGGCCATCATCGGCGGCGGAGTGTATTCATTGCGAACCATTAACGTAGACTCCACGCCCGACATCACAAACAACCAGGTGCAGGTCATCACGGTTTCTGAAAATCTTTCGACGGCCGACATCGAGCAGTTCGTCACCTATCCCGTAGAGCTGGCCATGTCTAACCTGCCCGGCGTTGAGGGCATCCGTTCCATCTCACGCTTTGGCCTGTCTGTTGTTACTATCGTTTTCAAAGAGGATATGGGTACTTACCTGCCTCGCCAGTTGGTGCAAGAGAAGCTGGAAGAGGTGCGCGAAAACATTCCGGAGGGATTCGGAACGCCCGCGATGGGTCCCATCAGCACGGGACTGGGCGAGATTTTACAGTACACCCTTGTTCCCAAAGACACCGCCCGTTACAGTACGCAGGAGCTGCGCACCATTCAAGACTGGATAGTGAAGCGCCAGCTGTCCATGATTCCGGGCGTGGTGGAGGTCAACTCGTTTGGCGGAAGCATCAAGCAATACGAGGTGGCCCTCAACCCCCAGCGGCTCAACGCCATGCGCGTGAGCGTGGGCGAGGTGTACGAAGCCCTGAGAAAAAATAACGTCAACATGGGCGGCGCCTACATAGAGCGTGACCACATGGCCAGCTTCATCCGGGGTGAAGGACTGGTGAAGTCGGTTAACGACATTGAGAACATCGTGGTGAAGAATGTCAACGGCACCCCTGTTCTCGTGCGCGACGTAGCTGATAAGGTGGGCTTTGGCTCGCAAGTGAGGTACGGCGCTTTCACTCAAGATGGTCATGAGGCAGTCGGGGGCATGATCATGATGCTCAAGGGTGCCAACTCTGACAAGGTGGTCAGAGCGGTGAAGGAGCGCATGGAGAGTGTCAGAAAGTCGCTGCCCGACGGCATCGACATCAAACCTTTTCTCGATCGATCCAACCTTATAGAGCGTACAACGAGTACCATTGCGCGCAATTTGACAGAAGGGGCGCTCATCGTGATATTCGTGCTGGTGCTGTTATTGGGAAGTTTGCGTGGAGGTTTCATCGCCGCATCGGTCATTCCGCTGTCCTTACTGTTCGCCCTCATCATGATGCGGATTTTCGGCGTGAGCGCCAACTTGATGAGCCTGGGTGCAATCGACTTTGGAATTATCGTCGATGGGGCGGTGATTATCGTAGAAGGCACGGTGTTCGAAATGGAGAAAAGAATCAAGAAACACAGCCAACTGGGGCGGGGCGGCATGAACGCCGTCGCCTTCGAGGCCGCCTCTTCAATGATGCATTCGGCCTTCTTCGGTCAGCTGATTATCCTCATCGTGTTCACCCCCATCATCTTTCTCTCTGGCGTCAGCGGAAAAATGTTCTCCCCCATGGCCTACACCTTCTCGTTCGCTGTACTGGGAGCCATCATTCTGTGTCTGACGTATGTGCCGATGATTTCATCTTTGCTGATTCGTCCATTGAGCCACCAGAGCGGCTGGATGGCGCGGATGGAACGCCGTTTGCAGCACATGGGCAACCGTGTGACGGGGCGCATCATACATGTTTATCATCCACTGCTGTTGTATGCCCTGCGTCATAAAAAGACGGTACTTGTTTCTGCCGCTGCTTTGTTTCTGGCTGTCGCATTCGCTTTCACGCGGATGGGAGGCGAATTTGTGCCTGAACTCGATGAGGGCGACATCTCCATGCAAACCTTCCTCCGCCCCGGCAGTTCGCTCTCGGAAACCATCAAGCGAGAGGAAGAGGTGGAACGCCTGCTGCTTCAGAGCTTTCCGGAAATCAAAACTGTATGCGCACGCATTGGGGTGGCCGACATACCCACTGACCCGATGGGCTTTGACTATACTGACAGCTTCATCATTCTGGAAAAAGATCGTAGCAAATGGACATCGGCCAAGACCAAAGAAGAATTGATAGAAAAGATCAAAGAAAAGTTGCAAATCCTGCCGGGGCTCAACTTCTCGTTCTCACAGCCGGTGGCCCTCCGTTTCAACGAGCTGCTCACGGGTGTGCGCCAGGATGTGGCCGTGAAACTTTATGGCGACGATCTCGACAAACTTAGCGAACTGGGTGAGCGGATGGTGAGCATCATCAGTAGGATAGAGGGAGCCGAGGATGTGACCCTTGAGCGCACGGACGGATTGCCGCAGATTACGGTGAAGTACGACAGGCAGCGGGTGGCGCAATACGGTTTGCACATCGATGACCTCAATTCCTATGTTAGCAGCGCATTTGCCGGAAGTTCCGCAGGGTCGGTGTTTGAGGGTGAGAAACGGTTTGACCTTGTCATCAGGCTCTCTGACGCTTACCGGAAGAGTATCAACGACCTGCGCCAACTTTACATACCGCTGCCCAGCGGGGCACAGATACCCTTGAGCGAGGTGGCACAAATTGATTATGAGTCGGGGCCCATGCAGATTTCCCGCGAACAAACCTCGCGTAACATCTATGTCGGCGTGAGCGTCAGAGGACGGGATGTGCAGTCGGTTGTGGATGAGATACAGGACAAACTCGATCAGCAACTGCGCCTGCCGGCTGGCTATCGATTGGCGTATGGTGGTGAATTCCAGAAACTTCAGGAGGCCAAGAATCGCTTGATGATCGTCTTGCCTATCGCCCTGCTCCTGATTTTTGTGCTACTTTATTTCGCCTTGAAATCGCTCAAGCAGAGCCTCATGATTTATATGGCGGTTCCGCTGGCCACGGTAGGCGGCGTATTGGCATTGCTGTTGCGGGGCATGCCCTTCTCCATTTCGGCCGGAGTGGGCTTTATCGTCCTCTTCGGAGTGGCCGTACTCAATGGTCTGGTACTCATCAATCGTTTCAACTCGTTAAAGAAAGAAGGTATGAACAACATCAACCGCAGAATCATTAAGGGTACGCAAGAGCGCATCCGCCCTATACTTCTCACGGCTACGGCCGCCATGTTGGGCTTCCTGCCCATGGCAGTGTCGGGGTCGGCAGGTGCTGAAGTGCAGCGACCTTTGGCCACTGTGGTCATCGGCGGACTGTTCACGGCTACGCTGCTTACCTTGCTTGTCGTTCCTTTATTGTACGCCTTGGAAGAGAAAGCGCAGCGAAAAACTGCCAATAGGATACCCAAAGCGGCCTTTGCCCTGATGCTGACACTGCTGGCACCATGCGGTATGCAGGCTCAACAGCCAGTGAGTTTGCAACAAGCCTTGCAGCTGGCTGAGCAATATCATCCAAGCATTCGTCTGGCGCGAATGGGTGTCAATCGTGAAGAGACCATGGTCAAAGGCGTAAGCGAGGTGGGACTTACTGAGCTGTCGGCAGGGGTAGAAGATCTTGGAAGAGGCAACGATGTCACCTTTACTCTGTTGTCTGTCAGGCAAAACATTGACGTGCTGGGGAACAAACAGCGCGTGCGCACCCAGCGGCAAAAGGTGAATGTGGCTCGTGCGGAGATGAATCTCACCGAACATCAATTGCGCAAAGCCGTTTACCGCGATTATGCGCAGGCTTATATTCTAAGGCAAAGGATGAACGTGCATGCCATGATAGATTCTATCTACCAGAACTTCGAGCATGCGGCGAAAGTGCGTTACGAGGCAAGAGAAACGTCGAAGTTGGCTTATCTGGCCGCTAAGAAGAAGGCTGTTGAAACCAAAGAAAACTTCAAGCAGTCGGTGTTTGATTACCAAGTGGCGTTGAAGGCCTTGTCACGGTGGCTGGGAGAGGGGCTCTATGAACCCACTACGGCTCCAGACGAGACGCTTGGAGAGGTAGGAAGCAGTGCAAATCCCGTATTGACTTGTCAGTCGGAGAGGATTAAATTGGCCGAAGAAAACATCCGACTGGAAAAGTCCAAAGGGCTTCCGGCATTCTTCATAGAGGGTGGTACACAGCGCATTGGCGACAAAAACGGCTACTGGACATTCGGCGTAGGCGTGAGTGTTCCGCTGTTCAGACGTTCGTATAAGGCCCGACAAAAGGCTGCCGCCCTGGACAGGGACATCGAAAACATGCAGTTTGACTTGCTGAAAAAACAGCTGGATGACAACCAAGCACGCTTGCACACTGCGTACAAGAAGTGGCGTCACAAACTGCAATATTACCGGGACACAGCTCTTCCCACGGCCAGGGCGCAGCAACGTGGCGCGTCTTCTGCTTACAAGCTGGGTGCAACCGATTACATCGGGTTCATTCAGACCATGGGTGATGCCGTACAAACCGAGCTTGATTATTGGGAAGCATACGAACAATTCATCGACACAATCATCAATTTACAATATCCAACCATATAAAAAATGAAAACAAAAGCATATCTCATCCTTTCGCTCATCGTCCTTTTAGCAGCTTGTGGCAAGCAAACTAAGAACGCTGGCGAACAAGAAAAACAGTCATCGGACAGCATGACAAAGGTGAAACTCACCGATGAACAGGTGAAAAAGTTAGGCATCAAGGTGGGGAACATCGCCGACACGATGCTCATCAGCAATGTGGACGTCAATGGAAAGCTGGCAGTTGGCCCCCAGAGCGAGGCAACCATAACCCCGCAAATGGGCGGTAACGTCAAACAAATATTGGTTCATGAAGGGCAATCTGTGACCAAAGGAATGGTGGTGGCCTATCTGTCTCATCCTGATTTGGTAAACCTTCAGACGGATTATTTCTCGGCATTGAACCGACAGAGATACCTGAAAAAGGAGTTTGACCGCCAGACCGTGATGATGAACGAAGGTGTAGGAGCCGGCAAAGACTACGACCGTACGAAGTCGGAGCTGCAAACTGTGAGCGGTCAGGTGCAGATGCTTGCCGCCCAACTCAAACAACTGGGCATCAGTACGTCTGCCCTTCGCAAGGGAAAACCAATGCTGGTCATTGCATTGACAAGTCCCATCAACGGCACAGTGGAACAAATCAACGTGCAAACGGGGCAATATGTATCGCCCGAAATGGCCATGATGAAGATTGCTAACACCAGCAACATGTATGCTGAATTGCAGGTCTTCCAACGTGATGTGCCGAAAATTAAGGTGGGACAGGATGTAGCACTGAAGATTGTTCATGCTGACGGAACCGCCTGCAAGGGCAAGGTGTACTCCATAGGCAAGATTTTCAGAGCCGAAACGCAAACGGTTGAGGTGCGTGTTCGTTTGGATGGACAGCACACGGGACTGATTGTAGGGATGTATGTTCAGGCGAAGATTGCAACAAGCAGCGAAAGGACGAGAGTCGTTTCGTCTGATGCCATCGTTGAAGTGGATGGAAAATCTTATATCTTCACGGCGGCAAAGCAAGGGAACAACTGGCAGTTTGTCCCCACTATGGTCAAGAAGGTGAAGGAAGAAGGTGACCTCGTGGGCATAGAGACCAAGGGGCCGGCAGATCGTCTTTCACGCATTGTGCAGTCAGGTGCTTACTACCTGCTTTCTGAGATGAAGAAAGACGAGACGGGAGAGGAATAAAACATGACCGAAACGGAATGGATGTTTGGTAGGCAGGAAATTGCCCGGCTACCAAACATCCATCATGTTTTCAATATTATTACTGTCCGCTAAACATAGAAATCCTTATTCCAACTCATTGAGACACAATAGTTCGGATGGCAGCATGTTAGCGACAAGCCCCCTTATTCATTTTCTGTTACCTCCGGTGGCGATTCAGCCGCTGCTTCAAGCATGAGTTTCATGTCGGCATCCGGCATGTTGAAGAAATTATTCATGTTGAGGTATTCTATAAGTACAATGCGCACCATAGTAGCCAGCCCTGAGAAACTCCACCGCCTCCGCAATGAGCTTTGCAGCAGTGACAGTAATAGATTGGCAATGAGTGTGCCCCAAATCTGTATCTTGATGGCGTTGGCACTCTCGCCATAGAAGTATCCTTCTTTCCCGTCTTGGGATGCCGTCCCACGCCCTTGAAGATGACGTTAGAGAACAGGGTTATCGTGGTGGAATCGATGATTCTCAGACGTTTTATCCATTCCTCCGTACCATTGTGTAGGCTGTCCGAAGAAATGTGTACTTTTGCCTATGTTATCTAAGTTTGGGAACAAAAGCAAAGATAACAAAAAGGGCTGATACCTCGTGAGAAGTGTCAGCCCTAAATTTGTATCTTACCCAAAAGTTTAGCGGACAGTAATAAAATCTAACAAGAAATGATAGGAAAATGTAAGGCAATAGCGCACGGAAGCACAGCTTTGGACTATATCTTCAGGGAAGGCAAGCTCGGCTATCGGCTTGCCTTCCACAATCTTTGCAGCAGGGAGCCAAAGACAATCTATGAGGGAATGAAAGTGGTCAGTGACTACAACAGCCGTTGCAGGAACAAGTTTCTCCGCATAGAAATTGGTATCGCACCACAAGACGAAAGAAAGCTACCTGTGTTAGAACTTATGTGGATAACTCATTTGTTTGCCAAGCAAATGGGACTTGACAACCACCAATGGGTGGCAGTAACGCACAAGGACACCGACAACACACATATTCACATAATTGCTAACCGTATCAGTCTGTATGGAGAAGTCTATGACGCCAACTTCGCAAGGCGATGACTATGCAGAAACAGCATGGCAGCGCAAACTCAGATACCAAGCTAACAGAAAGAAGAAACGTGGAAGGGGAATATAAACATAGCAGCATACAAAAAGTGCAGAATAAAGAATATCTCATCAAAAACGCTTGTTATTCGGTAACAAAGTATTATCTTTGCAAACGGAATAATAAGCGTTCTTTGTTAGGCAGAAAACAGCGAAGCCGAGTAGCTCGCTCGTTTCTAAATAGTTACCTGTTTAGTTTTACCAATATGGTAACTTCTTTATTTTCAACAAGTTGTGTTTTAAGAATTATCTTCATGAGCAATATGAGAACAATAGAGCTTCTTGCTCCTGCTAAAAATGTAGAATGTGGTAAAGCTGCTATAGATCATGGGGCTGATGCTGTATATATCGGGGCACAAAAATTTGGTGCGAGACAAATGGCAGGGAATAGTGTAGAATCTATAGCCGATCTATGTTCTTATGCTCACCGCTATGCTGCTAAGGTTCATATTACGCTTAATACCATTATCTATGACGAAGAGCTGCCTGACACATTAGCACTTGTAGATGCATTAGTAGAAGCAGGAGTAGACGCTTTCTTAGTGCAAGACATGGGGTTATTTGAAGAAATTAAGAAAAGATTACCTTCTTATATAGCAATCCATGCTAGTACACAATGCGATACGCGCACTTTAAACAAAGCTAAATGGCTTCAGCAGCAGGGTTTTAACCGTGTCGTATTAGCGCGTGAATTATCTGTAGAAGAAATAAAAACTATCCACACATCATTACCTGATTTAGAACTAGAGGTCTTCGTACATGGTGCGTTATGTGTCAGTTTTAGTGGAGTATGTTATGCTTCTCAATATTGTTTTAATCGTTCGGCTAATCGTGGAGCCTGCTCACAGTTTTGTCGTTTACCTTTTGACCTTATAGATAATAAAGGCTTATTAATAAAGCAAAAATCTCATCTACTATCATTAAAGGACATGAATCAAATTAACAATTTAGAATCTTTAATGAGGGCAGGAGCGTGTTCTTTTAAAATAGAAGGTAGATTAAAAGATGTAAACTATGTTAAAAATGTGGTTTCTGCTTATTCGCAAAAATTAGACTCTATAATAAATAAATATCCAGAAGAATTTTGTAGAGCTTCACTTGGTAAAACAAAGTATCTATTTACCCCGAACCTAAACAAGACTTTTAATCGTGGCTATACAGATTATTTTGTGAAAGGTAGACAAATAGATATCTTTTCTCCAAATACGCCAAAAGCCTTGGGAGAAGATGTTGGCAGAGTGAAAGAATTACGTAATAATAGTTTTAATGTAGCTGGTACAGCAACTTTTACTAATGGAGATGGATTGTGCTTTTTGCATAAAACAATAATAGAAGGCAAAGAGAATATAAAATTAGAAGGTTTTCGAGTAAATAGGGTAGATGGTAATAGGCTTTACCCTTACAAAATGCCACTAGGTTTACAAGCTGGTATGAAGCTATATAGAAATCAAGATCAGGCGTTCGAAAAAGAGTTGAGTGGGCAAACTTCAGATAGACGTATACCTATAAGTTTATATCTAAATGGGGATAAAGACGGTTACACTTTGATTGCAAATATTATATCTGAAAATAAGAAAAAATATCAAGTTAAGACGAAACTGTCTTTTGAACACCAACAAGCAAAAAAAACGCAAGTCGAAAACATCATAAAGCAACTTACAAAATTAGGTAATACCCACTATATATGTGATACTGTGCAGATTGGAAAAGAAGTTGAACAATGTTTTATCCCTAACAGCGTATTATCAGAACTTAGACGTATGATAGTTATAGAACTTAATGATATGATAAAAAACATACGAAAACAAAGATCTTATCAACATTATACATTAAAAGAAGATAAAGTTTCTATACTTGATGCTAATAGTCTACTATATCGTAATATGCCTTATTTATATAATATATCCAATCAGAAATCTTTCAATTTTTATAATGCACAAGGACTAAAATATAAGGATATGGCGTATGAGTTAGAAGATAAATTAAATAGAATAAATAATAAAAAAGCAGGTGTTCCTAATATACTCTTGATGCAATGCAGATATTGTATCCGATACTCATTAGGCTATTGTGTAAAGCGAGGTGGAAAACAACCTACATGGTGTGAACCACTCCATTTGCGTTTATCCGATAATCGCCAGTTTAGGATAGAATTTGATTGTAAAGATTGCCAAATGAATATTTTTTCAGAATAGCTAAAAAGGAGATATAGAGAAATGAAAAATGAAAAAAATATATATTTGTTGTTTTTCGTCTTTTTAAATATTCTGTTTACAGGATGTTATAGACAAAGAACTCGTTCTTTAGTTCAGCTCCCAGATAGTATTCAAGATGCGCAGATTTTTCATAGATTATCTAACAAATACGATTCTATTATTAAGCAACAAGGGACAGACACTTCTACTTATTGGGGAGGTAAAAATGCACAAATAGACTCACTTAATTTTAGAATAAAACATCATTACTCAACAGGTTTTAATTTTGTAGTAAAATCAGATTCCTTATCTATTATCCGTCAACAGCCAGAAGAAACTATTAATAATTTATCTACTGACTCTTTTTCTGTTAATAAGGGTAATGTTATTGTTGTTGCAGATATACGTATTTTACCTGTAGATTCTATAGATTCTGTATGGGTACATATAGCTACAGAGAACGCACAGTTTGGGTGGATACACGAAAGTAAACTCCTTAAAAACGTAGTTCCTGCTGATCCTATATCACAGTTTATATCTATTTTTTCAAATATTCATCTACTTATATTCCTAATAGTTATTTCAATAATAGCTGTGGGGTATATGTTAAGAAAAATACGAAGACATAATGCAAAAATAGTACATTTTAATGATATTAATAGCATTTATCCTACATTGCTTACTACGGTTGTAGCTTCTGCTGCAACTTTTTATGCTAGTATTCAGCTTTTTGCACCTGAAACTTGGCGAGAGTTTTATTTTCATCCTTCGCTAAATCCTTTTTCCCAACCATTACTACTAAATATTTTCCTTTTATTAGTATGGTTAATGCTTATTGTTGCTATAGCTACGATAGATGATGTTAAGCGCTTATTAAAGTCGACAGATATTGTTCTATATCTAAGTGGTACGGCAGGTATTTGTGCAGTAAATTATATAGTTTTTTCTATTACTACTTTATATTATATAGGTTATTTATTACTTATTTTATATATTTATTTTGCTTTTAGGCAATATTGGTTACATCATAGCGAAAACTATTATTGCGGTAATTGTGGAATGCACTTGCATCGTAAAGGCAGATGTCCTCGTTGTGGAATTATGAATGAATAAGATACCTTTAAATATTATTGCTAAAAGGGAATACTAAAAACAGTAAAACAAACGGAAACGAAAGAGTAGAAAACAAGTCCGGACTATATATTACTAATAAGTAAAATCGTCATCTAAAGACATCTTCCTTAAAATATTAATCTTTTTATAGCTGTTTCATAAAAAGAACTATCTTTACTCATAGTTGTAAATTTTTTACAAAGCAAAAATAACTAAAATGGTTGATACCTAATAAAAAGTGTCAACCCTATTTTGAAAATTAATAAAAGTTTTACTGGCTACTTAACTAGAATGTTGGAGAATCTATATCTCTATTATTCAACCTGCGGGTATATGATTTGTTTTTCCCTGCATTGAAATTATACTCTACCCCTATTGCAAACATCGAATGGTTGTCTTTTATTCTGCGCTCTTCGTTATAGTTTACAAAAGAAGAAGAATTCGTCTTTGTAATGTATTTCGCGTCTTTGCCAATAAAAAATACTGATGCTGAGAATTTCCAATTATTTACTCTATAGCTTGCTGTAAAATCATTATTATTTTCAGTACTACTCTTAAAGCTTCCGTTGGCAGTGTATACAGGAATTACCAAATGATAATGTGCATTGAAATTCTTATAATTAAAGTCTACGTCGAACAGATTGTCTACGGAGAAGATTTTATTAACATCATCCTCATTGTATACTTTCTCCATTTGAGGTACACCAGCCAAAGAGAAAGACAACAAGTCATTTCCAAATGGCTTATACTGGAGCATAATGAATCCCCCATAGCTATTTACATGCTTACAATTTTTATAACCTGATATCAGTTTATTTTCATCATCGGTATAAAAATATTGATAGATAGCTTTTGACTGATAGGAATATGTAGCCCTTATCATTAAGTCTATATAATCATTATTATGATTCAGCATAAGCGTTGCTCTGGTATCCTTTCCATTCTTCAAATGAGGGTTACCTTTCTTATAAATATCTCTTGTTAGCATGGTAACATTACTACTAAGCATATTTAAAGAAGGAATAATTGGGTTAGAAGTAAATTCAAATCTCAGTGATGTGTTATTCGACACATTATAACCTAATTCTGCCTTAGGGGTAAACACAATCTCTGACTGAGACGCAAGTGATGAATTAATTTTTAATGTTGAAACTCCAATATTTACTTTATACATAAGTTTATCTTTACCCCCTACTAATTCTGTATAAAGATAATGTTGAGACTGGTTGGTAGAATATATAGATTGACCTGATAAATTATTTAAGTTGGATCTTGAATATGAAAATTCTGTACGGTAACCTGTATTCAGTTTAATATTTGCAAACTGATGCGAATAATCAATCTCACCGATGATACTATTCTTTCTATTCTTCAGCCTCATATTATCTATATATGATAGCACTATCCCATTTGAAATTTTCTCATCTTCATAGGAAGTGCTATTAGTACCAAAGGTAGCTGCATTAATATTTACAGCTAAATTATTTTTATCATCAAACTGCCTATCAAAGTAGAGATCTAAAGAAGGATTAAATGTATGAATATTATCACGAGAATTACGAATAATACCGTCTTCATGTCCTAGCTCTCCATACTCGCCATTTTGAATACTGTTACTATGTTCCCAGAGAATATTAGGGTCAAAGGAAATCTGAAAGATAGACTTCATATTTGGGATATAAGCATATTTCACACTAATATCTTGATTAATATATCCGAATTTTTCCTTTCCAGAAGACTTATCGATATAATTATCCACACCCTTCGTATATTCATACGAACGGCTATTTACCACATTCTTGTAATCACGTAAGCTAAAATCGTAAGAAAGATCAAACTTACTCTTACCTTGTGTGATAGAGAGGTAGACCTCACCATCTGAGAATCCTGTGCTGAATGCATCTCTCGTCTTTAGTCCGAAGCTGTAACCTTTTTCTAATGTTTTTGTAACAACATTTATAACAGAACTAGCTGTAGCATATCGAGCTGGTGGTATATCATAATATTCTATATACTTGATATTACTTGGTTTTAAGGCTTTAAGATCCACTTCAGAAGAACGAATGCTATTGATAAGGATAAGAGGAGCTTTTCCATCAACATTCTTTAAAGTTCCTGTTAAGGCATCTTCTCTTATTTCTGGAATATCCTTGACCAAGTCTCTACCCACCTGAGCATGCTTTATTTGCTCACTGGTAAAAGTGATTGATCTATGATCGATATGTTGTATATTTCTATTTGCCGTTACTACTATCTCCTTTAATTCTACAGCTAATGGTTGTAAAGAATAATTTCTGTTTAAACGAGAGGAGTCTGATAAAGCGATATTTTCTTTTATTGTCTTATACCCCAAATAGGACACGACAATTCTATAAGATTTCGTAGGAATATTATCTAAAGAGAAATTTCCTTCTAAATCCGTTAAAGATCCAGAATAGTTCTTTGTTGTATCAGCCTGTAACTGCAAAATCACATTTGCAAAAGCAATATTCTTACCCGTCTGAGAATCCTTCACATTGCCTTCTATTTTCCTTTGAGCATGTATCCACATACTACAAAGGAAAAAACAAATCAAAGAAAATATTATTTTATATTTCATAATGCTAAACTTAAGGCAAAAGCGAAGAGAGATAGAATTTTGGGAAATAGTTTACAGGTTTCCCTGTAGCAAGATTGTACATTGCCGTTGTACATAAGCCTGCTGTAATCCATGCTGCTATGGACAGTTGTGGAGGTGGTAGCGTTTCACTTTCTTCTCGATATTGAGTAACGATTTTATCCAACCACTCTTTAGGTTGATTCCAAAAAGCCCCGTGTCCAGTAACATACTCAGCTACCTTTAATTCAAATCCCTTTGGCTCTTCGGTCAGTTCAGATAAAGAATGCCCCAATGGGTCTACAACCGTAACAAAGCCAGCCCAACCAAAGTTGTATGGGTGCAGTACAGGGATTTTTCTTTCTTTGCAAATATTATCAAATACGAAAGGCGTATCGTCCTTAAAGTCCAATGCATTGATAGCCACATCATGCTCATTCAATAAATTCTCAATGTTACTCGGAGTTAAGAACTCCGTATAAAAGTCTATCTGCGCGTTGGGATTGATATTTAGCAAACGTTCAGCCAAACACTCTGCTTTGTATCTGCCAATGTCATTCTCCGTATAGTTCTGCCTGTTAAGGTTGTTTTCCTTCACCTTATCACCATCAATGATGGTGATATGCTCAAAACCAAACCGCAAAGCACATTCAGCCACTATGCTGCCTATACCTGCACCACCAAGGAAAATTTTATAATCTTTGATGCTGCCTTGTTCTCTTTCGTTCACATAGAGCCTGTTTCTATTATATCTGTCTTCCATAACGAAATAATTATTTTTGGCAAAAGTATAAGCAACAATAAAAATATGCACTACACAAAAGTGTAAAAAACTCTCATTCCACTTGTTATTTTAGATTTTATAACATATTCAGAAGATAACATGTTTGCTACTCATGATAATGTTCGTCCAAAAATCTCTCCAAATCCGACTCTTTATAGAATAATAATATATACCGCTTTACATCAAAAAGTTAACAAACTGTAAGAAGAACTTTTTTGCTTATTTTTTATGTAAATTTGCAAAATTGTTATTTATGTTTAATTCTAAAACTATAAACCTTATGAAAAAGTTTTACTTACTCGCTATTGTTTTATTAAGTTTAGCATCTTGTCAAATAGCAGGACTGACATCAGGTTATTCCCACTTGTCAAAAAAGGAACAAGCAAAAATAATTAACTACAAAGGAAAAATAGATGAAATCCACGACTACTCAAACATATACACTGTCACTGTAGAACAAGTAAAAGAATACCTTTCAAATCATAACAACGTTATCATATATGATTATACACCATTTTGTAAGTCTTCTTTTTGTTTACTTCCAAACATATTAGAAGATATATGTAAGAAAAACAATACAGATTTACTTGTTATTTCAAATATTTATGATGACATTTTTTTAGGTGTCACAAATAAATTTCCTATTTTAATGATAAAAACAAGTGTATATAATACTAAATCAAGGGCAAAATATATCGATAAATTTTATCATTCTTTAATCGGCTTAAATCTAAAAGAAATTGATTATGCAAGCTACCATTATTTCTCAAATGGTAATTACATAAAAAGCTTTAAGAATCCTCAAGATATAAGTTTATAACAAAAACCTTATAGACTCCATAACACATAACCATTTGTACCTGATACAAGATCATATCCACCACATGCAAAATTTGTAGCTGGTGGATTTTTGTTTGACTAGCATGCATGCTGTCTAGCGGGTGTAAGGGGCTCAGTAGAATTTTTCTGGGGAATAATTTGTTATTTAGTCGTCCCTTAAAAACTATATTTCAGCATAAAGTTTGTACTGACAAGCTTTATGCTGATTCTTTTTATAAGGTACAAAAGAACTCTCATAGCTCTTTTGAAGTTATATGCTGCCGCAACTAATAATACATTGATAGCATCTCCTTTCACACCTTTATAAAAGTTGCGAGATAATCGGTGGTCTGCTTTAAGATGTCCTATTGTTGGTTCTATACCTGCTCGTTTACAAAATAGTTTGTGTTTCTTTTTCTTTTGGTAGTAGCTGTCTTTAGCTTTAGGAACGTCTGGAATGA
>NZ_KB905283.1 GCF_000378745.1 Prevotella amnii DSM 23384 = JCM 14753
ATAAGCTAAAACTTTAAGTTAATAATGTTATGAATATAGACCAAAACCTTCCTGCGCCTTAACTCTTGGATCTACACTTGATCATTTAGAAATGTCCTTAGATACTTTGTCCTGACTCTAGAAGATAATGAAAAGAGGGACGGGCATCTCTTTATAGCGATATGGATTACACCTACCTGGTACGAAATCTCCTCGCCCCTCAAGGCCTATTTCACTAGCAAAACTACGATAAATAAGCCTCACTTCTGTTACCAGAAGTTAATTCTATAATCGGATGCAAAGGTAAGAGGTACAAAATATTTATGAGACTACCTTATTCTTTATTTACTCTTTTGCGTTTTCTCATCCCGAACTGAGGTATAAACTGTCCGAGAAGTAAGGTTTCATATTGGTCATTAAAACATGTTATATTTGATATTAAAAATACCAACTTTTAGGTATTGCAATCTTAGTTTGTTATCAGTATTTTTACAAGTAAAAATTATTGTTTCTACCTAAACAACAAGAATTTCGCAGGAGCAGTAAAATTCATGACAAATTACGATTCTATTGATAATTAATAAAAACAATCTTTAATTCCCTAAAAGCTATGAGATTAATTAAACAACTAATCAATGCTAAGGTCACTGCATACCTATTTGCATGCAGTTTGGTGTTAGGTATTGCATCATGTAGTTCTGACGTTCGCTATGATGAAGTAGAACCTAAGGGCGTTACTCAAATTGAAAACCTGTCTTCTCAGGATCAGATTGCTGTAGAAAACCTTCTAAGTTCTATTAGTGATTTGAATGCCCAGTATCCATCAGTTAGCACGCGTGGAGCATTTACATCGAATGCTGCAGTGGGCCTTGCTGATGCCGCAGGATACGCTGCTGGAGGAAGGATTGGAGCTTGGGCTGGCAGTGCGATTGGCTCTGCGGCAGGTCCGTGGGGAGCAATAGCTGGTCATCTTATTGGTCGCAAAGTGGGACCTTACATTTGTACATATTTGGCTTCTGGTGCAGCTGGATGGCTGTGCTCTAAAATCTCTACTAGAGCTGCAACAGATGTTGATGAAAAGTTTGAATTTGTGAGTATAATTTCTGATAAAGACTCTATTGGTTATTATCACAATCAAATGATGGTTAAAATTGGGAATAATCGTTCAAGGTATATTGACCAATTAGGATCAGTTAATTATGAACTAATGTATGATGATATCGTCAGTTATTGTCATGAAATAGGACAATATGACCCATCATTGGATAATCCTTTGATAAAATCAGGAGTCATTAATCAGATAAGACAACTTTGTGAAATCTCAAAGAAGTACGAGATGAATCCGACGGACAAGAATTTCGTAAAAGAGCAATGTGAATTCCTAAAATTCAATTGCAACTTGTCAGATTCAGAGGTTAAGTTATATAAGGATTTCAATGTTACCTTATACGAGAAATGCTCAACTTTGTCTGATAATCAAATTGTAAATTATTCAAGAGACTTGAATCGTATAATTGAACACTCAGGCGTATCAAACTCTATTAAGGAAAGCTTAAAAAAGTCTGCGGATTTAACTATTAATAGTTCTCTTTGCTGGAAGAGAAATTTCTAAAATAAGAATAAAAAGAAAAGAAGTGATGTTTTAAATCAATATCATTTCTTTTCTTGTACAGTGAGATTTTTTCTGTATACGTTCATCAATATAATAATACAATTGTGGATATTATAGATGCAGCTGAAATAGCTTGTGGATTCATTTTTGGAGTCCTTATAATTAAGTATATTACAAAATTTATCAAGAGAAAAAAGAAGTAGCCAATACGTTTAAATAACGTGGGTGATCCCTTTTGCAATGTCGTGATTTTAATGAAAATTGCAATTTGCTATGAAAGAATAGGGCAATCATGATTGGAAGTGGATAGAGCAGACCATAACCTTTGAATCGCTCGTTTATGATGACATCCTCCTCCCCCTGTAAGTATTCATCAGGAGGCAAATAGGATGATTTTATTGTCGTTTGCAGTCTGTGGTTGAGGTTATTTTATTCCTCGTTTTACCGAAGAACTTCGTAAGCTCTCTCCGTTATAAAGATGTTTCCTTTTCTATTGAGAACGACTAAATATTGCAACCGATCTCATTCAAAGCCTTTGGTTTATTTTTTAGACCTCATGCCGTTCTTCCATTTTATTAGTTGTTATAATCTCTGGAAGTTTCCCCCTCTCTTTCTTCATTTTCTTTTTTCTTTGCCGATTGCTTTGCAAACAGTCTGTCCATATATTCCGAAATTTTCTTGTCTGTTACCTGCGCATAAATATGAGTGCTGGCAATAGACGAATGTCCCAACATCTTGGCGATGCTCTCCATTGGAATACCTGCCTTCAAAGTCAGCGTACCGAAGCTATGCCTTGCTACATGCCAAGTTAGCGGAGTGCGAATGCCACACGCTAAGCCCACGGTTTTGAGGTGTGTGGATAGTTTACCTTTGCTCATTGTATCAGGGAATATCTTGTAGTCTCCTTTGTGTTTCTCCTTGGTGTAGTGTGAAAGAATCTGCTCCGCTATCGGATGCAATGGTATCAGGCTCTCTACTTCTGTTTTCAGTCTTGCTTTGCGGATATACCGCTTCCCTTCGCTATTCGTTTCGATGGGAACACCTCGTTCCAAAGTAATCAAAGTAGCAAATGTATGCCTTCCGACGTGTGCCGAAAGGGGAATAGAGATTCCAGCTCGAAGTTGCAGGGCTTTGAGCTGAATGAGGTAAGCTGAATAAGCAATGGGGGCAAAGAGTGTGGCACGTTCGTCAGATTGATAACGCTCTATCAAGTGCACCGCTTCAGGCAAGAGTTTTACTCGACAAAGGTTCTCGGTCTTTTGTCTGCGGAACTTCAGCCACAACGCCCCCCTCATCGTCTGTAAAAAGGTGTTCTCGATTAAGGGCAACCATATCACAATAGGCTACGCCCGTAAAGCAGGAAAAGAGAAAGAGATTACGAGCTGTTTCCAACTCTATTTCATACGGTTCAAAAGTCAAGGCTTGCAACTTATCCAATGAAGCTCTGTCCAACGCACGAGGTTGTTTGTTCTCTCCTCGTTCTATTTCTATGTGAGCGAATAGTTGTCGCTCTGTCAAGCCCTCACGATATGCCAATCGGCAGACTTTCTTCACCGCCAAAGCCATCTTACGATAATGACCTTGCGAATGTCCCAACTTTCCGACAGAGTAATGTTGCAAGCATTCTAAGAAATCTTCTTCAATTTGACCGAATGGAATATCTGTCGTGTGGTACTTCTCACAAATAAAGGCTTGCAGGAGCTTTCGAGTAGTGTAGTAACCGTTCAGAGTAGTTGCCTTTATTTCAACACCCACCTTTTGATCCATTTCCTTGACCATTCGGTCGTATCGTTCCAAAAATGTGGTTTGAGTTTGCATACTTCCTTGGAACAGCTCCTTGATGTCCGATGCTGTAAACGTAACACCACGGTCGCAAAGGTTTTGATAAGAAGATTGTACCGAGAGTAGCAAGTGTTCCAACTTGCCATTCGTTGCCACCGCCTCACGGCTCTTACCATTTAGCCTGCTCTCACGAGCGTTCCATAACTTGGGGTCGCACGATAGCTTGCTACTGAATTGTGCCATTGTTCTACCATAGGTTATCCGTCCCATAATAGGAGCTTGTCCCGACTTGTCCAAGCCGCTCTTTTTCAGGTAGAGCAACACCTTGAATTTGTCTGTTTGCATACACTTCTTTTTTATGGGCAAAGTTAACCGTTACCGAAGCGTTTTCAGCTATACAAAACATTTTAATACAAAGCATAAGCACCATAATAGAGAAAAGATGAGTTACCGAACTCTCTTCTGTCAGTTACCTTCTCCTTACTCTTAGTTATCATTTAGAGAATAGACTAACGATTTGGTAACGGAACTTCTGCATAAATCCACGCTTTCTGCACTTTTACACCCTATGCAAATCATAGAGATATACTGCAAATCCCTCTCATTTCCATTTACTTACCTCTCATCTATAACCTAATACCCTTTCCGCTGATAGTTCCCTAAGTTTTTTATCTTAGGGATTTATTTTTTTTTGTTATTTTATTTTGAAATGCCATTCTATGTCTTTCTGTTTCATTTCATCATTATCTAATTTTAGTTTACATTGTTTTGGGTCTGGACCAGAAACTTCTATAGATATATTGTGCATAGTATTTCGTGTTATATCAACAGTCTTTTGGTCTTGATAAACAGTTCCGTCAGCTTTAGTCCATTTTAGATCCAATATGAGTTTTCCATTAAATTTGTTTAAATAAAGTTCATCTAACTTATTAGTAAATGGCTGGATATAAGAATGATCATAAAAAGTATCTTGTGCACTTATCTTTATATATTCTTCATTATTGTTATAAGATATTTCTATAGTTCCTTCTTTAGGAGGTTTAATCTTAAAATGTAACCCATATACAAGTTTTTTTAAATATATTTCAGGTAAAATATTTGATGTAGGCTTGTAATCTTCTATAAAACCATAATATTTATAAATACAAGGAAACTTAGTTGGTTCTTTTTGCTTCATAATATTTATGTAACCTTCTTTTAATACGCAAAGGTTTTCAGATGTAGAATAAATAAAGGTATTAGTAGCTTCTGTTGGTTTTTGATCTCCATGAAGGAAAGGCTTTTCATAAAATAAGTTTTCATGAAATAATTTATCCTCATAGTCTTGTATGGCGATACATTCAAATTTATAAGTATTTATTTCTGGTAATTCAAGTGTAATTTTTGAAGGATCAGTGAAAAGACCATAAGCGTATTTAGAATATTCTGTGTCTTTGCTTTTCTTAGCATAAACGTTTATGCCATAAACAATTTCAGGGCTTAGCTGAACATTATTAGGTTCTCCTCTCATAGGAGATGTTTCTTGAGCTAAACTTAATGTTACTGTTTTTTTTGTAAGCGTTGATTTTTCTGTACTATTTTCGCCTTCTTCGAGCATAGGCTTACTACAAGAACTAAAAGTGTATGTTAATAACAAGACACTTGAAAGGATTAATAGGTATTTAGTCATAAGTTTAATATGATAAAAAAAACGATGTAAAGTTATAATGATATGATTAAAAAAAACGAAACCCTTAAGTTAAAACATTCTAAAAGCAAAGAAGTTCTATATTTTCAAAGAATAATATAAAGCATTTAAATATTTTTTTTAATAAGTTTTCATGCTATATGACATATATTGTGGAGTATTTGCATTATCTTTGTAATAAAGACAAAATGTAAAAATATGATTACAGAACCAATTGACTATAGTGTAAATGTACGTGGAAAGTTGATAAACTTAGGTAATCCACAGGTAATGGGTATTTTAAATGTTACACCTGATTCGTTTTTTGCAGATAGCCGTAAGCAGACTGAAATAGAAATATATAATAGAGCAAACCAAATAGTAAGTGAAGGTGCATCAATTATAGATATAGGTGCTTGTTCAACACGTCCGTGGGGAGAGGTCGTAAGCGAAGAAGAAGAAGAAATGGCTCGTCTTGCCTTTGCCTTACCTATAGTAAAAAGAGCACAGCCTGATGCCATTATTTCTATAGATACTTTTCGTGCGTCTGTAGCAAGAAGATGTGTTGAAGAGTTTGGCGTTGATATTATTAATGATGTAGAAGAAGGTAAAGATCCTGATATGTTTAAGACGGTAGCTAAACTAAAAACTCCTTATATATTAATGTCTGTGGCTGCTAATTTACAAGATCTTCTTATAAATTTCTCACGCGAGGTAGAAGAGTTGCGTTCTATAGGGCAAAAAGATATTATTCTTGATCCGGGCTTTGGGTTTGGCAAAACACCAGTTTCAGGTAATTATGAGATATTGAGTGTAATGGAGCGTATACAAATATTGGAGCTTCCTATTCTTGTGGGGATTAGTAGGAAAAGAATGATTCATCAGTTTCTTGGAATTACGGTTGAAGAGAGTTTGAATGGAACAACAGTATTAAACACCATTGCACTATTAAAAGGTGCTAATATCTTGCGTGTCCATGATGTAAAACAAGCTGTTGAGGCTGTAAAAATTGTAAACAGATTAAGAGGAAAGTAAGAATATATGTTTTTTGAATTTGGTATAAAGGACGTTATTGATATAGTATTAGTTGCATTAATACTTTACTATATTTACCGTTTAATGAAGGAGACACGCTCATTAAACGTGTTTATCGGTATTATGGTATTTGTTATAGTGTGGCTTATAGTTAGTCAGGTATTAGAAATGCACTTGTTGGGTGGTATTTTGGACAAGTTAGTTTCTGTAGGTATGATTGGCTTAATCGTCCTTTTTCAAGAAGAGATACGTCATTTTCTTTATAGCTTAGGTGCTCATGGAAAATTAAAAAGTATTATGAAACTCTTTGGTAGGGACAAGAAGAGTGAAGCTGATAAAGAAACAATAATGCCCATTGTGATGGCTTGTATGAGTATGAGTCGTGCTAAGATAGGAGCTTTAATTGTTATAGAGCGAGGGGTTATACTTGATGATATAGTAGCTACAGGCGATTTTATAGATGCTCGTATAAACCAACGCTTAATAGAAAATATATTTTTCAAGAACTCTCCATTACATGATGGAGCAGTGATTGTTTCGAATAAAAGATTAAAAGCAGCTGGTTGCATTCTGCCTGTAAGTCATAAGCAAGATATTCCTCGTGAGCTTGGGCTTAGGCATCGTGCAGCTATGGGTATATCACAAGATTCCGATGCTTTGGCTATAATTGTTTCAGAAGAGACAGGACGTATAAGTGTAGCTATGCATGGAGAGTTTCAGTTGCGATTATCAGCAGAGCAGTTAGAAAGTATTTTAACAAAGGAAATGTAAAATCTTACTTGTGCTATTCACTTATAATTGCTATCTTTGCATTGCAAATACTGATATTAAACAAGATTTTTAAATATATAATATGGACTTATTAGAGCAAATCGTTGCGCGTGCTAAAGCTGATAAGCAGCGTATCGTGCTCCCCGAAGCTGAAGAGGAGCGTACACTTAGAGCAGCAGATAAAGTGTTAGCTGATGATATAGCTAATCTTATTCTTATAGGCAATCCTGCTAACATTCAGGGAGCTGCTACAAAATGGGGGTTAAATAATATTAGAAAGGCTACTATTATAGACCCAGAGAACAACCCTCATACAGGAGAGCTTGCGGAGAAATTGGTAGAGCTACGAAAGTCTAAGGGAATGACCATAGAGCAAGCTCACCAACTTGTTACAAAAAACAATCTGTATTTAGGCTGTATGATAATAAAGACAGGTGGTGCTGATGGGCAGATTTCTGGAGCTTTATCTACTACGGGTGAAACGCTTCGCCCTGCTTTACAAATAATAAAATGTGCCCCAGGCATATCTTGTGTTAGTGGCGCGATGCTTGTACTAACCCATGAGCAACATTATGGTGAGAATGGTATAGTAGTAATGGGCGATGTAGCAGTAACTCCTAATCCTACTGCTGACCAGCTTGCACAGATAGCTTATGCCTCTGCAGAAACGGCAAAGAGCGTTGCCGGATTTAAAGATCCGCAGGTAGCTATGTTAAGTTATTCTACTAAGGGGTCTGCTAAAGATGCTATAGATAAGGTAACGGGTAAGAGTGTATATGTTATTGATAAAGTGGTAGAGGCTACAAAGATAGCTAAAGAAAAGTATCCTAATCTTAAGGTAGATGGTGAATTGCAGTCTGATGCTGCCCTCGACCCAAAGGTTGCATCTATTAAAGCTAAAGGGTCAGAAGTGGCAGGTAAGGCTAATGTCCTCGTTGTACCTACGTTGGAAGTAGGTAATATAGGTTATAAGCTTGTTCAGCGTTTAGGCGGTGCTAAGGCTATAGGTCCTATTCTTCAAGGTATTGCTCGTCCTGTAAACGATCTTTCGCGTGGTTGTTCTGTAGATGATATCTATTATATGGTGGCTATCACTGCTTGTCAGGCTCAAAACGCAAAGGCTAATGAGTAAGAAATATACAAAAAAGAAAATATAAAATATAAGTAAAAACTATATTAGAAAAAACAATAATAATGAATATATTAGTATTAAACTGTGGAAGCAGTTCCATCAAATATAAGCTATATAACATGGATAGCGAAAGTGTTTTGGCACAAGGTGGAGCTGAACGCATAGGGTTAGATGAGGCTTTTGTAAAAGTAACGTTAAAAGATGGCAGTAAAAAGAAAATAATGCATGATATGCCCGATCATAAAGAAGGTGTAAAATTTGTTTTCGATTTATTGTTAGATAAGGAAATAGGTTCTATTAAAAGCCTTGACGATATAGATGCAGTAGGTCATCGTGTAGTTCAGGGTGGCGATTTGTTTGAAAAGAGTTGCTTAATAACTAAAGAGGTAGAAGCTGGCATTGAGGGGTTGATAGATCTCGCCCCGGTGCATAATCTTGGTCATTTGCGAGGTATTCGTGCTGTTAATGCTTTGATGCCCAAAACACCACAAGTAGCAGTTTTTGATAATGCATTTCATAGTACAATGCCACAATATGCTTATATGTATGCCATTCCTTATGAATATTATGAGAAATATCATGTTCGTCGTTATGGTTTTCATGGAACTAGTCATCGTTATGTATCACAACGTGTATGTGATATGCTTGGAGTGGATATAAAAAAACAGCGTATTATAACTTGCCATATAGGTAACGGAGCATCTGTTGCTGCTATTAAGGGAGGAAAGGTTATTGATACGTCTATGGGTCTAACTCCACTTGAAGGCTTGATGATGGGGTCTCGTTCTGGTGATATTGATGCTTCTGTAGTTACTTATTTGATGGAAAAATTAGATAAAAAGCCACAGGAAATGGCAGATCTTTTAAATAAAGAATCTGGAGTATTAGGTATTACTGGTATTAGTTCGGATATGCGTGAAATAGAAAATGCATACGAGCAAGGCAATGAGCGTGCTACCTTAGCTTTACAAATGTATAACTATCGTATTAAGAAATATATCGGAGCATACGCTGCTGCTATGGGTGGTGTAGATATTATAGTGTGGACTGCAGGTGTTGGTGAAAATCAGGTTTCCACTCGTTTAGAATCTTGCTCAGGATTAGAGTTCCTTGGTGTTAAGATAGATGTAGAGCGTAATAATGTTCGTGGCAAAGAAACAATAATTTCATCTGACGACTCAAAAGTAAAAGTAGTACTTGTTCCTACTGACGAAGAGATAGTTATTGCTCGTGATACAAGAGATGTTGTTAATAGTTTAGAGAAAAATTAGTTATTAGGAACTATAGAATATGAGTATTGTTAGAAAAGTCTGTTAACGACTGAACTTATTTATATCTCTATAGTTCCTTATATCCTAATAGTTATAATTACTTGTTATTTTATTATGACTCAAGAAGAAAAATTAGCCATTCAAGAGCGGATAGTAGAAGTGCTTAAGACTGTTTACGATCCAGAGATACCTGTTAATATCTATGATTTAGGTATGATTTATAAGATTGATATAGATGATGATGGTAATCTTGATATGGATATGACCTTTACTTCACCTTCTTGTCCTGCTGCCGACTTTATTTTTGAGGACGTGCGTACTAAAGTAGAGAGCATAGAAGGAGTAAAATCTGCTAATATTAATCTTGTCTTCGAACCGGCATGGGATCAAAGTATGATGTCAGAGGAAGCAAAGGTGGAATTAGGATTTGATTAGCTGTTGTCTTATATAAAAGCATTATCATGACTATCAATATTATATAATAAAGTTATACGCAAAAGGCTACTTATGAAGAACATCTATTTTCTTTCAGATGCTCACCTTGGTTCGTTGGCAGTTGAGCATAAGCGTACACAAGAAAGGCGTTTGGTACGTTTCTTAGATAGTATAAAAGATAAGGCGGAGGCTATTTATCTTTTAGGTGATATGTTCGATTTTTGGGACGAATATAGATATGTTGTTCCTAAAGGTTTTACACGTTTTCTTGGTAAAATTTCAGAGCTTACAGATAGTGGAATAGAAGTTCATTTTTTTATAGGTAATCATGATATTTGGACATATGGATATTTAGAAGAAGAGTGTGGGGTAATTATTCATAGAAAGCCTGTTACTATAGAGCTTCATGATAAGGTGTTTTACCTTGCTCATGGCGATGGTTTAGGCGATCCGGATGTTAAATTTAGGTTACTTCGTAGTGTCTTTCATAATAGGTTTTGTCAGCGTTTACTCAATTTCTTTCATCCTTGGTATGGAGTTCAGTTAGGGTTAAAGTGGGCAAAGCATAGCCGCATGAAGCGTATTAATGGGAAAGAGGCGTCTTTCTTAGGAGAGGAGAAAGAATTTTTAGTGCGCTATTCTAAAGAGTATATAGAGCAATATCCTGATATTGATTATTTTATTTATGGTCATAGACATATTATGCTCGATTTAAAGCTTAATCATAATGCTCGTATGCTTATACTTGGCGACTGGATTTGGCAGTTTTCTTATGCAGTTTTTGATGGAGAACATCTGTTTTTAGAACAATATGTAGAAGGGGATACTTACCTTGGCTAACCAAGAATTGTTATAAAAAAAAGTAGTCTTGTTATTTTTTATATGAAAACAAGTTATATATTTGGCATGAAAAGATAACCATTATAAAGGGAAAAGCTAAACGTTGCGCACCAAAAATAATTTATTTTTATTGCATTTTTAATTTATTTTTATATAAAAAATAATTTATTTTTATCTTCAAATATTCGTGCTTGTTTATTAAAAAGATATGTTTATAATCAACAAAAAGGCATAATGTTAAATAACATTATGCCTTTTTGTTGTCCCAGGCGGATTCGAACCACCACTGACAGAACCAAAAACTGTAGTGCTACCATTACACCATAGGACAATTGCGCTGCAAAGGTATGCTTTTTTTCGCTATTTTCCAAAATATTTAACAACAAATTTTCTTTTATCTTTTTGTAGATAAGATTTCTGTATATAATCTACTTTTTATAGTTACTTTTAGATATATATTGTTTTTTTTAAGTACTTTTGCCTCATTAATCAAATGAAATATTATGAGTTATAACTTATTAAAAGGTAAAAAGGGAATAATTTTTGGAGCTCTTAATGAAAATTCTATCGCATGGAAAGTAGCAGAGAGAGCTGTTGAGGAAGGTGCTACAATAACTCTTTCTAATACCCCCGTAGCTGTAAGAATGGGCACTGTAAGCGAGTTATCGAAAAAACTTCATTGTGAGGTAATACCTGCCGATGCTACAAATGTAGAAGATTTAGAGAATGTATTTAAGCGTTCTATGGAAATATTAGGCGGTCAGGTAGACTTTGTTTTACACTCTATAGGTATGTCTCCAAACGTTCGTAAGCATCGCACGTATGACGACCTCGATTATACAATGCTTAATACTACGCTTGATATATCGGCTTTATCTTTTCATAAAATGATACAAAGTGCTAAAAAGCTTAATGCCATAGCTGATGGAGGCTCTATTGTAGCGTTATCGTATGTAGCAGCACAGCGTACTTTCTTCGGTTATAATGATATGGCAGATGCTAAGGCTTTATTAGAAAGTATAGCACGTAGCTTTGGATATATTTATGGTCGTGAGCATAATGTACGTATTAATACTATTTCTCAAAGTCCAACAATGACTACTGCAGGCTCTGGCGTAAAAGGTATGGATCGCTTGTTTGACTTTGCTGACCGTATGTCTCCTTTAGGAAATGCTTCAGCCGCAGAATGTGCCGACTATTGTATTGTTATGTTTTCTGATCTTACACGTAAGGTTACTATGCAGAATCTTTTTCATGATGGAGGTTTCTCTAATGTAGGTATGAGTCTTAGGGCTATGACGACTTATGAGAAAGGTCTTGAAGAGTTTATGGATAAAGATGGAAAAATTATTTATGGATAATAAAAGTAAGTTTATGTCCTTAAAAAGTTATGCTTATATAAAATAAAGTGCAAGTGGTTTATACTTATCTATGCATAAAAGTTAATAACAAAACAGTATAGATTTTATTTGTAGATATAAGCATTTAAACATTTGAGGAACAGATAAAAACTTATAAAACATATTAAAAAAAAGGCTGATAAGCAATCAGCCTTTTTTTTTGTTGCTATATATTAACGATAAGAAGTATATATAAAGTATGAAAAAAAATAAAGGTATTACCTTTTTAAACATAATAATAGAGCCTGTTAAAGAGAATTATATGTAAATTTGTGTTGGTTTATGTAATATGTCATATCTATATAAAGTAAACTTGATAATATACTAAAAATAAATCTAAAAATAAAAACAATAACATATATAAGATGGCACAAGCAAAAAGAATAGTAGAGTGTGTACCTAATATCAGTGAAGGTCGTGATGAGGAAATAATAAAAGAGATAGCTACAGAGATAGAAAAAGTAAAAGGAATAAAGCTCCTTAATATAGATTCTGGGAAAGCTGCTAATCGTACGGTAATGACTTTTGTAGGTAGTCCTGAAGATGTTGTAGAAGCAGCTTTTTGTTGTGTACAAAAATCATCTCAGCTTATAGATATGCGCCAGCAGCATGGTGCACATCCTCGCATTGGTGCTACAGATGTATGTCCTTTAATCCCTATATCAGGAATCACTTTAGAAGAATGTGCATCGTTGGCATGTACATTAGCCGAACGTATAGCTACAGAGCTGAAAGTGCCTTGTTATTGCTATGAAGCTGCAGCAAAGATACCAGAAAGAAGAAACCTTGCAGTATGTAGAAAGGGTGAATATGAAGGATTGAAAGAGCGAATGATGATACCAAAGGAGTATCCCGATTTTGGCGCACGTCCTTGGGACGAGGCTATGGCACGTACAGGCTGCACAGCTGTTGGCGCACGCAATTTTCTTATAGCAACAAACTTTAATTTAAACACTACTTCCATACCTTATGCTAACGAAATAGCTTTTGATGTGCGAGAGAAGGGTAGACCGCTACGTATAGGAGGCTCGTTAGTGGGCAAGATAATGAAAGATGTTAATGGCAAGAATATTATGATACCGGGAACATTAAAAGCTACAAAGGCTATCGGTTGGTATATTGACGAATATGGCATAGCACAAGTATCAATGAATATCACCGATATTAATGTTACTCCTCTTCATATAGCCTTTGAAGAAGTGTGTCGTTGTGCACAAAAGCGTGGTATTAGCGTAACCGGCACAGAGATTATCGGACTAATACCTAAACAAACATTGATAGATGCAGGTAGATATTTTCTTAAGAAACAAAACAGTTATGATGATGTTTCGGAAGATGAGATTATACAAGTAGCTATTAAAACGATGGGGTTAAACGATATAAAACAATTTAATCCACATGATAGAATTATAGAATATCTTTTATAAGTTACTAAAAAACTAACTAAAAAAAACGTTATAAAAGTATGAAAACATATAAGTAGTTACTAATAACGTAAATGGATCTTATAAAAATGATAAGATGAGAAGTATTAGTTTTAGAAAAAGAAGGGAGGTTATTTTTCTCTCTTCTTTTTTTTATTATAATGCCATTAATTAGTTACCTTTGTATAGATTCTTTTCTTACGTTGCAAAAGAGTGTTGTATTGTGTTGTTAGCTCACGTTGCAACTTAAGATACATTTTATAAAACATAGTAATATATATAGACAATGAGTAAAATGAGTGTAAAACCTATAAAAGAGTTGGCAGATATGTTGCCACAAATGAAGCAGTGGATGGAAGCTATGCATCGAGACCCTGAGCTTTCTACACAAGAGGTAAATACAGGTAAATACATAGCTAAACTTTTAAAAGATATGGGCTATGAGGTATATGAGCATATTGGTAAAAATGGTATAGAAGGTGTCGTTGGAGTGCTTAGCAATGGGGAAGGTAAAAAAAAGATAGGTATTAGAGCAGATATGGACGCTCTTCCTATACAAGAAATAAACGATTTACCTTATAAGAGTAGGCATGATGGAATCTCTCATCTATGTGGTCATGATGGGCATAGCACTATGGCACTTGGTGCTGCTAAATATCTATCGGAAACTAAAAATTTCAATGGGACTGTTTATTTTTATTTCCAACCAGCAGAAGAAACTATGCAAGGTGGTCCTTCAATGATAGATGACGGACTTTTTAAGAAGTTTGATGCTGACCGAATATATGCTATACATAACATACCAGGGTTACCTAAGGGAATGTTACATTTTCATGATGGTGAGACAATGTCGGCTGTAGACAATTGGGAAATACGTCTTATGGGGCGTGGGGGGCATGGCTCAATGCCTGAATTGAGTGTCGACCCTGTTGTAGCTGGAGCTTCTTTAGTAATGGCATTACAAACAATAGTGTCGCGTAACCTATCACCGTGGCATAACGGTGTGGTTACAATAGGGTCATTTCAGGCAGGAAATGCAGGAAATGTTATTCCTGATGAAGCTGTTTTAAAGCTATCTATGCGTAATATGCAGGCAGATGGTAGAAAACTGGTGTTAAAGCGTATTCGTGAGATAACAGCAGCACAAGCAGAAAGTTTTGGCTGTAAGTATGAGATAAAAGAAGGTCAGCCCGGAGCAGTATTATTCAATTCGCATGAGGAAACTGCCTTTGCAGCTGAAGTGGCTCGTAAATATTTTGGAAAAGAAAATGTAGTGTATCCATGCAAGCCGTTTATGAGCAGTGAAGATTTTGCTTTTATGCTGCAAGAAAGACCGGGAAGCTATATTATGATAGGTAATGGTGAAACTCCTATGGTACATAATCCAAAGTATATATTCGATCAAGATATACTTCCTATAGGTGCTTCTCTGTGGGTAGCTTTATGTGAGGAATATTTAAGGTAACACTTAGTGTGAATAGTAATAGAGAAAGAAAGCATTTTATTAGTTGCTCGGCTTTTTATTATAAAGAATAATTTATATCTAAAATAAGGAACATAATTGCTCTGTTCCTTATTTTTATTTACCTTTGCAATAGTATCTTTATCGACAAATTCAATGCTAAACAAAAACATTAGATTACAGATTATTAAGCTCATTAAAGAGCAGGTGGTACCTGCTATTGGGTGTACAGAGCCTATGGCAGTAGCGCTTAGTGCTGCTCGTAGTGCAGAGCTTTTAGGTTGTTGTCCAGAATCTATCTTGGTGTACTTATCCCCCAATATGCTTAAAAATGCTATGGGAGTGGGCATTCCTGGTACAGGAATGATAGGTTTGCCTATAGCTATTGCTTTGGGTGCACTTATAGGAAAATCTGAATATAAGTTAGAAGTTATAAAAGATCTTACTTCAGAAAGTTTAGAAGAAGGTAAGCGTTACATAGCTAAACATGATATAGATATTAAGCTAAAAGAGAATATTTCTGATAAGCTCTATATAGAAGTGAGGTGTAAAGCAGGTGATAGATGTGCAACGTCTATAATTACTAAGTCGCACACCAATTTTGTATATGAGAGTATAGATAATAATGTGTTATTAGATAGACGTAACGAGGAAAGCGAAGAAGTGGAAGATAATGGCATAAAGCTAAATCTTCGCATGGTATACGATTTTGCTATCACCTCACCAATATCAGAGATTGAATTTATACATGAGGCTAAACGTTATAATATGCGTGCAGCTCAAGCCGCTTTAAAGGAAAATTATGGGCATTGTTTAGGTAAATTGATGGAACGCCCTTTAGGTCGTGGTATCTTTGGAAATTCTATCTTTTCGCATATAATATCTAAGACAGCATCAGCATGTGATGCTCGTATGGGTGGGGCTTTAATACCTGTAATGAGTAATAGTGGGTCTGGTAATCAGGGCATTTGTGCTACTAATCCGGTAGTAGTGTTTGCTAAAGAGAACGAAAACACTAAAGAAGAGCTAATTCGCGCTTTAACTTTAAGTCATCTTACAGTTATCTATATTAAGCAAAGTTTAGGCAGATTATCTGCCCTTTGTGGCTGCGTTGTTTCAAGTATAGGCTCAAGTTGTGGTATTACTTATTTAATGGGAGGTGATTATGATAGTATTTGTAGATCGGTAAAAAACATGATAGCTAATCTTACGGGTATTATCTGTGATGGTGCTAAGCCAAGCTGTGCGCTTAAAATATCTTCAGGTGTTTCTACAGCAGTGCTTTCTGCCATGCTTTCAATAGAAGGAAAGTGTGTTTCTGCTGCAGAAGGTATTATAGAAGAGGACGTTGATAAAACTATTAGCAACTTAACATCTATAGGAAAAGAAGCAATGTGCCTTACCGATGATATGATTTTAAAGATAATGACAAGTAAAAGTAATTGTTAGTGAAACTTACTTTTTTTTGCTTTTCATGTTATTTTAAAATTTCCATCTTATCTGTAAATCTACATCTGTTATAACAGAAGAGTTTATCTTTTGGTAACTATTACCAATATGATCACGATTAAAATATTTAGTATTAGATATACGTACTATTCCTACAAAATGTTTTCCTGTAGACAAACGTGCAAAGCATGAGCTACGAATCCCTTGCCCATAAAATGAAGGAAAGCTAAAGGTGTATAGCGGAGCCCGCTCGTATATATATATTCGAGATGCATAGCTGTCGGTATTAAAATATCCTAATGTGGTTGTAATAGATAGTTTTTGTAGTGGTGTATAACTAATATTTTCACTTATCATATATCCCAAGCTATACTCTTTATAATTGTTTAAAACTATATCTGTTTGCGTTTTACAATTCCATTTATTATTAATATAGCTCAAAGCTAATCGTCCTCTTTGAGTAATATCTTTAATTAATCCTTTTTTATTAACTCCGTCTTTTTCTGTTATCTTATATCTGTAGCGTGCTGATAGAATAATATTTTTATATGTGTATATGGCAGAAATAAAATTATCCCAAGCCTTACTACCTATATGAACTCTATATTTAGGATACGGGAACTGTATTATATCAGTGTATGCCTGTAAAGACAGTCCGCGTATAGGGTTGTAATTAACTCCTAAAAGTATACCGCTTTCGTTTTGTACATGACCTCCTTCGCTAAAACCTTTACTAAACAAAGAGTAGTATTTATGTCCATAAAGACGTTGTACGCCAATAATGGTAAGGTTATAGGCAGCTTTCCACGAAAGCATATTCATGGTAGCTATGGCTCCGATATTATTAGTGGCTGTTTCTCCTTGCAAATTCCAGTGGGGTGTAAGATATCCATAATCTACACCTATGTTCCAAAAGTTATTATTTTGAGGAGCATATTTTTTGTAACTTTCATTTTTATTTTGTTGTAAAGGTTTATCAAAACAAGTAAATAGTACTGACGCGCCAATATGAAAGCCACCACTATTCCAACGTGTAGTCATTCCTGTAGCTAATTGTGTAGCATTATTTTTTTTCATCATTTCGTTCTTTGCTCTGTGATATCCTGATTTCAGAATAGTTTGTATACCTCCTCCTTTCTTATTAAGTGTTGTGTCTATATTGCGGTAAGATATGAATCCTGTGAGGTCTATGTGTTTGCTAATAGCTACTGTGGCAGCAGCTCCTTGCAAGTAGTTATATGCTGAACGTGAAGAATGTGCACTAATAATGGTAGACTGTCTGCCTAAGGTTTGCATCATCGTAAGTTTGCCAAGACTAAATGAGGAATTTATTATTAGTCCTTGTCCTATAGAGATCTTGTATCTTCCTATAGAAAGTGTTTTTAATACGCCAAGTTTTTTAATTAAAACATAAAAGCTATAATGATCATACCCTGCACTATTCTTGTTAGCCAAGAAAGGTTCTCCTGCATCTTGTGCTCCTATTAATCCTGCCTTTATATAGTCGGATAGATGGAATGTGTAACGAAAAGAATGCTGATACTTATAACCTAAATATCCGTTTTTATCGCCCTTACGCTCGTAAAATGGTATTTTATAAGTAAACATAACATAATGTTTTCCATATTTTAAAATGTTTTTTATAGATGGGAAATTCTTTTTCTCTATTTGTTTTACATAAACAAAAAAACTAAGTAACTTTCGCCGAATATCATCTAACGATTCTATCATTGTTAATTCTCCCAGTGTTTCCATACCATGATATTGATAAATATATGCTAAAATATCCTCTATTTGTTGTGCGCTTAGGAAAGGGAAACGCTCTAAATCCTCCCGAGTAGCTATATTTAGATTGATAGGATGTTCTGCGAGATCAGCTAAAAGCTCTAATGTTTCTTCATTAGTATAACTACTTTCATCTTCTATAGATGAAAGTTCATAAATATATTGTTCCCAGCTTTTGTTACTTTGTGCCAAAGAAAGAGCACTTATAAAACATAATAAAAACGTTAAGGCAATATATTTCATGAAAAATAGCTTAGGTTTAATTATTGCAAATGTCGTATAATTTTATAAAATATACAAGAATTATTTTAAAAAGATAATATACATATTAAGTGTTTTATTTTATAGGATATTACCATTCGGAACAAAAGAAGATATATTCATTCTAACTATCTATTTGTATAAAAAAAGGCGTAATAGACATCTGGATATTTTTTCAGTATACCAAAGGTCTATTGCGCCACCTTTTACAAGTTTTTATAAGCTAACAGTTTGGTTACATGTTATACCCAATTCCTAAAGAGAGGTAATCCACATCGTAGTATGTCATAGCGTGGTGGTATGCTGCACGAAGGTTTATATCTTTAAGCAGTTGTACACCTGCACCAAAGGTAATTGCTTTATTGCCCTTATTGCTATATTGATATCCTATACAAGCCGAAAGACTATTTTTATAGATATATTCCACACCAGTAGATAATAGTTTCTCAGTAGCATCTTTTGGGATAAAATATCTACAAGATAAGGCATAGGTTAAGGTATGCTGCTCGCTTAGATTAAATTTCCAATCTCCTCCAATAATTATTGATGTAGGTAGAGATTGTGGGGTACCAGTATTATTATATTTTACCGGTTTACCAAAATCTAATAGTCGTACGCCAAAAGTTAAGCATGTGGGTAATGATGCAGTTAAATTAAATATGTTTTGGTATGCAGCACCTACTGATAGAGATAAAGCTGTAGTTTTAGTAGCAGCTTCGCTTTTAATATAACTAAAAGTAGTAAATGCAGCTATTTTTGGTGTAACCAGAAACGAACATCCAAGGTCTATTGCAGCATCATATGGATGGAAAGTTTGAGGTTCATTAATAGTTTTAACGCTGTTTACATGTAAGCCACCAAGATAACGCACGCCTGCCATGATAGCCGTACCGCTATTAAATCTATAACCTCCTCCTAAGTTATATTGCATCAAACGTCCTGCATCGGTTTTCTCTTGTGCTGTAATGCAGGCATTTATAGCAAATGTTTTTTTATTAAATGACATTGCAGCAGGGTTGTCATAAATATACATTTCGTTGGTATTTCCCATTGTTACTCCACCCATAGCTGAGCTTTTTACACTGGTAGTACCTTCTAATACTGGTAAAATCCTGCTCTGAGCCATACCTTTATAGGTTATGCTTATGGCAATTATTAGTAGTATGCTCTTTATTTTATTCATAGTTTTGTAGTATCTTATTTTTTAATAAAAGTGTGTTTGCTTGTTACTCGCTTTGTCTTCAATAGCAAATAATAAGTGCCAGGAGCTAACCTGTCGATACCAAGAGTTATTTCGTGTGTAATATCATTTGGGATTAGCTTTGTCTCTATAACTTTTCTTCCGTTAAGCATAGTAACAATAACTTCAACATCATTAACATTACTCCTCATAAGTGCCTTAATATAGCTATGCGCAGGTATAGGGTATATTGCATGAACGTCAGGTGCATTATCATTTGTTACACGAACATTAAAGCTAACAGAGCTTTCTTTACTTCCATTGGTAGCAGTAAGCTTAATGGTTGCTATACCATAAGAAACAGGTGTAATTATAATATTATGTCCTTGTATGGCAACATCTGCTATTTGCTTATTACTTGATATGGCATGATATCGTAAATGTGCAATATCATTAGTAGCAAAAACGTTATTAAGGTTTATTATTGTAGGCTTATCACTCTTAAATAGGGAAATATCGCTTAATGTTGTTGTTATCTGAGGCGCTTTTTGTTCAACAACTTCATAGGCAAACTTCTCTGTATGTTTTCCACCAAGCTGATCGGTTAGTGTTACAGAGAACTCGTATTTACCTACTTTTCCTATTTTAATAAGTAAGTCAAATTTATCACCTATACGTTTTAGTTCTACTCCTTGTGGTAATTCTGTAGTAGTGTAAGTCCAGCTGTGATTATCCTCATCTTTAATGGTAAATATCTCATGATAATAAGGCTTAGTATTGAGCAAACTCAAAGCCTGTGGCAGATGTGTAGTAAATATAGGTGCATGGTTTAAACGTGTTTTAAATTCTGTTGTAACAGTATTAGAACGATTGTTAGATCTATCACGTGCCGTCATCTTTACTACATATCGAGTGTTAGTTTCGAGATTTAAAAAAGTTTGTTCCATATTATCATTCACCTGCGAATCGTATGAGTAACGCGTGAGCGTTTGTACAGGTTTAGACATATCATCTTTTTTGTATAGTTCTATGTCGTAAGCAAAAGCAGTGTGTTGCTCGTTTGGAGCATCGTTGTCAGAAGTTACGTTCCATGTTATAGTGGCATCGTAATAGCCTTTTATAGCATCTGTCGAATAGTCGGTAACGGAAATTACAGGTGCTGCAGGTTTTTCTGTTTCTGCATCAGCTAAAGCTAAGTTGGCGTCTACAAATCCTATTCCCATTTTACCTGCTAAGTTTTGGTCACTCTTTATAGCATAAGGGCTTTGAGTTTTTACTGCACCTAATATGCGTTTACGTAGATCTTCGTTGGTAAAATTATTGTTTTGTTTACCGAATTTTGATATTACTAAGGCGGCAATACCTGTAACATGTGGTGTAGCCATAGATGTACCTTGTGCAAAGGCATATAGATTATTATCTGGTAAAGTAAAGTCGGTATTAGGATATGGGCCTGTTTTACCATAGACATAATTTTTTGGCACTGTGCTTAGTACACCTTTGTTTACTTCTCCTGTTTCAGTAGTGCCTCCGGGAGCTAATATATCTACCCATGTACCTTTGTTCATGTAGTCTGTAGGTATACCTTGACTATTTATAGCACCTACAGCTATTACACGTTTATATGATGCTGGTATCATGTCTATGTCGTATTGTGCATCGTTTCCAGAAGCAAAGAAGATTAATCCCCCTTTCATATAAGCATTAGGTTTTTTATTTCCATTACCATCACATCCTGCTACATCGGTGAAATAATCTATACCATCTTTTAAAAGTTGAAATTGATTTTTAAAGATGCTTTGGAAGTTTTCGTTGTTAAGATATTTAGAGCGATCGAAAGCATACCCCCAAGAACAGTTCATGATAGATGCACCATGCTCAGCAGCAAATTCAAAAGCCTTTACAATAGATGCTGTGCTTGCTGTTTCTTTAGTGCCATCATGTCCATATATCTCACAGCTCATTAGTCTTACACCTGAGTTTTTATCACCATTGCCACCAGCAATACCACATACACCTATATTATTATTGTTACGTGCAGCAATAGTACCTGCAACATGAGTGCCATGTGCTCCGGGTATTATATCATTAGCTCTCCCGTTACCTGTTTCATCAGCCCAAAAGTTGCGTCCATGTATTATTTCTCCAGTAGTAGGATCTTTTCCTTCCCATGCAGCACCTTGTAAGTCTTCATGTGAAAAGTCTATACCAGAGTCCATCACTGCAACAATTACATGTTCATTTCCGGTTTCTTTTTGCCATGCCGGAAACAAGTTTATGTCTGCACCAGGCTTAAATGTCATATATACATCATTAGTAGTAGTATAATGCCATTGATATTTAAGGTATGGATCTGTAAAATTTAAGTTCCCAGTACCATTGTTAGCTGCTTGTAACTGGTCTTGTCTTATAGATGCGCGTGTAAAAGGAGTAAACGATGTTTGCACAGGTGCTATTTTTATACTGCCTTGAGCAATATCTATAGCAGGATCATTCTTTAATTCTTTAATAACTTTATTTACATCGGCATGTTTATCAAATTTCACGATGAACCATCTATCTAATCCCCTTTTATGTTTTAAGTTGGCATATTCGTTGTGCATATTAAACACTTGTTCCACTTTTACATTTTGCTTATTAAATATAGCAGCTCGTGTAATATGGCTTGTTACAGCTCGTGTTGTAGGCGTTATACTTGTTTTTAGTTTTATATAAGCCATTCCTGGTTCCCAAGGTAATGAGATGTCATCTTGAGAGGTTGTGGTATTTGTGTTTGTAGGTTCAGTTAATGTATTATCAGAACAGCCAAACATTACCGTTGATAATAAGATAATACCAACTACTAAAGAATATATGTTTTTAATCACTTTCATTATTTACTCTTTTTAATAGTTAAACTTCTTCTTAACAAGGTCTACATAGTGTTTACTCTTGTAATAGATTACAACTGTACGTGTTTCTTGTGGTCGCATATCTATAAGATCTTCATCGCCTCTGTAGAAGGATACAAATCCGCCATCAGCCTCTCTTACTACGTTATATCCTTTATTTTGAAAAGCATTACGTGTACTAAAAGGTATAGAGTAATCGTTCCATGTGTAAACGCCTGGCGTTCCTTGTTCCTCAACGGTATAAAAAATATCGTTACCTTTATAAAATACTTGACATGATCCAACAGTTCCACTTAGATCGCGATTAGCTACTAATCCTGCATCAATATCTTCTGCGGTAACACCTTGCCAATTAAAAAAGTATATAACGTAGGCTAGTGCTCCTCTTTCATTACTTTCGTTATTTGGAACGAAAAGCAGTCTTGAGTATTTGCAAAGAGGATCTTGTGTGGTAGCAGTAACTTTTTCGGTGTTAAAGTTGTTATTAAAGTCGGGTTTCATACCTCTTTTGCGTTCATATTCTATGACCTGTTCTAATTTAAAAGCTTTATTGTGTAGATAAGCTAATGGGAAAACTGGCAGGCTTTCTACTTTTCCGTTTGTATTTAAAGTAAGACTATTAGGCGATTCGATATATTTCATACATGCACTTCTGTAAATACCTCCATGCATTTTATAATTATCTACAGAATTGTATACATGTACTAATCGAGTCTTATTTATATCTTCACTATAATATTCTGTTTCTGTGTCAAACATTTGTTTGTTACCTAATTTAAACCCATTTTGTTTTAGCCAAGAGTCGTATGATTCCTTTTGGAAGAGTTTTTCTTTAGGAGCTTTCAGCCATGCGCAAAATATACCATTTCTACTATTGGTAGGTTGATAAAATATATATGGAGCTTGTTCACCTGATGAGTGAAAAGCATAATAAGCCTTTTCCACATCTTGTTTAAATGGTAATAAAAAGTCTTTCTCAAATGCTTTATCTCGTTGATTATTACGTTTGTTTTCTAAATCAGTGATTTTGTTAATATCAAAGTTGTTAAAGTCCCACACAGGAAACTGGAACTGAACATATCCATTTTGAGTAATAATAAGTTGATAATGGCTATTTCCATTTGTTAAAAACAATCTACTACTTCTGCTTGTTTGAGCCCATTTGCTATTGCGTTCAATGGGTAAGATGTTAAGTAAGAGTTTTTTTTCTTTTTGCTTTGCGCTAAATGTTAGCCATGAGTTATTTTCTGGCTCTATTTGTTCTACACTCCATTCTTCTGAGTTTGAAATAATATTTAGCTCTATGTCTTTATGAGATTCGTGGTTATATATTATAGTTCCATTACACTCGGCTACTTTTATTATAGGGTCGCTGCCAAACTGCGTTATAGATACTATTTGCTTACCATACGAGGTAGATAATATCACTTGTGCATAACGCTCGTTGGCGTTATTGTTCTCTTTAGCATGTAAGTATAGAAGAGTTCCTTCTTTTTTAGTAGCAGTGAGCCAAGCACTTGTGTTATCTTGTATTTGCCAATTATCACCGAGCATACTTAGGTCGATAGTTTTTGTTGTCTCCTGCTTGTTTAGTGTTACTGCTTGTAATTGTTGACTTAACAAGTTATCTGTATTTCCTAAGGTAATATCTTTTTGGCATGCTGTTGCCATAAATACTATCTGTAGTAAAAAAATAAATGTTTTTATATGACTATTATGCATAAGTTATAACTTTATAGATAATAATGTATGTGTATAAATTGAGAAAAATATTTTATTTATCTTCCCAACCGGGATTGTTAATTATGTTGTTATTAATCTGTGTCTCGTTTAGTGGGAAAGGCCAAATAAACATATAATTATCAGGTTTAATGTTTACGTCAAATCCTGGAGCATAAAATTTTGCAGGGACTTTATAATAATCTTTTGCGCCTTGGAAAGAGCGTTTACTGAATCCCTGCTTCCAGCGGCGTAAATCCCACAATCTAAATCCTTCATAGGCAAGCTCGCGTGATCGTTCTTTTTTTATTTCTTGATATAATTGTTCTCCTGTGGCGTTTGTAACAGCTACTCCTCTTGATAAGCGTAATAGGTTAAGATACTTTTCTGCATTTGGAATATCACCTAAGTTATATGCGGCTTCTGATGCAATTAGATATTGTTCAGCTATACGAAAAGGTTTAGGAGCCTGGTTACCATTTGGTACGTATCCACCCCAATGTTTACTTGTAAGAGTTGCATAATTTGGATTTCCTTTAAATTTTGATATAACAAATAGTGGTGTACGATCTTCTTTATCATTAACAGTGGTGTATACATATTCAAATAACGTCAGGGCACGATGATCTGTTTCGCTATTAAAAAGGTCGTTAATAACTTCACGTGTAGGAACATATGGAGGCTTATTATAGTTTGTGATGTCATCAGATGGTTGTTTTTCGTCCCAATATGTTGTTGTGCTTAAATCAGCTCCATAAAGAGGAGTTGTTGTAGGAATTTCGTTTTCTTTATCAACAAATGGTTGCCAAATTTGTTCTGTGCCATTATCATAAAACCACATTTGAGCAAAAGCGTCTTCACGTGGGTTAATTTTACTACCAGGTTTTGATTCGTATGGTGGTATTAGAGGGTAAGTGTTTTTGTCTATTAGCTCTTTTGCTTCGTTAAAAGCGGGAAGCATCTTTCCCATATATAAATAAACACGTGCGCGTAAAGCCTTAACAGCATCAGCACTTATCTCGCTATTTCCTGCTTTTACAGGTACATCGCTTAATAGAGAGTCAGCTTTATGCAAATCGCTTAATATCTGTTTATATGTTTGTGAGTTGGTAGCTCTTTTGGGTTTATCTATAGTAGCAGGCTGTGTAACTAATATTATTCCCAAATCTTTATCAGCTGTTTTTTCGTTATACACCATTCCCCATCGCATAGCAAGGTTAAAATAGTAAAACGCTCGTGCGAAATAAGCATTACCTAAATAATGGTTTTTGGTAGTTTGGTCATTTGTTTTTACTTCTAACTGTGGTAATTGCGTTATAACAACATTTACATCATTTAGTGCAGAATAATAAGAGTGGTAAATCTCTTGTATGACTTCATTATCTGCTTTTATAGTCCAACCGTGAAAATCGGAGTATAAGTTTCCAAATGCAGCATGTGCATTAAGCATATCTGCTTGTACTTCTTGTGGTAAAATATATCCTCCGCCAAATTTACCTCGTAAGGTGGAATATATTCCATTGTCCCATTCTTTGGCATCTTGCATGTTTTTATATGAATATCTATATAGTATATTATCGGCAGGATACCTGTCAAGGTCGCACCCTTGCAAGATAAAGCCAAAAAGTAATATTATAAAAGTAATATATTTTATTTTCATTTTAATCTATTTGTTAGTTATGTTGATTAATATTATACACCATTATTTATGTTATACATAAAGGTTTTTATAATGTAATTTCCACACCTATACTCATTTGTTTAGTATTTGGATTTACACCAAATGATACATTACGATTAATCTCTGGGTCAATACCTCTAAACTTAGTAAAGGTAATGAGGTTTCGCCCAGTAAAGAACACTTTAGCCGATTGTATTATATGTTGCCAACCTATGCTTTTTTTAGGAAACTCATATCCTAATGTAAAGTTTTTAAGCCTCATGAACGATGCGTTTTCTAACATTTTTGTATCAAGATAGGTACTTTGATGTGCAGGATTGCGTACCCATTTTAATGAAGGGAATTCGGTCTTGTCGCCTGGTTGTTTCCAATAGTCAAATAAACGGCGTGAGCCATTTGAGTTTTCTTTACGGTCACGTACAAAATAATCGTTTTCGTAATATTGCTTATCCATAGAAATCATGTGCTTGCCTAATGCTACAAAGAAATCGGCATTTAGGTAAAAGCCTTTCCAACGGGCAGCTATACCCCAGCCACCTGTAAATGGAGTATAAGCACTGATACCTGTGTTTTGTTCAAGTGTGCTTGACCACTCGCTTATTACATCATTGTCATCACAGTGCATAACGTTTTTATCTGTCCCAGGTTTGTACCATTCTGGTGCGCCTGTCTTTGGATTTACCCATTTATATATTGGTAATATATATGTAATAGGTTTACCAACGATGTATATTAATTGTCCTCCAGGTTCATGCCACGACTTTCTTCCTTCAAACAATTCTAAAACTTTATCTTTGTTATAGTTAAAGTTCATATTAAAAGAAATGCTCCAATCTTTTCCACGTGCAAGGTCTGCATTTAACTGAAAGTCTATACCTTGGTTTAAATATCTACCTACGTTTTCATATCTATAAGGATATCCTTCAGCACCAACAGGTAATCCTGATGTGAAAGCTAATGGCATTTGAAAAAGCATGTTACTTGTTATGCGGTGATAATATTCTATGTCTATATCAAAACTATTTAATAATCGTGTCTTTATGCCAAGTGTTAGTTTGCTTTGCTTTTCCCAACTTAAATTAGGATTTCCTTGACTGATAAGCCCTAAGCTTATTTCACCTCTCTTTTGTCCCACCTTTCCCACGTATGCATCTGTGCTATATGGAGGTATAGATGAGTTTCCTTGAGTACCATAACTTGCTTTAAGGTCTAAATTGTTTAGCCAATCTAAATCTTTAAGAAGTGTTTCTTTTTTAGCTTTCCACAATAATCCTGCCGACCAAAACAAGCCATTTCGCTTATTTCTACCAAATCTTGATGAGGCATCATTACGTAAAACTATATCTAAAAAGTATCTATGTAAATAATCATATGATATTTGTGTAAAAAAAGATAGAAAGGCAAAAGAGTTATTATCTTCATTTAGCCACTTATTTTTGGTAACATTATTAAGTAAATATAGTCTGTTATCAAGCAAACCAGAACCACCTGCACTAAAACTATCGTCTTTGTAATTAGTATATTCGTGTCCTAAGAGTGTGGTGATATAATGTTTACCTAAATTGACCTCGTAAGTAGCGGTATTGGTAATGGTAATATTAGACACCATAGAGTATCCACGTTGTGAGCTACCATTGCCATAAGCACGATAATAACTTGGTAGTGTACGCGAACTATTGTTGCCATAATTAAGCTCTAAGCCTACTAAAGAGCGTAGGGTTAGGTTGTTTAATGGTGTAATGGTTGCGTTTCCATTAAGCGATAATATTAAAGCATTGTTTTTAGCAGGGTTAGTAGAGATGACATGTTGCGGAGTGCTAATGTCGAGCAGTGGCACTCGCTCTAATTCTTTTCCTGTATAAGGATCGTATGGCGATGCAAAAGGTGCATTCATAGCGGCTACTCCACCACCAACAGCATTCTTGCTGCCAAAAGGTGATACCTTTGTATCGTCGTATGCTATTTGGGTATTTATATTAGTACGAAGCCAATTGTTTAGCTTTGTGTCAAGATTAATACGTCCAAAGATTTTTTTATAGCTTGAGCCCATACGTAAACCATCTTGGCTTAGTGCTCCTCCTGAGATATAATATCTCATTGCTGGTGTACCACCTGATAACGATACATCAGCACTATACATAGGTGCTGGCTGGTAAACGTATTTATACCATTGAAAATCTGTTTCCTTAAAATATTTATCCTTAAAGGTTGCAATTTCTTTTGGTGTATATATACCTGTCTCTTCATAATAACGCAACAGCTCAGGACCACTCATTAGCTGGTCAAAATAATCGGTATTAGCTAATGAAGAAACAGCATATTGCGCTCTAAAGGAAATGTATGGACGATTTTCTACCTTACCACGCTTTGTTGTAACGTACATAACACCGTTAGCGGCACGTGCACCATAAATAGAAGTGGCTGCGGCATCTTTTAAAAACTGTATGCTCTCTATATCGTTAGCGTTCATAGATTGTAGCACAGCCATACTTACTTGCATACCGTCCATGATTATTAACAAGCCTGTACCTGCACCTATTGAGCCTTGTCCGTGTAAAGCCATAGACAATTGTGAAGAAGGTTCTCCAGACGAGGAGAATACTTGCAAACCGCTTACCTTGCCTTGTATAGCGTCTAAGGGGTTAGCAACGGGTTTCATTGCCAAGTCTTTTGCACCTATTTTAACAACAGAGGCAGAAGTGTTAGCTACTTTACGCTCCATATATCCTACCACTACTACATCGTTCATCATTTGCTCTGTAGGTGTCATCTTGATGTGCATTTGAGATTGTGCAGCCTGCTCTATACGGTTATATCCAATAAAATTGAAGATAAGCAGATCGCCACTGTGTGCGGTAAGTGTAAATGTACCATCAGTATTAGATACACAACCTTTCTTAGGCTCTGATTTAGTAACAATAGACACTCCAGGTAATGCTTCGCCATTTTCATCTACAATGTTACCATTTATTGTAATGGTTTGAGCTGAAATGGTGCTAAGTCCTGTTAATAAAAATAGGGTAAACAGCCAAATTCTAATTTTCATAAAATGTAATAATCAGTTTTTATACTTTTAATACTAATTTTGGAAATAATTTCACAACCAGCTTTGTGGATATATTTTAGTAAATACACAAATAAGAAATATATAACGCTTTTATTATCGTTTTATAATTTTAATTCTATAAATGTATATTATATAGCTTTAATGATAAAAATAGCCATATACTTCATAATGTTTATTTGTTATAAGCTATGTATTATTGATATTTTGTTACATATAATAATGTAAATTATAAATTAAGTTACAAAAGTATATATATATTTTGTAGTTGCTTTTATTGTTAATATTTTTTTTGTTTTTTTACCGTATTTATATCACTTAGTAGTGGTTTTATTATAGTAAATGGTGTATAATTCCTATGATATATAGGTATTATAAATAGATTTTGTTAAAATAGCAATAAAGGTATGATATTTGAAAAAAAGATATTTTTTTATCTTAATAATTATGTTTTTCTTAAAACTTTTATGTTAATAATTAGCTAACATTTATGTTTTAAATTAATATCAATATGTTACAAAACGAGAAAAATAAAGGACATTTTATAAGGCAAACAGCTATAAAAATCCTTTATTTCTTATTTTAATATAAAAGAAATGTTTTAAGCAAGCAATTGCACTACATAATAAATAGCTGCTCCTAATATAGCACTAACAGGTATGGTTAATATCCAAGCGAATAATAAATTTTTCATTATTCCCCAACGTACGGCAGAAAGACGTTTTGTAGCTCCTACTCCCATTATTGACCCTGCTATGGTATGTGTGGTACTGACAGGTATGTGAAAATATTCTGTAATGTAAAGGGTAAGAGCACCTGCTGTTTCTGATATAAAACCTTCGTAAGGAGTAACCTTTGTTATTTTAGTACCCATAGTTTTTACTATACGCCATCCGCCTGACATTGTTCCGAGAGATATGGCAGCGAAGCAGGAGAATGCTACCCAGTCAGGAATATTCTCTACCGACTGTATTCCCATTCCTATTCCTAAAGGGTGTGCTGCTACCATAGCTGCAGCTATTATGCCCATAACCTTTTGCGAATCGTTCATGCCATGTCCTATACTAAATAATGCCGATGAAAGAAGTTGTAAATGCCTAAACCATACATTAGTTTTACTATGAGGGATATGCTTGCAACTGTAAGAAACGATTAGCGAAAAAAAGAACGCTATAATCATACCTACCAAGGGAGCTAAAAAGATGAAAGCTGCTATTTTTAAAATAACTGATAGGTGTATAGCTGTAAGACCATTAGCCATGATAGCAGAACCAGCAAACCCTCCGATCAATGTGTGTGAAGAGGAAGAGGGTATTCCTTTCCACCATGTAAGAAGGTTCCATATTATAGCTCCTATAACACCAGCTAAGATGATGGGTAGGGTAATATAATGTTCGTAAACAGTTTTAGAAACAGTATTAGCAATACCAAACTCGCCAATGATATATTTAGATATGAAGAATGCAACAAAATTAAAGAATGCTGCCCAAATAACAGCTTGAAAAGGAGTTAGCACGCGAGTGGTAACAATGGTAGAAATGGAGTTAGCTGCATCATGAAAACCATTGATGTAATCGAATATTAACCCCAATATTATTATAGTAATTAAGAGAGTCATGGGTTATGCGTATTTTACGATGATAGTTTTTAAAATCTTGCCAACATGCTCTATAGCATCGGTAGTTCTCTCAAGTTCGCTTAAAACCTCTTTTGTCTTCATAAGTTCTATAGCATTGGTTTCTTTTTCAAATATTTCTCTTATAGCCATTTCGTATACCTCGTCAGCTTCATTTTCTAATTTATGAAGACTGTTTACTATCTCTTTTACATCTTTTTTATTATTACGAAGCGATGAAAGCATGTTAATACCATCGTCTACTGCTTTAGCTCCAGCAATAACAAGATCGCTTAACTTAATAATAGCAGGGTGTATTACGTGAGGATTATAAATAGCTATTCTCTTAGAAGAGCCGTTGATATAATCTATAACGTCATCTAAACGGTTTGATAGCTCTGAGATGTCTTCACGGTCAAATGGGGTTATAAACGAGGCTTCTAATGCTTCAAATATTTTATTAGCAAGTATATCAGCTTTGTGCTCTTTATCTTTTATTTTATGGAAGTAGTCTAAATGCTCTTCTTGAGTTTTTGTTTTTAAGGCTTCTCCTAAAAGAGATGATGCTTCTTTACTTATAGAACTAACTTGCTTTAAGAAATTAAAAAACTTAGGTTCTTTAGGAGTGAACCTGCTTAAAATAGAATTTTGCATATTGTATAATATATTGTTAAATCATTGTTTTATTATCTGCTGCAAAAATAAGGAAAGAGTGTTACATCTTTGTTACAAATTGTTTAACTATTCGTTAAATATAATTTGCTTCAATACCATGGAATATTATATAAGGTGTTGTGATTATTTAAGGTGTGAAGAGGTGGATTTTTTTTATTTTATAAAGGTGCTTTCCTCTTTTTCGTTTTTATAATATCTTTTTATATAAAACTTAAAAGCATGGAGGCTTTATCATAGTTACAATATTGTTATAACCCATTTTGCATAGCAGTAATATCTTAAGACACTTTAAACAGTAGTCTTTCGTAATATGATAAATTATCTTTAGATAAACGAAAGGATATATACATGAAAGAAAAATAGATTATTTTTACTTTGTTTTTAATTTATTTTTCTACTAAAAATAAATTATTTTTTAACTAAATGAAGTGTGTATAGTGTATATATAAGTGAACTTTAATATAAAAAAACTTGTTGTTTGCTCTTATTGTAAATACCCTTTTCCTAAGGGTATAGTTTTGTTATTATAAAGTTTTCTTTATAATAGTGTTTATTTAATAATACTCTTTTTTATCCATTTTCCTCTAAAGATGCGTATAAGAAAGAGTACGCCACGCAACGATAATTCTAATGCCATAGCAAACCAAACACCACGCAGACCATAGTGCGAAGATAGCCCATAAGCTACAGTAAGGCGTACTAACCACATGCAGCCAAGGTTGATAACAGAAGGTATAAACGTGTCTCCAGCACCAATGCAGGCACTATAGCCTACAATAGATGCACCAAAGAGAGGCTCTGCAAAGGCTTCTATGCGAAGTATAGAGGTACCCAATTCTCTTATTGCACCTACAGGAGAGAGCATATTAATCATTTCTGCTGCAAAAATATACATAATAATGCCCATTAGAGCCATTACTGCTATACCTAAAAACACGGTCATTCGTGCAAAGCTTTGGCATAGATCTTTGCGTTGTGCACCTACGCTTTGACCTACTAACGTAGTAGCTGCTTCGCCAATGCCATAACCGGGCATATAACAAAGGCTTTCTGCCGTGATGGCAAACGAATGGGCTGCTATAGAAATATTGCCTAAAGGAGCTACAATAGCCATCGATATAACTTGGGCACCGTTCATAAGTATATACTGAAGAGCCATAGGAGCACCTATTTTTATGCCATTACGTATATATGCCCATACCCAAACAAAACGGTTAGTATCAAGTTTCCATGCGAGGATAGGACTTTTATATATAGCATAATAGCATAGAGGTATAGCTGCAACGGCGAAGGATAATAGTGTACCCAAAGCAGCCCCTTCTACGCCTAACCCCAAACCAAACATGCTAAAACTATGACCTAAGAAAGTTATAACACGTGTAGGAAAGATAAAAAAGAAATTAAAAACGATATCAAATAAGCACATCATAATGGCAATAATACTTGCGTGATGCATGTCGCCAGATGATTTAAGCATGGCAGCTGACATGCTTTCTATCATGTGTATTGGTATTGCTATAGAAAAAATTAAGATGTAAACAGATGCATCTTTCTGAATATCTATACCTCCACCGAGCCATATTGGTAAGGATCTGGATATTAGAGCCATTATGGTAGCTAAAAGTATGCTCCAAAAAGCACCAAAGATATATCCGTGGCGCATTACAGAACGGGCATTAGCAAAGTCGTTAGCACCTATAAAATGAGCGGCTTGCACAGAAAAACCCATAGTAAACGCACCTACTAATGAGCCAAAAAGCCATGTTGCAGGCTCAACAAGACCTATAGACGCTGAGGCTCTTGCACCAAGAGACCCTACCATTGATGCATCAATGTAAAACATCATAACAGAGGTGATCTGTGCTAATATAGAGGGTATACTCAACTGAATAATCAGATTGAGCTTCTCAAGCGTTGTTAGCTCTTTTCTGTTACGTATTTTAGCTAATAGTATGTTAACCTTTTTATTACTGACTTTTAGCATTTACTTATATAAATCCAATTGTTACTAAAAAGGAATATTCCATGTAAGCTATAAAAAAATATCCAATGAAATTTGCATTTCAAAGAAAGGATAATAATTCCACTTATATAGGTATATTATAGTAAACGTTGAAATCTAAAAGAGTTTTGATGTGGCAGAATTATATTTATATGATTATTGCGTTTCTAATAACACCATGTTTCCTTTTTAGTATAGTTGCAATTAGAAAAAAGAAATATTTATAACACCTAATATTATGAAAAAAGAAAGGCTATCATTTTATTATATCTACAAGCGTAACATCGTAAATGAGTATAGAGTATGGTGGAATATTACCTTTATCCGTACTACCATAACCTAACTGATATGGTACATAAACGGTCCAGTGATCGCCTAAGTGCATATTTTGAAGAGCTGTAGCTAACCCATCTGTACAAGTTCTAACATAATTTTTAAAAGGAAGATCAAGCCTGTTATCAAACTTTTTTCCTGTCCAAGACTGCTCAAAGATAAGCCCACTTGTATATTTTACAGAGGGAATTATGCGTCCTTGACAGTGATAGCTGACAGAGTCTGTATAAATAGGACGTTGAGAAGCAGTTCCTGATTTCTTAACATTTACAATAATATAGTCAGTAGGGTTATAAGATAGAACTTTATCAGAAGCACTATGTTGCCCATCTTTTGAATAATTAAGAATCAATCGCCATGAGGTATCTCCTGCATCAATCTTTTTTTTAGTATCATTATATAGTTTAGTCCAATAAGTATCGTTCTTATGTTGCCAATTAGGGAACTCTTCTACGGTATTATCGGTCTGAGAACAAGCAGCAAAACATAATGCTGCAAACAATGCAGTAAGTAATGTAACGATGTTGAACCTAAAGTTATTGAAATTTATTTTCATAAGTATAAAAGCAAAAAAAGGTCATCAGAGTTTTAGCTCTGATAACCTTTTTAATATTTATTTATTGTCAATGTCTATTTTCTTTAGTAAAGATGTTATAGAAACACGGTCTTCTATTATTTCGCGTAGTTTAGAAATAGGTACGCGTTCTTGTTCCATAGTGTCGCGATAACGTAAGGTAACAGTACCCTCGCTAAGCGTGTTACCGTCTACAGTAACGCAGAAAGGAGTACCTATAGCGTCTTGACGGCGATAACGCTTACCAATAGAGTCTTTAGCTTCCATGTGAGTAGTAAAGTGGAACTTTAGGTCGTTTACTATCTCTTGTGCTTTTTCAGGAAGCCCATCTTTGTTTACTAATGGTAATACAGCACATTTAATAGGTGCTAATGGTTCTGGCAATTTGAGCACAATACGTGAAGAGCCATTGTCTAATTTTTCTTCTTGGTAAGCATGGCACATTACAGAAAGGAACATTCTATCTACACCAATAGAGGTTTCTACTACATACGGAGTGTAGTTTTCGTTAAGCTCAGGATCGAAATATTTTATCTGACGTCCAGAGAATTTCTCGTGTTGTGAGAGGTCAAAGTTGGTACGTGAGTGGATACCTTCTATCTCTTTAAAACCAAAAGGCAAGTGAAACTCTATATCTGTAGCTGCATTTGCGTAATGTGCTAACTTGTCATGATCATGAAAACGATAATTTTCATCACCCATGCCTAAGCCTTCATGCCATGTTAAACGGTGAGCTTTCCAATATTCAAACCACTTCATCTCTGTGCCAGGCTGACAGAAAAACTGCATCTCCATTTGTTCAAATTCGCGCATTCGGAACACAAACTGGCGCGCAACAATCTCATTACGAAAAGCTTTACCTATCTGCGCTATACCAAAAGGCAACTTCATACGACCAGTTTTCTGCACGTTTAAGAAGTTGACAAAGATGCCCTGTGCAGTTTCTGGACGTAGATAAATCTTCTGACTACCTTCTGCTGTTGATCCCATCTCTGTAGAAAACATAAGGTTAAATTGTCTTACGTCGGTCCAGTTCTTAGTACCACTAATAGGATCTACTATGTTTTCATCGAGAATTATTTGTTTTAACATCTTAAGATTAGGATCCTGCATAGCTTCAGCGTATCGTGCATGCAGGTCATCTCGTTTCTTTTGATGCTCTAAAACTCGTGGATTAGTGGTGCGAAACTGCTCTTCATTAAAACTATCACCAAATTTTTTTGCAGCTTTTGCTATTTCCTTAGCAATCTTTTCATCATATTTGGCTATTTGGTCCTCTATTAATACATCTGCGCGATAACGTTTTTTAGAATCACGATTATCTATTAAAGGATCATTAAAAGCATCAACATGCCCACTTGCTTTCCATACAGTAGGATGCATAAATATAGCAGCGTCAATGCCTACTATGTTGCTATGTAATAACACCATAGATTGCCACCAATACTGTTTAATGTTGTTCTTTAGCTCAACACCATTCTGACCATAGTCATAAACAGCACCAAGCCCATCATATATATCACTACTTGGAAAAACAAAGCCATATTCTTTACAGTGGCTTACGATCTTTTTGAAAACATCATCTTGTGCCATAATTCGCTTTTTTATCTATATATTTTGCTACAAAGTTACTACTTTTTACCTACAATAAGATACAACAATATAATAAACTTTATTAGTAGATAGAATTAAATTTGTAAAATTCTTGCTATAAAGCTAAAGGCAAAATACTAATAGATATAGTAAAAATGTGTGGTGAAAGATATTCTTTGTGGTGTTGTATATAATAAAAGTATATTTATTGTTTATACCTATTTATAATATTATCTTATGGTTGGATAATAAAGAAAACAAGGCAACCATTAACGGCTGCCTTGTTTTCTTTCAAAGTTATTTATATCTTATTTGTTAAGAGCATCAGTTAGCTCTGCTCCTGCCTTAAATTTAGCAACTTTTTTTGCTGCTATTTTTATTTTTTCCTTTGTAGAAGGATTGATGCCTTCGCGCTCTGGGCGTTCGTTAACAGAGAAAGTTCCAAAACCTACTAACTGTATTTTTTCACCTTCTACTAATGCGTTTTTGATAACTTCAGTAGTTGCATTTAGTGCTTTTTTTGCATCTGCTTTGCTTAAACCGCTATTAGCAGCGATCTGATCGATTAATTCTGATTTGTTCATAATTCTTTAATTTGTATTTGAGGATTAATTTATGATAAAAGATCTGCTTACATCTGCAAATATAAGGCAATCATTTTATAAATCAAATAAATTCTAAAGAAAAATGTAGAAAATTATGAAAAATAGTGGATATTAACCGCGTATCGTACTTTAAAACGCGTTTTTTTTGTATTTTTGTACGGTATTAGAGAGAGGTATTAAGAATTAAAAAAGATATAATTAGAATTAAAAAATAACACTGATGCGTAATATTCCGATAGTAACCAAAAATTTGCTTTTTATTAATGTCATAGTTTTCATTGCTACTTATGTATTTGAAAAAGTAGGGATAGACCTCACAAATATCTTTGGTTTACACTTTATTCTTGCTTCCGATTTTCATATATGGCAGTTTGTTACATATATGTTTATGCATGGAGGCTTTACCCATATTATAATAAATATGTTTATGCTATGGATGTTTGGTATGATAGTAGAGCGTGTTTGGGGAGCAAAGAAGTTTCTTTTTTACTATTTTGTATGTGGCATAGGAGCTGGTATTTGTCAAGAGTTAGCGCAGCTTGTTAGCTATTCTTTAGAGGGGTTGTCTGCTTATCAGTCGGTAGCAATGTATGGTAAAGCTATAACAATGAATGCTTATCTTAATATGTGGACTACAGTGGGTGCTTCTGGGGCTATTTATGCAGTATTATTAGCCTTTGGAATGTTATTTCCAGATCAGCGAATGTTTATTATCCCTATACCTATTCCTATAAAAGCTAAATGGATAATATTAGGTTCTGTGTTAATGGAACTATTTTCCGCTATTGGGACGAGCAATGATGGAGTGGCTCATCTGGCACATTTGGGAGGAATGTTGTTTGGCTTTATTCTTATAAAATATTGGAAAAAACACCCATATAGTGGTTATAATAATTTCCGTTCTAATAAAGATAGCGATTTTTTTAGTAAAATAAAACATAGCTGGAGGCAACGTAATAATGATGCTTATCAGCATAGTGAGGACGTAAATACTGATAGTTGGAGTTTTGATAAGCCACAAGATGCACAGCCGCAAGAGAGTGATTGGGATTATAATGCTCGTAAAAAGCAGGAGCAAGAGAGGATAGACCGCATACTTGACAAGGTGCGTAAGAATGGTTATGATAGTTTAACAGCAGACGAAAAGCAGCAGTTATTTGATAGTAGTAAGCATTAATAATGTAAATATAAATAAATAAGGTAGTCTTGTGATGGGAAAGTTTTTTAAAAAACTTGCATTTAGAATACTTGTTGTTTTAAATATTTTTTCAATTATTTTATTACTATTTATTGGGTATAGTGGTATTGTAAATCCTGCAAAACATCCTGTTTGGGCTACAATAGGAATGTGGTTTCCTTTAATGCTAATAGTAAATATAGCATTTTTAGTGCTTTGGGTGTTTATTAAAAAAAAGGTATTATGGTTACCTATCTTAGGACTTTTTTTAGCTTACTTTCCTATTCGTGCTTATATACCTTTTAATTTACCAAAGGACAAGCCACACGGAACTATTAAAATATTGTCTTATAACGTGTTTCTCTTTGATACATGGGACGATGTGTCGGGACAAATTAATCCTATCGTAAAATATATCGTTAGAAGTAAAGCTGATATAGTGTGTTTGCAGGAAGCAACACTATATACGCCAAAAGCTGCTAAGATAATGCGATATTTAAAAAAGAGTTATCCTTATATTGATAATATAAAGAAAAAAACGGGTACGGACGATTTAATGCTATTAAGTAAATTCCCTATTTTACATAGAGAAATAATACCTTACCCCTCAAAATCTAATATGAGTGTGGCATATTATATTAATATAAACGGTACAAAAACTTTACTTGTAAATAATCATTTTGAGAGCTATGGTTTAAGTTCCAATGATAAAGCAGACTTTAATAATATTATAACGGGTAATGTAATTGGCAGAGATAGGATTAATAAGTTTGTTTCTTTGGTGGATAAAATAGGAAACACAATGGCTCGTAGAGCTCCCCAAGCAGATGCTGTTGCTACTTTTGTTAAGAAGCATTTAGATAAAAATATACCAGTAATTCTTTGTGGTGATTTTAATGATAATCCTATAAGTTATAGCTATTATACTATAAGTAAGGTGTTGAATGATAGTTATAAGAGTAGTGGGAATGGTATAGGATGGACTTATAATGAGAATAGAATGTATTTTCGGATAGATCATATTTTTGCTTCTAACGAGTTTGAACCATATGGGGCGAAGGTAGATAAATCAATAAAAAATTCGGATCATTACCCTATTTATTGTTGGTTGAAATATTATCCAAAGCCTTAAAAACAATGATTTATATATAATTAATTTCTCATAATGTGAAAAAATCATTATCTTTGCACACCTTATATTATATAGTAAATTATAATTAAATCAAATAAATAAAATGCAAAACAAAGGATTAGTCATTTGCGTAGCCGTATTATTAACGCTTGCAAGTATCTTTTACCTGTCTTTTTCTGTAGCTACAAGCTACTATGATAGTCAGGCTGCAAAGATTAAAGACCCTATAGCGCGTCAGGATTATAAAGATTCTGTGAAATATCTGGGTATTTATTCTTATCAGAAATGCCTTGAAACTCAGATTGGTTTAGGTCTTGATTTAAAGGGTGGTATGAATGTTGTGCTGGAAATTTCAGTACCTGATGTTATTGATATGTTGGCAGATCATAAGACAGATGCTGCTTATGTTAAGTCGCTTAATGAAGCTAAAGCAGAAGAAGCTTCAGGTCAGGGAGATTTTATTCCGCTATTTGTTAAGGCTTATCAGAAGAATGCTCCAGGGCATAAACTTGCAGAAGTTTTCGCCACTCAGCAATTAAAAGGCAAAGTAAGCACACAAAGTACAGATAAAGAGGTTATAGAAGCTTTGCGTGAGGAGGTAAAATCTGCTATTGACAACTCATATAATGTGGTTCGTAACCGTATAGACCAATATGGAGTAGTGCAGCCTAATATCCAGAAATTAGAAGGTCAAGAAGGTAGATTGATGGTGGAAATGCCTGGTATTCGTGAGCCTGAGCGTATGCGTAGGTTATTACAAGGATCTGCTAATTTGGAGTTTTGGGAAACATATAACAATCAAGAGATAGCTCCTTATTTACAACAGCTTGATCAACGTCTTGCTAATGCAAGTACAAAAGCGGATACTACTAAGGCTGGTTCTGCTAAGATAGGTTCTGCATCTGTTAAGAAATTATCTTTAAATGCTGCTAAGAAGGCTTTTGGAAAGGTTGTTGATAATGGTAAAAACGATGCAGGAGCAGAGTTGTTAAAGAAGCAACACCCTTTATTATCAAGGCTACAAATGGTTCCCGGTGAGGCTTTAAGTCTTGTAGGGTATTGTAATGTGCGTGATACGGCTGCTGTTAATAGACTTATTCATAGCCATATAGCTAAACAGGTGCTACCTGCTAATTTGAAGCTTTTGTGGAGTGCTAAGCCTGCAGATCATATTCAAGTAAAGAATATGTATGAGCTTCATGCTTTAAAGGTTACCACTTCTGATGGGCGTGCTCCTTTAGAGGGTGATGTAATTACTGATGCTAAAGATCAGTTTGACCAGTATGGCAAGCCAGAGGTTAGTATGAGCATGAATTCAGAAGGTGCACATGAATGGGCAGCATTGACTAAGGCTAATGTAGGTAAAGCTATAGCCATAGTATTAGATGGTGTAGTATATACTTCTCCACGTATTAATGGAGAAATAGATGGTGGACAATCGTCTATTACAGGTTCTTTTACAGTGGCAGATACAAAAGATTTATCTAATACCTTAAAGTCTGGTCGTATGCCAGCTCCAGCAAAGATTGTTCAAGAAGAGGTAGTAGGACCAACTCTTGGAGCTCAATCTATTCAGCAAGGTCTTATTTCGTTTGCTATAGCCTTTGTTTTGTTAATGTTCTATATTATAGCTATGTATGGCTTTATTCCAGGAATGTTAGCAAATTTAGCATTATTGGTTAATCTATTCTTCACACTTGGTATTTTGGCATCTTTCCAATCGGCACTTACTATGCCAGGTATTGCTGGTATTGTGCTTACATTGGGTACGGCAGTTGATGCTAACGTTCTTATCTACGAGCGTATAAAAGAAGAGTTACGCTTAGGGAAGAGTATGAAACAAGCATTACATGAGGGCTATAAGAATGCCTTTTCTGCCATATTCGATTCTAACCTTACGTCATTGATAACTGGTATTATTCTTCTTGTAACAGGAACTGGTCCTATTAGAGGTTTCGCTACAACATTGATAATTGGTCTTATAATATCATTCTTTACAGCAGTGTTCTTAACTCGTTTAGTTTTTGAAAATAGGGTAAATAATGATAAGTGGCGTCATCTTACATTTAGTACGGGTATAAGCAGGAATATGTTTAGGAATTCCACCTATTCCTTTATGAAGATGCATAAGAAGAGTTTTACAGTTTGGATTATAGCTGCGATAATATGTATAGTTAGTTTTTATGTTCGTGGCCTAAGTCGTGGTATAGAGTTTACTGGCGGTCGTAACTATGTAATTACGTTGTCTAAGCCTGTACAGGTAGAAGATATTCGTAAAGTATTTAATAATGCATTTGTAAATACAGATGGAGTTAATAAGGGAAAAGTAGCTAATACAAGTGTTATAGCAATAGGTACAGATGGAAAAACGATTCGTGTATCAACAAACTGGAACATTGATTCTCGTGCAAACGATGATGATTTAGCAGAAACTATTCTTTATAATACTTTAAAGAAGTATAACTATGTTACGCAGTCGAGTGTAGCTAAATTTAAGAATCCTGATATACGCGAGGGAGGATCTATAATACAGAGTTCCAAGGTGGGTCCTTCTATTGCTAAGAATATTACTTTTAATGCTTTCGTAAGTGTAGGTTTGGCAATAGTATTTATCTTCTTGTATATATTACTTCGTTTCCGAAACATAGGCTTCTCGGTAGGTTCTATAGTAGGTTTGGTATTGGATACTACTATTGTAATAGGTATTTTCTCATTATGCCATGGCTGGATAGGTTTTTCTCTTGAAATAGATCAGACTTTTATAGGTGCTATTTTAACAGTAATAGGTTATGACATTAATGATACAGTGGTGGTATTTGACCGAATACGTGAGAATATGGCAAAACATAAATCAACGTTGGCAAAGTATGGTATTCAGAAGTTATTTAATGAATCTATAAATGAAACATTATCTCGAACCATAAATACATCAGTCAGCACATTGATAGTATTGGTTGCTATCTTTATTCTTGGTGGAGATAGTACACGTAGTTTCTCTTTTGCAATGATTATAGGTATAGTCATAGGTACTTTATCTTCTATATTTATAGCATCTCCTATAGCTTATTTGGTTATGGGGCATAAGATAGATAATAGTAAGGAGAAGGTTGATGTGTTATCACATGTATAATTTTCAGAAATTATTTAATAAGAAATAATTAGATAGAAAAAGTTTAAGTGGGGTTGCTTATTTTTTAAGTAAGCCCACTTTTTCATTTGCATAAGTCATTAGTATTATCTAAAGAGGAAGTACTTAGTCGTCCCTTAAAAACTATATTTCAGCATAAAGTTTGTACTGACAAGCTTTATGCTGATTCTTTTTATAAGGCACAAAAGAGCTCTCATAGCTCTTTTGAAGTTATATGCTGCCGCAGCTAATAATACATTGATAGCATCTCCTTTCACACCTTTATAAAAGTTGCGAGATAATCGGTGGTCTGCTTTAAGATGTCCTATTGTTGGTTCTATACCTGCTCGTTTACAAAATAGTTTGTGTTTCTTTTTCTTTTGGTAGTAGCTGTCTTTAGCTTTAGGAACGTCTGGAATGAGTATCTTTGTCTGCCCAATCTGCTTTATACCTCTATACCCTCTATCTCCTGCTAACTTATCAACCTGCTTTCCTGTCATCCTTCGGGTTTGTTCCAATGTCTTTTCGATAGTATGCCCATCATATTCATTCCTAAAAGAACATGCACCAAGAATAAGTCCTGACCATGAGCGAAGAATAGATACTTTATTACCAAACTCATATTGCTTATGTTCCTTACCTTTGCTCAGGCAAACCACATCTGGTTCGTGCAGGGAATATACTTTGTTCTTTGACTTTCGATTCTGAGAAAGAACTCTATAATATAGCTCAAACATCTTCTCATATCCTTTCTTTCCCTCAAGATTACGCTCTAATTCTCTTACTAATCTTCCTGCTATGGTCCTTAGTTGCCTATCTGCCTTAAGAGCTTTCTTACGATTCTTGGGATGATTACGAAAACGTTGGGAACGGTAAATTCCTTTCAGCGTACGCGTATAACTCTGTCGTAGAGGAAGACACTTGTCATGAACTATCTTCAGAACGTTTTTGATTATCTTTTTATGCAACTTCGCATCTGT
>NZ_KB905284.1 GCF_000378745.1 Prevotella amnii DSM 23384 = JCM 14753
TTATCGCATTCATGGAAAATCCCGAAAAAACTTGGAATGATTTCCTTGCAAAGGAGATGCAAAAAGCACCACCTGAACCAAGTCTTTTCGATTAGGGGGCTTACTTTTGAAAAAATAAACCCCGAAGTCCAATTTTACTGGGCTTCGGGGAGGATATTTATGCTCTTTTGAGTTTTATCGGACAGCAATAGTTCTCAATGAAATCAATCGGCAACTTGAGTCTAAAGGTGTCATTGTTAAGCGTGGTGCTATTATCGATGCGAGCATTGCCGATACTCCACGCCGTCCGCGTGGACGCAAGGAGTATGAAGTAGTGGAAGAGCGTAATGAAGCTGACAGTCGTGATAGTTCAGAAAAAGCAATGGTCAAGGAAGTTGTTAAGCCAAACGTTGATGGAGATGCAAGATGGATTAAGAAAATGGGAAAGCTCCACTTCGGTTACAAGCGACATTCGGTTACAGATGAGAACGGGTTGGTGATAGCCGAGGAAACCACACCAGCTAACGAAAGTGATATCAAACATTTGGAAAAGCCATTAGAAAAAGCTAAACTTCCACAAGGTACACCTGTTTATGCCGACAAGGGTTATGATTCTACAGCAAACAAGGATGTACTTAAACGTATGAAGTTCAAGAGTCGCATCATGCACAAAGGAGTAAGGGGACGTAAGCTAACGGAAAGAGAGCAGCGTGTTAATGTAGCCATCAGCAAGACACGGTACAAAGTGGAACGTACCTTTGGATCTATTCACAGATTGTTTCATGGTGGGATAGCCAGATATGTAGGTTTAGCTAAGACTCACGCACAACACATCATGGAGGCTATTGCCTACAATTTATATAGAACTCCAGGGATAATTGTGTCTAATTCTCTCAAATAAGGGGAGAATATGAGATGAAATAGAGCATATACAGCCTAAAAATCAAAAATATTGACTGCGGGTGAGCCAATAGTGCTCAAAAACAAGAATGAAAGAGAATGGGGTAAGGTTTTGCAGATGTCTCGGACAGTAATAATATATTTATAAGTAATAATAAAAAATATTAGCCTGTTTATAACTAAGTAGACAGTAATTATAATATAGTTGTTTAAAAAGACATATATTAACTGCTCATTTAGAGATTATTTTATAAATAACGTACTCTATGTGTATAATAAATAAAGTAAAAAAAAAGAGTACTAATTTAAGATTAATACTCTTTTCATGTGGGTAGTGATGGATTCGAACCACCGAAGCAAGAAGCAGCAGATTTACAGTCTGCCCCATTTGGCCACTCTGGAAACTACCCTGTAAGTGGGCGTTGACGGATTCGAACCGCCGACCCTCTGCTTGTAAGGCAGATGCTCTAAACCAACTGAGCTAAACGCCCAAAGCGTTGTTCCTCTAAAACGTTTGCAAAGATAATAAAAAAAATATACACACCAAAGTTTTTATATATAAAAAATAAACTTCTTGAAAAAATAGCAAAGTTTTAAGCAAAGATAGTTATATAGCATGATAGAAAGGTTAGTAATAGAATAAAATAAATTGTAAATTGTGCCATTTATTTTTATTTAGAAAAATATTCTGAACTTTTTTCTTTCTTGCTATATTAATGTACGTCACGTACACTATTAGTGTAGCGTATATACACCATAAGTGTACATCATATACAATAGTAGTGTATGTGATGTACACTTATTAATAGAATTATTTTAATAAGATGAAAACTAATGTAATTAGAATATATGTATAAACGTATTAATAGGAATCAAGATAATCCAAAAATTTATTTTATATTGTTGTTTCTTGTGGATTTGTCTTTTCTCGTTCGTTTTCCCATACCTTATATAGTTTTATAAGATTGTTAAGTCCTAAAGCTTTCATATCGGTATTATATATAACATCTAAACATAGGTCGAGTAACTCATTATTATTACCTTGCTCTGTTTCTAAGAGGCTACGTACGTTTAGCTTAAGGCGGTTTAGAGTATCTTCATCTACTATGCCTGTTGAGCCTATTAAGTCTTTAAAAAGAGCATACTTTTCTATTACTTCAAGGTGAGTATCTTTTATTATGATACTTCTTGTTCCACTTAAATTTGCCTGAATTTTATGCATAACTTTGTTTTATTAGTTAAGGTAAATATTTTATAATATATTTTTTTATGTAATTAGATTTGTTATAATAACAGGTATGTTAAAACTTCTTTCATTATCTGATTTCTAATAGTAGCATCTTTTATACAGTCTAAAGGAAAAGCCATAATAAAAGTACGGTAATCATTTCCTTTATAAGCTACAGCAGCATAATTACCATCTGCGTACATCATAAAAGGTTTGGACTGATTATTAGCTGGCATAATATTGTCAGGATTATAAGCTCCATAGTGATAGGCATTAATAGTACGATATATGTCAAACTTTTTCCCAAAGCCATTTATCAAAGAAGAGCTATTATTAAGGTTGCTACCTGCAAATGTTATTTTCAGATTATTAGATAACCAACTTTTTTCTTCTTCAGTTTTCATATCTGATGAAATGTAAGCACCATTTACAAAAATTCTGCCATTATGTTGTAGATAATTACTTATTTGGTGTTGCATTTCTGGGGTAAAGGTTTTATAATATAATAGACTGTACCCATCATCTTTTTCAAGACCAAGTGCAAAATCTATAGCATCATAGTTAATAAGGCGTATTTTATCTTTTTCTACAGCTTTTTTTGAGCAGCTCACAATATTATATTTTCCAGCCGAAGCGATTGCTTCTGCATGTGTGCGAACATAGTCGAAATCATTACCAGCAATAATATTACCCACTAACTCTTCTCCGCCAAACCCTAAGGCATTAGCTCCTTCTTGACCTAAATATTTAGTATTAAAAACAGTTTGCTGCCCACTCCAGCCTATAGTTTTACCATAAGTAACGCCAGGATCTGCTTTTATATCAAACCCCTGCGCGTCTATAGAGTCGATAACAGCAGGCGATGATAAGCGATTGAAGCCATTTATAATAAGTATTGTTTTGTCTGCATTAGGATTATAGTAGGTAGATAATACTTCTGTAGGAAAACTTTCCCCTCCAATATTACAAGCAGTTATACGAAAATGATAAATCTTATAAGGTTGTAATTCTACATCATAATAAGTATTTTTTATATTAATACCATTGTTAAAATCTCCTTTACCAACTGCCGTATATATATTATAAGAGGTTGGGGTAGAGGTAGGTTCAGAAGGGTCTTTAACAATGTTCCACTGTAACCGTACTTTCTTCTTGTTGATAAATTTTATGCTAAATAAGGAGGGGGTAAGTGGTTGTACAGTGTAAGATGTATTATGCATCATAGCCTCATACCGTAGTATAGTCTTATAAATAGATCGAGCTATGATAAATTTAAAATTAGGATCTTGTCCTAATCTCATATCATTAAAGTTTTGATGTGATAAAGTTTCAAGGATCATTGATGGCACTTTAGGTAAACGTGTTTCGCTATAATTGCGATCGTATATGTAACGTGTATTCCAATTGATATGTAACGTCTGGTCTATATCCTTCTTTATGTTATATATCATCTCTTCTGCAAGTGTTTTTGATACGCTGCGAGCCAGATTCTTACCTATACACTTATCGCCTTCTTGTGTTGTACATATTCCTAAAGAGCCTACATAGTTACCTTTAGGAGCAGTACCGGCATCGCTATGAATAGCTAAAGACAAATCGATAGGCACTTTTTCTCCTTCACCAGGTATATAAGATGATCCAGCAGCTAACCAGTTAGTCATTAGAGATCGTACATTTATATCATCTTTATAATCGTTCTTTCCATTACTTTTGCTAACAATTTCCCATGGTGCACCTGCCCATTGTGCATAATAGCGAGCACCTTCTAAACATCTTGGTAAACCACTTGTCTTACCTTCACGCTCTATATTACCCATGCCTCCACCAAAGCGTACAGCGTCAGCTGTAACTATGCCATGATGTGAACTATGATTTGTAAGTACTACAGAATTGAGCATACTACTGCCTGCATCAAAATTAAAAGTGCCTAAGTAAACCCACGTGCCTCCTCCCATTTTTTGATTTACTTTGAAGTGGGTTTCTTCTCCTTTATGGAACACTATATATTCGGCATCATCTATGCTTTTTTTGTGTGTTTGATAACTTACATAAACAGCATATTGTCCTGCTTTTTTAAAAGTGGGCTGATATATAATAGAGCTTAATTTGTTATTGCGCTTGCGAGCTTTTGTCTTTCTGGCTGTGCCAGCTTTAAAAGGATTTTCGCCATCTTGATAATTGCCTTCATGAAAAGCGAAGCCACATTTAGAACAATCTTCCCATTTTTTTTTACCATTAATCTCATGATAACCTCCGTTTGGACTATCATTATCAACAATTACTTCATTTGTTTGCCAATCGCGCTCACGAGGCGTAAATACTACAGCTCCTGCATTTTGAAGCATTGGTAATAGATATGGTACAACTATGGTAGGTGTGAACAAATCTTCTGTAGTAGAAAAAAGTATAGGGCGTTGCCATCTCCATTTGCTTTTTTCAATATCGTAATATCTTCCGTGCGAAGCCCATACTGCAATATGCCTATTAGCTAAGCCATTAGATATAATATTTGGTTTAGATATATTTTCTACCCATGGAGCACCTTTATATTCGTATTTCCCCCAAATAGTGTCATTTTGAGCTTTAGAAAAAACACTTATTAAGGCAATAAATAAAGAAAACAGAAGTTTTTTATTCATATACTAAATGTCTCCAACTGTAAATTTTTCGGGATTTTTGCCTTTGAAATCTTTAAAGTATTGTTTTATTTCTTTCATTTGTTCGTCTATATCCCCATTAGGTATGATCATCTTATTGCAATAAATTGTTTTTGATTGGTAATCTAAAGCATATAGAATAATAGGGATATTAGCTTTAAGAGCAATATAATAGAATCCTTTTTTCCACTCTGCATTTATAGAGCGCGTTCCCTCTGGCGTGATACATAATTGGAAATTAGGCGTATGGCTGGCTAAAGAAGCAAGTTGATCTGTCATGCTGCAATGCTTGTTACGCCATACAGGAATACCTCCCATTTTTTTAAAGATAATTCCTAAGGGACCAACAAACCATTCTTTTTTCATTAAGAAATTGCTTTTTAAGTCTTCAGAACAAGCAAATAGTTTACCAATAATAAAATCCCAGTTGCTTGTATGTGGAGCTAAGCATATAATACACTTCTTTGGCTGTGGAATGCTAACTAACTTCTTCCAGCCTAATAGTTTATATAATATAAATCGCGATAACATCAACGAAGCTAAGTATTTTAATAAAGATTGTTTATATGATCTATAATCTCGTTAGTTTCTTTATTCAGTTTTTCTTTTAAATCTTTGAAATATAATTTTACTGGCATACCAGGTTCTATATGAGATATGCGGCGAATATAGTTATCACGAATAGTAACTATAGAAGATAATAAAGCATTTATTTCTTCGGAATTGCTGTTACTACCATAAAGTGAAGCTGCCATACATTCAGTGAACAAATCACTTGTTATGTAGTTAATAATACGTTTTAAATCTCTTTTATTACTCATAATTTTACCCTTTCTTTATAAAAAACTATGCCAAAGATAAGCAAAAATTACAATAAAGTGCATAATTTGCAGAAAAAAACCTTTTAATTTTATTTTTTAGTAGTTCTTAAACTAATTTTAAAAGCAAATAATGAAAAGTAATATTATGAAATAATATTTGTAAAAAATCTGCTTTGTCTTTAATAATCACAGAAAAAACAGTACTTTTGCACAAGAAAGAAATTTTTAAAATCCAAATTTAAAATAAATCATTTATGGAAATTAGTGCATTGCAAAAGGAAAGAGCAAACTATCAGCCAAAGTTACCAATTGCTTTACAAGGTGCAGTAAAAGTAAAAGAAGGAGCTTTAACACAAAGTGTAGACAATCAGGAAGACATTAAGAAATTGTTTCCTAACACTTATGGCATGCCCCTTGTAGAGTTTGAACCAGCTACAGAATTTAATAATGCCAAGATGAATGTAGGCGTAATATTATCTGGTGGTCAGGCTCCTGGTGGTCATAATGTTATATCAGGTCTTTTTGATGAGATAAAAAAGCTAAATCCAGAAAATCGTCTTTTTGGTTTTTTAATGGGTCCTGGTGGTTTGGTAGACCATAAATACCTGGAAATAACAGCAGAAAACCTGCAAGCATATCGTAATACAGGTGGTTTTGATATGATAGGTTCTGGGCGTACTAAATTAGAAAAGGAAGAGCAATTTGAGAAAGGATTGGAGATTATCCGTAAGTTAGATATAAAGGCTATAGTAATAATAGGTGGTGATGACTCTAACACTAATGCTTGTGTTCTTGCAGAATATTATGCAGCAAAGAAATATGGAGTACAAGTAATTGGTTGTCCTAAAACAATTGATGGCGATTTGAAAAATGATCAGATCGAAACTTCTTTTGGGTTTGACACAGCTACAAAGACTTATTCAGAGCTAATTGGTAATATTGAGCGTGATTGTAATTCTGCACGTAAATATTGGCATTTTATAAAATTAATGGGACGTTCTGCATCGCATATTGCGTTGGAGTGTGCGTTACAGACACAACCTAACATCTGTCTTATTTCAGAGGAGGTTGAAGCTAAGGACATGTCTTTAAATGCTATAGTAGAAGATATAGCAAAAACTGTAGCTTATCGTGCTAATCAGGGGAATAACTTTGGGGTAGTACTTATTCCAGAGGGCTTGATAGAGTTTATACCTTCTATAGGGCGTTTGATACAAGAATTAAATGACTTACTTGCTGCACACGGAGATGAATACTTAAATCTTGATAAGGTAGCACAGCGTGAATATATCTTAGCACACTTATCATCTGAAAATAAGTCTACATTTGAAACTTTACCAGAAGGGGTTGCACGCCAGTTATCATTAGATCGTGATCCTCATGGAAATGTACAAGTTTCATTGATAGAAACGGAAAAATTGATATCAGAAATGGTAGGAGTAAAGCTTGACCAGTGGAAAAAAGAAGGTAAATATAATGGTAAGTTCTCTCCACTTCACCATTTCTTTGGTTATGAAGGTCGTTGCGCTGCTCCTTCTAATTTTGATGCAGATTATTGTTATGCATTAGGTTCTTCTGCCGCACAACTTATTGCTAATGGTAAAACTGGCTATATGGCTATAGTTAAGAATACTATTGCGGGAACAGATAAGTGGCTTGCAGGAGGTGTGCCTATAACAATGATGATGAATATGGAGAAACGTAATGGTGAGATGAAACCCGTAATACGCAAAGCTCTTGTAGAGCTTAATGGAGCTCCTTTCAAAGCTTTTGTAGCACAACGTGAAAAATGGGCTAAAGAAACTTGTTATGTTTACCCTGGTCCTATACAGTATTGGGGTGCTTCGTCTGTTTGTGATATAACAACAAAGACTTTATTTCTTGAGCAAAATAAGTAATAAGCATATATAATTAAAGAAGAATAGGGTAAAAGGGTAGCTTGTTTATTCTATTCTTCTTTTTTTATTTTAGTGATTTTACGTTTACATGTTTTAGCAGGAAAAAAGATCAAATAGAAACATATATAATTAAAATCATATAATGGCAAAAGAAGCATCTTTTTTTTTTCGCCGATTAAAGTATTTTCTAAAATCTCGTTCTTTATTAGAGAAATGGTGTTTTGGAATAATAATATGTGTGCTTTACTGTACCTTTATATATGTTTACATAGTATCTCCTACAGGGTTTCGTTGGCGAGCTATATATGGCGAGCCTAATTACCCTAAAGGATATAATATACATGGTATTGATATTAGTAGATATCAGGGTAATATCAATTGGAATCGTTTACATAATGCTCTCATAGATACATATCCTGTTCGTTTTATCTTTATAAAATCAACAGAGGGTGATAGCTACATGGATCCTAATTTTAGATCTAATTTTTTTGAAGCAAAAGAAAATGGTTTTTTGCGTGGAGTATATCATTATTGGAGTAATAATGTTCAGCCTCGCAGGCAGGCTTATTTTTTCTTAGCAATGGTAAAACTTCTACCAGGTGATTTTCCTCCCATATTAGATGTTGAAAATAAGCCTAAAGATATGACAATACAAGATTTTCAGCAAAACATTCTAACATGGTTACATATAGTAGAAGATAGATATCATGTAAAACCTATTTTATATACTTATTATAAGTTTAAACAACAATACCTTAGTGATCAGCGTTTTGATGATTACCCTTATTGGATAGCTCATTATTATGTTAGTCAAATGGAGTATAAAGGAGAGTGGAAAATATGGCAGCATACTGATGCTGGCAGGTTACCAGGTATAAAAGGATATGTGGATTTAGATATTTATAATGGAAGTTATTATGATATGCAACAAATGTTAATACCTGAGTATTCTTCTACAGATTCTTCTGAAATATCAGACAGCACCAATTATCCTTAACACTGCGTTCTGTTTCGACAAGTCTTAAGCTGTTAGCTTTTTCCTTTAAAAGGTTAGCATCATCTTCATAGAAACCACTTAATATAACCTTACCTCCACATTTTAAGATATTAGAAAAAGCACTTAAATCTTCTATTAAAATATTACGATTGATATTAGCGAGAACTAAATCGAACAAACCATCTATTTTTGAAAGTATTTTTTTATCTCCCTTATGTACATTTATTTTTACATCATTTATCTCAGCATTATGTATAGCATTTTTCACACTCCACTCATCAATATCATATCCAAAAACTTCTGTCGCTCCACATTTTGCACTTATTATTCCCAATATTCCTGTTCCGCAGCCACAATCAAGCACACGCTTATCTTTTAAATTTAGGTCAATAAGTTTTTCTACAATCATTTGTGTTGTTTCGTGATTACCTGTTCCAAATGCTTGCTTAGCATCTATATAAATATTAATAGGAAATTTTTCTTTAACTTGCCCTTTTTGTGGGGTATTTGTAGTATTAAAGCAAGAAATAATGCATTTATTTTTTATTACAATTGGTTCGAAACCATTATTTTCCCATACTTCGTTCCAATCTTTATCTTCAACATCTTTTACATCAATGCTTATGTTTGTTTCTTCTAAAGGGAAAGTAGATAGAGCTTTCTTTAGTCTGTCTTCATCATAACATTCCTTCTGACAATAACCTATCAATAAGTTACTCTCATCAGTAAAAGATTCAAAACCACAGTCCCCAGCAATAGCTGTAACTAAATCACGAGTAGTCTGATTATCAGGATATATTGTAAAAATAGCTTGAATGTATTTCATTGTTTGTTAATTATATACTGCAAATATATAAAAAATAGGTAGAAACATATCATAGATTGAGAAAAATAAGTATATTTGCATAAGTTTAAAACAGATTATTGCTATATAAAACAACAACAAATCAAACAAGATATTTATAAAAATAGTACTAACAGAATAAAAATAAGGAGGGAATAAGATGAGAAAGAATATAATTATCTTAGCAATTATGAGCTTTATGCCTATATTTGCTGTGGCTCAAGATGATATGTATATTTATAAACAGAAAGATGTAGATAAATATAATAAATCTATAAAAGAATATTCAGCTTATTATAGTGGTATTGATAAAAGCAATGAAGATTATAATCGTCATGGCAAATTAAGAAAAACTTTCAATGTTATAGGTCAAGACTCTTTGGGTAACGATATTATCCAATATATAAGAAATGGAAGAACAGGTAGAAGTTTAGTAGTAGATACACTATATGGCGATTATATGCGCAATTTTAATTATGATAATGATGATTTTGCTTATAGTCGTCGTATGAGCCGTTTTGATGATTATTATGGTAGCTATTATGATCCATGGTTAGATATAGATTATTATGATCCTTTCTATTATGATGTTCGTTGGAGATATAATAGTCCTTTCCGTCGTGGTTGGTATGATCCTTGGTATAACACTTATTATACGCGTTGGTATAACTCACCTTATATTTATGATGGCTGGTATGACCCTTATTATGGTTATTATAGATGGGGTGGAGTATATCCTTACTATGGCTATGGCAGTGGATACTATTATGGGATTCCTTATTATAGTGGTTTCTATACTTATAAAGGTCATACAGGTACTGCTAATCATTGGGGAGGTAGAAGGAGTTATAATCAAACTATTCGTAATTATGATAATAGCAATGTTCGTACCTTTAGTAATGAACAACGCTCATTTGGTGATAGGTATAGAACATTCAATGAGAATTTTGGAGGAAATCGTGGAAACTTTGAAAGCTCACGTCCAAACTATTCATTTCCTTCTTCGCAACCTCAGGGTGGAATGTTTAACGGAGGAAGTTTTGGAGGCTCAGGTAATGGCAGCTTTAATAGAGGAAACAACTTTGGTGGCCATCGATGAAGGCTATCATATAGTGTAAATAACTTTTTATTAATAGCATTTTATTATTCAATAAGGAAATGTTATATTTTATGTGGAAAATATTTGTTAAATTGTAAATTGAGAGCAGTATGAAAAAAAAATATTATTTATTTGCTGTAACTTTATTGGCAGCAATGTCTATGAAAGCGCAAGAAACTTATCAAAACGCCAAGCTTATAACTCAAGACCTTAATGGAACTGCTCGCTATGTTGGTATGGGTGGCGCTCTTGAGGCTCTTGGCGCAGATATTTCTACCATAAGTAGTAATCCTGCAGGAATAGGTGTTTTTCGTAGTAGCAAAATAAGTATGAGCACAGGTTTTATAGTACAAGAAAACTATAAAGATTTTGATAATAATAAGAATGTTCATGCCAGCTTTGACCAGATAGGAGGAGTATTCTCTATCCGAACTGGTGGAAGATCTTTCCTTAATTTTGGTTTTAATTATCATAAAGGGCGTAATTTTAATTATGTATTAAATGCTGCTAACGAGCTTAAAGAAGCTTCGCTTAACAAACAGTCTTCTGCTAAAGGAATGTTAGGTAGTGAAGATAAAGGGGGCTTTTTTGTAGGTGCAAGCAACAATGGGGCTTATAATGGATATATAAATGGCAATTCCGATAAACAAGCGTTAACTTTTGATCAGCTTGACTACTTAAATTACAATACTATAATAACCGATAAAACTGATGGTAAGTTTTATGACTATAGAGGGAAGTCATTCGACTTTTATCGTGATAATGTAGGTTATACGAGCAATTATGATTTTAATATTAGTGGGAACATTAACGATCGCCTATATTGGGGTATAACATTAGGGGTAAAAGGTGTTCATTATAAAGGGTATAATGAATATAAGGAAGAGCTTATTGATGGGAATAGTAATATTTCTTATAATAATAATAAGGCAATAACTGGCTCTGGGTTTGATGCAAGTGCTGGTATTATTGTACGTCCTATAGATGAATCTCCTTTCCGTGTAGGAGCATATATAAAGACACCTACTCGGTATAATCTAACTGTGGATAACTATACTGGGGTAAATACTAATAATTCACGTGCAGTAAATAAAACTTATTCTATTAATAATTCTTATTCTTTTAAGTTATTCAGCCCATGGAAGTTTGGTGTATCTCTTGGGCATACCATTGGTAACTATATGGCTCTTGGTGCTACTTACGAATATGAGGATTATTCAACTATAGATACTCGTATTAATAATGGAGGGTATTACGACTGGTATTATAATGAATTTGTAGAAACTTCTGTTCCTGATGGTAAAATGAATAATCATACTAAACGCACTCTTAAAGGTGTAAGCACATTAAAATTTGGTGCAGAATTTAGACCTACAGGAATTGTAGCTATACGTTTAGGTTATAATTATTTGACATCTGCATATAGAAACAATGGGCAGAAAGATCCTACATTAGCATCTTTGGGCAATAGTTATTCTTCTGAAGCAGACTTTACTAATTGGAAGGATATTAATCGTTTCACTTTTGGCTTAGGCTTTAAAATAAAGAAATTTAATATAGATCTTGCTTATCAATATAGTATGCAAAAAGGAAACTTCTATCCTTTTTCTAATATAGAAAAATCTAATGTTATTGCTCCAACTGAAGTAGCTAATAATCGTAGCCAGCTATTATTAACTTTGAGTTATCATTTATAAGATAAATTGCATAATTACAAGATTACAACATATTTAGACATCTCAAATAAAATAAGCAGATTTCTATTATAGTTGTTTTCTTGTTTTTATATGTAAGGTTGTATAATAACGTTGATGCTTTTTGTGTGCTATAAAGATAAGAGATAAATTATATTTCCTTGTAAGCAAGATAATATCTAAACACAGATAATTTTATAGTAAGTATTTAGATATGATACACATATTTTCAGAATAATGTTTACGCTTTATAAAACAGTTTGAACTTATTATTATAGTAGCTTTTATTATCTAAAAAACATGTAACTTTACTCTTATAACATATAAGGTAAATAAATAACAGTTATGTCGAAGAATATAAAAAAAATAGGGTTAATAGCAATTATTTTAGGCTTACTTTGTTTTATTGTCCATATATTGCTTAATTATCATGGTAATAGTTTTCTATTTGTAGGAATAATTCTTATATTTGTTGGTACATTTTCTTATGTAAAAGGGTGGAAAGGTTAATGGTATATTATATATAATAGTTTCATAAAAAGAAAATATTATATCAATAAATGATAAAACTTACATAATAATCTGTTTATATATTTTACACCTCTCTTATATTTCAGACTGTTTTTTATTATTTTTTATTTCAGCTTTTATTTCGAGTTCTTCTAATTTCCTTTTATGAAGTTGCTCTATAAGTGCATCTAAGCTATTAATAAGCTCCTCAATATTATTGGTTTGAAATTTATCTGAAGATAATTTATCTATCATGCAATGAGGAATATTTTTAGCTTTCTCCTCAAGCTCCTTACCTTTTTTCGTTAGAAAGATAAAAGTCTCTCTTCCATCTTTTTTTCCTTTTCTGCGATTTACAAATCCTTCTTCTTTCATTCTTTTAAGTAATGGTGTCATTGTATTAGAATCGAGTTCTAACCGATGTGATATCTCCATGACTTTTTGACAGTCTTTTTCCCATAACACCATCATCACAAGATATTGTGGATAGGTAAGTCCTATTTCATCTAATAAAGAATAGTATGCTTGAGTAATTAGACGACTTGCAGTATATAGTCTGAAACAGAGTTGGTTTTTTAATTTAAGAAGTTCGTATGCCATTATATTTGTTGTATTATTATTTAAATATAGATAAAAAATATGAGTAATTGCTGTTAGAGAACATATATCATTTGATTAATATACATTGATGTTTTATTTTATTTTTCTCAATATAAATATTTCTAAAATAACATCACTCTTTTGTTGTAATCATGCTAACTTGACAACTTCTAATATAATCTTACAGTATGTCATGCCTAAATATAAAACAATGATAAATATAGTTTTAACTTTTATAGTATATGATAATTTATCTCATATCTACTATTTCTGCCTTTGGATATAATTTTTTATTAAATTTAAAAATAGCATCATTGAGTTTCTTTGTTTTAATACGTATTATTTTAATAATAGTCCATTTTCCTCCTTTACGCATTTTTACTTGTTTCAGCTGATTTGACATACTTAAAGTTATATATGCTTCAGACACGCTACGCTTCTTATTTTGAGCTAGCATATGTATTACTTTTTGATTACCAGTTATAGTCATAGATAGCATATAACCATTTTTATATATATTGATAAAGCTATATGGGTTTATTGATAATCGTTGAGCTTCTGTAGGATTAAAAACGCTTACCTCATTTGTTGATTTTGTGTAAGCCCATTGTGTTTTACCATCAAACCATACTGAAACTAATGGCGTTATAGCCATAAACTTGTTACCTTTTATAGCTAAATTGCCAGATGTACCTCCTCCTATATCTGATTTTGACATAGAAAAGTACACTTGTAAACCTTCTTTATTATTTATGATGGCAGTGGCCTTATCTAAGCATATCTTTGCTTGTTTAGAATTTTGTGAATATAGCTCACTACTAAACATTAATATAACTAAAAGAAAAAAGCATTTTATAATTTTCATTGTAGTTTTTATTAAAAAGTTTGATATTGTTTTTATATAATATATTATTTTATTTAATTTAATAAGTTAATGATGACGTAACGTTGTCAGTAATGCTTCTAAAGAATTTTCATCACTTATAAGAACTTCTCGTGGTTTAGAGCCTTGTGCAGCTCCCACTATGCCAGCACTTTCCAATTGATCCATTAAGCGTCCTGCTCTATTATATCCTATAGAGAAGCGGCGCTGTATCATACTGGTAGAACCTTGCTGGGTTACAACTATAGTACGTGCAGCATCTTCAAAAAGAGGATCAACATTATTTGTATCCAATCCTTCTGTATTACTATTATCATCTTCTGATATAGGTTCAGGTATTTCGAGAGGGTGTATAGGACCAGGCTGATTAGCTATAAATTTGTTGACTTTATCTACTTCTATTGTATCAACAAAAGCACATTGTACACGAACAGGTTCTCCACCATTAAGATAGAGCATATCTCCTCTACCTACTAATTGTTGAGCACCTGGACGATCAAGAATAGTACGCGAGTCGATCATTGAACCTACTCGGAAAGCTATTCGTCCAGGAAAATTAGCTTTAATATTACCTGTTATAATTGTTGCTGTAGGACGTTGAGTTGCTATAATCATATGAATACCAACGGCACGAGCTAATTGTGCGATACGTGTAATAGGCATTTCTATCTCACGACCAGATGTTAATATAAGATCTCCAAACTCATCAATAATAACTACTATATATGGCATAAATTTATGCCCTTCTTCAGGATTTAGATGATGGTTTAAAAACTTATGGTTATATTCCTTTAAGTTTCTAGCTCCTGCAGCTTTAAGCATATCATAGCGTTCATCCATAAGAACACAAAGACCTTTTAATGTTTTTACGACCTTTTTTACATCAGTAATAATAGGCTCGTCTTCATTGTCATCAATGGCAGCCATAAAAGATTTTGCGATAGGTGAATAAACACTAAATTCAACTTTCTTAGGATCAACAAGAACTATTTTTAACTCGTTTGGATGCTTCTTATATAACAATGAAGTTATAATAGCATTTAAGCCAACTGACTTTCCTTGTCCTGTAGCACCTGCTACTAAAAGATGAGGAATTTTTGCAAGATCTACCATGAAAACATCATTGGTAATAGTTCTTCCTAAAGCTATTGGCAGATCCATGTTCGACTCTTGAAATTTCTTAGAATTTAATATAGAGAACATTGAAACGATGCTTGGCTTAGCATTAGGCACTTCTATACCAATAGTTCCCTTACCTGGCATAGGTGCTATAATACGAATACCAATAGCAGCTAAGCTAAGTGCTATATCATCTTCTAAATTTTTAATTTTAGATATTCGTATACCTTGAGCTGGAGTAATTTCATATAATGTAATGGTTGGCCCTACTGTTGCACGTATGCTTCTAATCTGTACACCAAAATCATTTAAAACCTTAATAATCCTATTTTTATTTGCTTCTAACTCGTCTTTACCAACATAGTTTATATGCGTGTCAGAATCATATTCCTTAAGTAGATTTAGGGTAGGATATTTCCATTTAGTAAATGGCTCGCGAGGATTTATAGGAGTATCTATATCTGTAGAGTTTGCTACTATCGGGCTATTAGCTTTTTCTTCTGCTTTGGCAATTTTTACTTCTAATCCAATATCACCTCTTGCATTTTCTTTGTTTATAGGTTTTTTGATTATACTTTCAGAAATATTTCCTTGAGCAGCTGTATTAGGTATAGTAAGCTCAACATACTCTTTTTTATTAGTATCAGTAGAGTCATTACAATATATTTCTTCATTAGAAAGAGGGGAGTCGTTTATAAGAGTTTCTTCCGTATTAGAAATAGTTCCCTTATCTTTGTTTACTACAGTAAATTTAACCTTATCACGTAAATAACCAATAGGATTAATAATCCTTCTTATAACAGTGATAGTTTCAGATGTAAGATAAGTAAGAAATGCTACTAAAACTATTACCAAAAGAACGATTAATCCGGGAGTTCCTACAAAATTTTCTATAAAGTGAACACTATAAGCTCCATGATCACCTCCTGGGTTAAATATCTGATTATTCATTAATGGCGTAAGAAATTTGGCAAAAGTAATAGATAACCAAATCATGCAAAGAGCCATACCTAAAAACCATTTCCAAAGATTTACGTTTTTATATGCTCCTATCATTTTTACGCCACATAAGGTTATAAATGCGGGTATAAAGAAAGCAGGTATACCAAAGCACCTTGATATGAAAAAGTAAGATATCATTGCGCCTAAGGATCCACAAATGTTTTGAAACTCTTGTCCTGTATTTTTTAGCTCTCCTGGACGAAGATCTGTTACAAGGCTTTGATCTGCCTGACCTGTAGAAAAATAGCTGAAGAATGCAAAACAAATATAAATGGCTAGTAAAACAAGCAACAATCCTATTATAAGCCCTGTTTTATCGTTAAAAATACTCTTTACCCCTAAAGCTTCTATAAAAGTCTTTGATGTACGTTCTGTCTTCTTTCTTACCATTCCATTTTCTATATTTTATCCTTGCAAAATTAATAATTTAGAGCCATATACATCTATGTTCTCGTAGTTTTTTTTTAAATTTGCACACAGAAAGCGTATAAAAATGAGATCTATAATTTATAGTAATTTTGATAAGAAAAAAATAAACAACCTTCCACGGGTTATATTTCCTGGTAAAATACAAGTTATAGAAACAGCTGATGCTGCTTCTGTCGCAGTAAACTATCTACAACAAAAAAAGATTCTTGGTATTGATACCGAGACTCGTCCATCATTTAAAAAAGGTAGAAGTCATAAGGTTGCTTTGTTACAAGTATCTACTCATAAAGAATGCTTTCTTTTTCGATTGAATATTATAGGCATGACTAATAGCATTATTAGTTTGTTAGAAGATACTACTATTCCTAAGGTAGGCATATCTTTGCATGATGATTTTCATATGCTACACAAAAGAATAAGTTTTAATCCTGGCTATTTTATTGATTTACAAGATTGTGTGAAAGATATTGGAATAAATGATTTAAGTTTGCAAAAGATATATGCTAATATATTTGGGAAAAAGATAGTAAAGCGTGAACAATTAACCAATTGGGAGAATATCGAGCTAACTGATAAGCAAAAACAATATGCAGCAATAGATGCATGGGCTTGCATTAATCTTTATGAAAGAATAAAAGAGCTAAAGCAAACAGGTGATTACAATCTTATAAAAAATGATATAATATGTTCTGACTTACAAAAAGAAAAGTTAGAAGATAAAAAATAATAAGAGCAAACTAAAAATAAGTATGTATAAAAAGGTTTACTTAAAAAAAGGTAAGGAGGATAGTCTTCTTCGCTTCCATCCTTGGATTTTTTCAGGAGCTATAAAAACGATGGAAGAAGAAATAAAAGAAGGAGAGGTAGTTTGCGTGTTAAATAATCAAGGCAAATTCATAGCTATAGGACATTATCAGGTAGGATCCATAGCTATACGTGTTCTGTCTTTCGAAGAAGTCTACGTTGATGAATCTTTTTATGAAAATAGATTATTTTCGGCTTTTGAAGCACGCAAGGCTATAGGAGTAATAAATAAAACTACCCAAAAAGGCATATCAAAAAATAATAATACTACTTTTCGTCTTGTCCACGGCGAAGGGGATAATCTTCCTGGATTAATCATTGACATATATGGTAATACAGCAGTTATGCAAGCTCACTCTGTAGGAATGCATGTAGATCGCCATCTTATTACTAATGCTCTAATTAACATTATGGGAGATAACCTAAATAGTGTTTACTATAAAAGTGAAACAACTCTACCTTACAAGGCTAATTTGGGTCAGGAAGATGGATTTATTTATGGTTATACAGATAATAATATAGCAATAGAAAATGGATTACTTTTTCATATTGATTGGATAAAAGGACAGAAAACTGGCTTTTTTATAGATCAGCGTGAGAATCGCAAGTTATTAGAATTTTATTCTAAAGATCGTAGCGTCTTAAACATGTTCTGTTATACAGGTGGGTTTTCGGTGTATGCGATGAGAGGAGGGGCAAAGGAAGTACACTCTGTTGATAGTTCAGCTAAGGCTATAGAGTTAACTAATAAAAATATAGAACTAAATTTCCCTAAAGATAAGCGTCATGCTGCCTTTTGTGAAGATGCCTTCAAATATTTAGATGAACATGACGATAAGTATGATTTAATTATATTAGACCCACCAGCTTTTGCTAAACATAGAAATGCTTTAAAAAATGCTTTGCGTGGTTATACCCGTTTAAATCTAAAAGGATTTGAAAAAATAAAAAAGAAAGGTATACTTTTTACTTTTAGCTGTTCTCAAGCAGTAACTAAAGATTATTTCCGTCAAGCTGTTTTTACTGCAGCTGCACAAGCAGGGCGTAAGGTGCGTATTCTACATCAGCTTCATCAGCCAGCTGACCATCCTATCAATATATATCATCCAGAAGGAGAATATCTTAAAGGATTAGTATTATATGTTGAATAAAGTTAAGAAATTTATAGCCAAATATCAGTTATTAAATAAAGAAAAATGTTATTTGGTAGCTCTTTCAGGAGGAGCTGATAGTGTATCTCTATTACTGGTATTACACCAATTAGGCTATAAAATAAATGCTGTTCATTGTAATTTCAAACTTCGTGGTGAGGAAAGCTATCGTGATGAACAGTTTTGTATTGATTTATGTAATAGACATGATATCCCACTAAAGCGCATTCATTTTGATACAACAGAATATGCTTCTCTTAGAAAAATAAGTATTGAAATGGCTGCGCGTGAACTTCGTTATACTTATTTCGAACAATTACGAAAGAGTATTAATGCAGAAGGCGTCTGTGTTGGACATCATCAAGAAGATTCTGTAGAAACTATTTTGCTTAATCTTACTCGTGGAACGGGTATACATGGGCTAACAGGAATAGCACCTCGTAACGGAAATGTAATAAGACCGTTACTTAGCTGTACACGTAAAGATATAGAAACATTTATCATTGGCGAAGGTGAACACTATGTTACTGATAGTAGTAATCTTGTATCTAATGTAGTACGTAATAAATTACGTCTTCTGGTGATACCGTTATTAAAAGAAATTAATCCTTCTGTACAAGCATCTATTGCACAAACAGCACAATATCTCTCAGAAGCTGGAACGGTAGCCGATGATGCTCTTTTGCGTTATTTTGATAAGTTTGGCATCTCACACAGCAAACTTTACACATATGGCTCTTTGTCCATACCTTTAAAAGTGATTACTGAATTCCCATCAAAAAAATATTTTTTATTTGAACTACTTTCTCCATTAGGTTTCAACTCTGAGCAAATAAGCTCTATTTCCGATTTTAAGAAGAATATGGTAGGAAATCTTTGGCAAAGTGAAAAATATGAAATAACTTTAGATTCTTTTTCTCTTATTGTACGTAAAAAAGAATTACATGCAGATATAAATAAGCTATTACCGGAAACAGGATTATATATAATTGATAAAAATCGCTCTATACAAATTACATATATAGATAATAAAACCATAAAAAAAACAGATCTTAGTAAAGAGCCTTGTACTGTATATATAGATGCTGATAACATAACTTTCCCCCTTGTTTTGCGAAATATAACACAAGGAGATAGGTTTATGCCTTTTGGAATGGATAAATCAAAATTGATTAGTGACTATCTTACTAATATGAAAAGAAATCGTTTTGAGAAATCTGATCAACTTCTACTTACCGATGTCACTGGAAAACCACTTTGGTTAGTAGGTCTACGTACAGACAATAGAGTAAGATATACTAATATATCAACCAAAGTTTTAAGAATAAAGTACTTAGAAAAAACGCATGAAACAACATAAAACACAGTATATTATCTAAGGCATCTTGTTTTTCTTTATAAAACACTTATTCTTTTAGATTAGAGCTGTTATATAAATAAGCCAATATTATTTATTAAAATAATATTGGTAATAGCTATCATGAGGATATGGCGGGGAAGGAATACTATCTTTTAAATGTAATGAATAAATACGTACAGCTTCCTTATAGTAGCGAGGTAAAACACTTTTTGAAGGATAATACTGTGGGAGATAGCGGATAAATTGAGAGAGATTACGGTCTAATAAAAAACCCATTAGCTGATAATTAGCAGACAATAGTGTGTTTTTTAATATTATACTATCTGGCTGTAAATAAGAATGCACATAAAGAGGACGCATGACATGGCTACTACCCACTAAAGGGTAGCTAAACAAGTGGTTTGTAAGCTTATTGCTACGAGCAGCAGCATATATTGTAAGCATAGATATTACAGAGTCTGTATGTGATAAGGTCTTTACCACAGATAAAGCTTTAGTATATTGACGTTGGTCTATTAAATGTTCTATTTTTGCTCGTTTATGGAAATAAGGATCATTATTTGAAAAATAACCAACAAAAAAAAATAAAAGAAACAAAATAAATAGATTTCTCCACATACTTTGTGAAAACACCCCTATGTTGCGCTGTTGCTGTGCATACGGTTCGTAACGTTTAACAAAGAAAACTATAAAAATATATATAGGAAACAATATCAATAATATCCACCACCATTGACTAATAGCGAAATTATTATATTCTACATCTGATCGAATACTACTTATAAGAGATAGTAAAACGATAGGAGGGAAGTAAGTTAAAGCGAATACTCTGTTTGGTATTTTTACAAAAACATCAATACTATTTTGTAGCAGTTGTAGAATAACTGTTATTAAGATAGCACCTACTATTGGATTATAAAAAGTTTTACCATGCGAAGCAATATGCTGTGTTACCGTCATTACATCTACTTGATAAAAGAACAAGAAACAGAAACTAAATGAGCAAAAAAACACAGCACTAATAAAGCGCAATAACTTACTTTCCATTAATATATATTAATTATTTCTTTCTTAAAACTACTGCACTACGAGCAGGCAGATATAGTTTCACCCAACCTTTTTTATCTTTTTTATAAAGAGGATCTTCTATTGTAAAATGCTCTATGCTATCATCTGTTAATCCAAATCCTCCAAAATCCTTATTATCTGTGTTTAAAACAACATTGTAAGATCCTTCAGGAACTAAAAACCCATAATCTGTAAATGATTTATTAGGTGAAAAATTAAAAACAAATAGTAGCTCGCCACGCATAAAAGCAAGTATTTGATCTTCATCATTATGCCAGATTTCATTCACAGTGCTATCTATTAGCTTCTTTTCACTCTTAACAACTTCAAGCATTCTCTTATCAAAATAGCCTAAATATTTATAGTTAAGATCTTTATTATCTACTAAGCTCCATTGGCGTCGTGCATACTTATAGCTCCAATTATTTCCTTCGCGTGGGAAATCTATCCATTCTGGATGACCAAATTCATTGCCCATAAAGTTTAAATAGCCGCCATTTATAGCTGCTATTGTAGCTAAACGAATCATTTTATGTAAAGCTATACCGCGGTGTGCTACTTCGTTTTCATCTCCTATTTTAAAATGCCAATACATGTCAGCATCTATAAGACGGAAGATAATCGTTTTATCTCCAACTAAAGCCTGATCATGCGATTCGCAATAAGAGATAACCTTTTCATCTATACGTCTGTTTTTAATTTCCCAAAAGATAGATGAAGGTTTCCATTTTTCATCAGGTAATTCCTTTATAGTCTTTATCCAGTAATCGGGAATATTCATTGCCATACGATAATCAAACCCATAACCACCATCTTTTACTTTAGCTGCTAATCCAGGCATACCAGAGACCTCTTCTGCTATTGTTATTGCTTTTTTATTTACCTCATGAATAAGTAAGTTAGCAAGTGTTAGATAACAAATGGCATTATCATCTTGATGACCATTAAAATAGTTACTATAATTTGTAAAGGCCTCACCTAAGCCATGACTATAATAAAGCATAGAGGTAACGCCATCAAAGCGAAATCCATCGAAATGATACTCCTCTAACCAGTATTTACAGTTAGAAAGCAAGAAATGAATAACTTCGTTTTTACCATAATCAAAGCAAAGAGAATCCCAAGCTGGGTGTTCATGACGATCGCCTGTATAAAAGAACTGATTCGGATCACCAGCATAATTGCCTAAACCTTCTATCTCGTTTTTTACAGCATGCGAATGAACAATGTCCATTATAACAGCTATACCTTTTCTATGAGCCTCATCAATAAGCTGCTTCAATTCTTCAGGAGTTCCAAAGCGCGAACTTGGTGCAAAAAATGAGCTCACATGATAACCAAAACTGCCATAATAAGGATGTTCTTGTATAGCCATTATTTGGATTGCATTATAACCGTCTTCTACAATGCGTGGAAGAATATTTTCTCTAAACTCATTATACGAGCCTACACCTTCTTTTTCTTGCGCCATACCTATATGACATTCATAGATAAGTAGGGGTGAGGTTTTGGGTGTAAATACCTTTTTCTTCCATTTGTATGTAGTTTCAGGATCCCACACCTGCGCTGAAAAAATGTGTGTGTTCTCATCTTGCACTACACGTTGTGCCCATGCAGGAATACGTTCTCCTTCGCCACCGTCCCATTCTATAATGAGCTTATATAGCTGTCCATGTTTTAATGCTGTTAAAGGTAGCTTAAGTTCCCAGTTGTTAGTACCCTTAATACGTTTTACTTTATATTTAGATGATTTTTTCCAATTATTAAAATCACCAATAAGATAGATCGCTTTAGCATTTGGAGCCCAGTCCCGAAATATCCATTCTGAATCGGTTTTGTGCAAACCAAAGTACTTATAGCCACTGGCAAAGTCAGATAAAGAATTATTGGTAAATTTAGTTAACTCCTCTTTCTTATTTAAAATAAAGTTATGCCTATTAGAAATAATAGTCTCATACTCTTTCAAGAAAGGGTCATGCTCTACTATTCCTATGTGTTTTACTATATTTTTCTTCATAACTTTTGGTTTTGAAGTAGTAGTTTGGTTTGTTTGCTTTTCCATAAAATAGAAGTTTTAATGTTATTTATTTTGGTGTCTTACTCCGTTATTATAAGTACCTGTTGCTTTTATTTGTCCGTTTTTATCATATTCTATAAAATCGCCATTACGCTTATTGTTTTTATAAATACCTCTAAAAACAGAACCATCAGCATAGCTAACAGATACGTTACCATTAAGCATACCATCGGAAAAAGATCCTTCATATATATCTTGATTATGCTTAATTAGCTTGCCTTTACCATTTTGCTTATCGTTTTTCCATTCTCCTGTATAAATATCACCGTTATGCCATTTCATCATACCTGAACCACTTTTTTCTCCATCTACAAAATGGCCATAATATTCATCACCATTCCTATAACGTAACAGACCTGTTCCAGTACGCTGCCCATTAACATAATCGCCTTGGTAAACATCACGGTTGCGAAAATGATAAGTACCTCTACCGTTTTGTAGATCTTTTGACCATCCTCCTGAATAATCATCACCATTAGAATAAATAAAGATACCACGACCTTCTTTTACATTGTTTACCCAATTGCCTGTATAAGAAGACTTGTCTCTCCAGACAAACTGTCCATGACCATTTTTCATGTCATTTTCCCATGAGCCATCATAATATGATCCATCTGCAAATATATATTTTCCTTCACCACATCTTTTGCCATTTTTCCAGCTACCTACATATTTATCTTTATTATAATAATACATAGTACCGATGCCATGTTGTTGATTTTTAAACCATAATCCTTCGTAAATATTACCATTAGAATAAGTATACCTACCATAGCCTAATTGCTGATCTTGAAACCAGTTACCCTCATATTTCTCTCCATTAGGTTTAGTAAGTGTGCCAATACCCTCACGTACACCTTTAGCATATACTCCCTCATAAATACTTCCATCTGGATAAATTGTTTTACCCTTTCCCCATGGCTTACCACGAAACATCTCTCCATGAAACTTAGCATTATTTTTAAAAGTATAATTTCCAATAACTATGCCTTGGGAAAAAGTAAGAATAGGAAAAAGTAATAAAAGTAAAAAAATATATTTATGCTTCATCTTGTGATTGGCTATTTATAATAGAATGAAGGAATATCATTTAATTGCAAAGATAATTATATTGATTGATATAAACAAATATATAAATCTTTTTTAATCTTATGAGTTTTAACTTTAAAGATAAACAATATTATAAGTATCTATTAAATAAATTATTATAAACTGTTTAAAAGATCAACTTTACCCTCGCTAATTATCTTTAGAATTAACTCCCCAAAAAGTGTATTTTGCCAAGCAAACCATGGTCGTGTAAAATTGTTTGCATCATTCATATAAAACGATTCATGTATAAAACCAGTATTAGCATCGGTATTCATAAGCATAATAATACATCGTTTTATTTCTTCATCACTTGTCGAAGTAAAAGCTCGCATCATAATAGATATTGGCCAAATCATATCATTCCCTATGTGCGGACTGCCAATGCCTTCACCAGCTTTGCCATGATGAAAGAAAGGATTGTCTTCACTTAATATGAAGCGACGGGTATTTTGATAGATAGGATCCTTAATATCTACATCTCCAAGATAAGGCATTGATAGCAAACTTGGGACATTAGCATCGTCCATGAGAAGATGATTTCCAAACCCATCTACCTCAAAGGCATATATCTTACCATATTTGGGATGATTATAAATAGCATATTTTTTTAGTGCGTTACTAACCTCAGTGGCTAAGTTAATACATTCAGAAGCTATAGTTGAATTTTTATTTACTTTAGAAAGAATTTCTGTAGCTTTTTTTAATGAAGATACAGCCATAAAGTTAGAAGGGATAAGAAACTGAAACGTAGTAGCATCATCTGATGGGCGAAAAGCCGAAGCTATAAGCCCGACAGGCTTTACGGGCGACCCCCATCCGGCGTTACTTAATGTGTCGTATGCACGATCGGTAACACGTAGAAAAGAATAGGACCCTCTTCCGTTTTTTTTCTGTTGCTCATGAAAAACCATGAGTATGTTATCAATAGCTTTTAGCCATTCTTTATCAAAAATACTTGCATCGCCAGTTATTTTCCAATATTCATATGCTAAACGAATAGGGTAGCAAAGAGAGTCTATTTCATATTTACGCTCGTGCAGCTCGGGTTTCATTATTGTACCATCGCTCATCCACTTGCCTTTAGGATCAGGTGTTTTGTTAAAACCATTAGCATAAGGGTCTATATTAATACATTTAAACTGGCGAAGAATGAGCCCTTTTATCATATCCTTTATTCGTTTATCTTTATTTGCAAATTGTAGATAAGGCCATACTTGTGCACTGGAGTCTCGTAACCACATAGCAGGTATATCTCCTGTATATACAAAAGTATCAGGATTGCCATTAATGTCAGTTGTAAAATGAACAGTAGTATCTAAAGTGTTAGGAAAGCAATTTTCAAACATCCATGCTAATTTTCTATTCTTTAGCATTTTTAATATACGTCTTATTTCCTTATCTACAACGTCCGATTTAAAAAGCCTATCAGCTTCTTTTGGACGTTGACAAACATAAGTAATAGCATCTTTTACGCAAGTATTTACAAGTATTTTATCTTTATTGATAGATATATTATTAGCCATGATGTTAGGGCAAGTAACACTAAAAACAGCTGTTATAAGAAATGATATTTTCATTGATATGCTTTAGTTATATTAATATATAGATTATATGCAAATGTACATAAATTCTTCAAATTATAAGTTAGATATGAACAAAAAAGACAATAATTTGCAAACTGTTAGCATTTCTTTCTTTGTGTATATATTGAAAAAGAGTAAAATGTTTATATTTTATTGCGGAATAACATATATATTTGCAATGAAAAGAATAGGTATTATAAATAAAAATAGATTATTTTTGAATATAAAATAGATTAAAAATCTATCAAAAATAAGCTATTTTTCTTCTATAAAGATTATGTTTTTATAGTTTTAAGCATACTTATTATTATATAAAAGTTATATTAATATGTTTTGAAAATACCGTTTCCCTTTAAATATTTTAGAACAATATGTATAAAGTTTCATAATTAATAACTTTTGATAAGCATGTGCTTTTATATTTCCCTACATTTAGTACTTTAAAGCATATAAGTTATAGCGTATAAAACATATTGTCATATATTATAGTAAAGAAACTATTTTGTCGGATACACCTTTCTTTTATAGCTCATTGAATTACAATCTTTTAAACAGTTTTAGCAGACTAATAAGATATAAAAATATAAAACTATTAATCTTTTCATGTCTTTTTATTAACTTTGCAAAGATGAACAAGACAATTATAGAAAAACTTCCCTTATTGGGTAAGACTCTTTTTGAGCTAAAGCAAATAGCTAAAGATCTTGGTTTACCTGCCTTTGCGGGTAAACAAATAGCAGAATGGCTATATATAAAGCATATTAAGAGTATTGATGAGATGACTAACATATCGAAAGCTAATCGTGAGAAGCTTTCAAAGGTATATACTATTGGCTGTAAAGCTCCCATAGATGCACAATACTCAAAAGATGGTACAATAAAATATCTTTTCCCTACGGAAGAAGATAAATTTGTAGAGACAGTTTATATCCCTGATAACGACCGTGCTACGCTATGTGTTTCATCACAAGTAGGTTGTAAAATGAATTGCTTATTTTGTCAAACTGGGAAGCAAGGATTTGAAGGAAACTTATCGGTAACAGATATTCTTAATCAAATTTATTCATTACCTGAGCGAGAAAAGCTAACAAATATAGTTTTCATGGGTCAAGGTGAGCCTATGAACAATATAGACAATGTGTTACGTACTACTGAGATTATGACAGCAGAGTATGCATATGCATGGTCGCCTAAACGTATAACGGTAAGTAGTGTAGGAGTAAAAAACAAATTAAAAAGATTCTTAGACGAGAGCCAGTGTCAGGTAGCTATAAGCATGCATTCTCCTTTAGAGGAACAGCGAAAGGAGTTGATGCCTGCAGAGCGAGCTATGAGCATAAAAGAGGTAATAAATCTTTTACATAATTATGATTTTTCGCACCAGCGTAGATTGTCTTTTGAATATATTGTTTTTGGTGGGAAGAATGATAGTTTAGAACATGCTAAAGCTATAATAAATCTTGTAAAAGGATTAGAGTGCAGGGTTAATCTCATTAGGTTTCATCAAATACCAAATGTTCCTTTAAAGGGGTCTGATATTTCTACAATGGAACATTTTCGTGATTACTTAACAAGGCATGGTGTTTTTACAACTATTCGTGCCAGCAGAGGACAGGATATTTTTGCAGCATGTGGTCTGCTTTCTACGGCAAAGAAGAAAGAAAATGTATAAAAATATTTATTACTTTTGTCTACTCCCCATTATATTATTTGCTTTTTTAGGGTGTAAAGATATAGCAAGTAGACCTAAAAGTGTAGGTAAACCATATGAGGTATTAGTTGTGGGCGATGTGAATAATATTGTATATAATGCCCTATCTGTGCCTACACCGGGATTGCTCCAGGCTGAACCCATGGTAGATGTAATAAAAGCTAAAAAATTATCTGTGAGTAATAATAACTTTCGTACAATAGTAGTAGTACAGATAAAGAAGATAACTAAAAAAGGTATACCTTCAATCTGCTTAATAGAAAAAGATAATGAGTTCGTAGACAACCAATTAGTTATTTATATTAAAGCAGAAGATGAGGCTGTATTAAAAAGAATAATGCCAGAAGTTCTCATAAAAATTCTTCAAAAAGAGATTATGCGAGAGCAACAAAATCTCATTCAAAAACCTAATAATAAGGCGGAAGCATTAGTACTGAAACTTTTTAGGAAACAAATAAGTTTACCAACAGAGCTCACAGAAAGCAAAGTGGGAAAAGACTTTTTGTGGTTATCTAATAATGCTTCAGAAGGAATGATGAATATTTGTCTTTATTATATTAATGAAAAAAAGTTTCAAGCACAGCATGATAGTGTTATGCAACAAAACATTCAAGGAACTCAGAAAGGTGATTATCTTGCCCTTGCTAATATATCAAGTAAAACTATAAGCAAACATACAGGTAACATAACAATACGAGGAACATGGCAGATGAAGAAAGATGCAATGGGAGGAAGTTTTGTTACTTACTTATTACCAAAGGTCAGAAAGCAAGATAAATGTTTAGCAGTAGAGGCTTTCCTTTTTGCTCCAGAAAAAGAAAAACGTAATCGTATGCGTCGACTGGAAGCTGCCTTATATACGTTACACTGAAAATTCTTATGATAAAAAACATATTAAACACTTACCAACTCATATTACAGAATGGAAAATAACAAAAAACTACGCGTTGCGATAACCCATGGTGATACTAATGGGACTGGTTATGAACTTATTTTTAAAACTTTTGCAGAACCAGGCATGTTAGACCTTTGTACGCCCATTGTTTATGGATCGCCCAAAGTAGCTACTTATCACCGCAATGCTTTAAATATAGAGGCTAATTTTACTATCATTAATGATGCCACAGAAATGGCAGAAAACAAAGTTAATCTATTACCAATATTAGAAGAGGAGGTAAAAGTAGACCTTGGAGAAGCATCTGAAGAATCGGGTAATGCAGGCTTAGTAGCAATAGATCGTGCTTTAGAAGATTATAAAAAAGGTCTGTTTGATGTTCTTGTAACATGTCCGTTAGATAATAATTATAAATTTCATTTTAGCGGGCAAAGTCGTTATATAAACGATCATCTTGGTATAATGACAGAAGGTTTGACTATATTAGTAAATGAAGGCTTGCGTATAGCTTTAGCTACACGCAACTTACCTTTAAAGGACGTATGCGAATGTTTGACAAAGAATGTTATCGTAAAGCAAGCCACTCTTCTTCATAACTGTCTAAAACGCGACTTTCGTGTATCATGTCCTCGAATAGCCTTGCTGGGAGTAAATCCTAAAGCAGGAGATAGCGGATTATTAGGTTCAGAAGAAGTAGATATTATACAGCCAGCCATAGAAGAGTTAGCAAGTAATGGGATACAAGCTTTTGGAGCTTATCCTTCTGATACTTTCTTTGGCAATGGTGATTATGAACAGTTTGATGGTATTCTTGCAATGTATTACGAACAAGCATTTACACCTTTTCATATTATTCCTGCTACTAATGGAATAAACTATACAGCAGGATTATCTTTAATACGTACAGCTCCTGATATGCCTAATAATTTGTCGCAAGCAGGTAAAAATATAGTAAAAATAGATGCTTTTCGAAATGCTATTTATACAGCTATTGATATTTATCGTAATCGTTCTAATTATGATGAACCTTTTGCTAATCCTTTACCTAAGCTTTATAAAGAGCGTAAAGAAGAAGGCGAGAAAGTACGTTTTGCTATAAAACGCAATGATAATATGCCTAAAGAGTAAGATATAAAGTTAAGCAGAAATTAAGTCGGTGTCTTTTCCGAGACTTAATTTCTGCCATATTATAATATATATGTATGCTTATATCGTATATGAAATGGTGCTTTTCTAATTTTATTTTTCCATATCATATACTACTTGCATGAGCTTTTTACCTAAATCATCAGCTTCTTCCATAGTTTTTGCTTCGCTATAAACACGTATGATAGGTTCCGTGTTAGATTTTCTAAGATGTACCCACGATTCAGGGAAATCGAGCTTTATGCCGTCAATATCAGTAATAGCTACATCTGTATTATTACAATAAAGCTCTTTTATCTTATTAAGGATAGCATCTATATCAGTACCTTTAGTAAGATCTATACGATTCTTTGCCATAAAGTATTTTGGATAAGTATCACGTAGTTCACTCACTTTCATACCTTTTTGAGCTAATAATGTTAAGAATAAGGCTATACCTACAAGAGCATCACGCCCATAGTGAGACTCTGGGTATATTACTCCACCATTTCCTTCTCCACCTATAACAGCATTTACCTCCTTCATTTTAGTAGTAACATTTACTTCTCCTACGGCAGAAGGATAATATTTACCACCATGTTTTTCAGTAACATCGCGTAAAGCACGTGTAGAACTTAAATTACTTACAGTGTTGCCTTTCGTATTATCGAGAATGTAATCGGCTACAGCTACAAGAGTATATTCTTCACCAAACATCTTACCATCTTCCTGAATGAAAGCTAAACGGTCAACATCAGGGTCTACCACTATTCCAAGATCATAACCTCCTTTTGATAATTCATTCATTATGCTGGTGAGATTTTTCTCTATTGGCTCAGGATTGTGTGCAAAGTCGCCATTAGCTTTGCCATTAATAAAAGTGTAATCGACGCCTAATCTATCAAGTAGCTGAGGTAAAATCACACCACCTACAGAGTTTATTGAGTCTACTACAACTCTAAACTTACTCTTCTTTATAGCATCAACATCTACTAAATTGAGGTCTAATACAGCCTCAACGTGTCGTTCATCGAAAGTATCATCATCACGATAAGATCCTAAGGCATCAACACCAGCATAGTCGAAATCTTCAGATTCTGCAATACTTAATACTTCAGCACCCTCTTTAGCTGTAAGAAATTCCCCCTCATTATTTAATAATTTCAAAGCATTCCATTGACGAGGATTATGTGATGCTGTAATTATAATACCTCCATCAGCCTCCGACATACGAACAGCCAATTCTGTTGTTGGGGTAGTAGCTAAGCCTATATTAATTACATCAGCTCCCATACCCATTAAAGTGCCACATACAATGTTTTTTACCATCTTGCCTGATATGCGAGCATCACGACCTACAACTATCTTTAGCTTTTTATTTGGGTGTTTACGACCAATAAAAGTGGTATAAGCTGTAGTAAACTTTACTATGTCTAAAGGGTTTAAGGTATCGCCAACATGACCTCCTATAGTGCCACGGATACCTGAAATTGATTTTATTAAAGTCATAATAGTTTTTTATACTTAAATATTTCTTATTCTAATCCTCTTTGGAAAGTTATATCATACATACAAGGATAAACATCATGAGTGGCATTTGCTTGACCTTGCTGTGATGGGACTATAAGCCTAACATGGGCTAACTTAGAGCTTGAATGGATTAATCTTCCAATCTTTAAATAAGGTATAGGCACTAACCAGCCGCTTGGTACTGACGTGCTGCCATAAACAGTAGCCATAAGACTTGAAGCATTATTAAAAGAAGCTGTGTACGTACCTTTAAAGTTGGTTAAAGAGATTTTATCTACAACACTACTCCATAGCAATGTATTGTTTGATAATTGTATAGTGCCTGTTAATATATTATATTCCGAAAATCGTATAAGTATGCGTGCAGTCTCTCCACTTTTTATAAAATCGCCTGTACCTTTTTCCCTAATCTGCATATAAACACCGCTATTAGGAAACAAAACATATTGATTTTTTATAGTGTCTGTAGTGTTATTCTGGCTAGCAAATTGCTCTTGGCTTATTACATTTATTTTATTTTTTATAATATAAGAATTTATAGCATTATTCTCGCGATCTAATTGATCAGCATAAGTTTCATGTTTGTTGCATGAAGATATTACTATAACACTTGCAGCTAATGCGCATAAGGAAAATATTTTTTTCATTCTTTTAATTATTAATATACCTTGCAAAGGTAAGAAAAGTAATTAAGAAAGCTATTTTATACTTTGATTTTATATCTTTTTTATTTTTTATTTAGCATAATATCTATTTGAAGTATATATAAGTGTGATGTATTTGTAGAAAAAGAGGGTAAAAGTTTTCTATTATAGCAGAAAAATCTTACTTTTGCCATAACATACTCGTAAACTAAATATCATATATAAAACAAATAATATATAACTATGAGTTTAAAAATTGTAGTACTTGCTAAACAAGTGCCAGATACACGTAATGTGGGAAAGGACGCAATGACAGCGGCAGGTACAGTTAATCGAGCAGCTCTTCCTGCTATTTTTAATCCAGAAGACTTAAATGCTTTAGAACAAGCATTAAGGTTAAAAGAACAAAATCCTGATTCTACGGTAGGTGTATTAACAATGGGGCCTCCACGTGCTGGTGAAATTATTCGTCAAAGTCTTTATAGAGGAGCAGACACAGGTTGGCTGCTTACCGACCGCAAGTTTGCGGGTGCCGACTCTTTAGCTACTTCTTATGCTTTATCTATGGCAATAAAAAAAATAGGAAATGTTGATATTGTCATTGGTGGACGTCAGGCTATAGATGGTGATACTGCACAGGTAGGACCTCAAGTAGCTCAAAAATTAGGATTAAATCAAGTAACATATGCAGAAGAGATAGTTAAAATAGAAAACGGAAAGGCTATTATTCGTCGTCATATTGATGGTGGGGTAGAAGTGGTAGAAGCTCCTTTACCTGTACTTATCACAGTAAATGGTTCTGCAGCACCAGCTCGTCCTTGTAATGTTAAGCGTATAATGAAATATAAGTATGCTACTTGTCCTATGGAGCGTACAGGTAAAGAGACGTGGCAATATCTTTATGATGAGCGTCCTTATTTAACACTTAATCAGTGGTCTGTGGCAGATGTTAATGGTGATGAGGCTCAATGTGGTTTAGCTGGTTCACCTACTATGGTAAAAGCTGTGCAGAATATTGTGTTTCAAGCAAAAGAGAGTAAAACGCTTAGTAGCTCAGATGAAGATATAGAAGGATTCATGAAAGAGTTATTAGAAGAAAAGATTATAGGCTAAAATAAGGCAAAGTAATGAATAATGTTTTTGTATATTGTGAGCTTGAAGGTACTACAGTACAGGAAGTTTCACTAGAATTATTAACTAAGGGAAGAAAACTTGCTAACGAGCTTCAAGTAGAATTACATGCTATTGTAGCAGGCTCTGGTATAAAAGGTAAAGTAGAATCTCAAGTGCTTCCTTATGGTATAGATAAGTTATTTGTGTTTGATGATGAGCATTTGTTTCCCTATACATCTGCACCTCATACAGATATTTTGGTTAATATCTTTAAAGAAGAATCTCCACAGATATGCTTAATGGGGGCAACTGTTATTGGGCGAGACCTTGGTCCACGTGTATCATCTTCACTAACAAGTGGGTTAACTGCCGACTGTACTCAGTTAGAGATAGGCCCATATGATGATAAGAAAGAAGGTAAACACTATGATAAGATATTATATCAGATACGTCCAGCTTTTGGAGGAAATATTGTAGCTACGATAGTTAATCCTAAGCATCGTCCTCAAATGGCTACAGTACGTTCTGGAGTAATGCAGAAAGCTATTTATAATGGTAAGGCAAAAAATGAGGTGGTCTATCCTGATGTAAACAAGTATGTTAGCAAGTTGAGTTATGCCGTAAAGGTGTTAGAACGTCATGTGGAAGCAGCTAAGCATAACTTAAAAGGATCTGCCATTGTTGTTGCTGGAGGCTATGGCGTAGGTTCTAAAGATAATTTTGAGTTATTATTCCAATTAGCAAAGGAGCTACATGGCGAAGTAGGTGCTAGTAGGGCAGCAGTAGATGCTGGGTGGATAGATAATGATCGTCAAATAGGTCAAACTGGTATTACTGTTCACCCTAAGGTTTATATAGCTTGTGGTATTTCTGGTCAGATACAACATATAGCAGGTATGCAGGAATCGGGTATTATCATTTCTATAAATAGTGATCCTGATGCACCTATTAATCAGATTGCTGATTATGTTATAAATGGTACTATAGAAGAAGTGGTGCCTAAAATGATTAAGTATTATAAGCAAAATACAAAATGAAAAATAATTAAAGTCCTTTAAAAAGAGATTTTAAATCAGCAATTTTAAAGAAAAAACTTGAAAAGATATAATTATGGCTAATTACTATACAGAACATCCAGAGATTGAGTTTCATCTCGATCATCCATTAATGAAGCGCATAGTTGAGCTTAAAGAGCGTAACTATGCCGATAAAGAAAAGTACGAAGAAGCACCTGTTTGCTATGAAGATGCTATTGAAAACTATAAGCGAATACTTGATGTTACTGGCGAAATAGCAGGTGAAACAATTGCACCTAACTCTGAAGAGGTAGACTTAGAAGGTCCGCACCTTATTGATAATCGTATGCATTATGCAAGCAAGACTCTTGAAAATCTTGAAGCTACCCGTAAAGCAGGTTTGTGGGGTGTTAGTATGCCGCGTCGTTATGGAGGATTAAATCTTCCTAATGTAGTTTTCTCAATGATGTCGGAAATGATATCTGCAGGTGATGGGGGATTTCAAAATATATGGTCATTACAGAGTTGTATTGATACCTTATATGAATTTGGAAATGAAGAGCAGCGACAGAAATATATACCACGTATCTGTGCAGGTGAAACAATGTCTATGGACTTAACAGAGCCTGATGCTGGTTCCGATCTTCAGCGTGTAATGTTAAAGGCAAGCTTCGATGAGAAAGAGAATTGTTGGCGCCTGAATGGTGTGAAACGTTTCATAACGAATGGTGATTCTGATATACATCTTGTACTTGCACGGTCAGAAGAGGGTACTAAAGACGGACGTGGTCTGTCTATGTTTATCTATGATAAGCGTAATGGTGGAGTTGATGTACGCCATATAGAGAATAAATTAGGTATACATGGATCACCTACATGTGAATTAGTTTATAAAAATGCTAAAGCAGAATTATGTGGTAATACACGTTTAGGTTTGATAAAATATGTCATGGCATTAATGAATGGTGCTCGATTAGGTATTGCTGCCCAATCTGTAGGTGTTAGTCAAGAAGCCTATAATGAAGCCTTAGCTTACGCTAAAGAACGTGCTCAGTTTGGTAAGAAAATAATAAATATGCCTCCTGTCTATGATATGCTATCTAGAATGAAAGCAAAGCTGGACGCTGGACGCTCACTACTATACCAAACTGCACGTTATGTGGATTTATATAAGGCTTTAGAAGATATTGCTCGCTTTGAGAAACTATCACCTGAGGAGCGTCAAGAAATGAAGAAATACACTCGTTTGGCAGATGCTTTTACTCCAATAGCAAAGGGTATGAACTCAGAATATGTTAATCAAAACACCTACGATAGCATATCTGTACATGGCGGTTCTGGTTTTATTATGGAGTATAAGTGTCAGCGTTTATATCGTGATGCACGTATTTTCTCTATTTATGAAGGCACTACCCAGTTGCAAGTTGTTGCAGCAAATAGATATGTTATGAATGGGACTTACTTAGGCATTATGCGTGAAATGCTTGCTGAACCAGTATCTAAAGATATGCAACCATTATCTAAGCGAATAGAGAAAATGGTAGAAGAATATGAATCATCTATCAACAAAGTGAAAGAAATGGAAAGTCAAGATGCACAAGATTTACTTGCACGTCGTCTTTATGATATTACAGCTGAGATAATTATGGCTTTGCTAATTATTGCCGATTCATCAAAAGCTCCAGAGCTTTTTGCAAAGAGTGCACATATATTTGTACAAATGGCAGAAGAAAATATAACCGGAAAGATAGCTTATATTAATAATTTCAAAGTTACAGACCTTGTTAATTTTGAGCAAAAATAGAAAGGTAATAAGTTAACTCATTATTATTTTCTACCTTTTTATAAAATGAAAAAGGGGTGTATCATAATAGATACACCCCCTTTTATTTTTAGAAAATAATAAAAATTTTATAAGACTACTAAAAGAAAAGAAACTCTTTGAAACGCTCTTAAAATATCTCCTTTAGTATTTCTTTACAATTATTGATTTCAAATATACTATCAAAATTTATAAATAAAAACAGCTTATCCATTCATTGATAGTAAAAACTCATCATTATCTTTTGTGCGACGCATTAAGTTGTTAAGAGAATTCATAGCTTCAAGTGCTGTCATATCTGCTATATTTTTTCGTAGAATCCACATTCTATCAAGAGTAGTCTTATCTTGTAGCAAATCGTCGCGACGCGTACTAGAAGCAACAAGATTAACTGCAGGGAATATTCGCTTATTAGAAAGACTACGATCTAGCTGAAGCTCCATATTACCTGTGCCTTTAAACTCTTCAAAGATAACTTCATCCATTTTTGATCCAGTATCAATTAAAGCCGTTGCTATAATTGTTAATGAGCCGCCACCTTCTATATTACGTGCAGCACCAAAAAAGCGTTTAGGCTTTTGAAGAGCATTAGCATCAACACCACCTGTAAGAACTTTACCTGAAGCGGGTGCTACCGTATTATACGCACGAGCAAGACGCGTTATAGAATCAAGGAAAATAACAACATCATGTCCACATTCTACCATACGCTTAGCCTTTTCTAATACTAATCCTGCTATCTTTACATGACGTTCAGCTGGTTCGTCAAAGGTTGAAGCTATAACTTCTGCATTGACTGTTCGTGCCATATCGGTAACTTCTTCAGGTCGCTCATCTATAAGCAACATCATAAGATAAGCCTCAGGATGATTAGCAGCAATAGCATTAGCAATATCTTTCATAAGAATAGTTTTACCTGTTTTAGGTTGAGCTACTATTAATGCACGTTGGCCTTTACCAATAGGTGAAAACAAATCGACTATACGTGTCGATATATTCATCACATTAGGCTTTCCATTTAAATTAAATTTCTCATTTGGAAATAATGGAGTAAGGTGCTCAAAAGGTATTCTATCACGTACTTCTGCAGGATTTCTACCATTAATTTTATCAATACTTGTTAGTGGAAAATATTTTTCTCCATCATGAGGAGGACGAACATGACATTCTACTACATCTCCTGTCTTTAAGCCATATTGTCTAACTTGATTTGCAGAAATATATACATCATCTGGAGATGAAAGGTAATTATAATCACTTGAACGAAGAAAACCATATCCATCTGACAATACTTCTAAAACACCATTCGCTTTTACAATATCATTAAATTCGTATTGTACTATAGGCATAGCTGCTGGACGAGATATAATTGGATCATTAATAGAAGCTATAGGAGCTGTAGGCTGGTCGAACATGTCATAATTAGGTATAGCCCCTTGATCTTCTATAGGAATATCTAGCACAGTTATAAAATCTGTTCCATCATTAGGATCACCTTCCCATACACTGTCATTAACAGAGCTTTCAGGAATCATCTCTTGATTCATACTATTATGAGCCTGCACCTTTTCTTGAAGTTTAGCAAGCAGACTATTCTCCTCTTCAGTCCACTCTTCATTATCAGCGACTTTCTCTACAGTGTTAGAATCCTCTTCCATAGGATTTTCATGCTTATGTAAAGTTTGTTCTACCTCTTGTAAATCAGTAACTACTACTGATGTTTCTTGTGGATTAAATGCTTCTTTAGATGAAACTTTCGATTCTTTCAAAGCAGCTTCTGCACGTGTAATAGTTTCTATTTCTGCCTTAGATTTACGTCCTCTATGTTTTGGCATAGATGCAAGAGCCTCGACAGGAGAAACTACCTCTTCTACTGAATTTGGCTTTTCTTCCGTTTCTGACTCAGAAGATGAGGCTTGGGTGCTCTTCTTTGAGTCGAGATTTTCACCAGTTTTACCTTTAACAGAATAAACATGGTCAGTATCTTTTCGCGTAATTCTATTTCTCTTTCGCTTTGATTCTAAAGGATGAGCATTGCCAATCTCTTCTGCAACCTTATCTAATATTGCATATATAAGAGACTCTTTATCCTCATTTTTACTAAATGACACACCATTTTCTAATGCAATACTTTGCAATTCTTGGACATCTTTGTCCGATAATTCTTCTTTGCTTAACATAAATAAACTATGTGTAGGAAATACATTTAAAGAATAATTTTTGTTTCTAACGAATGGAAACAATAATTAAATGTTTTGATTTTGCAAAGTTATAATATTTATATCAGTTTTCCAAAAAATAATATATCTTTTTTATTTAGGGTAGATCTACTTTAAAAAGCAACTATAGTATGTATTATAATTTTTTCTATTGGTGAGCAGTATATATGTGTAATATATATTAATATTTTGTTCTTTTAATAACTACTTTTAATTTGTATATTTTCCTTTTCCTATGCTGTGTTTTGTCTACCCATGACTGTCGCTTGTTTATATTAATGCGTTTTTATATATACCCACATTAACAAACTAAAAGTGATTTTTGTTATTTATATGCTAAAGCTTGTATAAAAAAAGATGTAAAAGACAAGTATTTTGTATCTTTGCGAAAACGAATATATTCTATAAGTATGGAAGAGAAATTCACTTTTACAGAGGAAGAAAAGCTTAAAGTAGCATCAATACTAAAGGATTTGCGTGAAATACTTGGAGAAAGTTTCCCAAGTCAAGATATGAAAAAAATTCAAACGCATATAAATAATTCTATTAGCAATAATGAGGTTAAACGTAATATGTTTAACCTTAATCCTATTTTATGTGCTTTACAAACTACACTTATCGCAACTAAGAATATTGGTTTAAAACGAGACTCTGTTTTAGCTATACTTTTATATAATAGTGTACAAGATAATTTCACAAGTATAGAAGATGTAAAGAAAGAGTATGGAGAAGGAGTCGCAAAGATAATACATGGCTTAAACAAAATACAAAATTTATATATTAAAAAACCTATAATAGAGAGTGAAAACTTTCGCAACCTATTGCTTTCATTTGCTGAAGACATGCGGGTTATCCTTATCATGATAGCAGATAGAGTGAACCTAATGCGACAAATCAGAGACACTGCGAATATAGAAGCTCGAAATAAAGTAGCAGAAGAGGCTAACTATCTATATGCACCATTAGCTCATAAATTAGGATTATACCAGCTTAAAAGTGAATTGGAAGACCTTTCCCTAAAATATCTTGAACATGATGCTTACTATTATATAAAAGAAAAACTAAATGCTACAAAACAAGCACGAGATGCTTATATAAAAAATTTTATAGAACCTGTTCAAAGGAAATTATTAGATGCCGGATTACATTTTTATATAAAAGGTAGAACAAAGTCAATACACTCTATTTGGCAAAAAATGAAAAAACAAAAGTGTAACTTTGAAGGTATTTATGATCTTTTTGCTATACGCATTATACTTAATTCTCCTATAGAAAAAGAAAAAATGCAATGCTGGCAGACATATTCTATCATTACAGATATGTATCAACCTAATCCTAAGCGACTAAGAGATTGGCTTTCTGTACCAAAATCTAACGGATATGAAAGTTTACATATCACAGTTTTAGGACCTGCAGCTAAGTGGGTAGAAGTGCAGATACGTACAGAACGTATGGATGAAATAGCCGAACATGGATTAGCTGCTCACTGGAGATATAAAGGTATCAAAGCAGAAGGAGGACTTGATGATTGGTTAGCCTCTATACGTACAGCTCTCGAAGCTGGAAACAACTTAGAGGTAATGGATCAATTTAAATCCGACTTATATGAAAATGAAATTTATGTTTTCACCCCCAAAGGAGATCTTTTAAAGTTTCCTAAAGGTTCTACAGTGCTTGACTTTGCATACCACATTCATTCTCGTATAGGGAATCAATGCGTTGGAGGTAAAATAAATAGTAAGAATGTATCCTTACGTACAGAGTTACATAGTGGAGATACTGTAGAGATTCTTACAAGTACTAACCAAAAACCAAAACAAGAATGGCTGTCTATAGTTAGATCATCAAGAGCTAAAGCAAAAATTCGTTTAGCTATAAAAGAAACACAAGCTAAAGAAGGACTACTTGCCAAGGAATTATTAGAAAGAAGATTTAAAAATAAAAAAATAGAAATAGAGGAAGGTACTATGATGCAACTGTTAAAGAAATTAGGATTCAAAGAAGTGTCCGATTTCTATAAGCAGATAGCTGCAGGTAAACTTGATCCTAACAATGTTATAGAAGAATATCAGAAGGTATATAATCATGTTCACAACTTAAATCCACCCAAAGAAGCTGAAAGTGCCGAAAACTATGCCTTTAACAATAAAACAGACGAAATTCTTAAAACAAATGATGATGTTTTAGTGATAGACCAAAATCTAAAGGGAATTGATTTTTCGTTAGCAAAATGTTGTCATCCTATATATGGTGATGAAGTTTTTGGATTTGTTACAGTAAATGGTGGCATCAAAATTCATAGAACAAACTGCCCCAATGCTACTGATCTACGTTCGCGTTTCGGATACCGAATAGTAAAAGCACGATGGAGTGGTAAGGGAATATCACAATATGCTATTACTCTACGAGTGATAGGTAATGACGATATAGGTATAGTAAGTAATATAATGAATATTATTTCAAAAGATGAAAAAATAACCTTGCGCTCTATCAATATTGATTCACATGATGGACTTTTTTCAGGGAACCTTGTTGTTATGCTTGATGACAACTCTCGCCTCAATCTTTTAATAAAGAAAATTAATACCGTAAAAGGCGTAAAGCAAGTTATAAGAATATAATAAACTAAAAAATTCTTTCTACTAAAAACGTTTATTAAGATTTTATCTTTAACATCAAGTAAAATAATTAATTCTGAATATTTTTTATATTATTATAAAATTGTTATAAGGGTATGCTAAAATAGGCATACCCTGTTTCATTATTTATAACTTATTTAGTCCACCCTTAAAAGCCTAATATTCATCTGATTCATAGTATATTATGCTATAAATTATTATTACTGTCCGCTAAACTTTTGAGTAAGATACAAATTTAGGGCTGACACTTCTCACGAGGTATCAGCCCTTTTTGTTATCTTTGCTTTTGTTTCCCAACTCAGATAACATGGGCAAAAGTACACATTTTTTCGGACAGCCGGTATATGGTCAGTTGATAAAATCTCTCGACCATGACAAAATAGTTGAAATAAGCCGCCGAAACGGCGGTGAGCGGTATGTGAAAACCTTTGACGGCTTCACCCATCTTCTTACGATGCTGTATGCAGTCATCATGCGCTTCGACTCCCTGCGCGAGATAGAGGCGGCAATGACGGCTGAGGTGCGCAAGCTTCATCACATAGGCATTGACAGGGTTCCTAAGCGCAGTACCCTGTCAGATGCGAACGCCAGACGCTCGGAGAAATTCTTTGAGGACGTGTACCACGACCTTTACGAGTCCAATAAGGACAAACTTTCTTCGGACAGCCGACGCAATGGTACGGAGGAATGGATAAAACGTCTGAGAATCATCGATTCCACCACGATAACCCTGTTCTCTAACGTCATCTTCAAGGGTGTGGGACGGCATCCTAAGACGGGAAAGAAGAAGGGAGGCATAAAAGTGCATTCCGTCATTCATGCAAACGAAGGAGTTCACTGTGACGTGAAGTTCACTTCTGCCGCTACCAACGATTCCTTTATGCTCGCCCCCAGCCATTTTAAGCATGATGAAATCATTGCCCTGGATCGTGCATATATCAACTATGAAAAGTTTGAGGAACTGACCGAAAGGAACGTCGTCTATGTCACCAAGATGAAGAAAAATCTCAAATACGAGGTGTTGGTAGACTGCATGGATATGAACGAGGATGGGCTGATGGAATATCGTGAGCAGGTGGTGGTGTTCAGGAAGGGCGGTATCAACCATATAGCGCGTATCGTCACCTATGTGGATATCAAGAAGGGAAAGACGCCAAAGTTGGTGTCCTTGCTTACCAACGACTTTGACATGTCCATGGAGACTATCGTAGCCATCTACCGCAGGAGGTGGCAGATAGAGACTCTTTTCAAGCAGATAAAACAGAACTTCCCGCTTAGATACTTCTATGGCGAGAGTGCCAACGCCATCAAGATACAGATTTGGGTTACACTCATTGCCAATCTATTACTGTCACTGATGCAAAGCTCATTGCAGAGGCGGTGGAGTTTCTCAGGGCTGGCTACTATGGTGCGCATTGTACTTATGGAATACCTCAACATGAATAATTTCTTCAACATGCCGGATGCCGATATGAAACTCATGCTTGAAGCAGCGGCTGAATCGCCACCGGAGGTAACAGAAAATGAATAAGGGGGCTTGTCACTAACATGCTGTCATCCGAACTATTGTGTCTCAATGAGTTGGAGTGAGGATTTCTATGTTTAGCGGACAGTAATA
>NZ_KB905285.1 GCF_000378745.1 Prevotella amnii DSM 23384 = JCM 14753
TCAAGTTCGCGCAGAGAATCAAAGTGTTTGAGTATGCCGAACAGCATTACGACGAGATGTTGGTAGCCGTCAAAACGCTTCACGTAAGCCTCGCTTCCTTTCGTTTCGTGGCTTATTTGAAGAATTTTCTCTTTGTCGAGTAACTTTAATACTTGACTATAGACCGGCTGTCCGGTAAAATGACTATCTTTGCTCATGGTTATATTTATTATATTGCAAAAACAAAAATAACCAAAAGGGCTGATACCTCGTGAAAAGTGTCAGCCCTAATTTATTTTGTTTGAAAAAGTTTTACCGGACAGCAATAATATCAAATAAATAAGTCAAACACAATTAAACATTTAAAAAGATACAAAACAAGAAGGTTAAAATAGTGTGTAGTTTATTCTTTAAAACCGAATTCATTGCTATATAAAACAAATTATATGGCAAATTTTATCAAATCTATTTTACTATAGTTGTCTTTTTACTAAATAACCATAATCCTAAAAAGGTAAAAGTACCATTTATCATAAGTAATTCGTACCCAAATTTATAACTTGTAAAGCTTTCTATAAAAGTAGATAGTATATAACAAAGCAAAGGAGATATTATTGCAATAAATGGAGATAGCTTATCTTTCACTGTTCGTTTTGTAAATAATCCAAATGCAAAGAAGCCTAATAAAGGACCATAGGTATAAGATACAAGTGTATAAATAGCATCAAGTAAATTCGTAGAATTAAACCAACGAAAAAGTAATATAAAGCCTATAAAACAAAGTGCCATAACTAAATGTACACGCTTCCTTAAACTTTCATCATTATCCCTATTTTTAATATCTACACAATAAATAGTTGTTAGCGATGTTAAAGCTGAATCGGCACTAGAAAAACAAGCTGCTACAATCCCTATAGTAAAAAACACCATGACCCAATTACCTAATAATCCACCAGCTGTAGCTTTTAACATTAACTCATCTGTAGTAGAAGATGGAATGGCTAAATGCATATAATTATAAAAAAACATCAATAGAATACCCAGTGCTAAAAATAAAAGATTAGCAGGAATAAAAGCTAAACCATAACTACACATATCCTTTTTGGCATCATGAAGATCCTTACAAGTAAGATTTTTTTGCATCATATCTTGATCTAAACCTGTCATAACAATAACTATAAAAATACCACTTAAAAATTGTTTCCAGAAATTTTGCCCCGATAGACTATCATTAAAAACAAAAACACGGGAATGAGGGTCATTTATTATTTTATTAATAGCTTCAAATAAAGAGAGGTCTAATACTCCTAATACCTTATAAATAATAAGAAATAAAGCTATAAACATACATAGCGTTTGAAAAGTATCTGTATAAACTAAAGTATGGATACCACTCCTTTTAGTATATAGCCATATTAATAGTACTAAAAAAGCTACTGTGAAAACAAAAGGTATATGATAATTATCAAGAACATATCTTTGTAAAATAATGCAAACTACATAAAATCTTACAGCGGCACTACTCATCTTTGATAAAATAAAAAAACTTGAACTTGTTTTATAAGTATATTTTCCAAGCCGCTTTTCGATATAAGTATATATACTTGTAACTTTTAACCTAAAATATATAGGCAATAGAACAAAAGCTACAACAATATAACCAATCACAAAGCCTAAACAAGTTTGCAAATATGTCATATTATTAGATAACACCATACCAGGAACACTCACAAAAGTAACACCTGAAATACTTGCCCCTATCATACCAAAAGCTACTAAATACCATGGGGATTTTTGGTTTGCTTTAAAAAAAGTAGCATTATCAGACCGTTTGCTTGTTAACTTACTAACACAAAAGAGTATTAGAAAATAAGAAATAATAGTTATAACTATAATCATGTCATTAATAAATATTATTTATTAAACTTTACGAAGTATTTCATCTCTACATTCCTCCATTAACCATTTAGGAGTACTAGTTGCTCCACAAATTCCTACAGTTTTTGCATCTATAAACCAATCCATATTTATTTCATCTGCACTCTCTACTTGATAAGAATGTGGATTAACTGCTAAACATTCATGAAAAAGAACCTTTCCATTAGAACTTTTTTTACCTGCAACAAAAATAATAACATCATGGCGTGTAGCAAAGATAGATATATTTGGCATACGATTAGCTACTTGTCTACATATTGTATCAAAACTTTGAAATTGTGCTGTTGGACTGATATGAGACTGTATATAATCTATAATTTTATGAAACTCATCAAGGCTCTTTGTTGTTTGTGAATAAAGGTATATGTTCTTTGTAAAATTTAGTTTCTTTACATCTTCAAATTTCTCTATAATAAGAGCTTCGCTTTTAGTTTGTCCTACAAGTCCTAAAACCTCTGCATGACCATTCTTACCAAAAATTACTATTTGTGAGTCTTCTTGAGTAGTTTTAGGTTCTAACCTCTTGTTTTGATTTTCTATAATAGGTGTTAATTTACCATCTACTTTACTTTCATATTGTTTTTTTATACGACGCTGTAAAGCTAATACAACAGGACAAGTAGCATCTATTATTTCTATGTTATTACGTTTAGCTAAAGCATAAGTTTCTGGAGGTTCACCATGAGCACGAAGTAACACTTTAACATTATAGAGATCTTTCATTTGCTCATGATTGATAGTTATTAATCCATTTTTCTCTAATCTCTCTACTTCCATGGAATTATGTACAATGTCGCCTAAGCAATAAAGAGCATTACCTTTAGCTAATTCCTCTTCTGCTTTCTTTATAGCTGTAGTTACGCCAAAACAAAATCCACTACCATTGTCTATTTCTATTTGTAACATTTAAACGCGTAATTAATAATTTATCGATTAATGTCAAATTTAATTATAGGTGAGTTTCCACAATACTCTGGTGAATATGCACTTTGTATAGTACATATACCTGTATTATAACTACCTTTTCTATCTATATAATAATCTGTTTCCACTATATGCTTACCTTTTGTAAGTTTATTAAAATAATAATTAGTGCTATTATTGTTAGGTGTTACATAACACATACCATAATAACTACTCAACTGATTTATTGCTGCTAAACAAGCTGCACGCTTATCAATAATTTGAACAAAATCAAAATCACGTGAAGCTGTTATTGTTAATCGTACACGTATCTTATCACCAACTTTTAAAGATTTAGTTTGAAGAATATTATTATGTTCATCTAAAATCTCACGTTGTATAGTCATTCCCATAGATCTTTCTTTTATATCTACTACTTCTTGTGAAAACTGTGCATATACTCCTCCAAAACTAATACCCTTATTTTGCTTTTCTATTCTTAAACTTTTTGGACATGAAGATATAGGAACAGTTACTTTTACATACCCTTTCCCTGCTATTTCTTTAGGCTTGTTCAATACTTTTCCATCAAGTTTAAACATAGCGGAAACATTGTCTTCCATATTCCACTTCCCATTGCTCATAAAAGCCCAAATAGCATTAATGGTATTAATAGGAGTATTCCACATTTGTGTACGCTTCTCTTGAAGTAGCCATCTCTGCATCTCCTGAATATAACTATCATTTGGAGAAAGTCTCTTTAAAGCTTCTATAGCTGCTACCTCTGTAGGAATTTTATAATTCCTCCATGAGTAATAAGCATTTTTACTATCGAAATATCTACCCATATCTTTCGTATATACCGTATATTCCTTTATACTTTGCAAATATTCATTAGCTTTTTGGATTCTTCCATACATGCTAAAAATAATAGCAATGTTAGCCTTTCCATAAACAGTTAGGTTGGTGGACTTCTTAGATAATCTATTAAGTAAATAGGTTATGTTTGATGTTATTGGGCGTTTAGCTAATGCGCTGGCATAAATATAATCGCAAAGGTCATCACTTATGAAGAACAATTTATGGTCTTTCTTATCTGTACGCTGCATCTCTTTTACCTCTTTTCCTACCTCACGATCAAGATAGGCAAAAGCGTTTTTTAACAACAAAGCTGTTTCTTGATTGGTAAAAGCCTCTTTCCCCATTAAGATTTGTAGGCGAATAAGCTCTTTTACTATATAAACTGTCATATAAATGCTGCCTTTCATACCTGCAAACCAAGAGAAAGAGCCATCTTTATTCTGTAGCTTATATAACTGAGCAATATAGCTTTGCTGCTTATGCTGCAAAGCATTCTCATCAAAAAAATTTACTAACATTTGCTTTTGCTCACTTTCCTCTTCTGCATTCAGTACCCATGGGGTCTCATTTAACACTAACTTCTTCAGTGTTTCATTCTTCTCTAGATTTGAAGTAAGAGCCTTATCTTTATCTATTTCTTGTTTCCACAAATCTATTGTTTGCTTTATCTTTGGCGATTGCATTATGATATGCTTACCTAAAGCATTAACATAATAAGCAGTCATCAGGCTAATAGCATCATCGCTATACACTTTAGACATATAAGGCAAAGCTTCAATCATAAGCCAAGATGGATTATTAGTATATTCGATGGTTAGTTTTGCATCGCTTAATTTCTTTTTAGGATATAACTTATCAAGCTCTACCTGCTCTATATTATTACCAATCATTGTAATGGGATAAGTGTTAATAACATACTCTTTATTAGGCAAAACAGGAAGATACTGCTGCTCTCCATCTGAGAATCCATCTGCTTCTACAGTGATACGAACAATTAATAAAGTATAGTTTGCTAATTTTTTCTTTGAAAAACGCTCTATAGCATCATCATTAATTTCAAATGATACCGAAGTAGTATTATCTGCTTTTATGCTAACTTGCCGAGATGCGGTATAAATAGCTTGCCCCGTAACAGGATCTATTAATGAGAGAACAGCCTTTGTTTGTAATGCTTTCTCTACTCTTTTCACTATACGTGCAGATATTATAGCCTTATCTCCTACACGCAAAAAACGTGGTAAATTTGGCTGTATCATTAAAGATTTTGAGACAACAACCTCATCGGTAAGCAAGCCATTGTTCATCTCCTTATCATGAGCAAAGCCCATAAAGCGCCATGTTGTCAAGCTCTCTGGTAAAGTAAAGTGTATGCTTACATTACCATTCTTATCAGTAACTAACTGAGGATAGAAGAAAGTAGTTTCATTTAAATTCTTTCTGAACAGCACAGGAGCTTTACCATTACTATCCTTTTCAGCAACATTAGTATCTGTAAAGCCTTTTATTTCTTTCTTTATAACAGGGGCTGTAAATTTCACAGTACCTCTACTACGTCCTACTGGTGCTACCTCATCATAAACCGATTCTAAAGATAGTTTTTCACACATAAAAATATCTGGATAAGACCTTTCAAACGCTGATAGATACTTTTGATTAAATGCTGCCAAGCTTATCTTTGGGACATTAATAGTTGCAACTCTCTTATTTGCAATAATATAAGATGTATTATAATCTGAAGAAAACCAATTAACATATGGCATAGTAAGACTTATTTCTGGTAACTTATGCCATGAGTTATCTAATATCTGATCAAGACTTTTATCATACAAAGTTGCCATTAACTGTGCATTCGCGGGCGTCCCATCTGGACGGGTTACTGATAAAGTCCACTCTTCTTTATGACCAGGAGTGAGCTTGTTCCTAAAAGTTTTCCATTTTAAAGTCAGTGTCTTATCTGGTATTGGACGCATAATAGTAGCACTATGTTCATATACCTTTGCATCTTTTACCCAAATATAATGGAGAAATAAGCCATTTTCATATTCTGGTTTATAAGTAAAGGCACGCGTATTATTGGCATTCGATTGGTCAAAATATCCTTGTTCTATCAATTTATTTCCTGCAAAGATAGAATAAAGAACGTGTACATCTTTATCGGTAGATCCTACTTGCACATACACAGGCGATCCATCATGCGGAAAACTACTATCACTTACATAAAACCAATCGTGTGTATCTTCTACAGGACGCTTATCCTTTAGAGAAAAAACGACAAAATCTTTATTTAATGTATCTGCTCCACAGATAGCATGTAGGCGATAGATACCAGAAGAAAGCCCCTTTACTTTCACAGTCTCATTAGTCTTTATCGTAGTATAATTATCAAAACTGCTTGTTTTTTGCTGCTTGCTATCTTTCGGGAGAATAATATATCGAGCCGTGCTTTCTATCCTTTCCCCTGCCGCATTAAGATAATTTAGCTTGAAAGATAACGCATAAGTATCAACTACTTGCTTTGGAATATCGCAAGTAAAAGCAGTAGCTTTAGTAGAAATAGGAAAACTCTGCTCTACTTCTTGACTTTCTCCTGTCTGATCAGTAACAGTTGCACTGATCTCAAAGGTATAGTAATTGGCATCTACACGCATTCCTCTTACTATTTTATCCATTACATTCTTAGGTAATATGAAAGGTACTTTTACCTCAAAACAGCCATTTGCATCAGTAGTAACTTTACCTCTGCTTAGCACTTGAGCTTCATTATCGCTATTACCCCAATACCACCAAATGGCCTTCTTTCGTAACACTTTATAAGAGACTTTAGCACCTTGTAAGCTTACACCTGCATAAGTTTTAGCATAACCTTTTAATGTAATGGTATCACCTGGAGCATACTTTTCTTTATAATCCTCAAAACCTACTTTAAAAGTTGGACGCTTATACTCCTCTACACGAATAGTAGTTTCATAAGTTCTATTGCCATCTACACTTATATAAAAACAGCCTGTCAAACCTTTTATAGGTAAGATAAAATCGGTTGTAGCTGTGCCAAACTCATCTGTTATCACTTCTTTCTTGCTTATTTCACGATAATTAGCATCACGAAGCGACAAGCTAAATTTATGATTAGGTATCACTTTACGCTTTAATCCCTCTAAGGAATCAGAATAGGCTACTATCGAAGTATGCACAATTTGTCCTGGACAATAAATAGCACGGTCTGTCATAAGAAGATATTTATTACCAGCAGAATTGCTCTTAGAATAATAAAAAGAAGGTAATACCCATGCTTTACAAAAGCCTTTATCTGTTGATGTTGATACATAGGTATATCCACACGCTGCTTTTTTATTAGTTATATAGAAAGCTTCTCCTTTCTTATCTGTCAGAAGGGTTATTTTAGGAGTACTTCTTTTTTCATAAACATCACCAAACAACTTTATCTTTGCCCCTTCTACAGGTTGCCCACTGACAGCATCTACTACCACATACCGATATTTATTATTAGCCTGTTTCTCTGCAAGTAATACCAGATTACTTACATAAAGTAGCTCTTCCTTTGCAGAAATTTTTGCTGATGGCGAAGAAATCCTAACAATATACACCCCAGGAGATAACTTAGGAAAAAGAACAGAGTCCTCAAAGTTTTCATAAGCTGGACGTAATACAGTATACTGTCGCTTAATGGTAATCGCACTTTTAGGAACAATTTTCTTTGCATAATACTCCATATTTTTTTTATCTATATCTGTATTATAGGTTTCTCCGGTAAGTGTCGTTTTAATAATATCTATCTTAAGATCGCATACATTACGCAAACTAATCTTAACATATTGCCCCTGAGGACGAGTATAAGTGTTAATAGGAATATCATTTGTTTCTATTTTAGAGCTCTGCAAATTATGGAGGACTGCTCTAAAATAATTTATTCCTTTCCAAGACGCATATTTCTTAAGAGCATTTTGTACAAAATCGAAACGTTCTTTATCTGTTGTTTCATTAGAAAAGTTTTCGTACTTTACTTTTGCCAGTTCGCCTGCTATGTCCAAATCACCATACTTTGTAAGTAAGGAATCTACATCTTCTACTATATCTTCATCTTTTTCTAAAGCTTTAAATGCCGCATAACAAGCAGCTGAACGATTATTATGAGCCAGATAATACTTTTCTAACTCATGATAAGCCTCTGCTTCAAAACCTACTACATGTAAAAGATCATTATTAAAAATATTATCATCAGCACCTTTTTTTATAAAAGGAATGAAATTTTCTAATTTCTCCCTACCAAGCAAATCTTTATAAGCCATTGCTTTGTCAAAATATACCTTTGCTAAAGCTTTGTTATCCTCATCGCTTCGTGTGATATTGTTCTGCTCTATCTTACCTATTGCACAATAATATATAGCTGCAAGCACCTTATCACTCTTTTCTGCTTGCAAGGCAAAAGACTTAATACGAGCAAGCTCTTTCTCTAATGAATCAGGAGATAACTTTATTTTCGTTCCTGTTAAGAAGAGCTCTGCTGCTAAAAGATTACCATAGCTCTTTTCCTTTTTGGCTTTTATTGCAATTTCCTCAAGTTTCTTTATCTGTGTTTTAGGAAAATCTTTTTCCATAGCAATATCTACCTGTTTCCAAAGCGAGCTATAGCCTTGTGCATATGTAATATTCGATAATATTAAAGTAAAAATAAATATACTAATTATTCGTTTCATTTATTCTTTGTTTTTGTTTATACGCAAAAATTATCAAAGTCAGAGTAAAAAAGTTTACTCCTATTTGTAAGATGTTAACTATAACATGCAAAGATATATAAATTAAAGATAACTCCATAACGATATAGCTTATAATTATAAGTGATTTAGATTTTTGCAATATTATAAACAGAAAAATAAAACTAAAATAAACGTCATAATGACATATAACACATGTCATAGTGGCATATATAAAAGATCGGCACATAAATTGATCTTATGATAAACAGAACAATAAATATAATTAGAAAAGTATAAATACAACCGCTATAAATTTATATAGAATGTAAAGAAAGGAGATAAAAATATGACATTTGACAAATTTACTATTAAAGCGCAAGAAGTTATACAAAGTGCTGTTAACATTGCACAGCAACATGGTCAGCAAATAATAGAACCTTTACATCTTTTAGCAGGAGCTATAGATAAAGGAAAAGAAGTTACTAACTATGTTTTTCAGAAAATTGGTGTAACTCCTCAGAACATTGCAATGGCTGTAAATAGTGAGCTTCAACACTTGCCAAAAGTCCAAGGAGGAGAACCTTATTTTTCATCAGATACTAATAAGGTTTTACAAAAAGCTACAGAAATATCACAACAGCTGGGCGATGAGTTTATAAGTATAGAGCCTTTACTCTTAGCTCTACTTACAGTAAATAGTACTGCTGCACGAATATTAAAGGATGCTGGGTGCACCGAAAAAGAACTTAAAAAAGCTATTAATGAGTTGCGTCAAGGACAGAAAGTGCAATCACAGAGTGGAGATGAAAACTATCAATCACTTGAAAAATATGCTCACAACTTAGTAGAAGATGCTCGTAACGGTAAGCTAGATCCTGTAATTGGTCGTGATGAGGAAATTAGAAGAGTACTTCAGATATTATCTCGCCGTACAAAAAACAATCCTATATTAATAGGTGAGCCAGGAACTGGTAAAACTGCTATTGTAGAAGGACTGGCTGAACGTATAGTGCGTGGAGATGTTCCTGAAAACTTAAAAGATAAAAAGCTTTATTCTCTTGACATGGGTGCTCTTATAGCTGGAGCAAAATACAAAGGAGAGTTTGAAGAACGTTTAAAATCTGTTATTAAGGAAGTTACTAATAGCGATGGTAATATAATTCTTTTTATAGACGAAATACACACCTTAGTAGGAGCTGGAGGTGGTGGTGAAGGAGCCATGGATGCTGCTAATATTCTCAAACCAGCACTTGCTCGTGGCGAGTTAAGAGCTATTGGAGCCACTACTTTAAATGAATATCAAAAATATTTTGAAAAAGATAAGGCTTTAGAGCGTCGTTTCCAAACTGTTATGGTAGATGAACCTACAGAGTTAGATGCTATCTCTATTCTACGTGGCTTAAAAGAACGTTATGAGAATCACCACAAGGTACGTATACAAGATGATGCTTGTATCGCTGCAGTAAAGCTTTCTGAGCGGTATATATCTGATCGATTCCTACCCGATAAAGCTATTGATCTTATGGACGAAGCTGCTGCAAAGCTACGTATGGAACGCGATTCTGTGCCTGAAGAGTTAGATGAAATTACTCGTCGATTAAAACAATTAGAAATAGAACGTGAAGCAATTAAGCGTGAAAACGATGAAAACAAGATGGCTCTTTTAGATAAAGATATTGCAGAACTTAAAGAGCAAGAACATAGCTTTAGGGCTAAATGGGAAAACGAACGTGCACTTGTTAATAAAATACAACAAGATAAACAAGAAATAGAACATTTAAAGTATGAGGCTGAACGTGCAGAACGTGAAGGAAATTACGAACGTGTTGCTGAAATTAGATATTCTAAACTAAAAGCATTAGAAGATAATATCCAGAATATAAAGAAGCAATTATTATCGGCACAAGGTAATGAAGCTATGGTAAGAGAGGAGGTTACCGCTGATGATATTGCAGAAGTAGTAAGCAGATGGACAGGTATACCAGTTACACGTATGATGCAAAGCGAACGTGAAAAACTACTTCACCTTGAAGAAGAACTACATAAACGTGTAATAGGACAAGAAGAAGCTATTACTGCTGTCGCTGATGCTGTTCGTAGATCACGTGCCGGATTACAAGATCCTAAAAAGCCTATTGCTTCGTTTATATTCCTTGGTACTACTGGTACAGGTAAAACAGAGTTAGCTAAAGCATTAGCTGATTATCTTTTCAATGACGAAACAATGATGACAAGAATTGATATGAGTGAATATCAAGAAAAGTTTAGTGTTTCTCGACTAATAGGTGCGCCTCCAGGATATGTTGGTTATGATGAAGGTGGACAACTTACCGAAGCTGTACGGCGTAAACCTTACTCTGTGGTCTTATTTGATGAAATAGAAAAAGCTCACCCTGATGTGTTCAATATATTGTTACAAGTATTAGACGATGGTAGACTTACTGATAACAAAGGACGCACGGTAAACTTTAAAAACACTATTATCATTATGACTTCAAACCTTGGCTCACAATACATACAGCAGCAATTCCAAGAACTGAGAGAGGATAATAGAGAACAAATTATAGAACATACAAAGACTGAGGTTATGAATATGTTAAAACAAACTATACGACCTGAATTCTTAAATCGTATTGACGAGACTATAATGTTCTTACCACTCACACAAGAGCAGATTGCTGGTGTAGTAAGGTTACAGTTAGAACGTGCTAAGGAGATGCTAATGCCGCAAGGACTTGTTTTAACATGGACAGAGTCAGCTGTAAAACATCTTGCAGAAATTGGATATGATCCAGAATTTGGAGCACGCCCTGTAAAAAGAGCTATACAGCACTATGTACTCAATGATTTAAGTAAATCTATCTTAGCTGGTACTGTTAATAGAGAAAAGCCTATTAATATAGACTACTATAACGGGGCGCTTGTTTTTAAGAATTAATATGATTTTTACTCATATTAGGTTATAAGAGAAAATATATTATTACAATAGAAAATGGGGAGTAGACTTGTAAAAGCTCTACTCCCCATTTTATTTATATTTTACAAAAAGGCTGAATCCTATTTACTTAGAACCAGTCTTTTTGTCTATTTATAAAATTATCAAAATTGATAGATTTATTAGTCTAACCTAAATTAGGCACAATGGCATAATAAACAACATCATGATCTGTACAGTTTTCAAACCAATGCATATGACCCTCAGGGCAGTAATGTACCTGACCAACACGCGCTACCTCCGTTTTATCATCATAATGCACTGTAAGCTCTCCACTTATTATAAACATTGTTTCAAACGAATTTATATGCTTATGCTTACCACTTGAAGCACCAGGACGTAAAGTAGAATACATTATACGCACTTTATTATCAACATAGCTGCGAATGTCAAGTTTTCCTGTTCCTCCCTTAAAGCCTTCTATATGCTCTTCTGGAATTTTATCAAAATCTATAATCATAATGTCTCTTATCAAAAATTTCTTATTTAAAAAGAATTATATAGTTTTTAAAAATACTTTTTTTTTAGAATGTATATCTTAATCCTAACTGACCACGCCATCTACTATTATAATCAACATAATTACGGGCAACATGAGTACCATCAAACTTAAATACTCCCTTACCTTTATAGTTAAAAGGACTATAATAGCCATTAAAGTTATCGCCGTAAGTATGTCCCCAATCTTTATTTAAAAGATTTGCTACATTTATAATATCAAGACTTAGTTCTATACCATTGATATTATTACCTACTTTGAAACTAAATTTCTGAGCTATATGAAGATCAAAGTGGCTTTCAAAAGGCATATTATCTGCAAATCGTTCAAAAAATTCTCCACGATGATTTTTCATATAAGACTCAGACCCTAAATACTCTTTCATCAAAGCACGTTGCTGCTCTGGAGTAAGCATACCTGAGTATTTTGGTCCTAATACTTTAGTTATAAGTGGGTAAATATCCTTACTATTATCTACTCGAACATCGGTAGCAAACTTCATTTTATCTATTTGCTCATCTGTTGGGATAAAGAATGCATCATTACCAGTAGCATCATCTCCATTCATATCACCATACATTTCTATAGAATAAGGTGAGCCGCTACGACCTTGATAGATCATTCCTATTGTTGTTTGCCAAGCTTTCTTATAACCATACTGTAAATGATAATAAGCACTTGCTTGAACACGGTGAGGTACATTATAAGCACTAAATGTCAGCTCAGGATCATTAGGATTACGATATGTTGTATTAAAAGAAAAATTGCTTGCTGCAACAGAAGATGTTCCGCTATTAATACTCTTAGACCTCGTATAAGTATAACTTGCCATAAGATCTAATCCAAAGTTGAAATGCTTTTCTCCTTTTAAAGACAAACTTAAAGTATATCCCTTATTAGTATTATATAGAGCATAAACATGGCTATAAGGAGTGCCTTTTGTAGTTTTTTCAAGCATAGGACGATTATCCCAAGTGTAACCAGTCTCATCTCCGAAGGTCTTACCAGTAAGGTCATAAGCCAAATCCTTATAATAAATATCATTTAATGTCTTAGAATAAATAGCCTCTGCCGTCCAATCTATATCTAATAATCTTGCATCAAAGCCAAGATTAAATTTTAATGCCTGAGGCAGTTTAAACCTATCATCAAAAACATCTACTTCTTGGCTTCCAGAAGCTTTTAGCTTTTCTGCATTCGACAATTGTTTATTTGGATCAAGCACAAGTTTAACACCTTTAGGATTATTTACAGAATAAGTCGTTAGCTGAACACCTGTTTTTGCAAAATTATTACTTATCCAAACATATGGGACACGACCAGTAAACACACCTACTCCACCACGAAGAATAAAACGACGATCTTTATTTATATCCCAACGAAAACCTACTCGTGGGCTCCATAAAGGAGTACTTGATAATTTATGATTTGTACGAACTCCCCAATTATGCTTTGAAGCATAATCATTAAACCCTTGGTTTTCTTCAGGAGTATCGAAAAATAAAGGTATATCCACGCGCAAGCCATACGTAATCATTAATGATGGCATTATAGCCCACTTGTCTTGTGCATAGAAACCTAATTGACCTGCAGCAAAAGGTGTTCTCCAGCGTTTATTTCCTGTAACATCTACATTAGCCTGACCATACTTATAACTACGAAAATACTTTTCCTTATCATTGAAAGTATTTGCTACATCATCTTTATAGTATTTTTCAAAGCTTTTAAAATCATCAAACTGATAGGTTCCTGTATAATCTTGAATATATAAATTAGCAAACTTATAATATTCATCATGTGTACCAAATGTAAACGTATGATTTCCCTTATATATCGTCAAATTATCTTCAAAAGTATATATATCTTGATCCAATGAATTGGCTGCAGAGGAACGCTCATTACCTATGTTTATATTACCTCCATTATCTCTCACAGAAATACTTGGGAAAAAAGATCTTACATCACGCTTATCTCGTACACGAACATATGTAGCACGCACTTCATTGCTTATTGTAGGAGCAATACGACTATGAAGCTCTGCTGTTAAAGAATTGGTTACACTCTTAAAAGGATAAGTATATAAGTTGTCATTAATAGAAGTTGCTGAACTTACATTATTAAGTCGCTTTGCAACAACATTACTCCAACGAAATGAAAACTTATTAGCCTCATTAATATTCCAATCTATCTTAGCTCCTATCTTATTACTTTTAGTATAGATATCTGGATTAGAAAAACCTCCATCATATTCCACACCTTGTTTTTTAGCCATTTCTTTTATCATATCTAAAACAGAATTGGCTCTTTCTTTATTTACTCTTGACCCTTCTTGCCCATATCCATTCAGGTTAGGATATATCTTATTGGCATGCTCATAATTAACAAAGAAGAATAACTTATTCTTTATAATAGGTCCACCAAAAGTGAAACCTGCTTGATACTCATTCTGCTTATTATACTTTGGCGCATAACCTGTTCCGTCAGAAAAAGGATAAGAACTTCCTATAAGATATTGATTATTACCAAAACCATATACGCTTCCATGAAACTGATTAGTACCACTCTTAGTGATGGCATTTATAGCACCACCAGTAAAACCACTCTGACGTACATCAAAAGGCGCAACATTTACCTGTATTTGCTCTATTGTTTCCATAGAAACAGGCTGACCTCCTGCCTGACCTCCATTAGATCCACTTGCAGCCAAACCAAACATATCATTATTCATCGCGCCATCTATCATAAATGTGTTATAACGGTTACTAGTACCTGCAAACGAAATAGCACCATTAGATGATGTTGTTATTTGAGGGTTTAGACGAGCCACATCAGCAATACCATGAGTGATACTGGGCATTTCTGCAATTTGCTTTGAAGAGATAGCCTGTGCTGCACCTGTCTTTGTGCCGTTAAGCCCTGCATTACCTGTTACTACTACTTCTTGAAGCTCTTTAGAATCGTCTTCCATTCTGCAAGACAAATCTTCAGTTTCCCCCAACCGTAGATTAACATTCTTAAAAATCTTAGTCTTTTGACCAATGTAAGCTATTTCCACTTTATATGGACCGCCTACACGCATACCTTCGATGGAGAATCTACCATCAATGTTTGTGACTGCTCTGTAAATAGTTCCAGATGGTTGGTGCGTAGCTGTCACTGTTGCTCCAATCACATCCTCCCCTTGAGAAGTTACCTTACCACTAATTCCTGATGTTGTTATCTGTGCCATGGTAGTACTTACCATTGCAACTAACATTACAATCAGAAAGAACAATCTTTTCTGCATAGTTTAAAAAATTAAATGAAAATTATTAAAAGTGATTTTAATTCTTTTTGCAAATTTAATAAAACAACTTTAAAAGCCGCTTATTTTTTTGTTAAATTGTTAAGTCCTTGAATAATATTATAAATAAAATAGTATTTGTCATTTTAAAACTCTATAACAAAAAAGTGATGTAAGAAACTATTATCATACACCACCTTCTTCGTTTTTTATGTCTATAAAAATATTATTTCTTTCTCTTTTTGTTAATTGTGCCATAGTTACAGCGCTAAGACCAGCTGTTTCTGTTCGTAATCGGCTATCTCCTAAAGTAACACTTTGAAAACCATTAGCCAAAGCCAAATCTACTTCTTCTATAGAAAAATCGCCCTCTGGCCCTATAAGTATAAGTACATCTCTTTCTAAAACGTTACGTTTTGTTAGTAAAGAAAATAAATCTTTCTTTTTTATTTCCTCATAACAATGACATATAAACTTATTAATAGAAGGCTTTTTATTAGAAGATGTAGTAGCTGAAACTCTACGTATAAAGTCGCCAAACGAGGTCATTTCATTAACTATAGGTTTCCACCCCTTACGGCTCTGCTTCATAGCTGATATTATAATCTTTTCTATTCTATCAATACGTAACTGTTTGCGCTCAGAAAATCTACAGCTTAAAAATGTAATCTCATCTATCCCTATTTCTGTAACTTTTTCAGCTAACCATTCTATACGCCCAATATCCTTAGTAGGAGCTATGGCTAAATGAATATGCCCTCGCCAGTTTTTTTTCTGACAAAGGGTTTCTTTTATTGTATAAAAACAATGTTTAGCAGAAGTCATTGTCACTTGTGCCCGATAGAAATATCCTGCTCCGTCCATGAGGAAAAGCTCATCTCCCTGCTTCATACGTAAAACCCTAACAGCGTGAACCATCTCTTCTGCTGGCAGCTCCGTAGAATTTTTAACGTCGGGAACATAGAAAAATCTTACTTCTTTCATTTATTGTCTACAGATATTTGTTATGCCTTATCTTTACTCGTACGCTTATTTAGCTCATCTCTAATGAGTGAAGCTAACTCGTAATCTTCTAAAGCTATAGCCCTTTTAAGAGCACTGTTAAGCATATCACTATTTAGCGCATTTATAGGCAATGCTACGCGTTCTTTATTTATATTAATAGCACAGCTTTGCTGATTGAACAATTTCTCTTCAATATATATTTCAAGTTTAGCCACTAAAGCTAAAAGAATAGCATCAGAAGCACGTATGGAAGTATAGCTCAAATCATCTTTACTAATCAAATATACTTTATACTCACCATCTACAATTCCGTTTATCAAAACCTCATAATGCTCATAACTCATCATAGGATTAAGAGTACACAATACTTCAGGTAACCAATTAGTAGTATTCACTTTTCCTGCTAAACGCATAGACAATTCATGCTCAACATTATCATTGCACACAATAGCTATATGCCTATTCTTTTCCATATTCTCTAATAGAATAAGGTAAAGATTACTGGAATCGACTAACTGGGTCAGACCTGAATATTTAAGTGGTATCTTATTCATTGAGCTTTCTTTGGACGAAAAATAATAGCAAATGATACACCTACTATAAGAGCATAACCAGCAAAAATAAACCAACATGCAGGCCAATCTCCCACTGTTATAGTGTTATCACCTATAGGCATAGCATGCGTATAAGCATTAATGACAGCCTGAGCAACGAGAGTTCCTATGGTCGCCCCTATACCATTTGTCATTAACATAAATAAGCCTTGTGCCGATGAGCGTAGCGAAGCTTCTGTATAATTATCGACAAATAAAGAGCCTGAAATATTAAAAAAGTCGAAAGCTACACCATAAATTATCATTGATAAGATAAATAACAAGACACCGGGAAAACCTGGATTACCCAAACCAAACAACCCAAAACGTAATACCCATGCAAACATAGCTATAAGCATTACATTCTTTATACCATAATGCTTCATAAAGAATGGTATTAGCAAAATACAACAAGTTTCACTTACTTGTGAAAGGCTTATTAATATATTAGCATGCTGCACACCAAATGCTTGAGCATACTGTGGCTCGGCACCAAAACTAAATAAAAAAGGATTAGCAAAACTATTAGTTATCTGTAAACTAACACCTAATAACATCGAAAAAATAAAGAATATAGCCATTTTCTTTTCCTTGAACAAGGCAAAAGCACGAAGACCAAAGGCATCTATAAAACTCTTCTTATCTACATCCTTAGAAACCTTACAAGCAGGTAAAGTAAATGTATAAAAGAACAATATTATACTTACAACACCTGAAGTAACAAACTGGTTTTGATTACTTTGAAAACCTAATATATCTACTAACCACATTGTCAAAATAAAACCTATTGTCCCAAACACACGTATAGAAGGGAAAGCTTTAACTGTATCCATACCTGCATCGCTTAAAGCAGAATAAGCTACAGAATTAGACAATGCTAATGTAGGCATATAAAAAGATACTGACAAAGAATACAAACTAAAGATTATAGAAAACTCTGCGCGAACGCCGGCACTCAAGCCATAAGCGGCAGTGCAAAACATAAACAAGCCTGCCAAGAAATGACAAATACCTAACAATCGTTGAGCCTGAACCCATCTATCAGCAATGATACCCATAATAGCAGGCATAAAAATAGATACTACCCCCTGCATAGAATAAAACCAACCTATATCACGACTAATACCAAGGTTACCAAGATACCTACCCATAGAGGTTAGATAAGCTCCCCACACTGCGAACTCTAAAAAGTTCATCAACGCTAAACGCACTTTCAAACTCATTTTTTATATGTTATTTATGATTTAATAAAAGTGATAGAATCATTATAAAACTTGTTTCGTTACAATAAAAACATTATTTAAACCCATTATCTTGCCAATGCAATACCTTAGTTTTAATTATGGGTTTAACTCGCTCATATTCCTTTTTTCCTAAAAGAGGAAAAGAATAATCCACTATTAGATCATTTTTTTTCTCCAATAAAGTGAAAACAACAAAATAAGGCGATAACAAACTTTTCAGCTCATTGTAAGTAGACTCTTGCATTGTATCAGGCCTCTCTGTATGCAAAGTTAAGTCTATTTTGCTGTATTTTTGTACACGCCAATCTGTAGAATATATATTAAGCTCACTATCAGAAGTGGGATAATTCCACGATTTTACTACTGCTATAGTGTTAGTATTTATCTTCTTTATTTGAAGATAAGTTTTATTATTCAATCTTACTTTCAGATAATTATCTGTCATTTTTTCTATTCTTGTGGTGTCGCCTAATAAGTTTTTTACTGGGACATAAGGCTTTTTCTTCACACCATCTATAAGGTCTGTACGTAAACTCTTATCAAGATAAGGTATTAGCCCTTTGGGCATATTAACCCAAATATCGCGCATAGATTGAGCTGAAACACAGCTACAACCCATATAAAACATAATCGCTACAAATAATAATTTCATCAAAATAATAAGAATATTTTGTATCCAACCATTCTTTTAATAACCTTTCATCTCCTATAGAGCTTTAAGGCTATAACTATAAAATCTGCACAAAGATACAAAAAAACTGGTATTTACTTTGCCTTTTCTATATTTTCCTTTACTTTTGCCAATAGAAAATAACGAAAGATACAAATATGAAATGTCCAGAATGTAATACAGAGATAAATGATAAAGAGCAATATTGTCCTAACTGTGGAGCTCCAATACCACATTCGGACAGCTACAAAGATGATAACCCACAGTTAGGTAAAGGCTTGGTTATCTTCATAGTAATAGGAACTATTTTTCTTATTGTCTTTGGTGTATTATATTATAACAATCATAAAAACGATCCAGAATACACACAAACAGCTATTGAGCCAGACTCTAACTTAGCAGAAAGCCATAATAGCAACCTTTCTACTGAACAAAAAGATACTACAACGCAAGATTCCAACGAAACAAAGGAGGAGGACGTTGCTGCTGAGAAAGTATTTAATAGTATTAGAAAGCAAACCATACCTCGACATATCAAAGAGGAAACTGAAGAAAAGAGCACTCACAATGGTGAAAAAGATGATAAAACTCCTTCTACTGAAGAAAAAGAAGAGCCTAACAATATCAAGTCTACATCTAAAACAAATACAGAATCTATGACAGAATAAGTTAATGAGATTATAAGTCCTATATATATAATAAGGTGTAACACAAATACTCTTATCTTTTTATATGCCATTTTTTTAAAATAATGGCATATATTTTTTTTGTTATTTTCTTTTTATTGTTTCTACAACATCACATACTGTGAGTACCCCATTTGAAACCTTAAATCTAATATCTTTACCATCAAAAGACATACCATATACACGATTATCATCATGATGATATTGTGGACGAGGATCCTGCTTTAAGATCTCCTTCAACATTTCCATTTTTTTATTATCAAACTTCATGCCCCACTCTTTATCTATATCCACTCTCAATACATTCCATTTATACTCATCTGTAAACCCGCCACGAGCTTCTATATGGCTATCTACATACGATAGATAAGGTTTTATATCATATATAGGAGTACCATTCATTAAATCTGCACCTCTAACATCTATACTACTCTCCTTCACTTCTACTATCTTTACCGAAGACAACCCTAAACCATTGGGACGAAATGGAGATCTAGAAGCAAACACACCTACACGCCCGTTACCTCCAAGACGTGGTGGACGAACTGTAAGTTTAACACTTTCTTTAATAACTTTCTTTACCGGTTTGTTAGCTGAAAAACCCCAAATAAGCCAAAGATAATCAAAATTCTCTATCCCACGAATAGCCTCTTTTTTATTATAAGGTGGTAACAACTCTATCGTTCCCATAATATTTCCCACAATACCACTCTGACGAGGAATACCAAACTTTGATTTCAGCGGAGAGTGAAAAACTGCAATAGGTTTTATTTCTTTCATGATTGCAAAGATAATATTTTACTTTTAATTGTTAGCTATTACTATCTTTTTTATCTATCTTTGTAGCCAATAGTAATAAAACAGGCAATTATAAATAAAAATCCAATCAATGGCGAATCAAGAAAAAACAAACATTGAGTTACCTGAAAACGCTTTTCATGAACTCAAAAAAGGAGAAGAGTATGAACCTATTATGAGAAAAGATCAAAACTATCCCGAGGTTAGCACATGGTCTATAACATGGGGTATAGTTATGACAATACTTTTTTCTGCCGCAGCCGCTTATTTAGGACTAAAAGTAGGGCAGGTTTTTGAAGCCGCTATCCCTATTGCTATTATAGCCATAGGGCTCTCTTCTGCCACCAAACGTAAAAATTCATTAGGCGAAAACGTTATTATTCAGAGTATTGGAGCTTGTTCCGGAGCTGTTGTTGCTGGCGGAATTTTTGTAATGCCTGCCATTTATATGCTCAACCTTGAAGCTGATTTCTTTAAAATATTCATTGCTGCGGCATTAGGAGGGGTATTAGGAATTCTTTTTCTTATTCCTTTCCGCAAATATTTTGTTAAAGAGCAACATGGTAAATATCCTTTTCCAGAGGCAACAGCTACAACACAAGTATTAGTAAGTGGTGAAAAAGGAGGAAGCCAAGCAAAACCTTTATTACTTGCAGGATTAGTTGGAGGGTTATACGACTTTATAATATCTACCTTTGGTTGGTGGAACGAAACAGTAACAACTCGTATTATAGGTCTTGGAGAAACTATTGCAGATAAAGCAAAATTGGTACTTAAAGTAAATACAGGTGCTGCCATCTTAGGTTTAGGATATATCATTGGTTTGAAATATGCCTTTATCATTTGCTGTGGCTCCCTAACTATATGGTGGGTAGTAGTGCCTGGTATGAACATCTTCTTTCACGATAGTGTACTTAACATGTGGGATCATAACATAACGCAAACCATCGGGCAAATGACTCCTGAACTTATCTTTAAGAGCTATGCACGCTCTATAGGTATAGGCGGAATAGCTATGAGCGGTATTATAGGTATAATCAAATCGTGGAAAATTATAAAAAGTGCAGTAGGATTAGCTGCTCGAGAAATAAAAGGGAAAGGTGCTGGTAATGCAGAAATAATTCGTACACAGAGAGATATTTCTTTTAAAATAATTGCATTTGGTAGTATTGGCACACTTATCATTACCTTTCTGTTTTTCTATTTCGGTGTAATGAATTTTAATCTATTACATGCCATAGTTGCCATTATTCTCGTCACTATAATTGCTTTCTTGTTCACTACCGTGGCAGCTAATGCTATCGCTATAGTAGGCTCAAACCCTGTTTCAGGAATGACTCTCATGACTCTAATTCTTGCTTCCGTGATAATGGTTGCTGTTGGGTTGACAGGTAAAGAAGGTATGTTGGCTGCTTTATTAATGGGAGGTGTAGTGTGTACAGCTCTTTCTATGGCAGGCTCGTTTATTACAGACCTCAAAATAGGCTATTGGATAGGTACAACACCCAAAAAACAAGAAACATGGAAATTTTTAGGAACCATAATTTCTGCAGCTACTGTAGCTGGAGTAATGATGGTTTTAGATAAAACTTATGGATTTAATACCGGTAAACTTGCTGCGCCACAAGCTAACGCTATGGCTGCTGTGATAAAACCACTTATGAGTGGGCAGGGAGCACCATGGATACTATATGGTATTGGAGCTATTATAGCACTTGTTTTAGACCGCTGCAAAATACCTGCATTAGCCTTTTCTTTAGGTATGTTCATTCCTTTAGAACTAAACATACCACTACTTATTGGAGGGACTATAAATTGGTTTGTAACTTCTCGCTCAAAAGATAAAGCTATAAACACTGCTCGAAACGAAAAGGGTACACTTATAGCATCAGGATTTATTGCAGGAGGAGCATTAATGGGAGTTGTGTCTGCACTTATCAAGTTTGGAGGTATTGAGTTCGATTATGAAAACTGGTGGAACAACCACCTTTCAGAGCTTTGCTCTATCATTGCATATATAGCTCTGATTAGCTATTTCATTATAGCTACAAAGAAAAAAGAAAAAACACAAAATTAAAACAACTATAAGCCTCTACCCTATCTATAAAGCATCATCTTTCTCAGCTTTTAAAAGTGTCTTTTGTAAAGAGAAAGATGATGCTTTGCTTTTAAAAATAATCTATTTTTAGTGCATTTTTAATTTATTTTTATTATAAAAATAAATTATTTTTAGTTTTAATAAGCGATTAATTAAAGCTAAACAAAACATCTTATACCTATATAGATATAATATTTTTCTCTCTTACGCATCTTCTTCTAATATACATTCAGCTGTTTACCACATTTTACTATAACCATTATTTTTAGTAAAACATAATAGCTCTATTTTTTTTTACTTTGACTTATGCCTTTTATCATACTTCCAAAGTTGCAAACTATTAATAATATTTTGCCACAAAATATAACAACCGGGACCAACCGAAGATAATGGATTAAGATAAGAACTTGCTATCCAAATGGCAAAAGTAGTATTTTTTTGCCCTGCAGCCTGTCCTGCCTCAACCTTTCTATCAAAGTGTTTACCTATAAATCTTCCAATACTAAACTGGAAGATACAAACAACAAGAGATGATAAAGCTATTAATAAAAGCCAAAACTTAGAAATATCAGCACTTATAATACTGCGCATCGTTATCCCTGATACCGTCATTAAAACTACACACCACAGATAAAAAGCTAAATTTCTTTGCGAAAGAATCCAGATATAAAGCCATCTAAGAAAATAGCTATGCTTAGTAATATAGCCTAACAACATAGGCACAACAAGCACTATACTTACCTTATAACAAATAGAAAAGAAAGCTGTCCAAAAAGCTATATGCGTAGAAGGCTCAAGTAAAGGAAAAGAAAAAGGAATAAAGACAGCACTTAAAAAATTAGAAACAAAAGTAAAAGTAGTCATTTCCTCTAAATTCCCTCCCAACTTACTTGTTACTACTGCTGCTGCTGTTGCACATGGACATATAATACAGATAAAAACAGATTCTATCAAAACAAACAATGCTCCTTTTATGTTAAGAAGGTAGATTAATCCTAAAAGTAAAGCCATAAAAGCTATTTGAGCAAGGATAACATTTACATGCCACAAAGTAAACTTCAATTTACGATAATCTACCTTACAAAAAGTAACATACAAAACAAGAAACATAAGTATAGGCATAGACATTTGCACTATTGGTTCAAATATCAAACCTACATTTGTTAAAATAGGAATATAAGCAAAAAGCACATAAACAACAATACCTACTGTTATGGCTATAGGTAATGAGCAAGACCTTAAAAACATCAAAAACTTATCCATATCTCTTATAAATACAATTATACAAAAGTACAAAGAAAGAGATTAAAATAACATTATATTAACAAAAATCCTATTTGCTCAAAGAGAAACTATTGTAAATCATTTTTATTATAAAAAGGCTATTCACTAAAATAAGTAAACAGCCTTTCAATTTCTAAACATGTATAGGAATTTTTATTCCACTACAACAAATACGTCTTTGCCTAAACCACAAATAGGACAAACCCAATCTTCTGGAATATCCTCAAAAGGTGTTCCTGGAGCAATTCCGCCATCTGGATCACCTACTTCTGGATCATAAACATAACCACATGGTTCGCATTCATACTTTTTCATAATGTTCTTTTTTTTTATTATACATAATGTTTACAATACAAAGATATACTTAAAACTACAATCTAACAAAAGAACAGATGTTTTTTTACAATAAATCTTTATCACTTACCTTTAGTTCTACCAAACTTTTCCTTTTTAAAAAAGGCTAATACCTTTACTTCGGGTAACAAATTGGAATACTTTTCTATTAAAACACACACACATATATACTGCCTCGTAACAGATGCTTAATCACCTACTATTTAGTATGTATTATCTTAATAATCACCTAATTGCGCTAAAACTATCGATTTTATGCAAATATTAGAACGATTTTAATTAACTTTGCATCATAAAGAAATAAAGACCGAATTAATAAAATGACAACAACTGAAAGTAATACTAATGAGGAGAAGCGTACACTAAGCTTTGTAGAACAGCTCGTAGAAGAAGATTTGGCAAAAGGGAAAAATGGAGGACGAATACAAACACGTTTTCCTCCAGAGCCAAATGGTTATCTGCATATAGGACATGCAAAAGCTATTTGCATGGACTTTGGTGTAGCTGAACACTATAATGGAGTTTGTAACCTCCGCTTTGATGATACTAACCCAAGCAAAGAAAACAATGAATATGTAGAAAACATATTAAACGACATCAGATGGTTAGGATTTAAATGGGGCAATATTTACTATGCTTCCGACTATTTTGAGAAATTATGGGATTTTGCTATATGGATGATAAAAAAAGGATTAGCTTATATCGATGAACAAGGTGCAGAGGAAATAGCTAAACAAAAAGGTACACCTACCACTGCTGGTATAGCTTCGCCTTATCGTGATCGTCCTATAGAAGAAAGTCTTGCTCTATTTGAAAAAATGAATACGCCTGAAGCTATTGAGGGCAGCATGGTGTTACGTGCAAAACTTGACATGTCGAATCCTAATATGCATTTTCGCGATCCTATTATTTATCGTATTATTCATATACCACACCACAGAACAGGAACTAAATGGAATGCTTACCCTATGTATGACTTTGCACATGGACAAAGCGATTACTTTGAAGGCGTAACTCACTCTATTTGTACGCTTGAATTTGTTCCTCATCGTCCATTATACGACAAATTTATAGATTTCTTAAAGGAAAAAGATGGAACAGATAATCCTTTAGACGATAACCGCCCACGACAGATAGAGTTTAATCGTCTTAATCTTACATACACTGTAATGTCTAAACGTAAGCTACATCAGCTTGTTGACGAGCATTTTGTAAACGGCTGGGACGATCCTCGCATGCCTACTATATGCGGAATGCGACGTAGAGGATATTCTCCTGAAAGTATTAGACACTTTATCGACTCAATAGGCTATACAAAATTTGATGCCCTAAATGATGTAGCGTTACTTGAAGCATCTGTCAGAGAAGATCTTAATAAACGTGCTACACGTGTAAGTGCTGTAATAAACCCTATCAAATTAGTTATTACCAACTATCCTGAAGGACAGACTGAAGATATGGAAGCTATTGACAATCCTGAAGACAATAATAGTACAAAGCATACCATTACTTTCTCAAAGAATTTATGGATTGAGCGAGATGATTTTATGGAAGATGCTCCTAAAAAGTTCTTTAGAATGGCACCAGGTAAAGAAGTCAGACTAAAAAATGCTTATATAGTAACATGTACAGGTTGCACAAAGGACGCAGATGGTAATATTATTGAGGTACAAGCAGAATACGATCCCAATAGCAAAAGTGGCATGGAAGGGGCTAACCGAAAAGTGAAAGGTACACTACATTGGGTAAGTGCTGATCATTGCTTGAAAGCAGAAGTAAGACAATACGACCGATTATTTAGTGTAGAGAATCCTTCAGCAGATGAACGCGATTTTCGTGAACTAATAAACCCAGAAAGCCTCAAGATTAATAATAATTGCTATGTAGAAGAATATCTTGCAGAAAAGAAACCTGGCGATTATTTACAATTTCAACGAATAGGTTACTTTATGCTTGATACTGACAGCTCTCATAACCACTTAGTATTCAACAAAACCGTAGGTTTAAAAGACAATTGGGCTAAAAAAGCTAACAAATAAATAACAACTTATACTTAACACAAAGAAATAAACATATTGGACAAATACTATCAAACAGCTAAATTTAAGGCAATTCTAAACACTTACAATGAATTGCTAAAGGGTAATAACAGTGGGACTCTTGATGCAGAAGACCTTACTGATATTTGCGAATATTATCATTACAAAGGAATGGTAAAAGAAATGATGTATACCCTAAATTATGCTATTAATATATTCCCGGGGGCAGTAGCACCTCTTGCTCTAAAAGCAAGGATAGAGCTTTTTAATAATAACGACATTAAGGCAGCCCTAACCTTAGCTGAAGAAATAGAAGATACTAATGACATAGAGTATATATACCTTATGGCAGAGATTTTGCTTTCACAAGATAAAGTAAATGAGGCTAACAGTTTTATAGAAGATAGGTATAACAACATTTTCGAACAACAAGAAAAAGATGAATACGCTATAGACATAGCAAACTTCTTTCTTGACTATTCAATGCCTTTATTAGCCAAAGCTTGGTTATCAAAAACAAATCAAAAAGACACAAAAGACTTTCATGAAGCAAGTGCTAGGCTATTAAAAGAAGAAGGTAAATACGAGGAAAGTGAAACTATTTATAATCACTTACTTGACAACAACCCTTACTCTATTGAGTATTGGAACGAACTTTCACAGAACCAAATCCTTCATAAAGATTATAATGGCGCAGTAAATTCCTGCGAATATGCTATTGCTATTAATCCTGAAGATGAAGACGCCATACTCAATAAAGCAACCGCATTATTTGCTTTAAACAATTATGATGATGCTCTAAAGTGCTATTACCGATACAAAGAAATTGTCTCCTTTGGAGATACCAGTTCTGTAGATATAACAATTGGACATATTCTTCTCTATCAAGGAAAAGAAAAAGAGGCTAAAAATTATTTTGAGCATGCCTACATGGTATCAGAAGATAAGCCTAACACTATGATACACATTGCTATATCGTCGTTTGAAAATGGCTATACTAATTATGCATATAACACTTTAAAGGCTGTTATTGGCAATTGTGATGAAAGGTGGAAAACAGGTTATGCCTATTTAGCACGATGCTGTTATGAATTAAAGTTAGAAGACGAGTTTAAAAAATATCTTGCCGTTGCTATAAAACGTAATCCTGATGAAAGCGTAGATCTTTTAGCTGATCTCTTCCCTGATGGAACTGATCCAAACAACTACCCTACCACACCTCTCTTATAATCTATCAAACAAAAAATAAATCTAAGAACTATTATGGGATTTATATCTTCGCTACTTTCTCAACTTAATTATGGATATATCTTTTTATTAATGTTATTAGAAAGTACTGTCATACCTGTACCATCTGAATTAGTAGTAGCTCCTGCTGCCTACCACGCAGCTAATGGCAATCTTAATGTATGGTTAGTTATTCTCTTTTCAACCTTAGGGGCAGCCATAGGGGCAAGTATCAACTACCTTGCAGGATACTACCTTGGACGACCCATTATATATAAATTTGCTAATAGCAAGTGGGGACGTGCTTGCCTTCTAACTCAAAATAAAGTAGAAAAAAGTGAGAAATATTTTGATACTCATGGTATGGTAGCCACTATTACAGGACGCCTCGTACCCGGAATCAGACATCTAATTTCTATTCCTGCAGGACTTGCTAAGATGTCATATTGGAAATTTTTATTATATACCATCATCGGAGCGGCTATTTGGCATAGCATCTTAGCTGCTTTAGGCTATTATATGCACAGCTTTGTTCCAGAAAAACAACTAAATAACAAAATAGAAGAATATGGCGAATATATCAAAATAGTCATCTTAATATTAGTAATAGCGGCATTATTATATATTACTATAAAATGGTATATAAAGCATCGCAAATCAAAATAATACTTTAAACATAAAAATGGCTGTAAATGAAAAATATATAGGAGACATTATAGGTGAAAATCTCCTATCAGACGAAGAAGAAGTTCAACTATCAAATCGCATAAAGATAGGTGATGCTAAGGCTTTAGAAAAACTAACTAAAGCTAATCTTACTTTTGTAGTATCCATTGCACACCAATACAAAGAACAAGGTTTAGATGAAGACGACTTAATTAGTGAAGGGAATATAGGAATGATGTATGCTGCACAAAAATTTGATGGATCTAAAGGAATACGTTTTGTCAAATTTGCTGCGCCATATATCCGCAAAGCAATTGAGAAATCTATAAAGGAGCAAACCACATTATATAAAGTACCTAAAAAAGAAAATAAACTTTTTGAAAAAAAACGTGCAAAACCTGTTTCCTTAGACCAGCCAATACCTGTAGGAAGTAATAATAAACTTACTTTACAAAACCTTATTCCAAATAATAACAACAAAGACACAGACGACAGCGTAAATAACAATATACTAAATACGATATTAATGCAAAGTATAAATTGCTTAAACGAACGTGAAAAAGCTGTAATAACACAATTGTATGGAATAAATGGTACGTCATTAACAATGGCAGAAATAGCCACCTCTTTAGGCTTAAAACGTGAACGTGTTAGACAAATTCGCAACACAGCTCTACGAAAACTATATCGTAAAATGCGATAACTAAGAAATAGATAATTCTACACTTTACTATTACACGTCATATAAAACTTTCTTTATAACATATATATATTACATATAAATATTAATCTTATTTAAACAGCTTTGCCAAAAAACTTGGCGTATATCCTTTTATACTTTTTATAACCTCCTCAGGAGTTCCTTGTGAAAGTATACGTCCTCCACATTTTCCCCCTTCAGGTCCCATATCTATAACATAATCCGCCATCTTTATAACATCAAGGTTATGTTCTATAATAAGTACTGTATTCCCCTTATCTACAAGTTTCTGTAAAACTTCCATTAATATGCGGATATCTTCAAAATGCAAACCCGTAGTAGGCTCATCAAGAATATAAAGTGTATTGCCTGTATCACGTTTTGATAATTCTGTTGCAAGTTTTACACGCTGACTCTCTCCTCCTGAAAGAGTTGTAGAACTTTGTCCAAGCTTAATATATCCTAATCCTACATCTTGCAATGTTTTTACTTTAGGTAATATTTGCGGAACACTTTCAAAAAAATCCACTGCAGTGTTTACAGTCATATCTAAGACATCTGCTATTGATTTTCCTTTAAAACGCACTTCTAATGTTTCGCGATTATAACGTTTACCATGGCATTTCTCACAAGGTACTATTACATCAGGTAAGAAATTCATTTCTATTGTTTTATATCCATTACCTCCACATGCTTCACAACGTCCACCTTTCACATTAAAAGAAAATCGTCCTGCTTTATATCCACGTATTTTTGCTTCAGGAAGTCCTACAAAAAGCTGGCGAATGTCCCCAAACACGCCCGTATAAGTTGCAGGATTTGAACGCGGAGTGCGTCCTATAGGGCTCTGATCTACGTCTACTACCTTATCTATATTATCTATTCCCTCTATTTTATCATACGGCATAGGCTTTTTTAAAGAGCGATAAAAATGGTGTGAAAGAATAGGTTGTAATGTTTCATTAATAAGAGTACTCTTTCCTGACCCTGACACGCCACTCACTACAACAAGTTTTCCTAAAGGCAATTCTAAATCTACTTTTTTCAAATTATTTCCTCTACAACCTATGAGTTTTATTGTTTTTCCATTCCCTTTTCTGCGCTCTTTTGGTATAGACAGCCTTCTTTCGCCATTTAAATATTGAGCAGTTAAGGTATGCGTTTTAAACATTTCTGCTGGTGTTCCTTGAAAAACTACCTCCCCTCCTTTACGCCCTGCTTTTGGACCTATATCAATAATCCAGTCTGCTGCCCGCATCATGTCTTCATCATGCTCCACTACAATAACAGTATTACCAAGATCCCTTAATTCTTTTAAAGAATGTATTAACCTTTCATTATCTCTTTGATGTAATCCTATAGATGGCTCATCAAGTATATAAAGCACATTAACAAGTTGGGATCCTATCTGTGTTGCTAAACGAATGCGCTGACTTTCCCCACCTGAGAGCGAACCACTTTGACGATTAAGCGAAAGATAATCTAAGCCAACATCTAACAAAAAGTCAATACGTTTACTTATCTCTTTAATTATTTCAGTAGCAATGTTTTTTTGCTTTTCGTTGAGATGTTCTTCTATATGTTCTACCCAGTTTTTTAAGTCTACTATATCCTTATTTGCTAATGTTGCAATATTACTATTCCAAAGCCTATATGATAATGCTTCTCTATTAAGACGCTGTCCTTTGCACTCTGGACATTCTATCTCCGAGATAAACTGATCTGACCATTTTTTCCCTACTAAAGAATCTTCAGCTTCAATAACTGCTCGCAAATATTTTATTACCCCATCAAATTCAACAAAATAATCCGATGAAGTCAGAACTATTTCTTTTGCTATTTTTATCTTCTCTATAGACCCATTTAATATTTCATCTAAACACTCTTTAGAAATATCTTTAACCGCTGTTTTTAATGTATAACCGAACTTTCTTAATATTGCTTCTATCTGCCAAAATATCATTTGCCTCTTATATCTCCCTAATGGGATAATAGCTCCTTCGTATATACTTAACTCTCTTTTAGGTATTACCTTTTTAATATCTATTTCATTAACATATCCTAAACCTTTACAACAAGGACATGCGCCTTCAGGAGAATTAAATGAGAAAATATTAGGTGCTGGATTTTTATAAGCTATACCAGTAACAGGATCCATTAACCTTTTAGAAAAGAATTTAGCCTCATTCGTCTCTTTATTTAAAATCATAATTAGACCATCACCTTGCTTCATTGCAATAGAAATTGTTTTTTCTAATCGTTCATGTAATGTGTTTATACACATTCCGCTGAGATCCATTTTATCAACAACTACCTCTATGTTATGGTTCTTATAACGGTCTACTTTCATTCCACGTGTTATTTCTAACACCTCTCCATCTACTCGAACATAAAGATACCCTTTACGGCGCATTTGTTCAAACAGCTCTCTATAATGACCTTTACGATTTCTAACAAGTGGAGCGAGAATAAATATCTTCTTATCAGAATAGTGGTTAATTATCATATCTATAACTTTTTCCTCTGTGTATTTCACCATTTTTTCTCCACTAATATATGAAAAAGCCTCTCCTGCACGTGCAAATAACAAACGTAAATAATCGTAAATTTCTGTAGTAGTGCCTACTGTTGAACGCGGATTCTTATTAGTCGTTTTTTGCTCTATAGCTATTACAGGCGACAAACCTATAATATTATCTACATCTGGACGTTCTAAATTACCAAGGAAATTGCGCGCATATGCTGAAAATGTTTCTATATATCTACGCTGTCCTTCTGCAAATATAGTGTCAAAAGCAAGTGAACTTTTTCCGGATCCAGACAGTCCTGTTAATACGGTTAATGAGTTTCGTGGTATTATTACATCTACATCCTTCAAGTTATGCACGCGCGCACCTAAGACTTCTATTTTTTCGTTCATTGTTTTCTTTTAATCTCCTTTATTTATATATATCTAAGCACCTGTACAAATAGAACTTTTAATTTTAATCATACAATTATTTATTATCGCTCTAACTAAGTAAAACTATGTTTGGTAAGATATAAGATAACTAGACAAAACCTATTTGTAATAAGATTTTATGCCTCTTTTATTTATATAATTGTACAAAATTACAAAAAATAGTTCTTCTATAATATAAGAGCTAAATAGTTTTTCTTATCTTTGTAGCCAAAAGACTAAAGAATGAGGTTTTATTATGAATCATTATTTTAAATATCTACTAACAATCTTGTTGGCACTCGTTTGCATATTTAGTAATGCTCAAACTACTAAATGGAAAAATATGCACCAAGTAGGTAAACATGAAACTATATTTGGCATTGCTAAAACATATAATATCAGTATTCAAGATTTAATTGACGCTAATCCTGAAATGAAAGTCCCAGGATACGAACTTAAAAAAGGAATATGGATCTTTGTGCCTTTTTCTAAATCTGGAGATAAAAATACACAAAACATTTTAGAAAAAAACAAAGCTAATATTATACCTATTAAAACTGTAAATGCAAAAGCAAATGTTATTAAGATCGGTGTGCTCCTACCACTACATAATAATGATGGCGATGGTAAACGCATGGTAGAGTTTTATCGTGGTATGCTTCTTGCCTTTAATGATCTCAAAAAAGAAGGATATTCTACAGATGTTCATGCTTGGAACGTACCTATAGATGCTGATATTGATAAGATCTTACAAGATAAAAATATATCTGAGATGAATATTATCTTTGGTCCTTTATATTCTAATCAAGTAAAAGCTTTATCCAATTTTTGTAAAAACAAAGGCATAAAAATGGTAGTTCCTTTTTCCATCAATGGTAATGAAGTTGCTGAGAATAGTAATCTTTTTCAAGTATATGAGAATGATAACTTACAAACTACTAAAGCTATTGCCGCTTTTTTAGAACGATTTCACAAATCACATCACCCTGTTTTCATCGATTGTAATGATAAAAACAGTAAGGTTGGATCATTTACTAATATTTTAAGAAAACAATTAGAATTAGAAAAAATAAGTTACGACCTTACTAATATAAACTCTTCTGATACTAACTTTGCTAAGCATTTCAGTAAATCGATGCCCAATGTCGTTATAATTAATTCAGAAAAAAGTCCTCAACTAAATGCTGTCCTTGCAAAATTAAATATACTAACAAAGACTAATCCCGGCATTGCTATCTCTTTATATGGTTATAATCAGTGGTTTATGTATCAAGATTATGATCTCGCCTCATTCTTCAAATATAATACATATATACCTTCTACTTATTATTATAATAAAAATTCTGATAAGACAAAGGCTTTCGAAAAGATCTATTTTAACACTTATGGCGAACCTATAAATAATATATATATTCCTCGCATAGCCATTAATGGGTACGATCAAATTCAATTCTTTGTGAGAGGATATAAAAAATTAGGATCTAATTTTAAAGGGCAAGCCTCAAGTATAAAATACAAATCACTACAAAATCGCTTCGATTTTGAGAAAATAGGGCAAGGAGGCTATCGTAATAAGTTCTTTCAATTAATACATTTCAAAAGTGACCAAACCTTAGAAAGTATAGTTTACTAACAATAATTTATTTACTACACTCACATTTTTTATATGACATTTCACAAAAAAATATTATTTTTTACTATCTTTTCTCTTCTTACTTTTACAACATCTTACGCACAAGTAGGTGAACATCGTAGCGTTTTTTCCTTAGGTATAAATGGTGGCTATATAGCTTCTAATATAGGATTCAGCCCAAAAGTAAATCAAAAGATGTACTTAGGTTATACAAGTGGACTTAGTTTGAGATATATTTGTGAAAAATATTTTAATACTATATGCTCTATTTACGGAGAAATAAACTATGCTAAACTTGGCTGGACCGAAGATATACAAACATCTAATAACCAACCTGTAATTAATAGCAATGGCAAAGCTGAATCTTATAAGCGTACTATCAACTATATTCAAATCCCCATCATGGCACATCTTGCATGGGGAAAAGAACAAGATGGTATTAACTTCTTTTTCAAAGCTGGTCCTCAAATAGGCTATTTCCTAAATGAATCAATCAATAAAAATTTTATTCAACCTAATCTTTCTAAAGATGGAACAGGCCGTTCAAGTAATATAATAGCGCAAGAGAAAATGCCTGTAGAAAACAAATTAGATTATGGAATTGCTGCTGGTATAGGTATTGAATATAGTAAAAAAAATATTGGACATTTTATCATAGAAGCACGCTATTACTATGGCTTAGGAAATATTTATGCAAATACAAAAAAAGATTACTTTGGAAAGTCTAATTTAAATAATATCATTATTAAAGCTACATATTTATTTGATTTAACTAAACCCCAATAATATTTATGTTTAAAAATCATCCTAAAGGTCTTTTACAGGCCGCATTAAGTAACATGGGTGAGCGTTTTGGATACTACATCATGAACGCAGTACTCATACTTTTTCTTTGTTCTAAGTTCGGATTATCTGATGGGAAAGCAGGAGCTATTGCCGCAGTCTTCTTAGCAGGTATTTATGTAATGAGCCTACCTGGTGGTTGGATTGCCGACCGTACACAAAATTATCAACGAACTATTCAAACTGGTATTATACTAATGGCAATTGGTTATGTGGCTCTTTCTATACCTATCTTAGCTACGCCACAAAATAACACATGGCTATTAGTCTTTACATGTATAGCCTTAGCTGTAATAGCTATAGGAAATGGATTGTTTAAAGGTAACTTACAAGCTATTGTTGGTCAGATGTATGATAACTTTGAATCAGACATTGCTAAAAATAATCCCGAAAAACTCAAATGGGCACAAGGGCAGCGTGATGCAGGATTTCAAATATTTTATGTTTTTATTAACATAGGTTCCTTAATTGCTCCTTTTGTCGCACCAGTGCTTCGTAGCTGGTGGCTACGCCAAAACGGATTAGAGTATAGCCCTAATCTCCCTGCTTTATGTCATAAATTTATAGAAGGGAATATTGGCTCCGATCTAAACAATTTAAGAGAACTTGTAACTGCTGTGGGTGGTAATGCTTCCGATTTAGCAACATTTTGTCCTAAATACTTAGATGTTTTCAATACTGGTGTTCACTATAGTTTTATAGTTAGTGTATTAATGATGGGAGTATCTTTAGCTATCTTTATGCTTTCAAAACACATGATGCCTATGCCGATTAAGAAAAAAGTTACTCATACTATCGAATATACTGCAGAAGAAAAAACAGCTATGGGCAAGGAAATAAAACAACGTATGTATGCTTTGATTGCGGTATTAGCTATTAGTGTGTTCTTTTGGTTCTCTTTTCATCAGAATGGACAAAGTCTTTCTTTATTTGCTCGCGACTTTGTTTACAATAAGACTATAGCTCCAGAGATTATGCAAGCTGTAAACCCTTTCTTCGTTGTATTCTTAACACCAATTATCATGTGGATATTTGCTTATTTTACTAAAATAGGGAAACCTATTTCGACACCACGCAAGATAGTATATGGTATGGGTATAGCAGGTCTTGCATTCGTGTTTTTAATGATATATTCTATAATACAAAAATATCCTTCTGCTGAAAACTTTCTAAAACTTTCTCCAGAAATAAGTAACGCCATGAAAGCTGGTCCTTGGCTACTTGTTGTTACATATTTCTTTCTTACAGTAGCTGAATTATTTATATCTCCACTTGGATTAAGTTTTGTAAGTAAAATTGCGCCAAAACATTTACAAGGTATATGTCAAGGTTTGTGGCTTGGTGCTACAGCATTAGGTAATCTACTATTATGGATCGGACCTTTAATGTATAATAAATGGCCCTTATGGCAATGTTGGTTAGTTTTTGCCATTGTATGTGTAATTTCCATGACTATCATGTTTAGTATGGTAAAGTGGTTAGAAAGAGTTACTAATTCTTAAAAAATAACTTTATCTATAATTATAACATAAGCATCCAATATTTGCCTTTTTCATACTGACAAATATTGGATGCTTTAATTATTTTTATACTTTGTTGTGCAATTATTTTTTTTTATTCAAAAATATAGCTGTCCGGTAAAACTTTTATTGATTTATATTGATACTGTCCTTAAAAGTGTGTAAGCTATTCTTCTCTTTTATCCTTTGTATTTCCATTTTCGTTTATATTCTTCCAGCTTTTAAACTGGTATATTTTCTTTTTGTGAGCATTTTTTGTTTCTTCCATTGCCACTGATGCCAAGAGAAATATGACAGCTTGTGCTGATGGCATGGATGTTCTCATATTGATAGTCCTTTTATACTTTCTGTTGAGTCTTTCAATCCAGTTAGTCGTGTATATACACCTTTGCACTTCTTTTGGGAAGTCCATATATGTGAAGTATGCCATATTTCTTTCTGCCTTGTATTTCTTAAGGGTTGGATACTTCTTTTCCCATCTATCAACAAAAGTAACAAAATGTTCATATCCCCACAAGGACTCCACACTATTATCTTCCATACGAAAGACTTCTGAGAATTCACTATCTATGGCGAAAACCTGTTGTTTGCTGTAGGAACGACCATAGACACACTCAGAAACCTCGCCTATCTGTTCTGTTGTGAGCCCCTTAGTATAAAGAAGGTTTAATAGACGTGCGCGTTCCTCGCTTTCGTTACGTATCAATCCAAGAATGACAGGGTAGAAATTACCACTACGGCTACGGGGAATGCGAAGAGAAAACTCAAAGCCATGACTATACCAGCGACGGCTACGAAAGCCATTGCTTTGTTCATCTTTGTTCTCACTGACGAATAATTCACGCTCGTGAAACATCAATGAATTCATGATTAAAGACTGAAGAGTTACAAAACCCTCACTAC
>NZ_KB905286.1 GCF_000378745.1 Prevotella amnii DSM 23384 = JCM 14753
GTGTCTGTACATTTGCGTGCATGAGTGCAAAGTAACAAAATAATTTTGATATGACTGTGTCCTACAAATCGGTTTTTGCCCCTCGTTACAATACCCTACACTTGATTATCAATCATTTATCAAATTAATACTACACAAAATATCCCGAAAATTTATGAAAAATAATTTTGCCGGTTAAACTTGGGTTAATAAGTTATAGTAGTATGAATTATATATTAAAAAAGTAAGAGTTGTTATATAACTAAAGGTGGCTTATGTAGGAAAGGTTGTGCTATTTTAAAGTGTTAATATATATTGAATGGTACAAAAAAGAGGAACAGTCTTATACATGGGATAGCATGTATGCAGGTATGGAAGTATGTAAATATAAAAATTTGGTAAAGCTGTTGATGTAGGATTATTTTTATATTTATTAAATTAAAAAGTAATAGTCATATTTGCGAAAATAAAAGAATATGATTAATTTCGCAGTTTTAATTCCTTTAAAAGAGGATTCTTTATTATAGGATAAATAAGTTTTTAAAAATATAAAGGTTGTATGCAATTTACTGTTTCACATCTTGATATAGGCTATCAAAGACATTATAATATAATATCTGATATTAATATTGAGATAAAGAGTGGCAAATTGACTTGCTTGATAGGTGCTAATGGAGTAGGTAAGTCTACCTTTTTAAAAACTCTTTCAGGCTTTTTGCCAAAGCTAAAGGGTGATATTTTTATTAATAATATTAGTTTATCAGTATTGTCTTGTAAAGAATTAGCACATAAAATAAGTGTAGTACTTACCACAAAGCCAGATATTCAGAATGTAACAGTGGAAGAGGTGATAGGTATGGGCAGATCTCCTTATACAGGTTTTTGGGGGATATTATGTAAGGAAGATAAACAGGTAATAGAAGATTCGATTAATAGAGTAGGTATAAACAGTTTAAAGGGCAGGTTGATAAATACTTTATCAGATGGAGAGATGCAAAAGGTAATGATAGCAAAAGCATTAGCACAGGAAACTCCTATTATTCTTTTAGATGAGCCTACTGCTTTTCTTGATTTTCCTTCAAAGGTAGATTGTTATAAGTTACTTATCAAATTAGCACATAAGTTAGATAAGATAATATTACTTTCTACTCATGATATTGATCTTGCCACACACTTTGCTGATATAATATTATATGTATCAAAGACAGGAATAAGAACTATATCAAGAAAGGAAACTCAAGATTATGTTAAGAACTTACTTGTTTAATGAAGAAAATAGACGTGCATTAAAATAAAAATAGATAGTAAAAAGAATAATAAAAACAAAGAAGATGAAAAATAAAAGATTACAAATAGCCTTCATAATAGGTCTTATGCTGGTGTTGGTGAGTTGTGGTACAAAACAAAAAGTTATTACTACAAGTGTCAAGGATATACCCCATGATACAGTGGAGAGTGTACTTCCTATTAGTGATGTAATATCTGTAGCAGAAGCTGTAGAGATGTATGAAACGCCTAACCTCATACCTGTTATAACAAAGAAGTATGGATATAAGCTAAAGAAAGGGTATGAGGTATATCGTTTAGACAATTTTTCTAAGATGTATTATAAGAATTGTGTACTTTCTAAACTACTTACCAAGACTGCTTATTCCGATTATCCTAAACCTTTAGCTAAAGGTGTGTCGAGTTATATAGCATTTAAAGATGGTGCTATGATTATAGCTGTATTTAACCTACCTGCTTATAACAATCTTGTGGCACAAGTAAAAGCTAATGGTTTTGTGCTTGATATGCAAGGCAGTGAAGATATTTATAAGAAAGGTGAGCGTACTATAGCTTGCTATCAGGCAGGTAAAAGTATTAGAATACAATAAGCTTTGCTATTTATTTAAATTGAAGTAACTTTGCAATAGAAACAATAGTAAACCATATATGGAAGAAAAGAAATTTAAACGTACCACTGTTACAGCCGCATTGCCTTATGCTAATGGTGGTGTTCATATCGGTCATCTTGCTGGTGTATATGTTCCTTCAGACATTTATGTGCGTTATCTTCGTCTTAAAAAGCAAGAAGTAATTTTTATAGGTGGATCTGATGAGCATGGAGTGCCTATTACTATTCGTGCAAGAAAGGAAGGTATAACCCCTCAAGATGTGTGCGATAGATATCATAAGATGATAAAAGATTCATTTAATGAGTTTGGTATTTCGTTTGATGTATATAGCCGTACTACAAGCAATGTTCATAATAAGTTTGCAAGCGATTTCTTTAAAAAGCTTTATGAGGACGGTAAACTGATAGAAAAAGAAGGTGAGCAGCTATATGATGAAAGTGCAAAACAGTTTTTAGCTGATAGATATGTGATGGGCGAATGTCCACATTGTGGTAATCCTAATGCATATGGAGATCAGTGCGAGAAGTGTGGTTTGGATCTTAGTCCTTTGGAATTGAAGAATCCTCGTTCTACAATATCTGGCTCGAAGCCTGTGTTGAAGAATACAAAAAACTGGTATTTACCACTAAATAATTATCAGGAGTGGCTCAAAGAATGGATATTAAAAGAGCATAAGGAGTGGCGTTCTAATGTATATGGTCAGTGTAAGAGTTGGCTGGATATGGATTTGCAGCCACGTGCGATGACGCGCGACTTAGACTGGGGTATACCTGTGCCTGTAAAGGGAGCAGAGGGTAAGGTGCTCTACGTTTGGTTTGATGCCCCCATAGGTTATATTTCTAATACTAAAGAGCTGTGCGATAATGAGCCAGAACGATTTGGAAATTGGGAAAAGTGGTGGAAAGATCCAGAAACACGTTTGATACATTTTATAGGAAAAGATAATATTGTGTTCCATTGCATAATTTTTCCTATAATGTTAAAGGCACATGGTGGATATATTTTACCAGATAACGTACCTGCTAATGAGTTTTTAAATCTTGAGAATGACAAAATATCTACCAGCAAAAATTGGGCTGTTTGGTTACATGAGTATTTAGTTGATTTCCCAGGTAAGCAAGATGTTTTACGTTATGTATTAACAGCTAATGCACCAGAGACAAAGGATAATAACTTCACATGGAAGGATTTTCAGGAACGTAACAACTCGGAACTGGTGTCTATTTATGGGAATTTCGTTAATCGTGCTTTACAATTAACCAAAAAGTATTGGAACGGTATAGTGCCTCCTTGTGGCGAATTAAAGGATATAGATAAGCAGATAATAGCCGAATTTAAAGATGTAAAGGAAAAGGTAGAGGCTTCTTTAGACGCATTTAAGTTTCGTGAAGCACAAAAAGAGGCAATGAACTTAGCCCGAATAGGTAATCGTTATATAACAGAATGTGAGCCTTGGAAAGTGTGGAAGACCGATCCTAAGCGAGTGGAAACGGTATTGAATATTTCATTGCAATTGGTTGCTAATCTAAGTATAGCCTTCGAACCTTTCCTGCCATTTAGTTCTGCAGAGCTACGTAAGCTTATTAATATGACAACATACGACTGGAGCGAGTTAGGTTCTACCGATCTTCTTAAAGCAGGCCATCAGTTAGCAGAGCCGCATTTGCTCTTTGAAAAGATAGAAGATGATGTTATAGAGGCACAGCTTAAGAAGCTCGAAGCTACAAAAAAGGCAAACGAAGAAGCTAATAGTAAGGCAGCACCAATTAAGGAAAGTGTTTTGTTTGATGAGTTTGAGAAACTTGATATCCGTGTAGGACACATTGTTAATTGTGAGAAAGTAAAAAAGAGCAAGAAACTATTAAAGTTTAGCATTGATGACGGCTCTGGTACGGAACGTACTATTCTTAGTGGTATAGCAGCTTACTATGAGCCAGAACAGCTTATAGGTAAAGATGTTTTGTTTGTAGCTAACTTCCCTCCACGCAAGATGATGGGCATAGAGAGTCAGGGTATGATACTTTCTGCGGTCAATTTTGATGGTTCGCTTGCTGTAACTACTACACTTAGCAAGGTAAAACCAGGTAGCCAAGTGGGGTAATTGTAACATTGTATGTTTTAATATAGATATGGCGCACCTAATAGATAAGGTGCGTCATATTTTATTTTGAGATTTATTATTTGTTTGATAATTTAATGTGAATTAGTCGAGCTTACATTAAATTATGGGGTTATAGATATGAATGTTTAGTAAAACTTTAGTTTTTTTTGTCAGTTTACAAACGTTACTTGCACATATAAAATATTTATTTTTACTTTGTAAGTATAGTAAAAGAGCTTAATATATATGGCTATTATATTATCCATAACAGGATCTGATGGTACTGGTGGTTCAGGTATTCAGGCAGATATAAAAACTATATCGTCCTTAGGAGGCCGTGCTGTATCTGCTATTACTTCTATAACTATGCAGAACACTTTAGGTATTCAGTCGGTGTACGACTTGCCTGCAGCTGCTGTTCGTGGACAAATAGAGGCAATTATCAATGATGTACAACCAGATACGATGCGTATAGGGTTGGTTCGTAATGCCGAAACCTTAGATGTCATTGTAGAAACGTTGCAGAAGTATCGTCCTAAATTTGTTGTTTATGACCCTGTTATAACAGCAAGTAATGGAGATGAATTATTATCAGATGATGTTGTAGCATTAATACGCTGCAAGTTGTTACCTTTATGCTCTATTGTAGTGTTAAGAGAACGAGATAAAGAAAAGTTTACTGAAAGGGATTTCTTTGAAGATACGCGTGTTATTGTGCTTGATAATCCGCATGGTCATGGCTTTTCTAATGTTTTTTCATCGGCATTGGCAGTATATCTTAATACAGAAAAGTTAGTAAATAATGCCATTGCTAAAGCTATGGACTATGCTAATACTTTTGTAAAACATGAAGTAAGCCTGATAGGACGCAGTGCGCAACTTTATAACGAGTTCTTAACAGCAGTACAGCAGCATAATGCTACTAATAGAGATGTTGCTTTTTATGCTGATTGCTTAAACGTTTCTCCCACTTATCTTTCGCAGGTAACTCATAAGGTGTCAGGTAAGAATCCTAAGAATATAATAGATAAAGCTTTGACAGAAACTATTTCAAACAGGCTATTATCTACTATGCTTACTATACAAGAGGTAGCGTATAACTTTAAGTTTGGTTCGCAAGCACAGTTTACAAAGTATTTTAAGAAGCAAACCGGACTTACACCAAGTGAGTTTAGAAGGAGAAATAGTAAGCGTTAATGCTTTTTGTGTGCTTTATTATCGCTTACATTTATACACTTTAGAAAGACAGAATAACAATTTAAAATATTTAATAAGATGAGTAACGAAAGACAAACATTAAACCGCAATTTAGCACAAATGTTAAAAGGTGGTGTTATTATGGACGTAACAACTCCTGAACAAGCACGTATAGCAGAGGCCGCTGGTGCTTGTGCCGTAATGGCATTGGAACGTATACCTGCAGATATTCGTGCTGCTGGCGGTGTTAGCCGTATGAGCGATCCTAAAATGATTAAAGGTATACAAGAGGCAGTTACCATTCCGGTAATGGCAAAATGTCGTATAGGTCATATAGCTGAAGCGCAAATTTTACAAGCTATAGAGATAGATTATATAGACGAAAGCGAAGTGCTTTCGCCAGCTGATAATGTTTACCATATAGATAAGACGCAGTTTGATGTGCCTTTTGTTTGCGGTGCTCGTAATCTTAGTGAAGCTTTACGCCGAATACAAGAAGGAGCTACTATGATTCGTACTAAGGGTGAGCCGGGTACAGGAGATGTTGTGCAAGCAGTATCACATATGCGCTTGATGCAAGCAGAGATACGCCGCTTAGTAAGTATGTGTGGTGATGAGCTTTTTGAAGCCGCTAAACAGCTACAGGCGCCTTATGAATTGGTAAAGTGGGTTCATGAAAATGGTAAATTGCCTGTTGTCAATTTTGCTGCTGGTGGTGTGGCTACACCTGCCGATGCTGCTCTTATGATGCAGTTAGGTGCAGAGGGTGTGTTTGTAGGTTCTGGTATTTTTAAGAGTGGTAATCCTGAAAAACGTGCAGCAGCTATAGTTAAAGCTGTTACTAATTATAACGATCCTAAGGTATTGGCAGAAATTTCGGAAGACTTAGGTGAAGCTATGGTTGGTATCAATGAGCAAGAAATAGAGGTAATCATGGCAGAACGTGGGCAATGAGAGTAGCAATATTAGCACTTCAGGGAGCTTTTCTTGAGCATGAAGAGATGCTACAACGTTTAGGTGTAGATTTTTTTGAAATACGTAAACTATCAGATTGGCAGCAATCTAAAGATGCTTTAATTATTCCGGGTGGAGAAAGCACTACTATAGGAAAACTTCTTGTCGACTTAGGTTTGCAAACTCCTATCCGAAAGTCGATAGAAGAAGGCTTACCTGTCTTTGGCACTTGTGCAGGATTAATCTTGTTAGCTAAAAACGTTGAAGGCGATAGCGAAAATACGCACACACAGTCTCAGCTTGCTGTAATGGACATAACTGCCATGCGTAACGCTTATGGTCGTCAGTTGGGTAGTTTTTATACCATCGCACCATTTGAGGGAATAGATAAAGATGTTCCTATGACTTTTATACGTGCTCCTTTTATAAAAAAGGTGGGCAGTAAAGTAAAGGTTCTTTCTGTAGTTAATGGTAATATAGTAGCTGCGCGTGAGCGCAATATGCTTGTTACTTCGTTTCACCCAGAGCTTAATAGCGACACACGAATACATCAATATTTTTTAGATATGATATAATACTGTATCGTATATGTAATGATAAAATGTATATACCGTTGTTTGATTTAATATAAATAATAGTATTTTACGTAGCAAACTATGACCTGTTTCCTTGCAAAAGCTGATGCTTAGTGTGAGGAAATGGGTTTTTATTTATAGAAAAATAAATTAAAAATAGACAAAAAATAAATTAAAAACATGCTAAAAATAACCTAATTTTAATAATAATAGATATTGTTTTTAAGTTTAATATCTTATCTTATGCCGTTATAAACATTATTTTTAGTATGTAAGAAAGTGTTTTTTATAGTTGTTTTGTCTTATAATAAAAAGGCAAAGCAAGAAAAATAATCTTTAGATACCATTAAAAATGCTTATAGCAGTATTATGGAATAGTGTAAAAAAAAATAGTTTTAAAAATATAATATTTTTTTACTTCGTTTGGGTATAAATAATTATCTTTGCATCGAATTAGAAACATTATAATTAAAAACCTTTTTACCTAAATAAAAAGAATGTTACTTTATGGGATAAAGTGGTATGAGGCGTATATAGATATGTCTTGTTATTGCGGTTCCATTAATATATTTAAATTATACAATTTTACAAACGATATTTTATTAGTTTAATCCTAAAATAGTAGTATGATTAAAGATCTATTCAATTTTTCGTATTCAAAAGTTCGGAGGATAAAGAAAGTTTTCATAGCTTTTGCTGTAATGTTTTCTTTGTCAATGTCGGCTAATGCGCAGACAAACAATGTTACAGGTAAGGTTATCGATACCTCCGGCGAGCCGCTCATTGGTGTAACTGTTAAGGTAAAGGGAACAAATAAAGTTGCCGTTACCGATTTAGATGGTATGTTTTCCATAAAAGCTAATAATGGGGACATATTAGAGTGTTCTTATATTGGTTATCTGTCAAAGGAGCAAAAAGTAGTGGCAGGTACACAGAGCATATTGCTGAAAGCGGATACCAAAGAGCTTAATGAGGTAGTTGTTACGGCTCTTGGTATAAAGCGTGAGCAGAAAGCTTTAAGCTATAATGTGCAGCAGGTCAAAGGAGATGATATGTTGAAAAACAAAGATGCTAATTTTATTAATTCTTTGAATGGTAAGGTTGCAGGTGTAAATATTAATACATCTTCTTCAGGTATAGGCGGAGCGTCAAAGGTGGTGATGCGAGGAACACGAAGTATAGAGCAAAGTAGTAATGTCTTATATGTAGTTGATGGTATTCCTATGTTTAACCAAGGAGAAGAAGGTGGTTCTGAGTTCGATTCTAAAGGTGTTACAGAAGCAATTGCGGATATTAATCCAGCAGATATTGAGTCGATGTCAGTGCTTACAGGTGCTGCAGCTGCAGCTTTATATGGTAATCGTGCATCAAATGGTGCTATTATCATTACAACAAAGAAAGGAAATATAGGAAAGACCGAATTTACAGTAAGTCAGACAACAGAGGTAGCAACAGCTTTTCGTTTACCAAAATTTCAAAATCGTTATGGTACTGGTAGTAGTATTCATGATAATGGTACAGATTCTTATAGCTGGGGAAAGCTGCTTAATGAAGCTAATTATCAGGGATATGACCCTTTAAAGGATTTCTTAAAAACAGGTATTATAACAACAGAAGGCTTTACACTTTCTACAGGAACTAAGACTAACCAAACGTTTTTTTCGGCTAATGCTTTAAATAGTGGTGGAATAATTCCAAACAATCATTATAATCGCTATAACTTTTCTATTCGTAATACAAGCAAATTGCTTGATAATAAAATGACATTAGACTTAGGAGCAAGTTATATTATACAAAACGATCGCAATATGACTAATCAGGGTGTTTATGGTAATCCTTTGCTAACAGCTTACCTATATCCACGAGGTAACTCAAATGAGAGCATGAAGATGTATGAACGTTGGGATAGTCAGCGTGGTATATATGTACAGAATTGGGGTAATCTTCTTAGTGAATATGTTGGTCAGAATCCTTATTGGGTAGCGTATCGTAATGTTCGTACTAATAAAAAATATCGTTATATGTTTAATGCAGGTATTAGCTACATGTTAAATGATTGGTTAAGTGCCAGTGCTCGAATACGTATAGATAATGCTACGAACTCTTATGAAGTAAAAAATTATGCAACAACTAATCGTACTTTAGCAGGGGTTAATGGCTCGTATGCCTTGCGTAATACAGATAATAAGCAGACTTATGGCGATATGATGATAAATGCCAACAAAAGTTTTTTACATGACAAGTTATCTTTATCAGCCTTTTTAGGTGCATCTATTTCAGATATTAAGCAATGTGGTTTTGGTAATGATGGTTCCATTCGAGAGGATCTTATTCCAAATGTCTTTAATATTTACCAGTTAGATGGTAAGACAGAAAAGAAAATACAAGAAGGTTATCATGACCAAACAAAATCGTTATTTGGAAGTATGGAAATAGGTTTGGCTAATCAGCTTTACCTTACAATTACAGGACGTAATGATTGGCCATCAATGTTGGCAGGTCCACACTCTAATACCTCTTCCTTCTTTTATCCTTCTGTAGGAACATCATGGATAGTTTCAGAGACTTTTAAATTGCCAAAACAGATAAATTATTTAAAGGTGCGTGGGTCTTTTGCAAAAGTAGGTATTCCTTTTCCAAGATGGTATGCTAACCCTGTATATGAATGGGATAATAATAATAAACAATGGAAAACACAGACCATTTATCCTATTTATAATTTAAAACCAGAAACAACAAACTCTTTGGAGTTTGGTTTGCAAACAAAGTTGTTTAATCATTTCAATCTCGATGTTACTTATTATGTAACACGCACTTATAATCAAACCTTTAATCCAGATATTTCTGTGTCGTCAGGATATAGTGCCTTATATATACAGACCGGAGACGTGTCTAATAAAGGTATAGAACTGTCTTTAGGATATAATAAGAAATGGGGAAATTTCGTATGGTCTACTAACTATACTTTATCAGCTAATAAGAATAAGATAAATGAGCTGGTACGTAATTATGTACATCCAGAGACAGGAGTTATAATAAATAAAGACCGTTTGGTTATGGGTGGTTTAGGTAATGCTAAATTTATATTAAAAGAAGGAGGAACTTTAGGCGATCTTTATTCTACTGTAGATATTAAACGCGATAGTGAAGGGAAAGTGTATGTAGATAATAATGGTACTGTTTACCGTGATAATAATGTAGGAGAGATATACCTCGGGTCAGTATTACCTAAGAGCAATATGGCTTGGCGCAACGATTTCAGTTATAAAGGTTTTAATTTTGGCTTTATGATAACTTCGCGTTTTGGAGGTATTGTTTATTCAGCCACACAAGCTACTTTAGATAAGTATGGTGTATCAGAATCTTCTGCAGCAGCACGTGATAAGGGTTATGTGTTAGTAAATGGTGAAGATAGAATCTCTCCAGAGGCTTGGTATTCGGCAATCGGACAAGCTGATGGCATTCCACAATATTATACTTATAGTGCTACAAATATTCGTTTACAAGAAGCTATCTTTGGATATACATTTAAGAAGAAACAACTCTTTGGATTAGGAGAGTTATCTTTGTCTATAGTGGGGCGTAACTTGTTGTTTTTATATTGTAAGGCTCCTTTTGATCCTGAATCTACTGCTACAACAGGCAACTATTATCAAGGTATTGACCGTTTTATGACGCCAAGTACAAGAAATATAGGTTTTAATGTGAAACTTAAATTTTAATTATGAAGATGAAACATATTATAGTATATTTATTAACCGTAGCCACTGGGGTTTTTATAACTGCATGTACAGATGGATATGAAGCAATGAACAGAAACCCTTATGGGGTAGATATTAAAGAGATGCAGCGCGAAGGGTATAGCCTAAGTTCTGCTATGGTCAATTTATCTGATTGGGCTATTCCTGCTGACATTAATACTTTACAATTTACAGATTGTTTAGGTGGTGGCACTATGGGAGGGTATTTGTCTGATAGTAATTCGGGATTTAATAATAAAAACTTTTCTACATTTGTTCCAGAAGATGGTTGGAGCGCATCTTTGTTTAAAGATATTATACCTAAAGTTTTTGTTAATGTTAAAAAAGTAAGTGAGCAGATGATAGATCCTGTAACAAAAGATACTATCAATCCTGTACCAATAGCTGTAGCAGACATTGTTAAGGTGTTGGCTATGCAACGTATCACAGATGCTTATGGACCTATACCTTATTCAAAGATAGGTCAAAATGGAGAGATTAAGGCACCTTATGATACACAGAAAGATATATATAATAAAATGTTTGAGCAGCTAAATTCTGATATAGAAGTATTGACAAAACATCAAACAGAGGATTTTTCACCAAAAGCCGATCATGTTTATGAAGGTAAGGTGATAAAATGGATTCGTTTAGCAAACTCTTTAAAGCTAAGAATGGCTATGCGTATTGTAAACGTAGAGCCTAAAAAAGCTAAGGAAATGGCAGAAAGTGCCGTCAATCATTCTATAGGAGTGATGCAAGATAATAGTGATAATGCGTTTTATAAACAAGCAGGTAAAAATCCTTTTTATGTAGTAATGTATGAATATAATGGTGGAGATTCACGTGTGAATGCTAATATTATAACCTTTATGAATGGGTATAAAGATCCTAGACGTGAAGCTATGTTTACAAAATCAACATTAGATGGTGCTAATAATGAATATATAGGTTTGCGTAGCGGTATTACTATTCCAGATGCAGATGTGGCACATGCTTATTCTAATTATAAAGTTAAGGTCAATACACCCATAATGTGGATGAATGCATCAGAAGTAGCTTTCTTGAAAGCAGAAGGTGCTTTGCGTGGGTGGAAAATGGGAAACGCTACTGCTAAAGAGCTTTATAATAAAGGAATAAAATTGTCATTTGAGCAATGGCAGGTATCAGGCGCAGAGAGTTATATGAACGATAGCGAAAATACGCCAGCTTCTTACATTGATCCAGCAGGTACTTATAGTTTTAGCAAAGTACCTTCTGATATAACAATAAAATGGGAAGATGGAAATTTTAAGAAGAGTTTAGAGCGTATTATTACACAAAAGTGGATAGCTAATTTCCCTTTAGGGCATCAAGCTTGGTCTGAATTTCGTCGTACAGGATACCCTAAGTTAATGCCAGCAGTAGTAAATCTTAGTGCGGGAACTGTTGATAGCAACAGAGGAGCACGTCGCATGATGTACCCTAAGTCTGAAAACAGCGATAATAAGCAAAACTATGAGAAAGCTTTACAATTACTTGGAGGAGCTAACTCACAAGGTATAGATGTCTGGTGGGCTAAGAAAAATTAAAATTTATATATGCTATTTGTGCTATAGAAACTAATAAAAATTAAGAATAAAAATATGAAATATATTACATTTTCTATGGTTTGTTTGTCTATTGCTATTACTTTTACTTTTTGTTCTTGTAATACAGATGTTGAAACGATAAAGATAAATGAGCCAGAGATATCAACGCAAAACACTAAATTATATGATAATTACCTTACTAAGCTACGTGATTATAAAGCAAGTAAGCATAAAATAGCAATGGCTTGGTTTGATAATAGTCATTTATATCCTAACTCGCAAGGACAGCAAATTAAAGCTATTCCAGATAGTATAGATTATATTGTTCTTACAAATCCTTATTCTATAAATAAGGAGAATTTAGAAAATATGATAAAACTGCGTGAAAAAAAATCAATGAAGTTTTTATATGAGATTAGTTTTGAAAAGATAAAAGCTGTTTATACACTTCAAAAAAAAGCCTTTTTTGAAGTCCCTGAAAATAAAAACAAAAAATATAAAAGTTTTAATGATTATCTAACTGATTCTGTAAAAACATCGTTTGACATCTGTAGCAAGTATAATTATGATGGGATTGTTATAAGTTATAATGGTAAGTTTAAACTTTATATGGAGGATTCTGATAAAAAACTTTTATCAGAATGGGAAAATAACTTTATTGGTATGGCTATGAATTGGGCTAAGAAACATATCGATAAAACTTTAATCTTTCAAGGCAAACCTCAAAATGTTATAAATAAAGAAATATTCAAGTTATCTAAATACATTATTATTCCGTGTTTAGAGGAAGTTTCAGAAGCAGGTGTAATGAAGTGTATTAATAGCGCAGTAGTTGAAGGAGTTCCTTTGAATAAATTTTTACCTGCTGTAATGATGTATACTTTTGATACTACAGATAGTAAAACAGGTTATTGGGTAGGGAAAAAATATGCCGTATTAGGTGCTGCAAAGTGGGCTTCTGCTCAGCATGAATTATATGATATAGCAGGATTAGCTATGATAAACATAAATTCTGATTACTATCACCCGAGTTTTACTTATCCTGTTGTGAGAAAAGCTATTAACATATTGAATCCTTCTATTAAAAACTAAAGATTATGAAGAAGTTTATTAAATATTTACCTTTGATAGTATTGTTGTTTGTAGCTTGTCAGAATGACAAAGAGGAATACTTTACCAATAAGTGTTTTATTGATGCAAAATCAATGATTAATGAGACTATCATAAAGGGTACAATTGGAGATGTGGCAAAGACTTTGAATTTATCATTAGCTCGTCCTGCTGAATATAAAGTTAATGCAGAGTTTGTGGTAGATCCTTCTATAGTAAATACTTATAATAAATCTTATTATGCTAATGCCGTTATATTGCCAAATAAATGTTATGAAGTTGTTAAAGGGAAAGTAACCGTAGGAGTTAATTCGGTAAAATCGACAGATGCGATATTTAAATTTAAGAATTTAAGTTCTTTAAATCGTGATTTAATTTATGTATTACCAATAACAGTAAAAACTGATGATATAGCTTTGTTGGCATCAAGTAAACATTATTACTATGTATTCCGAGCAGGAGCATTAATTAATGTAGTAGCTGATATTAATAAGAATTATCTAACAGTAAATTGGAAAACTGCATCTGATGTAGAACAAATGCAGAAAGTAACTTTAGAGGCTCTTATAAAAGTGCGTGATTTTAGTCGTTTAATAACAACTGTAATGGGTATTGAAGGTCAGTTTTTATTTCGTATAGGAGATGCTGATAGGAAAGGTAATCAAATTCAGATAGCTACTAATTCTGGGAATTTCCCAGCCCCAGATGCTTCTAAGGGATTACCTATTAATAAATGGATACATGTTGCGATGACTTATGATAAACAGTCTCAAGAAATGATTATTTATGTTGATGGAAAAGAACAATCTAAGGTAAACGCTGGTATTATAAACGTTAATCTTAATGGCTTTGGTGATCGTGCTTTTTTTATAGGAAAGTCTTATGATAATGGACGCTATTTAGATGGTTGGATCTCGGAGGTACGTGTATGGAAAGTTATTCGTACAAAAGAAGAAATATCATCTCATATTTATTCAGTAGATCCTAAAACTGATGGGCTTGTTGCTTATTGGAAGTTTGATGAGCCTTCAGGAAATATAGTAAAAGATGTTACAGGTAATGGTAATGATGCTATTGCTAATAGTAATCTGTCATGGTTAAATGTCTCTCTTCCTGAGAAATAAACGTGAAAGACGTATTACTAATTTATAAAATCATTCATTATCATAAAGATAAAAAATAAAAAAAATATGAAAGCAAATATTATAAAAATTATTATATTATCTTCTTTTATAGGAGTTTTTGCAACATCTTGTTCGGATAGTGTTGAATTACCTAGATTAGATGAGAAACGATATGTTAGTTCTGAAAGACCTTTAAGTTTTATAACGGATAAGTATGGGGCTTCTGAAGTAGACTCAATTATCTTTAATAATAAAGGTAAAACAGATATGTATGTTAATCTTAATAGTTCTGCTACAGATGTTGCGAAGTTTACTATAGTTTATAATGCTTCTGTACTTGAGCAGTATAATAAGAAGCATGGAACTAAATATGAAATAATGCCTAAGGAATTGGTGGCTATTACTACAACGGCTAAGATTCTAAAGGGTGAAGATAAGTCTACGGCAATATCAGTTGCTTATAAGACTTCAGAGCATTTGAAAGAAAATAGCACTTATGCTATACCGTTGTCTATTAACAGTGATAACGGTATAGGTATATCAGAAAGAGGTAATTTTATTCTTTTGGTTCGCGATATTTCTAAGATGCCTAATTGTCATAAGGCACAGCCTTTTATTAATATATCAATGCCTGAGGTAAATGATTCTAATCCTCTTAATGCTCTTTGTTTTACTTTAAAAAATAGTAAGAAATATTTTTTTGATCAGGTAGTGCTTTTTTCTGGTAATATCAATTATAATGAAGAGACTGGGGAGGTTTATAATAAGAATAATGAGAATGTACAACATTTACTTGATTATAAGGAGAAGTATATAGATCCTTTACGTGAAAAAGGAATAAAGGTTATTATGGGTATTTTGCCTAACCATGATCGTGCAGGCATAACTAATTTATCAGAAGAAGGTGCTAAAGCCTTTGCTCGCAATATGAAGGCTATGTGTGATGCTTATGATTTAGATGGCGTGTTTCTGGATGATGAATATGGTAACGAGGGAGATTATCCTGGCTTTGAGCGGTCTAATGTTTATGCAACTTCACGTTTATGTTATTATTTAAAGGAGTATTTAGGTCCTAATCGCTTAGTTGAGGTTTATGTATATAGTCGTACAGGTTCATTGGTGCCAGTTAATGGTAAAAAGCCAGGTGAATTTATCGATTTTGCTATACAAGATTATGGCAGATGTAGTGATTTGAGTTATAATTATCCTGGTTTAAGTAGAAGAGGCATGATACAAGCTTCTAATGAATGCTCAAGGAATTATTATACTTCCAATTATTATGCTCAAGATATTGTATCTAAGGGATATGGTGGAACTATGTGGTTTGGGTTTGATCCCAGTCTTTATCGTATGAATATAAATGCGATGCAGACTATTGCCCGTAGTTTTTATAATGATGACATAGTGTATGATAATAAGCCTTTTCGTAAAGATTGGTAATTATATTTATATGCTATTATAATGAATAAGGGGGCATATCCTTTGTATTTGCTTTTATATTTAGCTGAATTTCTATACCTTTGCAGTATTGAAATATCATAAATATACATATAGATATGAATATAGAACATCAGATAACAGTTGCTGCATTGTCAGCCATTAAATTTTTATATGGTGTAGAAGTGCCAGATAGCATGGTGCAGCTACAGAAGACTCGTACTAATTTTGAGGGTAATCTTACTCTTGTAACTTTTCCATTGCTTAGAATATCTAAGAAGAGTGTAGAGCAAACAGGTCAGGAAATAGGCGAGTATCTTTTGGCAAACTGTACGGCTGTTGCTTCTTATAATGTGGTAAAGGGTTTTTTAAACCTTGTAATATCTTCGAAGGCATGGATAAGTTTGCTTAATGATATTAGTTCTAAAGATAAGTTTGGCGAAAAGGAGATTACAAAAGAGAGTCCTCTTGTAATGGTAGAATATTCTTCTCCAAACACAAATAAGCCTCTTCATTTAGGCCATGTTCGTAATAATCTTTTAGGTTGGTCGTTAGCAAGGATAATGGAAGCTAATGGTAATAAGGTTATAAAGACTAATATTGTTAATGATAGGGGTATTCATATATGCAAATCCATGCTTGCTTGGTTAAAGTGGGGTAATGGAATTACTCCAGAAGAGTCTGGTAAGAAAGGCGATCATCTTATAGGCGATTTCTATGTAGCTTTCGATAAGCATTATCGTATGGAGCTAAAAGAGCTTACAGAGAAGTTTCTTGCTGATGGGTTATCTGAAGAAGAGGCTAAGTTGAGGGCAGAGAAGGAGTCGCCATTGATGAAAGAAGCTCATGAAATGCTTGTTAAATGGGAAGCTAATGACCCTGAAGTGCGTAGCCTTTGGGCTAAGATGAACAGTTGGGTATATGCTGGCTTTGATGAAACTTATAAAGCTTTAGGTGTAAGTTTTGATAAAATATATTATGAGAGTAATACTTATCTTGCTGGTAAGAAGAAGGTAGAAGAAGGCTTAGCCAAGGGGCTTTTTATCCGCAAAGATGATAATTCTGTCTGGGCAGACTTAACAAATGAAGGTTTAGATCAGAAATTATTGCTTCGTGCAGATGGTACATCTGTATATATGACACAAGATATAGGAACGGCTCAGATGCGTTTTACTGATTATCCTATAGATAAGATGATTTATGTTGTAGGTAATGAGCAGAACTATCATTTTCAGGTGCTTTCAATACTTTTGGATCGTTTAGGTTTTAAATGGGGTAAAGATCTTGTTCATTTCTCATATGGCATGGTAGAGTTGCCTAATGGTAAGATGAAAAGCCGTGAAGGAACTGTGGTTGATGCCGACGACTTGATAGAGTCGATGATAGCGAATGCTAAAAAGTTAAGTGAGGATAAGGTAAATAAGCTTGAAGGTATTACTGAAGAGGAGAAAAACGAAATAGCTCGTATCGTAGGCTTGGGAGCTTTGAAATATTTCATATTAAAGGTAGATGCACGTAAGAATATGTTGTTTAATCCTGAAGAATCGATAGATTTTAATGGTAATACGGGTCCTTTCATACAATATACTTATGCGCGTATTCGTAGTATATTGCGTAAGGCAGAAGCACAACATATATCTATACCAAAGATGCTTTCCGATAAATCTCCTTTAAATGAAAAGGAGATAGCCCTTGTACAGAAGTTAAATGAGTTTGGTTCTACAGTAGCACAAGCAGGTGTAGACTATAGTCCTAGTGGTATAGCTAATTATTGCTATGAGCTTACAAAGGAGTTTAACCAGTTTTATCACGATTATAGCATTCTTGGAGCCGATACAGATGCGGAAAAGATTACACGCTTAGTTATAGCAAATAATGTGGCTAAGATTATTAAGAATGGTATGTCTTTGCTTGGCATTGAGGTGCCAGAACGTATGTAGGATAAAATGAATAAGGATAATTAGCGGAAAATAAAATTTATATGAGCGTTATTATAAATCCTCCTGATTATAGACATGACACGGTGTTGCCTTTACCAATAGAGGTAAAGGCAGCGGCGTGGGCTGTAGATGCAGCTTGCTCGGGTAATCCTGGTAAGATGGAATATCGCGGGATAGACCTTGCTACAGGGCAGCAACTCTTTCATTTCGGACCAATAAAGGGGACTAATAATATAGGTGAATTTCTTGCCATAGTACATGCTTTAGCCTTAATGGAGAAGCATAAAATAGCAGATAAGATTATATATAGCGATTCGTACAATGCCATTCTTTGGGTAAATAAAAAGCGATGCAAAACTACTTTATTACGTAGCTCTGAAACCGAAGAGGTGCTTAATATGGTAAAAAGAGCTGAATTGTGGCTTAGAGATCATACTTTTCGTGTGCCTATAGTGAAGTGGGAAACAAGAAGTTGGGGCGAAATACCTGCCGACTTTGGTAGAAAGTAGTCTTAAATTAATGTTTTTTTTTAGACTTTAGTTTTTGTTTTTTTTGTCATACATGTCTTTTAACATATAAAAGTATATCATTTTAGAAACGAAAACATAAACCATTAAACGGAAAAATAATTTATTTTTATTATATTTTTAATTTATTTTTGAGATAAAAATAACCTATTTTTCTTTTTCAAACATATACTTTTCTTATACTTACTCTTACCTTTTTCTTTCTAAAACATTATCTATTAATACAAGAAAGTTAGTTGTGAACGGATAATTCTTAAAAACTTATTAAGATTGTAGCTCATTAGATAATGATATTCTCTTATAACTTTAAAGCTAATTTATTTCTTATTCTGACTAATATTTCTTATTTTTGCAAAAGCTATAGGTTATAAATATTATATTTTTTTATCTATTGCATAAAAGGTCTTGATTAAAAATAAGTATCACATAAACGTTATAAAACAATGCAAGCAAGATGTCACCTATCTTTTCTTATTCACGAGCAGGCAAAGAAATTTGGTGAGAAGCCAGTTCTTAAATTTAAAGAATTTGGTGGGACTGACTGGAAAACGGTAGATTGGAATCAGTTTTCTACCCGTGTGAAAGAGGTGTCTAATGCACTACTTAATCTGAATGTTAAGCCACAAGAAACTATAGGTGTGTTTGCGCAGAACTGTGTAGAGTATCTATATACAGAGTTTGGGGCGTATGGTATACGTGCAATAAGTATTCCGTTTTATGCTACCAGCTCTGAGCAGCAGATACAATATATGATACAAGATGCATCTATAAAATATCTTTTTGTAGGTGAACAGGAGCAATATGATAAGGCACACCGTATTTTTCCACTATGCCCAACACTTGAGCGTATTATTGTTTTTGATAAAAATGTGCGTATTAGTACACACGATCCTAATGCGCTTTATTTTGAAGACTTCCTAAAAATAGGTGCTAATTTGCCAAGACAGTCAGAGGTAGAGAACTTATGGCGAGAGGCTTCTTTAGATGATATTTGTTGTATTTTATATACAAGTGGCACAACAGGTGATAGTAAGGGTGTTATTCTAACGTATAAGATGTTTGATGCAGCTATGGAAGCTAATGGCCGTTGTGTGCCTCTTACAGAGCATGATAAGGTTATTAATTTTTTACCTTTTACTCATGTCTTTGAGCGCGGTTGGGCTTATCTTGCTCTAACTTTTGGTACGGAGCTAATAGTGAATACCGATCCTAAGGATATTCTCACATCAATGAGGCAAACAAACCCTACATGTATGGCAGCAGTGCCACGTTTTTGGGAGAAGGTATATATTGCAGTAAAGGATCGTATGGATAGTTCTAACATCTTACAACGTAGGTTGTTTTATAAGGCTTTGCATATAGGTCGTAGTCGTAATGTTTTTTATAAGTCTAAGGGAAAGCGAGTTCCTTTAGGCTTGGAGCTTAAATATAGGTTTTATAATTCCACTGTATTAAGTTTAGTTAGAAAGCAATTAGGACTTCTTAATCCAAATATTTTTCCAACAGCAGGCGCGTATGTATCTCCAGAGATAGAAGAGTTTGTGCATAGTATTGGTATAGATATGATCGTGGGCTATGGTTTAACAGAGAGCTTAGCTACTGTGAGTTGCGACCATAAAGGTAAACCTTATACTATAGGTTCTGTGGGGCGTCCTATCCATAGCATTGAGATACGTATAGGTAAGGATAGCGAAGTGTTATTGAAAGGTCCTACAATAACCCCGGGTTATTACCATCGCGATGCTATAACAGCAGCAGCTTACGATAAAGATGGATTTTTTCATACAGGAGATGCAGGCTATTTAAAAGACGGCGAATTGTTTTTAACAGAACGTATAAAGGACTTATTCAAGACCTCAAACGGTAAATATATAGCTCCGCAAATGGTAGAGGGAATGTTGCTTGTAGATAAGTTTGTAGAGCAAGTGGCAATAATAGCCGATCAGCGTAAGTTTGTTTCTGCACTTATTGTACCAGATTTTCGCTTGTTGGAGCAGTGGGCAAAGGAGCATAATATTAGTTTTTCTAGCAGAGAGGAGCTTTGTTCAGACAAACGTGTCAATGATATGATGCGCGATCGTATAGAAACTCTTCAGCAACATTTAGCACAGTATGAACAGATAAAGCGTTTTACTTTGTTAGCACATCATTTTTCTATGGAGAGTGGTGAGCTTACAAATACATTAAAATTAAAGCGTTCTGTAGTGATAAAGAATTTCTCCAATATTATTAATGCTATGTATGAAGAAACAGATCTTACCAACACTACCTCTTCATTAGTATAAATATAACGGAGTTAATATAAAAGTTATATGATAACATCCGATCAATTAAAAGATATACTTTCGCGTGTCGAGTCTTTAAAACGTTATTTAGGTATTGATAAGAAACGTATAGAGTTTGAAGAAGAACAGCTTCGCACACAAGCTCCTGATTTCTGGGAGAGTCCAGATTATGCTCGTCAGCAGATGAAAAAGGTAAAGGAGATAGAGCGATGGGTGAAAGGTTATGATAAAGCTAAAGCACAAGCAGAGGAGTTGCAATTAGCTTTCGATTTCTATAAAGACAAACTTGTTACTGAAGACGAGGTTGATACTATGTATAATAAAGTAGTTTCAACCATTGAAGATTTAGAGTTAAAGAATATGCTTCGTCAGGAAGAGGATCCTATGGAGTGTGTTATGAAGATTAATTCTGGTGCTGGAGGTACAGAAAGTCAAGACTGGGCAGAGATGCTTATGCGTATGTATATGCGATGGGGAGAAGCTCATGGTTATAAAGTAACAATATCTGATATTCTTTCAGGAGATGAGGCAGGTATTAAGAGCGTTACAATGAAATTTGAATCGGGTGAGTATGCGTATGGTTATTTGAAGAGTGAGAATGGAGTACATAGATTGGTTAGAGTAAGTCCGTTTAACGCTCAAGGTAAGAGAATGACCAGTTTTGCATCTGTTTTCGTTACACCATTAGTCGATGATACCATAGAGGTATATGTTGATCCTGCTCGTGTAAGTTGGGATACTTTCCGTTCAAGTGGTGCAGGAGGACAAAATGTTAATAAAGTGGAGTCCGGAGTAAGGTTGCGCTATCAATATGAAGATCCAGATACAGGAGAAAAGGAAGAGATATTAATAGAAAACACAGAAACACGCGATCAGCCAAAGAATCGTGCAAAGGCAATGCAACTTCTTAAATCGCAGCTATATAATCGTGAGATGAAGAAGCGTATGGAGGCACAAGCTAAAGTAGAGGCAGCAAAGAAGAAGATAGAATGGGGTAGCCAAATACGTAGTTATGTCTTTGATGATAGGCGTGTTAAAGATCATCGTACTAATTATCAAACTTCTGATGTTGAAGGAGTGATGAACGGAAAGATAGACGATTTTATAAAAGCATATCTGATGGAGTTTCCAACAGAAGAGCAAAACATATAGTATAACAATCTTTTAAACCATGTAACTATGAATAATTCCAAGAATTTAAGAAAAAAACAGCGTGCTAAACAACAGGAAAAGCAAGGTAAAACGGTAATATTAGGTATTGCTATAGTATTGTTGTTATTATGTATTATTATCTTATTAATCTCTTTTAGATAAACATTTTAGTGTTGATTTATGAGTGGGATAGAGATAGAACGCAAGTTTTTAGTGCATAAGAATTATGATTGGAAGGCTTTGGCACATAGCTGTATGCATATTAAGCAAGGTTATTTTGCTTCTGTAAACACAGTGCGTGTGCGAGTATGTGATAATAAAGCTTTCCTCACTATTAAGGGTCCATCACGTAATGGAGGCTTATCTCGTTATGAGTTTGAGAAAGAAATATCCATGGAAGAGGCTAAAAACTTATTGTATCTTTGTGATGTAGGTATAATAGATAAGCATCGTTATCTAATAAATTATGCAGGACATACATTTGAAGTAGATGAGTTTCATGGAGATAATGAAGGGTTAGTAATGGCAGAAGTAGAACTAAGTAACGAGAAAGAATATTTTGATAAACCATCTTTTATAGGCGTAGAGGTTACAGGAGATCATCGTTTTTATAATTCGCACATGCGTAGAAATCCTTTTAAGTTATGGAAAGATAGTTTAGAAGAAGAGTATCAATAAAGCAAGAAAAGCTGTTTGTAAATAAGTTTTTTTATTTTTTTTCTTTAAGAAGCATTTGAAAATAAAATCCTTTTTTTACCTTCATCGCTCTGATCGTAGAGCTGTAATTTTCTTGGTAGCATTATTTTTGCTATCAGGTGTTATTATTTATTTTATTGGTAATAGATATTCTTATACTTCCGATGATATAAAGAACGATTCTATTGTAGGTATATCTGCTTCAGGTACAGATATACATTCTAATAATTATCAGTTAGACCGATTAGCAAATACTAAATATTTTACGTTTGACCCTAATACAGCAGACAGCGTAACGTTACGAAAATTAGGTCTATCTCCCTTTCAAATACGTAATATATACCGTTATAGGGCTAAGGGTGGAGTATATCATGCACCAGAAGAGTTTGCTAAAATTTATGGTATGACCAGAAAACAATATCAAGAGCTTGCTCCTTTTATACGTATAAGCGACGACTTTCTTCCTGCATCAACATTAGCTTCTGTGCGTGCTTATCAAGAGCGTAAGGCTGAACGGCAACATCAGGCAATGGAAGCTCTTAGAGCTTTTAAAGCTAAAGATAAGTATCATGCCTATAAAGAGTATGATCGCGATACGATACGTTATCCTATTAAGATAAAGTTGGGGCAGAAAATTAATCTTGCTAATGCAGATACAACCTTATTAAAGAAAGTTCCGTGTATAGGATCTGGTTGGGCTAAGGCTATCGTTTCATATGGAAAGCGTTTAGGAGGGTATGTTGCCGTGGGTCAATTGAAGGAGATTGATAACTTTCCTGAAGAGGCATTACCTTTCTTTGAGGTAAAAGGAGTGCATACAGAAAGGTTAAATCTAAATAAGTTAACTTTGTCTCAGCTACGCAAACACCCTTATATTAACTTTTATCAGGCTCGTGCTATATGCGATTATCGTCGTCTAAAGGGAAGACTAACATCGCTTTCTCAGTTGCGTTTGCTTAAAGATTTTCCGCAAGATGCTATCTTACGGCTTGAACCGTATGTATGTTTTTAGCTTATTTCTTGCATCTTATCTTTTCTTTTCCAACTAATCTTACTACCTTTGCCTTATCAATTCGGGATGTGGCGCAGTTGGTAGCGCACTACGTTCGGGACGTAGGGGTCGCCAGTTCGAGTCTGGTTATCCCGACAAATTATCTTTATTTGTTGTAATATTTTCCCAAATGGGAATAACAAAAAGGACTGATACTTCGAGAGAAGTATCAGTCCTGATTTATAGAAGTTGATAGAAGTTTTATTATATATAAAATTATTATCTTATAAAAAGTAGTTCTCGATATTTGGGAAGTGTCCAAAGCTCATTGCTTACTATAAGTTCTAACTTATCTATTTGATAGCGTATTTCTTCCATCTTAGGTGCTATAGTGTCATGATATGCAATGGCTTTTTTGCGTTGACTTTCTATTTTGTTAGCAATCTTGCGTGTATTGACAAGTTCTTCTACATCTATTTCGATAGTTTTAATACGATTAGCAATATCTTTTATTATACTAATATTGCTCTCAGTAAGTTTTTTCCCTTCTTCTCCTCCAAATATGTCCATCATGCTTTTAACGTTCTTAGCTAATAGCGTTTGATATTCAGTGGCTACAGGTATTATATGGTTCATGGCAATATCTCCTATAACACGTGCTTCTATCTGAATGCGCTTTGTGTAAGTTTCCCATTTCACCTCGTTACGTGCTAATAATTCGTTTTTCGTCATTACGTTTGTAAGCTCAAACATTTTAACACTTTCTTTATCAAGGTAACGATCGAAACATATAGGGCAGCTTGGTTCGCAGTCTAATCCTCGTTTATATGCTTCTTGCTTCCACTCTTCGCTATATCCATTGCCGTCAAATCGTATTGGTTTACATGTCTTAATGTCTTCACGAATAATATCAATGATGGCAGAAGTTTTATTCTCTCCTTTTGCTATGAGTGTATCTACGCGTTTTTTAAAGTGTATTAAGGCTTCAGCTACTGCAGTGTTTAGTACTATCATAGCTGATGCGCAGTTAGCTTCAGAACCAACAGCTCTAAACTCAAAGCGGTTACCTGTGAAGGCAAATGGTGAGGTACGGTTACGATCTGTGTTATCTATTAGAAGTTCAGGTATTTCAGGAATGTCCAGTTTCATTCCTTGTTTACCTTCAAAAGTGAATAATTCTTCTTTATCAGCCAGCTCTATATGATCAAGCAACTCTGTAAGCTGAGTACCTAAAAAGGAGGAGATGATAGCAGGAGGAGCTTCGTTAGCACCTAAACGATGGTCGTTAGTAGCACTCATAACCGATGCTTTTAATAACCCATTATGCTTATAAACAGCCATCAATGTTTCTACAATAAATACTACAAAGCGCAAATTGTCTTCTGGGGTTTTACCGTTACGATGTAGTAAAACTCCCGTATCTGTGGTTAAGCTCCAGTTGTTATGCTTGCCACTACCATTTATACCATTAAAAGGTTTTTCATGTAAAAGCACACGAAAGCTATGCTTATGTGCTATCTTTTTCATTAGCGACATAAGCAGCATGTTGTGATCTACAGCTAAATTACATTCCTCAAAGATAGGTGCTAATTCAAATTGTCCCGGTGCTACTTCGTTATGACGTGTCTTAACGGGAATGCCAAGTTGTAAGGCTTCTATCTCAAGGTCTTTCATATATGCCTGTACACGTTCAGGTATTGTACCGAAATAGTGGTCGTCCATCTGTTGGTTTTTAGCCGAATCATGCCCCATTAAGGTCCTACCAGTAAGTACTAAGTCTGGACGAGCAAAGAAAAGATCTTCATCTACAAGGAAATATTCCTGTTCCCAGCCAAGATTGGCATGTACTTGTTTTACATTTGGATCGAAATATTGACATACTTCTGTAGCAGCTTTATTTATTGCTCGAAGTGATTTTAGTAATGGTGCTTTATAATCTAAAGCCTCACCAGTATAAGAAATAAAAATTGTTGGTATACAAAGAGTGTCATCAATGATAAATACCGGGCTTGTAGGGTCCCATGCTGAATATCCTCTTGCCTCGAAAGTATTACGTATACCGCCATTTGGGAACGAGCTGGCATCAGGTTCTTGCTGTACAAGGAGCTTGCCAGAGAAATCTTCCATCATACCTCCTTTGCCATCATGGACTACAAAAGCATCGTGCTTTTCGGCAGTACCTTCAGTTAAGGGTTGAAACCAGTGAGTATAATGAGTAGCACCATTATCTAAAGCCCATTGCTTCATACCTTGTGCCACTGCATCGGCTATGGAGCGGTCGAGCCGTGTACCATTATCGATGACATCTACTAACTTCTCATAAACCTCCAAAGATAGATACTTGTACATCTTTTCGCGATTGAAAACAAGCTTACCATAATACTCTGCTGGACGCATTTCTGGTACTTCTACAGGGAGGGGGCGCTTTTTAAAAGCACGTTCTACTACGTTAAATCTTAAATTTGCCATATTTTCTTACCTTGTGTAAAAATATTAGTTGCAAAATTACTAATAAATTATCTTTAGTAAGTAAAAAACTAACAGTTTTAATAATAACTATTTGTAGTGTTAAGGTGAGAGATAAGAAATAATAGTTGGTTAAAAAAACTGTAAAAGTTAAATTTTCAGAACATAAAACGTCATCTATTAAAGATGAAAAGGTAATGTTTCAGGAATAAAAATAACTTATTTTTGATTCATTTTTAATCTATTTTTATAAGAAAAATAGCTTATTTTTACTATATTATAAACTCTTATTAATGGTAAAAAGAGTATGTTTTAGTCATAAAAACATGTGTTTTGTCTTAAGAAATAATGTTGTTTTGCTTTAATATAAAGTGTTTTTGTGTGTGGTTATATATTTGTTTTTTTTGTTATTGTACATGTTTTTTTATCAAAAATGTGAAAAAGCATGTAGAGATACTTTTTATTAAAAATGATATTTTCATGAAAGAAAGATTATATTTAGACGTTTTTTATATATTATAGTTTTCTCTTTATTATTTTTTATTGAATAGATTTGTATGAAAATGTAACGATATGTAAGCTCTTTAATGAAGGGTAAAAAGTTAAAAATGGCTTTATAAAAGATGATATAAGACATGAAATTTTCATTAAATGTACTTTTTTGCATATAAAAGTAAAAAAATAGGTAATAAAATTTTGCAATTTAAAGATAACTATATATTTTTGCGAGCAGTAAATGTTTAATGTTTAATTTTTATCAAAAATCTTATGGCCAAAAGACTTTATATGATTTTTGCAGGTATTGCCCTAAGTACGGGTATAGCCTTTGCACAATCGCAGGTTACAGGTACAGTTGTAGATGATAAGGGTAATCCTGTCATAGGTGCCTCTGTGCGAGTATCTGGTACTCAAACAGGTTCTGTAACTGACTTAGATGGTAAGTTTGCTGTGTCTGCTCCTGCTAATGCACAGTTAGAGGTTACTTATGTAGGTATGCATCCTACAAAGGTAAAAGCAGGATCTAACATAAGAGTAGTTTTACAGAGTTATGATAAAGAGATTGACGAGGTAGTAGTTGTGGCGTATGGTACGGCTAAGAAACAATCTTTAGTAGGTGCTCAGTCGAATATCTCTGCTAAGCAGTTAGAGAATCGTCCTATTACTAATGTGTCTACAGCTCTTGCAGGTGCAGCTCCAGGTGTGCAAGTAACAACAGCTTTAGGTCAGCCGGGCTCATCTTCAGGTGTTATGATTCGTGGTTTTGGTTCTATCAATGCTTCAAGTGATCCGTTATATATAGTAGATGGTTCTGTTTATAATGGCTCTTTGGCTGATATTAATCCACAAGACATAGCAAGCGTATCTATTCTTAAAGACGCTTCAGCAACAGCTCTTTACGGTTCGTCAGCAGGTAACGGTGTAGTGCTTATAACCACTAAGCAAGGTAAGCGTAAGGGTAGTGCTCCTACGTTGACTTTTACTACGAGTCAAGGTATTACTCAGCGTGGTCAAGAGCGTTACAAAACGCTTAGTGTCAATCAGTATTTTCCTGTACTTTGGCAGCAGTGGTATAATCAGCATCAATTCGAAGAAGGCATGTCTAAAGAGCAAGCTGCATTATTGGCTAACTATGATATGTTTTTTGATTTCCGTGGTGATGTTTTTAATCCTTTTGCAGGCATTAAGACAGGAATTAGTTATGATGAAAGAACAAACACTTTTGGTACTACGCAAGATAAAACAAAATGGGTAGACGGAGTACCTCAAATAGTAATGCCAGACGGAACTCTTAATAAAGAAATAACAGGTCTTAAATGGGGTGATGATTTAGATTGGGAGAAAGCTCTTTTCAGAACAGGTTACAGAGGAGAGTATAACCTAAGTGGTTCGTATAGTAATGATAAGGTGTCTACGTTTATGTCTTTGGGGCATATTAAAGAGCAAGGTTACCGCAGAAATACTGAATATGAACGCACGTCAGGTCGTCTTAATTTAAACTATAATGTAAACAAATGGGTTGATTTAGGTGGTAATGTGTCGTTTGTACATGCAGCAAGCGTAGCACCAAAGAAGTCATCTGGTTATTTCGATTCCAACTCTTTTAGTTTCTTACAAGGTATAGCTCCTTTCTATCCTATACATAAGCACGATCCTATAACAGGCGAATATGTATTAGATCCACAAACAGGTAAGAAGGTGTTTGACTATAATAATGGGCGTCCGTATAGCGCTCGTTTTAATCCCGTTTATGAAGGAGAGTTAGACCATTCTACTACTACTCGAGATATGTTAAGCTCTCGTGGGCACGCTACTTTTAAAATAATGCCAGAACTAAAGTATACGATTAATGCTGCATACGATCTTAGTATGATAAAAAAGAAGGTTAGATATAATAATATTATGGGCGACCAGCCTTCAGGATTACTTTCAATAGAAGATTTTGCTACCAGCACGCTTACTTTTAATCAGCTTTTAGAATACTCAAAAACCTTTGGCGAACATGATATTACAGTTCTGTTAGGACATGAGTCTTATAAGTATACTGCTACCGATCTTAATGGTGCAAAAAAGAATATGATGGTATTGGGTCTTGATGAGTTCTCTAACCTTACTAATATAGTTGGATTAGATTCATATACTGATAATTATAGGAAGGAAGGTTATTTCGGTAGATTAAACTGGGATTATAAACAGAAATATAATTTCTCAGCTTCTTATCGTAGAGACGGCTCTTCACGCTTTGCTCCTGATTGCCGTTGGGGCGACTTTTGGGCTGTTGGTGCAGGCTGGCACATAGGAAGAGAGGCTTTCATGAAAAGTACTTCTAAATGGTTAGACGACTTAAAGCTTAGAGCATCTATTGGTCAGACAGGTAATGATAACTTAGAGAAAAATTACTATGCTTATCAGACTTTGTATAGCTTTGGATCAAATAACCTTGATGAAGGTGGCTTAAGGCTTTATTCTTATGCCGACCCAACACTTCGCTGGGAGGCTCAAACAAGTTTAGATGTGGCTGTAGAATATAGCTTATTTAGTAGAGTATATGGTACTTTTGAATACTTTAACAAAGAGTCTTCTGACTTGATATTCCCTTATCCTTTAGCCAATTCGACTGGAGTTACTGAAATAAATAAGAATATAGGTAAGATACGTAACAGTGGTTTTGAGTTTGATATCAATGCTATACTTGTCAAGACTAATGATTTGTCATGGAAGATAAATCTTAATGGAACACACTTTACTAATACTATATTAAGACTTCCTAAAGAAAACCGCGAAAACGGTATAGAGTTAGATTATCAAAAATATATGGAAGGTGGTAGTATATACGACTATTATCTAAATGAATATGTTGGTGTAGATCCTGATGACGGTATGGCTATGTATCGTTTAGACAAAGAGCTTTATCCTAATGCTAAACCATTAGCAGCAGAGGGTGAGAAGGCTACTTTAACTAAGAACGGAGAATTAGCTAAAAAGCATTTTTGTGGTACATCTATTCCAGACTTGTATGGTGGATTTGGTACTACTCTTACTTGGAAGAATTTCGAGCTGGGGGTTAACTTCTCTTATCAGCTTGGTGGCAAAACATACGACTCTGGTTATGCTAGTTTGATGGGACGCAAGCTACAGGCAGGCTCTGCTATGCATGTAGATATGCTTAAAGCATGGAAACAAAAAGGAGATATAACAGATGTACCTCGCTTAGATGCAGGGAATGGAGGACGATATGATGCTACACAAAGCGATCGTTTCTTAGTATCAAGCTCTGCTCTTATGCTAAAGAATATTAGCTTAGGTTATAATTTACCAAAGAGTTGGCTAAGCGCAGTTAATCTTAAAGGAGGAAATATTAGTATAGCTGCAGAAAATTTATTCTTATTATCTGCTCGAAAAGGACTTAATCCTATGGGACAGTTCTCTGGAATAGTAGGTGCAGCAGGATATGCTTATGCACGTACACTTACAGCAACTCTAACTATAACATTATAAAAGAATGGTTATGAAAAAAATATTATATACAGTATTAGTAACTTTGCTCTTAGCAGTTAGCTCTATATCATGTTCTGATGATTTTCTTAATACAGAATCGAGTACATCTGTAAACAAAGAGACAGTGATAAAAGATGCCAGAAGCCTGCATGGTCTTCTCAATGGATTACATAATATGATGTATATGTATGCTTGGGGAGATGCTACACATTTTTGCGGTGTAGGGCATCGTAGTCTATGTGCACAGCTTGATATGATGGGAGATGATATGATTAATACTAATCCGGCAGGTTGGATGTCTATTTATCGTTATCAAGATCATATTAATCCTAATGGTGATATTAACGCTAAGGTATGGGATATGTATTATACTTTGATTCATCATGCTAATCTTTTGATATATGGTACTGAGTCGAATAAAAACATATCAGAGGAAGATAAAAATGTTCTTCTTGGTGAAGGATATGCATTTAGAGCTATGAGCTATCATATATTAGTTCAGCTCTTTGGACATCGCTATGTAGCAGGAGGGGCTAATGATTATTTGGGTGTACCATTACGTCTTTCTACCGACAGCATTGCTCCAATGGCTCGTAACACAGTTGCAGAGGTTTATGCTCAGATAGATAAGGATATAACAAAGTCGCTAAGTTATCTAAAGAATGTTCCTGATCGTGGTGTTAAAAATGTAATTTCATATTCTGCAGCTTTAGGTATAGCTGCTCGTATAGACCTAAGTAAGTCAGACTGGGAGAAGGCTAAGGAGCATGCAGATGAAGCTATAAAGCATACCTCTGCTACCTTGCAAAGTGGAAAAGCTCTTTTAGATGGGTTTAACAACTTAAATGCTTCTGAGTGGATATGGGGATATAGGCAAGCATCAGATCAAGATAATGGCTATTTTAGCTTCTATGCTAACTATTCATATAACTTTATAGGTTATAACCAAATCTTACGTTATGCTGTAAATAGAGATATTTACGATAAGATGGGAAAGAATGATGCTCGTAGAGGTTGGTGGGTAGCTTTAGATCAAGGCAACTCTATTCCTAAGGATGCTAATCCTCAATATTTCCCTAATAATGGTAAATGGGAGATAACGGGGCAATCTATTAAGTTTAAAGCTAAGTCTGCAAATAATGGTATGGGAGATGCTCTGATTATGCGCTTGGCAGAATTATATTATATAAAGGCAGAAGCAGAAGCTCGTTTGCATGAAGATGACGCTGCACGTGAGACACTTAACACTATAATGAAGACTCGTGATCCTGATTATAACACAAAAGCATCTGGTGAAGAACTTATAGAAGAGATTATGAGGAATAAGCGAATAGACTTATGGATGGAAGGACAACGCTTCTTTGATATCAAGAGGCTCGGTATTGTTTTCGACCGTTCTAAAGCAAAAAACTTTAGTTATTTGAAAGAAAGTAATAGAGAAGCTGCACTAAATCGTAATAGAGGAGCTAATGCTCTTAATATTCCTAAGACTAAAGAAAGTGTTTATTGGCAATTTGCTATACCATATCAAGAAATAAAGGCAAATAAAGAACTAATAAAACAGAATCCTCTATCTGAATAAAAAATGAAAAGATTATAACAGAAAAGTTATAAAAGCATTTAAGTAAGTAGATTAATAATAATAATTGTATATTAAAGAGCTATATCTATCTATATATAAAGATAGGTGTAGCTCTTTTTATTTATAAAGTATTTTGTTGTAGATAAATTTTCCCTACATAACTTTAATAATAGAAATAACCAAACTATATAAAACACAATAATTTTCCTTTTTTACATATAAAATGAAGCTATAATGTTCTAAACTATTTTCTTTTTTTTGAAAATTATTGTAGAAAAGTTTGGAGGATACTATTATTTATCTTACATTTGCAGTGTACTATTCACCTGGTACACTAATATTTTTAAATTTCTAAAACATAAGAGGCTTATGATAGAAGTATCTAATTTAACATTTAACTACTCAGGAAGTAAACACAAGGTGTTTTCTGACTTTAGTTTGCAATTGGCTAATAACCGTATTTATGGTCTATTGGGTAAGAACGGAACAGGTAAGAGCACTTTGCTTTACCTCATAGCAGGGTTGCTAAAACCTAAGAATGGTAGTGTGAAAGTAAATGGATATATAACAAAAAATCGTGATCCTGAGTTTTTACAAGATATCTATATTGTGCCAGAGGAGTACGACTTACCTAATATGTCTTTAGAATCTTATATAAGGATTCATCAAGACTTTTATCCTAAGTTTGATAAAGAAGTTCTTAATAATTGCCTAAAAGACTTTGATATTACTGGTGAGATTAATTTTAAGCAATTATCTATGGGACAAAAGAAAAAGGTTTATATGAGCTTTGCTTTGGCATCATGTTGTAGCCTACTTCTTATGGATGAGCCTACTAATGGGCTTGATATTCCTTCAAAGGCTTCATTTAGAAAGGTAATAGCAGGTAATCTTTCTGACGATTCTTCACTTATAATATCCACTCATCAAGTACATGATATAGAACAATTACTTGATCATGTTATTATAATAAATCACTCTGAAGTGAGTTTAAATGCTGCGATAGATGAAATTACACAGAAATATAGTTTTGGTTATTGTCAACCAAGCGATATGAATAGTAATGTAGTATATGCAGAACCATCACTTCAAGGTAATGCCTACATATCTATTCGTGAGCAAGGAAAGGCAGAAACACAGATTAATCTGGAATTGTTATTTAATGCAGTAACACAAGGAAAGATAAAATAAAATAAGTTATTCTCATGAAAAATTTTTGCTTTTGGAATATAATCTTATTTGTAGGATTAGCTCTTATTACTTTAACTATGGTATAATGTGTAAAAAATAATAAAACTAATGATAAAAAAAACTTATATAATAGAAACAAATTCTTTCAACAAATTAAAGTTTGCTGACGCCGGAAATGTTTTTATTCATATAGGAAACAACAGTTTTATGAATATTACTATGATAGATAAAGATAATAATAGTCTTCTTGCTACTTGTTTAAAAGATAATGTTCTGTTAACATCTTATATAAACGATCAATATGATAAAGTTAATATAAGAAGTCAGGAAAATATAAATGCTAACGATCTATAAAGTTTAAATATATGAAACAATATATCTCACATGCTATAAGATTAAGTATATTTCTATTAGTTATAACTATAAGTAATAGTTCTTGTCTGAGAAAAAGAATTACTTATGGAAAAGTTGTTACTCATACTATGAATGTAAATGCTTTTGATAGTATGGAAGTATCTGGCAACGCTTCAGTTACTTTATTTCAAGGGAAAGAATATAAAGTAGTAGTAAAAGCTCCGAAGAAAGTGCAAAATTTAGTATATGTAAGTGCGACAAAAGGGAAGTTGTTTGTAAAAGTAAACGATTTGCCTAACAAAAATCCTATAATTTTTAATCGTAATACAAACCCTATTACATTAATAAAAGTTTTTGTTATAGTACCTTCATTAACAAATATTGCTATATATGACAATGCTGATTTTTATATTAATAACCATTTTAAGGCTAAAAAATTAGAAATTAAAGTATTAGATAATGCGGCATGTAATGTAAAACAGCTTTATGCTAAGGAAGTAAAAGTAAGTGTTACGGATAATGCAGATGCTTATTTCGAACACTTTAATGTTATTAATTCTAATATAAATGTAACAGATAATGCTTATCTTGATATTAAAAATGTTGATGCTGAAACTTCCATAATATCAACATCAGACAATGCTTCTGCAATTTTAAATGGTAAAGTAAAGCAAGGTATAAAGACTTTCATGTCAGGAAATAGTAGTATCCAAAACAAAGTTAACAATCTTAGAGACAATAAATAAAAAGGAGGAATAGAAAATGAAGACATTTAAAATAAACAGATTTTGGAAAGTATTTACGCGTCTTTTGTTAGTGCGCAGACGCGAAATGACAAAGTGGTTTCTTACTATGAGTGGTATTATGCTATTTATATTACTGGTATCAGCTCATGTTTGGGATTTCTCTCCTTATACAAAGACAGAATTGTTTTCTCATTATTTACCACCACTTACTCCTATTGCATCAATTCTTCTGATATTAACGTTAAACTTTGGTTGTTATATAACTCATGATTTAGAGAAAAAACAAGCACGTATAAGTGAATTGATGTTACCAGGGTCAAAGTTAGAAAAATATATTGCGCGTATTATCTATTGTTCAGTAGTATTTATGATTATAGTAGTACTTGCTTTAGGTTGTGCTGATTTTTTACAACAAAGTATCACTATGATTGTACATAGAGGTGTGAGAGTATCTATAATAGGAATATATTATGATGAATTTAGTAGAAATAACCCGTTGGCGGAATTAAAATAATAGATAAATTTATATGAAAGAAAAGTTGTACATACAAGAATTTATTTGTAACTTAGTATTGCTCAATACATTAAGTTATAAAATCAGTATGCACAACTTATATACAAATTTCGTAAAAATCCTTGATATATGCAAGCTATTCTCAAAAGATTTAGTAAATGAGCAAGGTAATATTCCACGCCCAGGCGTCGTTCCGAGATTTAGCGACCTTGAAATAGTATCGCTTTCCATAGTAAGCGAGGCAATGGGCAT
>NZ_KB905287.1 GCF_000378745.1 Prevotella amnii DSM 23384 = JCM 14753
TAACATCAAGAGCATCAAGGATGCTGCAAGGCTGAAGCTGGCAAAATGGTTTAACGAGGTAGAGAAGTTGGGGGTGGACAACTTCTATACGGTGATAGACACCTTTAAGAACCATTATGATACCATACTCAATTTCTTTGTCAACAGAGCCACAAATGCCAATGCTGAATCCTTCAACGCAAAAGTCAAAGCCTTCAGGGCACAGTTTAGGGGAGTAACGGACATTCCTTTCTTCCTTTACAGGCTTATGAAATTATGTGCCTGAGAGGAGAAGGCTTGCAACTGGGTTTTACGACTGACCCTTAATAATTATAAAGGATTGTTGGGAACAATTTGGGAACATTCATAAAATAAGAAAAAGCTAAGTGTTGAGTAATCAAGCACTTAGCTTTTTTCCTTGTACCCAGACCCGGGCTCGAACCGGGATGGATTGCTCCACTGGTGTTTGAGACCAGCGCGTCTACCTATTCCGCCATCTGGGCTTAACTTTTCTATTAAAGTGGTGCAAAGTTAGGTATAAAAAATAAAATAAACAAATATTTAAGTAAAAACTTACATTACAAACAGCCTTTTATGCTATTAAATAAGAATAATAAATATCAGCTTTTAAAGTTTAGCTCCTTCTAAACTTTAAAGGACTAATACCAACATGTTCGCGGAAATATTTACCCATAAAACTTTGATTAGCAAAATGAAGCTCATTAGATATTTCTTTTACACTAAGATCGCTTGAGCGGAGAAGAACTCGTATTTCGAGCACAACATAGTAATCAATCCACTCTCTTGGCGTGCGTTTACTTATGAGTTTTACTACTTCTGAAAGATACTTTGCTGTAATATTTAGCTCTCTTGCATACCACGACACACGTCGTTCTGTCTTAAAATTCTCTTGAACAGAATCCATAAATTTATTAAAAATAACCTCTGCCCTATTTTGTTTTACATTCTTAGAATGCTGTGCTTTATAGATAATGCTTCCAAAATCATAAATCATAGCACGTATCAAACAAGCAATTAATTCTCTTCTAAAAGGATGAGTACGATCTATCAGACGCTTCTTGGCACGTTTACAATGCTCTAAAATATCATCTATCTGGTCTTTAGAAATTCTAAAAACAGGGTTACTGCGCGAGAACATAAATAGAGAAGACAAGTTAGTTATACCACTAAGGATATAATGAAAGAAATCTAAAGACAACATAAAACCAAAGCCCTTAAAATTGCTTGATAAGCAAACATCACTCACTACTTGCCCACTGGTAACAATAACAGCATCTCCAGCTTCTACATATAAGTCTTTCGTGTTAAGTTTATATTTAGCTTCGCCTGCTGTACAAATAGCAAAAAACACGCTTTGAAACCGTAAATAACCAATAGGAATAGGGACTTCTGCAATTTCTTCAAACAGGATAAACTCATCTTCGATATATCCTCCCTTTGCATATTTGCTTTTAGCATGCTCTACAGTTATCTCTTTTAAATTATCTATCTTTTTCTTCTCCATTTAAAAAAATATATATACTATAGTTTTTAAAACATTAAAATCCCTAACCATAATGATGGAAAGGGATTCTAAAATTTATTTCTTTACATAAAACTTAAGCATCAATATTTGCATAATTAGCATTTTGCTCTATAAACTCACGTCTCGGCTCTACATCATCTCCCATCAACATTGAGAAAACTTCATCTGCATCTGCAGCATTCTCTATAGTAACTTGTTTTAAAAGCCGTTTGCTAGGATCCATTGTTGTTTCCCAAAGCTGTTCGGGATTCATCTCTCCTAAACCTTTATATCTCTGAGTATGAATATTTTTACCTTCTTCACCAGCACCATATCTATCAATAAAAGCCTGACGCTGCTGCTCTGTGTAACAATACTCACTTACCTTTTTATAAGTACATTTATATAATGGTGGAGTAGCTATAAACAAATGACCTTGCTCTATAACCTTAGGCATATAACGATAAAAAAGAGTCATTATAAGAGTATCTATGTGTGAACCATCTACATCAGCATCGGTCATTATAATAATCTTATCATAACGCAGCTTTTCTATATTTGCTTCAAAATCAGAATCTTCCTCCACCCCAAAACGTACTCCTATCGACTGAATGATGTTCATTACCGATTCTGCCTCAAACACTCTATGACGCTGCACCTTTTCTACATTTAAGATCTTACCACGAAGAGGCAAGATAGCTTGTGTATAACGATCGCGCCCTTGCTTAGCAGACCCACCTGCAGAATCGCCCTCTACTAAAAATATCTCACATACCTTAGGATCTTTATTGGAACAATCTGCCAGCTTGCCGGGTAAGCCTCCACCAGTCATAACGTTCTTACGCTGTACGCTCTCACGAGCTTTACGGGCTGCTATTCGGGCTGTAGCTGCAATAACCACCTTATTGCAAATCATCTTTGCCTCATTAGGATGCTCTTCTAAATAAGCACTTAAAGCCTCGCCTACTGCCTGCTGAACAGCACCAGAAACCTCACTATTACCTAGCTTAGTCTTTGTCTGACCTTCAAACTGTGGTTCGGCTACCTTTACAGATATAACAGCCGTCAAACCTTCGCGAAAATCTTCACCGGTAATTTCTATCTTAGCTTTTTCTATTTGCTTTGATATTTGCGCATCATTATCAGCATACGCCTTTAAAGAACGTGTTAAAGCTGTACGAAACCCTTGCAAATGAGTACCACCCTCTATAGTGTTAATATTATTTACATAAGAATGTATATTCTCTGTATAATCGGTATTATACATTATTGCAACCTCTATAGGCACACCTTGCTTCTCACTCTTGAGATAAATAACATCGTCAAATAAATGCTGGCGATGACGATCTACATAACGTACATATTCTTTCAAACCATCTTTAGCATGAAACACCTCTGTACGAGTTTTACCTGTTTCAGCGTTAGGACGAAGATCTGTTAAAGTAATTTTTATACCAGCATTAAGATACGCAAGCTCACGCATACGGCGCGCTACAACGTCCCACTGAAATACTGTTGTGGTAAAAATAGTACCGTCAGGCCAAAACTGCTGGCGAGTACCCGTCTTATCAGTATCGCCTACTATCTTTACAGGATACAAAGGCTTTCCTTTTTCATATTCTTGCTGATATATCTTCCCATCGCGAAACACCTGAGATAACATATGCTTAGATAAAGCGTTTACACAGCTAACACCTACACCATGCAAACCACCACTAACCTTATACGAACCTTTGTCAAACTTACCTCCTGCATGCAACACTGTCATTACAACCTCTAATGCACTCTTATGTAGCTTCTTATGCTCATCAACAGGGATACCACGACCGTTATCCTCCACAGTAATAGAATTGTCAGCATTTATAGTCACCTCTATGTCGGTACAATAACCAGCCATAGCCTCGTCTATAGAGTTGTCTACCGTCTCGTTTATCAAGTGATGAAGACCTTTCTCACTAATATCGCCAATGTACATAGCAGGACGCTTACGAACAGCCTCTAAGCCCTCTAATACCTGAATATTACTGGCGGAATAATTATTCTCGTGTTCTTGATTTTCTGTCATCTTTTGTTAGATTGTTCTTTTATTCTAATATGCAAAGATACTATTTTTTTCTTAGTAAAAGAACTTTTTCCTTTCTAAAAATAAATAAAAGAATTAGGGTCGTAATCATAATAGATTACAACCCTAATATATTTTCTTAGCTATGACTAATAAGTAATTAACCTAAAGAAGCAACATGCTTAGTAAGGCTCGATTTTAAATTAGCTGCCTTATTCTTATGGATAATATTAACCTTAGCAAGCTTATCTAACATCTTCTGAATAGTAGGATAAAGCTTTGTAGCCTCTTCCTTATCTGTTAAATTACGAAACTTGCGTACTGCGTTACGCATAGTCTTTGCATAATATTTGTTATGTAGCGCCTTAACTCTATCTTGGCGTATTCTCTTCAATGATGATTTATGATTTGCCATCTTTGTAAATACTTTTATTATTAGTAGTCTCTAGGGGAATCGAACCCCTCTTGCAAGAATGAAAATCTTGTGTCCTAGCCGATAGACGAAGAGACCATTGTGCTGTTTTGCGGGTGCAAAGGTATAGCAATTATTTCATTCCTCCAAATATTTATAGCATATTTTTAATCTAACTCGTATGTTTTTTGTAATTTTGTTCATAAAAATATGCTTAGAAAGTCGAAAGCCATTGTGCTACATACCATAAAATACGGAGATTCCTCGTTAATAATCGATCTGTTAACAGAGGAAGAAGGGCGTTTAACCTTTATCGTAAAATTATCTAAAACGATGAAAGGAAAAATGAAAAAACAATATTTCCAGCCTATGACCTTATTAGACATAGAGTTCGATTTTCGCCCTAATGCTAACATGCAACACATAAAAGATATAAGAATAGACATTCCTTTCACTACAATTCCTTTTAACCCCATAAAAACGTCTATACTGCTTTTTATATCAGAATTTTTACTTTATGCTACTCGCAGCGAACAATATAACAAGACTTTATTCCAGTTTGTAAAAAAAAGCATTGAGTGGCTTGACGCTTCAGTAAGCAATTTTGCTAACTTTCATCTAACCTTTATGCTACATTTAAGCAAATTTATAGGATTTTTCCCAAACCTTTCTAAACCAAATTCATACGATTTCTTCGATCTTAGAAATGCCGAATTTTGCCAGTACGCACCCATTCATATAGACTACTTAAAACCTAACGATGCTAAAACTCTCTTAAAACTATTCCGAATGAATTATAACAATATGCGCTTCTTCCGCTTCTCACGCAATGAGCGTAATGAAATTACTGAAACAATATTAAAATATTACACCTTACACATTCCAGGTATGCCTAAACTAAACAGCCTTACTATACTAAAAGAGCTTTTTGACTAATAAAAAAAACCGCATCTTTCATAATGAAAAACGCGGAATATAGTGTAATACAAACTTTCTAAATAAAGGTTTTTACAAACCTTAAGCAGTCATCTTATTATTAATGTTTACTGCTTTTACGATTACTGCTGCTACTATTGCAACAGATGCTAAAATAATTGTCATCATAATCTTTTCCTTTCTTTTAAGAGACCCTTTGCCTCTTTATTAATATTTTGTTATCCTTAAATTTTGTACTGCAAAGGTACTGTTGTTATCGCACACAACCAAGAAAAAGCACGAAAACATCTCTAAAAACTATGTTTTGTTGCCGTACATCAATCCGCTTGACCTATATCAAGCTGCCTTGACTAAATTTTTTACCTTTACTTATAAAAACCATTACCCCTAACTTTATGCTTTAATCTTTTGACATATTATAAACCATAGTCTAACCTAAAAAAAGAGCCAAACAGCTTTATAAAATATATATCGAATATTTAAAACATCAAAGTTGAGTAGTTATATATAACTTTTCTCAATTATTAATTTTACCTTTGCATTAATAAAACACTGAAAGTTATGAATGCAAAACAGCTATATGAGATTTATAAACAGCACCCAGTAGTAACCACAGACAGCCGCAACTGCCCTAAAGGGAGTATTTTTATAGCCTTAAAAGGCACTTCATTTAATGGTAATGCTTTTGCAAAAACAGCTTTGGAGAATGGCTGCAGTTATGCTATCGTTGACGAATCTAAATACGCCGAGCCTGATAATGAGAGGATTATCCTTGTTAGCGATGCGCTCATTGCTTATAAAGAGCTGGCTCGTGAGCACCGTCGCAGCATGAACATTCCTGTTATAGGCATAACGGGTACTAACGGCAAGACTACCTCTAAAGAGCTTATTTCGGCAGTATTAGCAGAAAAATACAAGGTACATCATACTTTAGGCAATTATAACAACGACGTAGGGGTGCCTCGTACACTACTCGAGATGACTACCAAAGACGAGATTGCCGTTATAGAAATGGGAGCTTCTCACCCCACAGACATAAAAAAATTAGTTACATACGTAGAGCCTACTTGTGGACTTATCACTAATGTGGGACGTGCTCATTTGGAAGGTTTTGGTAGTTTTGAAGGTGTAAAAAAGACTAAGGGCGAGCTATACGATTACTTAAAGGCGCACAACGCTTTGCTCTTTCTCAATGAGAGTAATCCCGATTTGGTAGAAATGGCAACAGAACGTAATTTTGACAGAATAATAACCTATGGTCAAGATGATACTGCCGATGTAAAAGGCGAGGTAATATCGTGCTGTCCTTTCTTAAAATTTTCATGGCAAGCAGCACTGTCCTTAGGAACAGAACAAGTGTTTTCTGCCATTTATGAAGTGCAAACAAACCTTATTGGAGCATATAATCTAGATAACATGCTTGCTGCTGTAACCATAGGTTTACATTTTGGAGTAGAACCACATAAGATATGTCATGCCTTAGAGAGCTACACACCTACCAACAATCGCTCACAGCTCATAAAGACAAAGGATAACAATCTTATCGTAGACGCCTATAATGCTAACCCTTCAAGCATGAAAGCTGCCATAGAAAACTTCCGACTGATGGAGGTAAAAAACAAAATGGCTATACTCGGAGATATGCACGAGCTGGGTGATGCTACAGCAGAAGAACACCAGCGCATTGTAGACCAGATAGATGCGGCTAAAATAGAAAACGTTTGGTTAGTAGGGGAAAACTTCGCTAAAACAAACTGCCATTTTCGTAAATTTGCTAACGTAGAAGAGGTTAAAGCTGCCATTGCTCTTAAAAAGCCAACAGAGCATTATATACTTATAAAAGGTAGCAACACTACCAAGCTCTTCGAGCTACCTAAGCTATTATAAAAAACACACAATAAGGTAAAAGGTAGCAGATAAATATATTATTATGCTTTTTTGTTAAGAGTATGTTTTATTCCGACATACTCTTACCTTCTTTATAATCTTGCATATATCCCCCCGCCTGCTTCACATGCTCTATGAGGGCTGAAAAGATAGCATTTTCTCTTAACGTAGCTTCGTTTCCTATCATAATCATTTGCTTGCGAGCACGAGTTATAGCTACATTCAGTTTGCGGTCAATAACAGTATCATTATCTTCTACAAACGTGTTTGCTGTAAGAAAATCTAATTGGTAACGCTGCTGTATAGTAAAAGAATATATTATAACATCACGCTGACTTCCTTGATACCGCTCCACAGTGTCAATACTTATTTTTTCTATACTTGGGATATTCAGCTTTTCTATCTCTTTACGTATCATAGCTATCTGGTTACGATAAGGCACTATGACGCCAATTGTTTTTTCTGCATCAAAGTAATCGGACGCTTGATAATAAATCCGTTTAAGCAAATCTGCTACGATACGTGCTTCCTCTACGTTAGTTTTATCTGATATGTTAAGATCTCTACATGATTTTGAGGAAATAAATATCATGCGGTGAACTTTTATAAAATCGTCTATATTATCCCTACTTTGCTTTTTGTAAGGCAGATTAACCTCTTTTTGATGCTTTAGTGGTACACATTCTATCTTTTCATGAATATAAAACATTTTGTTGGGGAAAGCTGCTATATCTGGGTGCATACGTCCTTGCTTGCGAAGTGTGTCTATAAATTGTTCACGCCCGGCTTTCCGTTCTATGGATATTAAGCGTTCAAATAAAGAGATGGCGCAGCTATGAAGCCCAATGTCTTTCAATGAAGCGTCTTCCACCTTGGCATCTTGCTCGGGCTGTTGCACTATGGCAGGTAGCTGTTTATAGTCGCCTATGAGTATAAATTTTGTAATAGCAAGTTTTATTTTCTCACCTTTATCTTTTATGCTTTTTGACTTTTCTGAAAGTATCCCCACAATGTTTGGCTCAAGTATCTGGCTTGCCTCATCTATAATTGCTAAATCGAACGTCTTAAGATGGAAAATATTAGTATGAGAGGCTAACGTAGAAGTAGTACATACTATGACACGACTGCTAAAAATAATATCTTTTATATCTTTAAGCTGTGTCTTTTCAGCTATCTTCTCCGTTAGCAAATGGTCTATAAACAGCGGATTACAACTAAACTTATTACCTATACGTATATAGTCGATACCATTTTCAGAAAGCATACTACATATCTCGTCTACTGCCCTGTTAGTATATGACAACAAAAGCAGATTGCTATCAGCTTTCTCTGCCAAGGCTTCACGCACTAAAAACTGTAAAGCCATAGATGTTTTGCCTGTTCCGGGAGGTCCTACAAGGAGAAAATAATCCATGGCTTGTTTAGCCTTTAATATAATATTGTCATAGGTGGAATGATAGGAGCGTGTGAGCTTTTTTGTTAGATCTACCCTCGGAGCGCACTGACCTAAGAGAAGATCCCTTCTTTGTTTGCTTGATGTAATAAAAGTATATAGCGAGCGTAAAGCTGTATTTGCCATTACATCACTTGAGGCATGCTCTATGGCAAAGAAATCGCCTTTTATAATATCTTTGTTTTGCTGCCCATCGTTAAGTTTTACTGTTACCTCATCTAAGCGTATCTCTGTTATCACACCCTTAAAAAGAATGCTTTTCCTTACATCGGGCTCTTTCCCACGTGGGTAAGAATAGAGGTAAACCATATCGCCACGGCGAAAGTTGGGCAAAAAGTCGTCTGCCTGCGTGGGTATGTTAAGCGTTATAATATCATAGCCATTAAAGATGCCGCTCTGCTTCTTACTTTTTATAGATAGCTCTGTAAATATATTCCCTGTATCCTTCTTTATAGAAAGCGGCATATTCCACAAATCTGAAGCACTATTACCCACACCTTCCTCTATCCCTACCTTACTTATTATCTGCTCCCTGATGACAAACGTTACCATACGTGTAAAGTAAGCCTTTTCTAAAGGAGTAAGAACATGAAGAGGAGCAAGGGTGTTTGTCAACATGGGGAGCTTATATTCGTAAAAGAATCTGCTTGATAGTTTTTCTACATTGAGCGTTTCGGGCGTGAGATGAGGTAACACTTTTTCAAAACCATTCTGTGCTATCCAAAACTCTGTAGCTACCACTTGGTTACGATATTTTATAGCTTCAAAGATAAGCTTTTGCAAAGACTCTATTTCTATAAGTCCATCGGGAAGAGGATATTTAGAATATAACAAGTGTATCTTTGTATTGCGAGGACTCAAACTGAAGTTATGACTAAGTATGCCAAAATATAGTAATACTTGTACGTAGTGCTTCTCTATATGAATGGACCCGTATCTGTTACACATTCCTTTACGCTCTATATATATGTTCTTACCCGACTTCTGTTCTACAAGTAGCTGCATATCAGTGGTCATAAGGTCTACACGCCCCTGTATGCCAAGCTCCTCACATATAAAAGAAGGCTCTAAGATGGCCTTTGCTTTGTCTATACTATTAAAAAGCTCTTTTACTATTTGCTGCATATTAGCTACCTGCTGTGCCGCGTTTTGCTTAAACTCAGCACTGTCAAAATCGGTCGCGGTAGCAAAATCTAATGCTTTATCACGAAAGTTAGCGTATATGGTTTGTGATAAGCTAAACGATGTTTTGTTAATAATATCATCTAAGGCTGCCCCTGCAAAATTACCCAATATGGTATATTTGTTACAAGGCCTGCTGGAAAAACGTTGTAAGGTGTATAGCAAGGGGTGATGACCATAGTCTTCAAAGCAATTGGCAATGGTAGAGATGTCTAATAGGTAATCGGGTTCTATTACTATATTACGCGGAAAGACTTTCTTCCCTTTCACATCACAATCTATTAAGTTAAGCTGCATTCCTTTACGTAATAATATAGCAAGATAAGAAAAGTCTATGTATTGTGGCGTATCCTTATAATCTACGGACAATAGTTCGTCTTCAGACTCTTGATTATGTACTGTAACATATATGAGCTTTTCGTTCCATGACCGCACGCTGCAACGTATATACTTATAGTTAGCTATGGGTAAAGAAGAGCATTGCTGTGGAGCATCGGGCAACCTGCCTGTAAGAAAATGGGGAATGTCTTGCTTAAAGATATAGGATATAAATAGTGCCAAAGACCTGCAATCGTATAGCAAGTCGTTAGGCAATATCGGAGCTATAGTGTTGCTATGGCGGCGCATACGCTGTATGGCAAGTGTCTCTTTAGGCGGAATATTATAATAACGGCATAAAGATTCTACTTGTGAAGACAGGTTGCCAAAGCTGTGGTGTGTATCTTTAAGCCCTTCGTGGCATGCTAATACAAGAGTTTCATGTAAGAGCTTATTCTGCTGCTGTGCAGTAGCTTGTAATATATCCGATACTTTTTTATATAGTTCGCCTGCATTATTCATAAACACCTATCACCTAACACGCATTCACACAAAACACTTTTTTTACTGTCCTCCCATTCTTTCAAAAAACAAGATAATATCTTCCCATGTCTTAAAATCATCACTACCAAAAGCTATCGTTGTACCAAGAAAATTGTCCGTTTTACTTGTTGTAATAAGATAATCACCATATAGCAGTGGGATATGATTAGTAAACACCACCCTATTCCATGCAGGAGCACTAAAAACATCTTCTATCCATGCTCGCTGTTTATCTATAAACGATATGTTATTAGTAGGAGCAGGTACAGTGAAAAAGATATTATAATATTCTTGTAGATATTCATATGCCTTGTGAAGGCTCGATTTTGGCTTCCCGTAATCATCACTAAGAGTAGTATAATCTATAAATATTGTTTTACGCTCTCTGCCCTCTTGCCTGTCATCTATCTGCCTTATTATAGGTATTAGGTAATGATATACCACCTTTTCAAGTAGCTGATGTTCTCCATGAAAGTGTATAGCCTGCGGATAGTAATTTTCAAAAAGCTCAAAAGTATGCACCATAGGGTCCTTATCGCCAAAAAGCCCATATACGCGCGCTTGCTCTTTTTCATCAACCTGCCCAAAACATTGCTGCGTCATATCACGATACTCTTTTACAAGGCTCTTTGTAACAATAATTTCTTGCACACCATCTTGCCTTTTGTTAGCAAAGGTCTGCTTCCCTATCATATTGTTTTTACTCATAGTATCTCCCATCTGAAAGGCAGGATTCACTAAGATACGGTCATAGCCATATAACATCTCTGCATACATTCCCCCCATAGAAGTGCCTATGATAATGTCGGGCTGCTCTTTCTTTACAAGCTCTTTAAGAAGTTCCATTGCTTCTAAAGGGTGCACAGGAAGGTCTGGAGCTATCACCGTAGCATTAGGCATATACTCTCTTAGCAACACCGCTGTATGTGTGGAACCTGCTGAGAGAAAACCATGTACATATATTATCTTCTTCCCAGACATCAGGCTGGGATAACTTTTCTTTTCCATTCTTTTACGTTAAATAATAGGTAAACTTATTCCGTTTATCTTTTGATAAATATCTAAAGCATATATATCTGTCATACCACTTATATAATCGAGTACTGCCATAATACGTGTTTCTATATTATCGCTTTGTATGTCGTATTGTGAAGAGAAACGCCTTATAAGCTGTTGGCTATGAAAATGATTAGGCTCTACTGCTGCTCCTATCAACGACTCCATCAACGTTTCCATTACCTTATAGCCTGAAAGCTCTACGTCTAACACTGTTTTGCTACGGTAAATCTTGCGCATAGACACCTCGCTACAAGCCTTATAAGCCTCACGGGGAAGCTCGTCTATATGCTCAATAAGCGAACCCTTAAAAGTGCCTGCTAATATCTTATCTTCATTTTCCACAAAAGCCCTCACACATTCTGCTTCCAATTTACCCACTGCACATGCACGAAAATATACCACTTGCTCGTTTTCATCGGTAAGGTCGTCTTCCTTTATACGCTGCAAAATATCCCGTTTAGTCTGTAAATCGAAAAAGCCTAATAACAAATCCTTTGTTTCTTCAAAAGAAAGAAGTTTTAGCTTATGGGCATCTTCTATATCCATTATTTCATAACATATATCATCGGCTGCCTCCATAAGATACACTAAAGGGTGGCGAGCATATACCACACCACTTTCATCGTCTTGCTTTTTTATAACGCCTAAATCGTCTGCAATGTGCCTATAGACTGGCTCTTCTGAAGAAAAAAAGCCAAACTTACCATGAGCACCTGCCTTTGTAGAGCTAAAAGGATACTTCACTATGCTTACAAGAGTGGTATAAGTCATTACAAAACCACCCTCCCTCCTTCCTAAGAACTTATGGGTAAGAAGCCTAAAAGCATTAGCATTACCCTCAAAATGGGTAATATCCTCCCAAAAACGAGCACTAACCTTGCCCTCTATAGCCCTGCCATTACCTTCTGTAAAGAAAGACTGAATGGCTTTCTCACCACTATGACCAAAAGGAGGATTACCCATATCGTGAGCATAACATGCTGTTTGCACTATGGTACCTATTTCCTCAAATAATGTACCTATAAGCTCGGGGTGCTTTTCCTTTAAAAGATGAGCCACATCGTCGCCTAACGATTTACCCACACTTGCCACTTCTAAAGAATGGGTTAAACGATTATGTACAAAGACACTACCCGGAAGCGGAAACACCTGAGTCTTATTCTGTAACCTCCTAAAAGGAGCAGAAAAGATAAGACGGTCGCTATCACGCTTAAACTCTGAACGATCATCTTTACGCATAGTGTGCCTAACCTCTTGACCAAGACGCTTATTAGAGATAAGTTGCTGCCATTGCATGCTGTTTTGCATATTTTTCTTTTTATTTAAATTCCTATCTGAAGATGTCAAAGGACAATACAAAAGTAATTAAAATAGACTAAAAATAAGGCTTTTTGCTATTTAAAGTGCATCTTTTTGAGCTTTATTCCTTACTTTTGTACCTTATTAATAATATAAAACAGATTACTTTCTACAAAATGATAAAGGTCAGAATAATAAACAAAGGGCATCACCCACTTCCAGAATACGCCACTACACAAAGCGCAGGCTTAGACCTTCGTGCTAATATAGACACACCCATCACGATCCACCCTATGGAACGAAAAATAGTTCCGACAGGGCTTTTCATAGCTCTTCCTGTAGGCTATGAGGCACAAATACGCCCACGAAGCGGCTTAGCTTTAAAGCATGGCATTACTGTTTTAAACTCGCCAGGGACTATAGATGCCGACTATCGTGGGGAACTGATGGTGCTACTAATTAATTTTTCCTCTGAAAGCTTTACTGTTAACGACGGCGAACGTATAGCCCAAATGGTAGTAGCCAAGCATGAACAAGTGGCGTTTGAGCAGGTAGAAATGCTCGACGAAACAGAACGTGGAGCTGGCGGCTATGGGCATACTGGCATAAAATAATATTTATTCTACAACATACTCTTTAAAATATTAGGACTAATAGCCATAATGATAAAAAGATATTTCATACACAGAGTAATGTTTTTTGTGTTCTTCTTATGTAATATTACATGCTTAAAGGCACAAGAAAAAGACAGCTTACAACACTATAACTATTTCTTTTTAGAAGGCATCTGCCAAGAACAAAAAGGCTATCAAAGCGCGGCTTTCGACATGTTTAGCAGAGCTTTAGAGCTAAACCCTAAAGCAGCAGAGGTCTATTATAAGCTCGCAAGCTATTATTTCCAGTTAAAAGACACCATTACTACACGCAAATATTTAGCCAAAGCAGCTAAAATAGATCCTCAAAACGACACTTTTCAAGAACGTCTGGCACAGGTATGCACTGCTCAAAAAGACTATGACGATGCCATAAATGCTTATGAACGCCTTTATGCCATTAACAAAACACGCATAGACGTATTGCAAGCATTGCTACAGCTATATGCACAGAAAGATAACAAGAAAATGATGATAGATGTGTTAAACCGTTTAGAGCTTGTTAACGGAACCAGCGAACAGCTATCACTAAGCAAAATGCAGATATATGAAGAGATGGGCGATAAGAATAAAGAATATGAAGAACTAAAAAAGCTGGTAGATAATCACCCATTAGAGCTAAACTACAAGGTAATGTTAGGTAACTGGTTTTTTAACAAAGGGAAAAGAAAAGAAGCACTTGCCATTTACAAAGCCGTATTAAAAGAAGACCCTCAGCAAACTGCAGCCAAGCTATCTTTGGTAGATTATTATAATGCCATTAAAGACAACAACAACGCAGAGGCTTTAGTAGAGGATATATTGCTATCTCAAAAGACAGATACTGATATAAAAATGGCTGTTCTAAGACAATATATTAACATCTATCAAACATCTAACACTAAAGACAGTAAAAAGATATTCCACCTTTTTGATAAAGCCCTAACTCCACCACAGAGTGGTGCAGACATCTATATGCTTAAGGCGGCTTTCATGGATATTATAAAAATGCCAAACGATTCTATTGACAACATATACCAAAAAGTATTACAAATAGAGCCTGATAATGTGCCCGCACGAATCAATCTGATATACAATATATGGAACAAACACCTATTTGATAAGGTTATAGAGCTTTGTAAGGCAGCACAGCTATATAACCCTACAGAAATGGTTTTCTACTATTTCCAAGGCTCTGCCTTATATCAAAAACACAAAAACGATGAAGCCTTAGAGGCTTTTAAAAAAGGTGTTACACAAATAAAACCAGACAGCAAACCCGACATCGTGTCCGACTTCTATGCCATTATGGGCGACATTCTTTACGAAAAAGGATTAACCACAGAGGCTTTCAATGCTTATGACAGCTGTCTTAGCTGGAAGCCTGATAATTACCTTGCCCTTAACAACTACGCTTTCTACCTTAGCCAGACAGGTAAAAACCTATCAAAGGCAGAAAGCATGAGCTATAAAACCATTAAGGCAGAACCTAAAAACGGCATATACCTCGACACGTATGCATGGATATTATTTAAGCTAAAAAGATACGAAGAAGCTAAAATATACATTGAACAAGCAATGAGAAACTATACAAAACAAGATAAAACAGTACTTGAACATGCTGGAGACATTTATAGCATGACAGGAAATACTGATAAGGCTATTGAGTTTTGGAAAAAGTCTCTCGAAGAAGGTAATAATAACGATATATTAAAACAAAAGTTACAAACAAGAAAATACATAGCAAAATGAAGTTTTACAAAATAATAATAGCTACCACTACGGTAGTAACGCTTTTTGCTTGTGGCACAAAGAAAAACATAGAAAGGCAAGCAAAGCTCTTACCTGCCAACAGCAGCCATGCCAATACTAACGTTAAAACTAATCATGATGATATAAGCAGGCAAAGGTCTGTGAGCTTCTTACAAAAAGTTTATGAACAAAATCTGTATCAAAAAAATTTAGTTTCCAATCTTACCTTTACACTAACACGTAATGGCAACAGCATATCTGTACCAGGAATACTTCGTATGCGTAAAAACGAGGTTATAAGGCTACAACTACTTATACCATTACTACGTAGCGAAGTGGGAAGAATAGAGTTTACTAAAGACTATGTACTCTTCATGGATCGCATTCATAAGCAGTATGTTAAAGCTAACTATAATGATATAAACTTCTTACGTAATAATGGCATAAACTTTTACTCTCTGCAGGCTTTCTTTTGGAACGAACTCTTTATGCCTACAAATAAAGATATAAACAAATACCATATACCAAACTTTGACGTAAAGGCAACTACTCTTCAAGCCCTACAAAGCACAACGCCCATTACTCTAAAAGACGGCAAAATTACTTATACATGGCTTGTATCAAACATCTCTAACCACATAAACAAAGCACAAGCCATATACCATAGCTCTAATAACTCCACTTCTACACTCTCTTGGGAATACTCTTCATTCACTCCTTTTGGCTCAAAACTCTTTCCTGCCTTACACAATATCACCCTTAACACTACTATAGCTAATAAGAAAAACAACATTAACATAAAACTTAGCTTAGAAGGATTTAGCGATAAAAACAATTGGGACACAATAACAACACCTTCCTCTTCTTACTCAAGAGTAAAGGCTGAAGACATTCTTAAAACATTAATAAACCTATAAATGAAACGATTTACAATATCTATCATATTTCTTACTCTTTCATTAATTGCTCTCTTTGCACAAAAAACACATACGCAAATAAAGCAAAAAACAACTAATGAAACATCGCAGAAAACACATAAAAAAGCTATTAAAAAGATTCCTGCAGCACCAAAGCCTACAATAGAAAAGCTACATAACACCGAAAAAAAGGTAAAAAACATAGCTAAAAAAGCTACAAACATTACCAGGCGAGCAATATCAAAAAAGCCAGCAGAGAAACATTCCTCCCTTAAAGGAAAGATCACCCCTAACCACTTAAAGGGAAAGGCTGCAAAAAAGGAAAAACAAAATATCAGCCACGAAAAAGGCAAAAAGGCTAACATAAGATATATTACAACATCAGCCATTAAAGATTTGCGAGAGAAAAACCAAGCCATACAAAAAGAAATACAGGAAAACGAGTTGCAGGTAAAGAAAAAACAAAAAGACGTTGATCAGCGCTTGCAAAAGATAATGCTATTAGATACTGAAATAGGACAACAACAAAAGACTATTGACCAAATAGCTACCGACGTAAAAGGCATAAATGGCAACATAGAAGTGTTAAAAGGACAATTAAAGTCGCTTCAAACACAGCTTACAGAACGCCGCAAAAAGTTTATACTATCCATGCGTTATATGGCACGCCATCGTAGTATACAAGACAAGATAATGTTTATCTTTTCAGCAAAAAGCCTTTCACAGATGTATAGGCGATTGCGCTTCGTACGCGAATATGCGTCATATCAGCGTGCACAAGGAGAACTCTTAAAGGCTAAACAAGCACAGATAGATAACAAGCATATACAGCTAAAACAAGTACGGGGGCAGAAATACACATTATTATATAAAGACAGGCAAGCTCATGCACAGATGCAAAGCAAACGCTTAGAACAGCAACAAGTGGTAAACTCTCTAAAAAAAGATCAGCAAACATTACAAACCGTCATAGCACAACGCCGCAAAACGCAGCAGACCATAAACGCACAGATAGACAAGCTGGTAGCTATAGAAATACAAAAAGCACGCATACGAGCACAAGCCGAAGCACGAGCACAAGCTGCCGCACGGGCTGCCGCAGCTAAGAAAAGAGCCGAGGATATGGCACGCAAAAGAGAAGCTGCCATAAAAGCGGCACAAGAGAATGCACGCCGCGTGGCTGAAGCCAAAGCACGAGAGGCTAAGGCTAAAGCTATGGCAGAAGCGGCTGCAAGAGCAGCTGAAAAAGAAAGAAGGGAAGCTGCCGAAAAGGCTGAGAAAGCACGACAGGAAGCTGAGAAGGCACGACAGGCTGCTTTACAAGAAGCATCTGCACGCAGAGAAGCAGCACGCAAAAAAGCTGAAGACGCCGAACGCAAAGCTAAAGAAGCACAGCAACGAGCAGAAAAAAAGGCAGCTGCAGAGAAAGCTCTTGCCTACCAGCAAGCACGTGAGGCAGAGGCTAACCGTATAGCTGCAGAGCGTAAAGCCGCAGCCGACAAAGAACGCGCTGCACGCGAAGCAGAGGCTGCCCGAAAGGCTAACACCGCCGACAATAGCCTTACCAATGCTGACCGTGCCATGACAGGTAGTTTTGCTAACAACAGAGGACGCTTGCCCATGCCTATGGCTGGCAAAATAGTTACACACTTCGGACAATATAACGTTGCAGGCATGAGCAATATTCGCCTCAACAGCAACGGTATAAACATAAAAGGAGCAGCTGGCAGCCCCGTACGTAGCGTCTTTATGGGAGAGGTAAGCGGAATATTCAATGCAGGAGGGTCTACTATAGTTATGGTACGACACGGTATTTACATCTCCGTTTACTGTAATCTTGCTAACGTTAGCGTACATCGTGGACAAAACGTAGGTACTGGGCAGACACTGGGAACAGTAAACTCTACCGGGGTGCTACACTTCCAGTTACGTAAAGAAACAGCAAAACTTAACCCAGAACAATGGATACGATAGCTTTACAGAGATTATTTTACAAAAGCCCACTGCTAAATGTGGGGAAATGCTTAATAAATAAGTTTTTTTTATATGGAAATGTTATTGCCATATCAGATAAAAAATCTTATCTTTGTAAATTATAAATATATTAAAACCACATATCTATGAAAAAGAAATTTTTTGCTCCTTCCGAATTAATTATCAATGAAGACGGAAGTATTTTTCACTTACATGTAAAGCCAGAGGATCTTGCTGACAAGGTAGTCTTAGTGGGAGATCCTGGACGTGTAGTGCTGGTGGCATCTCATTTTGAAAAAGTAGAGAGTGAGGCCAGTAGCCGTGAGTTTCGTACAGTAACTGGTATATATAAAGGAAAACGCATTACCGTAGTAAGCACAGGTATAGGCTGTGATAATATAGATATTGTTGTAAATGAGCTTGACGCACTTGCTAATATCGATTTTAAGACACGAGAGGAAAAAGACAACCTTCGTAGCCTTACCCTTGTAAGGATAGGTACATGTGGCGGATTACAGCCTAACACGCCTGTAGGCACATATATAGCTTCGCAAAAAAGCATAGGCTTCGACGGCTTACTCAATTTTTATGCCCGGCGTAATGAAGTTTGCGATTTAGACTTTGAGCGCGAGTTTAAAAGACAAGTAAAATGGGACAACCAACTTGGCAATCCATACGTAGTTAGTTCTAATACAGAGTTAATAGAAAATATTGCCAAAGAAGATATGGTACGTGGCGTAACCATAGCCTGTGGTGGCTTCTTCGGGCCACAAGGACGTGAGCTTAGGCTGCCACTACAAGACCCTAATCTTAATGAAAAGATAGAATCCTTTGAGTATAAAGGCTTGCGTGTTACCAATTTCGAAATGGAGTCGTCAGCCTTAGCAGGGCTCTCTCTACTAATGGGGCATAAGGCTTTAACATGCTGCATGGTAATAGCTAACAGGTTAGCAAAAGAGGCTAATAGCGCATATAAGAACACCATAGATGGGCTTATAGAAAAAGTGCTTGACAGAATATAACCCTCACTGCCCGTTTAGCACTTTGCCTGCTGCTATAATATAAAACACATATACACTTTCTATATTTAATATTTTAAAATGTATAATACTATCTGTGCCTTAGCCACTCTGCCGGGAGGGGCTATAGGCGTTATTAGGGTATCTGGAAAAGATGCTATTGTTATTGTAAACAGGATATTTTCTAAAGACATACTATCTATGCCTGCTAATACCCTTTGTTATGGTAATATTATAGATATGGCAGGAAAAGTTATAGACGAGGTGGTTGTTTCTATTTGGCATGCACCCCACTCATACACAGGAGAAAATGCTGTAGAAATATCATGCCACGGCTCTGCTTATATCCTTAAAGAGGTGTTACACTTATTAATAGAAGCAGGCTGCTATCAAGCCCTTCCCGGAGAGTTTACACAGAGAGCTTACCTCAACGGTAAAATGGATCTTTCACAAGCAGAAGCAGTGGCAGACTTGGTAGCCTCTTCTAACAAAGCAAGCTACAGATTAGCCCTTTCACAGATGAAAGGACATTTCAGCAACGAGCTATCATCTTTAAGAAAACGCTTGCTAAAGATAACCTCACTGCTTGAACTGGAACTCGACTTCTCTGAACATGAAGACCTTGAGTTTGCCGACCGCACAGAGCTGATAAGTCTAACAGATGAAATAGACAAAAAAGTATTATCACTACTCCACTCCTTTAAGATAGGACAAGCACTTAAAGAAGGCGTTGCCGTTGCCATCATAGGGAAAACAAACGTAGGAAAGTCTACCCTCCTCAATGCCCTTTTAGGCGAAGAACGTGCTATAGTATCTAACATAGAAGGCACCACACGAGATGTTATTGAAGATGTAACAGAGATAAATGGCATATCATTCCGCTTTATAGATACTGCCGGCATTAGACAGACAACAGATGAAGTAGAAAAGCTTGGTATTGAGCGCACATACAAAATGCTCGATAAAGCACAAATGGTGATATGGGTAATAGATGATAACCCTTCCAGAAAAGAGTATGAAGACATAAAAAAGAAAGTAGGCGAAAGACCTTTCATAATTGTAAGAAACAAGGTAGACACTATAGTAAATAAAGAAGCTCTGCCTTCTTTCATTACCTTATCGGTCTCTGCAAAGGAAGGAACAAACATAGAAGAGCTTAAGCAAGCTATCTATAAAAAAGCTAATATTCCGGCTTTCAACGAAAACTCGGTCATAGTAACCAATGCTCGCCATTATGATGTGCTCACAAAAGCACATGAAGCCCTATGCCGTGTTCATAACGCCTTTAAAGCAAACCTACCTGGCGACCTTGTGGCTGAAGACCTTAAAGACGTCCTTTCCCTCCTTGGCGAAATTACAGGCACACAAATATCTTCGCAAGAAACACTTAACAATATCTTTAAACATTTCTGCATAGGAAAGTAAAGCGATTTTTTTTGAAATATATTCAGGATATGGATAAGCAGATTTTTCAAACAGACTCACGTTCTCGCTGGAAAAAGTTCCTGTGGAGCATGAGAGTCATCGGGGCAATAATCATATTCTTCGTCATTGTATTCCTAACTTTATTCGCATTGGAAGGCAGTCCTAAGATACCCTTCATACACAACTATCACAAGGTGATGACCGCAGAAAAGCCACTCATGCGCAACAATGAGACGGCAAAAGAATACAAATCTTTCCGCCGCTTCTTTCACGAGAATAAGATGCACAACGCTTATGCAGAGGTTGCAGCCAGAAAGACTCGTTTCACAGGAAAGGGCAACCAGCTCAAAGAGAAATATCTCAGAGAGTGGAACGACCCGAGCATTGGAATACGAGCAGCATGGTACGTAAATTGGGACAAACGATCGCTGCTTTCGCTCAAGCGCAACATCAGGCACATCAACCTGCTCATAGGCGAATGGCTGTTCATCAATCCGAAAACCGGAGCGTTAAATACTCAGATAAATAAGAAAGCCCTTCGTCTGGCGCAGAAGGCAGGCGTGCCCGTTATGGCGATGCTTACCAACAACTATGGCAAAGACTTCAGAAGCGAAGCCATCGGCAACATCATGAAGGATGCAGGCAAGAGAAAACTGTTTACAGAAAAACTTCTCGCAGCTTGCACCAAGTATAAGTTATGCGGAATAAACATCGACCTGGAAGACCTACAGATAAACGACAACGCCCTGCTCACAACCTTTGTGAGAGAACTCTCGGCAGTCTTCCATAAGAAAGGACTCTATGTTACCCAAGATGTAGCTCCTTTTAATGAAGACTACGACATGGAGCAGCTCGCCAAGTACAACGACTATCTTTTCCTGATGGCTTACGACGAGCACAACTCGGCAAGCAAGCCGGGCAACGTATGCTCACAGCAGTTTGTAGAACGTGCCACAGACTGGGCAGCACGCAATATCCCTAACAACAAGCTCGTTCTGGGACTGGCTGCCTATGGCTACGACTGGTGCGAGAATAAAGATGGAGAAACCGTAACCTTCAACCAAGCCATGGCATCAGCTTTGAACGCTGGTACTCCGATAGACTTCAATGAAGATTCCTACAACCTCAACTTCTCCTACATCGACGGAGAAAACCAGACTCATCAAGTTTATCTCACCGATGCTGCCACATCATATAATATCATGCGCTTCGGAGCAGAATACCATCTTGCCGGATTCAGCGTATGGCGACTGGGTACGGAAGATTCCCGTATATGGAACTTCTACGGTAAGGACATGAGTTACGAAAACTCCTCCAAGTGGAACCTTCAGAAGCTGCTCCAGATAAGAAGTCTTGACGACGTGAACTTCGTGGGCAACGGAGAAGTGTTGCAGGTGGAGTCGGAACCACAGCCGGGCTACATATCCATAGTGAAAGACAAGGACGACGGACTTATAGCCAATGAAATATACCGCAAACTGCCATCTAACTATACTGTAACAAAAATAGGTAACTGCCACGCCAAAGACCTCGTCATCACTTTCGATGACGGACCAGACAGCAAGTGGACCCCTCTGGTGCTAAGCATTCTGAAGGAACATCACGTACCTGCTGCATTCTTCATGGTAGGTTTGCAAATGGAGAAAAACCTGCCCATTGTGCGGAAAGTGTATGACGCCGGGCACACCATCGGCAACCACACCTTTACCCATCACAACGTGATAGAAAACTCCGACTACCGCACATACGCAGAGCTGAAGCTCACGCGAATGCTTATAGAGAGCATAACCGGGCACAGTACCATTCTGTTTCGTGCCCCATATAACGCCGACAGCGACCCAACACAGTATGAAGAAATAGAGCCGATGATTCTTGCCTCACGACGCAACTACCTGATGGTGGGCGAAAGCATCGACCCTAACGACTGGATGCCGGGCGTAACAGCCGACCAGATTTACCAACGTGTTACCGACGGCGTACACCACGAAGACGGTCATATCATACTGCTACACGATGCTGGAGGCGTTACCAGAAAGGCAACCATACAAGCACTGCCGCGCATCATCACCACCCTACAGAAAGAAGGCTATCGCTTCATCTCGCTGGAGGATTATCTGGGAATGAAACGCGAAACACTTATGCCTACCATACAGAAAGGAGAGGCTTACTATGCAATGCAGATGAACCTCACACTGGCAGAATTCATCTACCATCTGAGCGATTTCATCACCGCACTCTTCCTCGTATTCCTCGTTCTCGGATTTATGCGACTCATATTCATGTATGGTCTTGTCTTCAAGGAAAAACGAAAAGAACGCATACGCAATTATGATAACCTCGGCAAGGAAGATATGCCTAAGGTTTCCATCATTGTACCAGCCTATAACGAAGAGGTAAACGTAGTGAACACGATTTACAATCTTATTGCACAAGACTATCCTTCGTTCAATATCGTAGTAGTAGATGACGGAAGCAAGGACAATACCTTTGCCATACTAAAAGAAAAATTCGGCAGCCACCCGAAAGTGGCTATCTTCACTAAGCCCAATGGTGGTAAGGCGGCTGCCCTGAACTTCGGACTGAGCCACACCGATGCCGACTTCGTGGTATGTATAGATGCTGATACGCAGCTGCGCCATGATGCCGTGAGCAAGCTAATGAGACACTTCGCTGCCGACAAGAAAAAACGTGTGGGAGCCGTTGCCGGCAACGTGAAGGTTGGCAACTGCCGCAACATGCTCACCAACTGGCAGGCAATAGAATATATCACCTCTCAGAACTTCGACCGAATGGCATACGCTGCCATTAACGCCATCACCGTGGTGCCTGGTGCCATAGGAGCGTTCCGCAAGGAAGCCATTGAGAAAGCCGGATATTTCACAACCGACACGCTTGCTGAAGACTGCGACCTGACGATGCGCATCATCGAGGCGGGTTACGTTATCGAGAACGAAAACTATGCCATAGCAATGACCGAAGCTCCAGAAAATATCAGACAGTTTGTAAAGCAACGCACCCGTTGGTGTTTCGGAGTGATGCAGACTTTCTGGAAACATCGTCGTAACCTGTTCAGCAGCCGTTATAAGGGATTCGGCTTGTGGGCTTTGCCAAATATGCTCGTGTTCCAGTACATTATCCCGACGTTCTCGCCAATAGCCGACGTTCTGATGTTGGCAGGACTGTTCTCAGGCAATGCCTGGCAGATATTCATCTACTATCTGATTTTCCTCATTGTAGATGCAAGCGTATCTATCATGGCTTTCATCGTGGAAAAAGAATCGTTGTGGACATTGTTATGGATCATACCGCAGCGTTTCTTCTATCGCTGGATTATGTACTATGTGATTTTCAAGAGTTATTTCAAGGCCATCAAAGGCGAACTGCAGCAGTGGGGTATCCTGAAAAGAACGGGAAATGTAAAAATATAAAACCACCAAGCTGGCTTATCTTTCTCCCACTCCCCCTTATCCACACACACCACCTTACCACTCTGCAACGATATTCCACCCCATTGGAGAGAATATAAGGGGGAGGAGGCAAATATATCATGTCAAAATAGAAATCAAACTCTTTAAGGTGAGTTTCTTATTCATAAGAACTTTCTATACGTTTTAGTATTCTATATATATGCTTCTTAGGATAATGCCCTTCTTGAAAGTGTTTATGCTCGTCTTCCCAAAGATAATCAACAACGGCTTTAATATCTGCCTTTCTTTCACCAGTGTTAATGACCTTTATAATAGTTATTCCGTTACTTTTTTACCTGCAATAATTTTAGGTGATGTTTCGCCCTAAAAGATAATTATAAAAATATATCTATCTGAAAATAAAGAAGTTAACTTATTGACACAACTAAACAGGTAACGATTTGGAAACGAGCGGGCTACTGGGCTTCGCTGTTTTCTGCCTAACAAAGAACGCTTGTTATTCAGTTTGCAAAGATAATACTTTGTTACCGAATAGCAAGCGTTTTTGATGAGATATTCTTTATTATGCACTTTTTGTATGCTATGTTTATATTCCCCTTCCACGTTTCTTCTTTCTGTTAGCTTGGTTTCTGAGCTTGTGCTGCCATGCTGTCTCGGCATAATCATCACCGTGTGTCTGTGTGGTGATTACCCCGCCTGCTCTGGAAATGATTTCTTCGGCTGCATTTATGGCAGTACTTACCACATTGCCTACGGCTTGTGCAATAGATGAATTTTCATTTCTGTTGGCAGGTGGTATATAGGAACGGCTGAGAGAAACAGGTTGATAACCTGTATCTGGTTGAGTTTTATTCTTTGCGATCTCGTGCGTCATTATGGAAGCTTTTGTTGTCGTCTCCTTTAATTCGGCTTTATTGTATGATTCAAAGTTCTTCTGCAAGGAATGGTAGCCGAACTCCCTGCCGATTTCGGAAGCCTTGAAGGATTGCCCTGCGTATGAGAACTTCAAGCCATATACCTTGCCCTGCTTGTTCTTCATACGCTCTAAGGTAATGCCGTTTTTGTTCAATTCATAAAGGAACATGGAATGCCCCGTGACGCCTGTTCCTTTGTACTTGTCAAGCAGGGCATAACAGATTTGCTGCACCTCTTTCTTGGTTTGCTCTCTTGTAGGGCTGGCTTTTTCCTTTTGGTGTTTCCTTTCTGCCTTGACCTCTTTTGCAATGGTCAAGCCTTTCTCCCTGCTGATTTCCTCTGCCACCCTTGCAGCCCTATTGCTCACAAAGGTGGTATCATAGACTTCTCCATACAGACTGATACGGTTAGCAATTATGTGAATGTGTCTGTTGTCGGTGTCCTTGTGCGTTACCGCCACCCATTGATGGTTGTCAAGTCCCATTCGCTTGGCAAACAGATGGGCTATTCTCATAAGCTCGGATACAGGCAGTCTTTTCTCGTCTTGTGGTGCTATACCGATTTCAATACACAGGAACTTGTTCCTGCAACGGCTGTTATAGTCGCTGACCACTTTCATTTCTTCGTAGATAGTCTTCGGCTCCCTGCTGCAAAGATTGTGGAAGGCAAGCCGATAGCCGAGCTTGCCCTCTCTGAAGATATAGTCCAGAGCCGTGCTGCCGTGCGCTATCGCCTTACATTTTCCTATCATTTCTTGTTAGATTTAAGACCTTATATATTTCATCATCCACCCGAAAATGCGGGTCGTAAAACCGCTTAAATGCCTCTTTGGCACATAGCGAAAGGTTCTTGGTGATATGTAGCCAATCCTCGTCCTAGAGCTTGATGAGATTGGAAATCTGCCCATAGAACCTTCCTGTATGTTGGAGAATGGCAATGGCTTCCCTCTCATTGTCTGTCATCTTGGGAACGGCTGTTACTTCTCCGTTAAGGAGTATTTCCCGACAATAATCGGAGAATTTCCGCCCTGCGCTTTCCGCTTTTGACTTGATACGTTGCTTTTCCTCTAAGGTGCATCTAACTTTGATGAACTCCGTTTTGTTCATCCGCTGCTCTTCCTTATCCTGTTGCTGCCACTGGGCAGTTTTTCCTTTGTATCTGTTCATATAAGTTTCCTTGAAAGTTTATCATTGTAGATGATTCATTGTTTCTTAATTCCTGAATACTGACCGATGAGAACGGAGTGATTACGGTCTAATCTCCCCGACAGTCTGACGAGGGGAGCAAGCGCAGTTTGTGGGTACAAACTGACGTCTTGCAATATCAGCTAACGAAACGTTTACGCACAAGGCATTTTGCTGCTTGAAAGTGCATGCTGTGCATTCCGTGCCTGGCTGTGTTCGTGGTGTTCTCATCATTCAGTATGTTATATTAGCTGTCATATTCTCTAATAAAGGGTTGAGGGTTTTGGATGGAAAGCTTGTCACTTTTCAAGAAAGCTCTCACCCTTTTTCTGTGGCTCACAACCTTCTCCATTTTTCTATGTCCTCACCATACTCTTCCAGATGGAGGCGCACGATGTTTTCCACAAAACTTGAAAGGTTGCTGCCCCTGTCGCCCAATCTGCGCACGATGAAGTCGGCACGCTCCTGCGTTTCTCGGCTCAGATAGACCGCCTTTCGGTTGCTCAGTCTTGTTGGGACAAGGTAGGTTTGCTTGTAGGCTTCGAGCGTTTCCCGTCTCATCTTGGCACTGATGCGCCTTTGAACGGTTGCGTTCTCTGTATGCTGCGCAGGTTCAGAGTGCGTAGTGTTCTCTGTGTCCTGTTCGTTAGGCTCTTGAAAAGTTCTGGCTCTCCTTGCCCGAAGTTCGGCAATGATATGTTCAGACGGACCTTCAATTTGGTTTAGTCCTAAATATTGCTTGGCGGAATGGATTGTATTCCCCATTCCCTCGTTACTGACTTTTTGCTTTTCCATGTTTTTATCTCATTTTATGTTTGACTTGTTTTGATTTCATGTTTTGATTTTGTTCTGTAACCGACATCCGTGTCTGTATCTGCCCTTTATGCTTCTGTCGCTCACGGACACGGTAAACATGAAACTCGTTGAGGTCTTTGAAGCCTTTGTAATGTACGGACATATCCTCCACCTTGAAACCTACCTTTACAAATTCTTGCACGGTTTTCCGCCCTGCATCGTCATTGTCAAGGAAGGTACGGATATGCGTTAGGTTGTGGTCATTCAGATATCGAATAGCCCTTGCCACATTGCTTACGGAGTTTAGCACAAGACTGTGGTTGGCTACTTCTTCTTTCATTGAAAGAAAAGAAAGGAAATCCATAAATCCCTCAAACACGCATACGGACAATGTATTGTCTATTGCGTGTTCTGTTTGTTTATCCGTGAATACGGGAGTTATGTCCTTCGGGGCTATCGTTCCCTTGAACGAGTGATTGTCTCGAAGCTCATATCCTCCCGACAGGTTGGCAAAGCCGATGGCTTGATAGCGCCTGCCTCTTACCTCATAGCTGATACATTTAAGGAAAGACATTGCCTTTTCCAAATCAATGCAGCGTACCTTTGTAAGGTATTCTTGAAAATGTGGCGGCAGGGTGTCTGATATTTCTATCAGTCTCCTTGCTCCGCTTGCTGTTACATCCTTTCTTTGATTTGGACTGATAGATGTTTCTCTCTTTGAAGAACTGTAGCTGTGCGCTGTATGTGCTCTAAAGCGTTCTGTCCCAAACGGCAGATGGCTTCCGAGAGCGTACAGCCTTCCAAGCGCATACAGAGGTCGATGATACTTCCACCTCTTCCTTCGGCATAGTCTATCCATAAATTCTTCTGTATGTCCACCTTGAAACTCGGATGTGTTTCTGCACGCAGCGGTGAGCGGTACAACGCATAGACTGGTGTTCTGCGTACAGGCTTGATGCCTTTCCTTTCAAGATACTCCACGATGGGGTATCGCTTGATGCGTGATAAATCTTCTTTCATTGTGATATGTTTTAATTGAAAGGATTGAATCATTTTTGTTTGAATGACAATGGTGTATTTGAATGATATTTGAATGGTAGTTGAATGATTATTGAAAGAAATTCTCTTTTCAGAAGTTTTTCCCCTCCAAACTTTTTCATCTTTCTTCTTACTACATACTATTTTAAGTTAAGTAATTGATTTTCAATATATTTTGTAGTACCAAGTCATACTACGAACTTACAACATACGGCTACTACATTTGGTTGCTGCAATAACTTGGCAAGGGACAAGGGAGAATCTTCCTTACCTTATATACATAGATTGGACTGCCGCCCTCACGCCTCTTGCTCACTTTCTCAAAGCCTGCTCTTTTCAGGGCTTCGCCCATATGCTTGGCAACAAGTGGTTGGTGAGTATAAATACCCCAATAGGTGAGTATCTCCGTAGTCGTCATTAACGAATAGTTTTCATCTTCCGATGGTTTCTCGAAGCAACGTAACAAGAGCTCCATTTCTGCAGTCTGTACCTGAAAGTCTTCACTCTCTCTGTATAGTTCGGCAATCTCATCATCATCAAACCAATAGCGAAAGTCTGACTTTAACAGGGCTTTCGCTTCGGTATAGACACTATCCATTGAGATTGCCTTTGCTCGTTCTATGTCAATAGACAATACTTCAAAGGGCAGAAACCGTCTGCTGCCTGTGGGGGCGGTAAGGAAATCATTACCATTTACCGATGCAACAAAGCTTGCCAAGTGGGGATGCTCTTCCACGTACTTGTCGTAGGGCATACGGTATTTGACCATCGGACAGGTGATGAGGTTTTTGAGCTCGTTCTCGTCCCGCTTGTTGAGAGCTTTAAGCTGGTCGTCAATATTTATGATGAGGTTTTGCCCGATATAGGTAAGCGTGTCCTTCTCCTGAGGATATATCTTGCCCGTGTAGCTGTAACCATGCAGGGCAGGAGGACAGAGCAAGTCTAGGAATGTTGTCTTGAACTTGCCCTGCTCGCCTGTCAGTACAAGGCAGGTATGGTTACGGCACTCACGGTCGTCCATGGCGTTGGCGACCACTGCCACGAGCCATTTGGTAAGGTATAGCAGCCACTTGTCAGAGTTGTGTACGACTACGCAACTTGCCAAGTCAAGAATGGCTTTCAGTGAAAGGGAAGAAATATCACAACAGCAATTGTTTTCATTATTGCCACTACTGTCATGATTACAACTATCGCTATTGCCACTATTATTACCACAGATATTACCAATATCCCTCAAGGGCAATCCATTGAAATACTCCTGTATGGGATTGACACGTGGAGAGAAGCTACTTTCTATAATGGAATAGAGGTTGTCGGAAGATGTGATAATCCCCACATCGTTGTCAAGTTTCCTGCGGAGCGTGTTGATTTCATAGCGACCCACTTTTAAGAAGTGAGCATCGTCCTTGCTCCTGTATTCAGTTCTTCCCAATACCGTGTTGTATCTGAACTCATAATAAGAGGAGAGATAAGTTTACCCGTTGGCGGAATTAAAATAATAGATAAATTTATATGAAAGAAAAGTTGTACATACAAGAATTTATTTGTAACTTAGTATTGCTCAATACATTAAGTTATAAAATCAGTATGCACAACTTATATACAAATTTCGTAAAAATCCTTGATATATGCAAGCTATTCTCAAAAGATTTAGTAAATGAGCAAGGTAATATTCCACGCCCAGGCGTCGTTCCGAGATTTAGCGACCTTGAAATAGTATCGCTTTCCATAGTAAGCGAGGCAATGGGCATTGATAGCGAATGCCT
>NZ_KB905288.1 GCF_000378745.1 Prevotella amnii DSM 23384 = JCM 14753
CATGCTTTCCAAGTAAAGGTGTTGGTGCCGTCCGTGAAACGAACCTGCATACGATCTTCCTCTGAATCGGGAGAAAATGCTTCGATGAAACGAGTTACTACCATCTGATAGACGGTCACCTCTTCTGCCGATAAGCCCTGTGGTGTTTCTCCTGTAGGAATAATGGCGTGGTGGTCTGTTATCTTTGTGTTATCCACCGAATGGCGGTTAAGCGGAGTCGGAAGTGTTTCTCCTGTCTTGCGGAGCAGGGTGGGTACTTCCTCGAAAACATCCTCACTGATGTATCGGCTGCCTGTGCGGGGATAGGTCGTGATTTTCTTCTCATAGAGGCTTTGGGCTATTGAGAGGGTTTTGTCTGCTGAAAAGCCGTGGCGTCTGTTGGCATCTTTCTGCAAGGCAGTAAGGTCGTACAAGAGTGGTGGCGCGGTATGTGTTACCTTTATTCGCCCATGCTCATCAACTCGTCTTACGACCGATTCCACTGTAAGCTGGCTCTGACTGCGAAGCGTAGCGAGAGCTGTCTGTGCTGATGCTTCATTCTCATAGTCTTTACAGCCAACGGCTTTCAGTGACAAACCCTCTTTTTCTGTGAGAACGGATAATTTCCAAAATGGTACGGAAGAAAAATCACGGTTCTCTATATACCGACGGCAGACCATAGCAAGAGCTGGGGTTTGTACCCGTCCCAAGGAATAGCCGCCTTTGCGGACGATGGACAATGCACGGCTGGCATTGATACCCACCAACCAGTCGGCTTCGCTTCTTGCCTTGGCGGAGTAATAGAGATTATCGTAATGGCTTCCAGATTTGAGATTGGAAAGTCCTTCACGGATAGCTTTATCCGTCAGTGATGAAATCCAAAGACGGTCGAAAGGTTTCCTACAACCAAGATGTTGATAAATATAGCGAAATATCAACTCTCCTTCACGCCCTGCATCGGTGGCAACAACAATACGGTCTGCCTTGTCGAAGCAGGAACGTATCACCTTGAGTTGTTTGAGTGCTGCAGGATTGGATATATATTCCTTGTCCCTGCGCACTTGGCGTACCACTAACTGAAAAGGATTGGGACGGATGGGCAGGTCTTCGGCTTTGTAGGCGGAAAAGCCGTAGGCTTCAGGCATGGCAAGGGCGATGAGGTGTCCCATTGCCCATGTAACGAGATACCCACTTCCTTCTAAATATCCGTCCTTCTTGCTATTTGCCCCAACAATGCGGGCTATATCTCTGGCTACCGAGGGTTTCTCGGCAATAATACAAGTTGTCATAGTCGATAATAGAATTAAGGGTTACATCTTACGTCCACGGGACTTCTTCTGTTTGTTTTCGTCCTGCTTTTGCTTTTGGGCGGCAGTGGGCTGTGTCTGCCCAGTCTTCAATGGCTCTTTCACGTTCTTCGTGGCTTCGTTGGTCTTGCCGTGGTTGTTCACGGCTACCTGCGTCTTGTGTTCTTCTGCCACAGCAACCACCTTTTCTTTGCCGGTTTCTTGCTTTTTGTCAGGATTCCACTTGTAAAAACGTGGGCGATTCTGTTCCTTGTCCATGCGAACATAGGCATTGAAGGGTTGTCCTTCCTTGTCCACCATGTTTTTCAGATAAAGCGTTCGACCGCTGTCCAAGGCTTCACGCTGCTTGTCGGAGAGTTCCAAACCACAGAGTTTGCGTGGTGCGCCTTGCTGCTGCGTGTGCTGCTGTCGTTCTTTCAAGCCTTGCTTGTTATCGAAAATGAACTCGATGCCTTTCTTCTCGGCATTGACCTGCAAGGTAGCATTGAAGGACTTACCACTCTTGGCGGTCATTCCTTCCACTTTCACGGCTTTGCCCTCAACAAGGTCTTTATACTGTGCATCAGAAAGTGTAACACCCTTTATCTCTTTGGGAATGTTCACACGGTCGGCACGCAGGGCTATAATTTCGTTGGTCTGTGGATCGATAGATACGTAGGCAGAGAAAGGCTCTCCGTTCTTGGGAGTTACTTCGATAGTTTTACCGAGATTACCCGTAGTGAGTAGTTGTTCTTTCTCTTCGGGCGAGAACTTGTAGCCCATATAGGGGAAGTCGAGCTGTGGCTCCTTGCGTAAAGGGTGGATAGCCAGGCCGACATTGCCATTATCATCCGTGCGGAAAGCAAGACGTGCTTCGGTGTAGATAGTTGTATCACCAATAGGTACGGCAATAGTAACAAGGTTACTCTTCTGCCAAGAAAGCATCTTTTCTAACTCTCCACTTTGTTCCAGTCGTTCACGGGTAAGACCGAGGTCGTCGAGTTGCTTCCAATCAATCTTTGATTCATCAATGACTGTGGCGTTTTTCTTTTTCGGCAGATAATCGTCAAAGGGCACTCCAATCTCTGCCAGCTGCTGTTTGCTTTCTGGCTTTTCACGACTTTGCAACATGGTGCGAAGATTGTCCACACCTTGTTCTACATTGTTTGCCAAAACTTTGTACAGTCCGAAACGAGATGGGGCGTTGAACTGACGGAGAAAATTGCTCATGAAGTTTTTTAGAAGTCCGTCCTTGTTGTTAAACTTCAAGAAAGCGGCTTGATTGGCGGCTGCGGCTTCCGTTGTTTGCAGGTTGCCCTTGTTGTCGATACTGGATACTACGGAGAGTTTCCCCATTTCTTTCTCGTTCTTTACTTCCGTGCGATCTTCCAAGACCAGCACATAGTTGTCATTGCTGTTTGGTTCCATATTTTTTTTTGTTTTTAAGATGAATAAATGACTGTAACACAGCGAAGTTATAAGTATATAATAGAAAAGGCAGAAATCGAGGATTAGGTAGGATAAATCGGGAAATATTGGGAAAAATGACGGATTTTCAAAAATTTCTGTCATTTTCTTCGTCAATCCAATAGACAATGAGTAACTTTGTAGGATATTTAATGGATGAAGAAATAAATAAAATCATCGTATGACGATAATAAATAGAATTAAAGTTGTGCTTGTGGAGAAGCAGCGTACAAGCAAATGGCTGGCAGAGCAACTTGGAAAATCCGAGAATACAGTTTCAAAATGGTGCTCCAATAAGACCCAGCCTTCTTTGGATACTCTTTTAGAAATAGCGTTGGTACTTGATATTGATATTAGAGAACTTCTTGTATCGACAAAATGCACATAACTGTTTGTTTCTTTATCTTTACAATCTTTGCCATTATGAAAATACAGACAGTTTTCATAGCCCTCTTAAAGAAAAATATTGCTTGTTATCGAATAAGCATATTACTTTGTACTTTACTATTGAGTACAAATGTATCCTTTTCACAGACAAAAAACAATTCCATACAACAGATAGGTGATCTGAACAATATGTTTGCACGTATTGCGGAAACCAATGCATATGTAGAGGATCTGAATTATAACGAAGAGGAAGCAATAAATCTTCCAATCGGTATGAAACGAACGATTGGTGGTATGGAGATAACGATTGCCATCAGTCGTTTTGCCTTGCAGACTTCTTCTACAGAGCTTGGCGTTTATGCAAAGGCGGTCATTCCACAAGGAACAAATGGCGGGCGTACGGTGCTTTTCTTTGGGGCAGAAGGAATAAAAGGAACACATACTGGTGGTCTGGTAGGAGAATTGAAGCTTTCGCTCCTGCACGATGTCGAGATACCTTTCAATGGTGGAAATACAAAGATTGTCCTTAAGGGTAATGGACTACGCAAGGATAGGGGTATTTCTCAAAGTGACACCTACATGATCATCGGCTGTGATGGTTTCCATAATTTAGCCATTGACGCGGAAGTCCACTTTCCAACCTCCCTCATAGTCAGGGCTGGGGGACAAGGTACTGCAAATAGCAGTACTTATAAGCCAGCTACAAATAATATAAATAAGGATGGGAATTTATCGAATCAAGTCATAGGTCATTTTAATACTGTTATAGAAAGTTGGAATGACCTTCTTGTGTCTTTAGACCTACCAAGTTTTGAAATCAAAGGACTGAAAGACTACGTATTCTCATTGAATAACGTCATTTTAGATTTCAGTAGTAAGCGGAACGCCAAAACGATACGTTTTCCACAGGAATACCAGCAAAATTATCTTCCCGATGAACAGGTGCTATGGAGAGGGATATATGCAGAAAATGTCTCTGTAACATTACCGGAGGCTTTTTCACGAGCTAGTTTCTCGGCTAAGGGATTGTTAATCGATGATTATGGTATAACGGGGCTTTTCTCTGCCGACAGTATTCTCTCGCTTGATAAGGGCAGTGCTGACGGCTGGCGGTTTTCTGTTGACCATTTTGGACTGAACCTTATGGCAGGTGAACTTGTCGCCGCAGAATTCACGGGACGATTAGGCTTGCCGTTCAAGGGTAAAAATACTACCTTGGGATATGAAGGATACCTGCAACCTAATAATGAATATACGATGCGGGTTAAAAATGAAGAAGCACTTGATTTCTCCATTTTTAAGGCAAAGGCTCATCTCGAAAAGAATTCCAGTGTCACTTTACGCTTAGTAGAAAATCGTTTTATCCCAGAAGCAATACTTCATGGATATATGACTCTTGGAAAAGAGGGAAACAGCGACTCCACATCACAAACAAAATTTGATAAGATTAGTTTCCGCGGTCTTAGACTCACAACGGTTGCTCCTTACATTTCCGCTGAATACTTCGGTTATGAAGGAGAGGCAAAATTGGGACACTTTCCTTTATCTATAAACAAACTTGCACTTAATCACTCTGATACACAGCATGTAAGATTAACAATAGGGGCAGGAATTAATCTCGGAAAGAACCTATTCTCCGGAGCAACGGAATTAAACCTCCTTGCAAAATATGAAAATCAAACTTGGGTGTTTGATAAATTAGAGGTAGGTTCCATTGCTGTAAATTCTGTTATCGCAGGTGTTATAACGCTGAACGGGCATCTCAATTGGCATAGAGGTGATGCGATTTACGGTAATGGGTTCGCCGGTGATGTAACTCTTGGGTTTTCTTTTGATGGCAAGGTAGAAAAAGATACGAGTATAAAGTCAAAGCATGATATTTCCATTACTGCTCGAGCTGCTTTCGGACGAAAAGATGATTTCCGCTATTGGTATGCTGATGGAATGGCAACTTTCCATCCAGGCATACCAATTATCGGAGCACTGACTCTTAATGGAATAGGCGGTGCTTTAACATCAGGGGTGCGTGCTGAAGGTAGAAGTCCGGAAGGTGGGCGCTTTACCAGTTCAAACTATATCCCTGATGCCTCTATGGGCATTGGATTCAAGGCTTCTACTGTTATTGAAATCGGTAAGGTCGCCTATGGCGAAGCTGCTTTTGAAATGATATTTTCAAAGGCAGGTGGCTTGGAATTAGCAGGTTTTTATGGTTATGGAGAGTTTCCTAACAGAGGAGGTGGTAGTGTCTCTACCAGCGAAAAGTTAGAGAAACAGCAACGTACTTTCCCTGCCAAGTTATCAGAACAGTTCAAACAGCAAGACTGGACGCAACTGGCTGAAGCCATCAAATCCATGCCTGATGCCATTAAAGATATGGGACTATCAGGTACTTTACGTATCCAAATGGACTTCCAGAACCATGTACTGCTTGCAAGTTCAGATGTTTACCTCAACACCCCTTCGGAATTTATTCGTGGCGTAGGAGAACGTGGGAAGGCTGGTTGGGGTGTTTTACATATAGATCCAAAAGAATGGTATCTACATCTTGGTACACCAACTAACAGGTTGGGAGTACAGCTAGCTGTTGGAAATATTCTTGCCGTAAAAACAGGGTCATACTTTATGGCAGGAAATCGTATCCCCGATATGCCCGCTCCTCCGCAGGCCGTTGCAGACCTCTTGGGACAAGACATAGGAAGACTTAGCCTTGGGAGAAATCTTGATGCACTAAGCACCGGTAAGGGATTTGCATTCGGATCAGAACTATCCGTCAAGACCGGTGATATTCAGTTCTTGATAATGTATGCTAATTTTAATGCAGGTTTGGGCTTTGATGTGATGCTCAAGGACTATGCGCAGGCACAATGTCGAGGCCGTTCCGGTACTATCGGTATGGATGGTTGGTATGCTATGGGGCAAACCTATGCCTATTTACAAGGAGAATTGGGCGTAAAGGTAAAGTTATGGCTTATCCGTATCCGCGTACCGGTAATCAAGGGCGGTGCAGCGGCTCTTTTGCAGGCAGGACTTCCTGATCCAACCTTCTTTAAGGGCTATTTAGGAGTGAATCTCAATGTGCTCGGATTGATTAAGGGTAAGGCGCGTTTCAAACTTTCCATCGGTGAGGAATGCGATGTTGTAATACCGGGGAGTTCTCCGATAGAAGAACCGATGATAAATGATTTGGCTCCTGCTGATAAAGAGAATGAAGTCAGCGTATTCTCCGTTCCTCAGGCAACTTTCAACATTGCAATAGGAAAGAGTTTCGAAGCGACCACTGATGCAGGAGAAACGACCTATTACCGCATTAATCTCAAGGAATTCATAGTCAAAGATAAAAAGGAACATGTCATACCGGGTAAGCTCCTTTGGGGAAAAGATAAGACGGATGTTCGTTTCCAGTCTAAAGAAATTCTTCCTCCTAATACAGATTTGACGGCAGAAGTCCGTATTATTTTCGAAGAATTGAAGAATGGTGTTTGGAAGCCAGTACTGACCTCAGGAAAACCAGCCTTTGAAGAAAAGATAAATCATTTTACGACAGGTAGCGCGCCGAGTGACATTCCTATGCGGAATATTGTCTATGCCTATCCTGTGATAGGGCAGAGATACTTCCTTCCCAAAGAATACTCCAAAGGCTATGTGCAACTACAGTTTGGACAAAAATACCTATTTGAAAAAGGTTTTGACTACAAGCTTAGTTTTGTAACAAAACAGAATGAACGTATAGCTACAGATTTCAAATATAACGAAGCAGAGAATCGTTTAGAGTTTACTCTGCCGGAATTGAGAAGACAGACAGAATACACATTAGATTTGTCGTATTCCGCAGCACAGAAGGATATGGCAAACGACAATAAAAAATCTTCTGTAATTAAGGAAATAAAAGACAATGATGATTTCTCAGGACAAATTGGTGGCGACAAAGCTATAGCAAAGATTTCCAATGAGATGGAACAATCGATACTGAAATATGACTTTACAACCAGTCAGTATGCCACTTTCAGAGAGAAGATGCGAAGTGTCAAGGTCCGTGATAACCTTGCCATAGATGCAGGTGTTGCACTGTTGCTTGGAGCTAATGTGCAAGGTAAGGAAGCCTTCGACGAAGCTGAAGTCATCGGTGTGGAGAAAACTCAATACAAACCTTTGCTCACTCTTCGCTCCGACTTCAAGGAAGAATATTTCAGAGGTGCAGTCTTGCCACTTGTTTATGAAGGATACCCTTATGGAAATATTCATCTCTCCGAGAGGGAAGAGCAGCCAATCGGCGTCCCTCCCTATAGAGCTTTCTCACCAAGCCAGAACTACCTTTCAGCTTTACATTCAGAATCGGTGAACTTATCTTTATATCACTTCCCCTTTACATTTGATGCTTCTTTGGTATCATACAATGACTATCGAGACCTTCAGAATACAATCATAAATAGTAGGGATGCTGTTACCCCGCAGGTTTACAATCGGTTTGTCATGGGCTCTTTGCCTGTTTTGAAAAAAGGCAAGTATCAAACAACTATCAGTTACGTATTGCCTGATGGAACAGTAACAAACAGTGTAGACTTCATCTATACTAACCAACTTAATTTGAATAAATAAATATGCGTTATATTAAGAAGACTCTTTTTCTGTTCGCTCTCTGTACTTACGCCCTTATTGGAATGGCACAACAGAAATCGACATCCAAGATCAGAGCCCGTGCAGAAATACATTCTGACCGTATTCTTTTGCGTTGGATTCCAAGTGATGCGAAAAGTTGGGACTTGCTTAATCAATATGGTGTTCGTTTGGAGCGTTTGACAGTATCACGTTCTGGTGTCGTATTGGATAAACCTGAGTTGAAAGTTCTTTCGGAAAGGTTGAAACCAGAAGCGACAGATACATTAAAACGGATTGCAGCACAATATCCGATGGGAGCAGTCATTGCACAGGCTGTCTTTGGGGAAGACTTTGAAGTCAGTTTGGGTAATAATCCTATATCTAAGGCTATTTCCCTTGATGAAATGCGGCAGCAACGCTATTTATTTTCCCTTTATGCTGCGGATCTCTGTTTCCCAATGGCTAAGGAAATCGGCTGGGGATGGGAGGATAAGGATATAAAAAATGGTGAACGGTACTTGTACCGTATTACTCCTCTTGTGCCTAAGAAAAAGTGTCAAATAGGGCAAGGGGCTGTTTTTACCATTGTCGGTGATACAGCTAAACTAATTCGTCCCATCGGATTGTCTGTCCGTTTTAGCGAAGCCGGGGCTTTTTTATCGTGGGATTATAATACGCTATCCTATCTTTATTCTTCTTATTTTATTGAGAAGAGCGAGGATGGTAAGATTTTCAAGCCCATTTCAGACTTGCCCGTTACACGTATTGCAGATGTGGATAAGAATCCTTATGCTCCGATTACCTATTTGGATAGTATCCCTGAAGGGAAGACCATATATTATAGGGTTGTTGGCGTAACGCCTTTCGGCAGTAAGGGGGCGTACAGTGATATTGTTTCCGGGATTGCTTATCCTGCTTTGAAGGCCATACCTATGATAACAAGTTCCTCATTTGACAGGAATGGTGGAGCAGACATATCTTGGCAGTTTGACGGTGCTGCACAGGACTTAATCAAAGGCTTTAATGTTCTTCATTCTACTGACGACAAGGATTATACCATTCTTATCGGCAACCTCAATCCACAGCAGCGGAATTATCATATAACGAATATTGGAAGGCATATCTATTATAAAATTGAGGCAGAAGCCAAGCAAGGTGCTTCTACCCGTTCTTTACCGGTACTTATCCAACCCGTGGACAGTGTGCCACCGGGAATACCACAAGGTTTATCTGCACAAATAGACAGTCTCGGTGCCGTGCATTTGTCATGGAAGCCCAATTCTGATGCTGATATCTATGGCTATCGACTGTATCGTGGACAAACAAAGGGGGAGGAGTTGATTCCTATTACGGATTTAGCCATTCGTGAAACAGCCTATACGGACAGTATAAACCTTGACAACCTAAATAATAAGGTTTATTATGCTTTAACAGCCCTTGACGAGCGATATAATCAGTCTGATCTGAGTGAGACGATAGAGGTTGTTAAGCCAAATGTTATTCCCCCAACGACACCTGTAATTGTCGGATGGAAAGCAGAGGACGGGAGGAATGTTATTGAATGGACCCAAGATGAAAATCCCTATCTTGCCGGATTTATTGTGGTACGTACTGATGTGGAGGACAGAACTCGTCTTGTTGCTCGGCGTGTTGAGAGTCCCATAAGTATGAGGTATGAAGATTATGACATTGAATCAGGGAAAAGTTATCTCTATCAGGTGATTGCTTCCTCTAATCGGTTACGTTCTCACTTATCCAATCCTATAATATTGAAATCTAAGATGCAAGGGATGGACAATGATTCGATTAAATTCGATTTGGAAGCCTTGCCAGAAGGTATTGCTATCAAATGGGATATACACTATAAGGATTTGATGTCCGTAGCATTATATAAGTTAGACGATTCCAAGACAAAATTCCTTTATAGAGAGAATCTACCGACTTCAGGAGAATTTGTAGATAAAGAAATCTTACAAGGAAAAGAGAATGAATATATATTAGTCGTTAAAGCAAAGAATCATAGCTCAATAAGTAAAGTGCAAAAGATACAATTATGAAGAGAATCGCATCTATATTTTTCTTTTTATTGGGAATACTTGAACTTCATGCACAAGAATATATTTTTGAGTATGATGTAGAATTCTTTTTATATAGCGGTAGAAGACGTTTTTATAACCATCTATATTATACTACTGCTAACAGTTCAGCAAAAAAGGAATTTACTGATTTCTCTATGCATCGGGAACAACGTGGTCATTTCGGTATAACAGGTCGAGTTTCATTACCTGCACACGAAGGTCCTATTACTCATATTTGGGCAGAAACATCTAGACAAGTTAAAGACCTTGGTTTTTGGAACTCCGATTGTGAACATACTGCTGAGCAATATATTGCTTCCAGCGGACAGACAGAGTTTTCTGAAACAAATTTATGGTGGGGGTGTCTCAGTACATATTATTCACATGTGACTACTCACGTTTACCGCGCTTATCCAAAATTAATTTTTGCAAATAATCAACCCTCCTTGTTGCCTAGCAAGGAAAAAATTATTATTACAAATACAGCAGGTTTTCCACATTCTGTATACAAATGGCAATATTCGACAGATGGTGCCCAAACTTGGATTAACGTTCCTTCCTCAGTTATTAATTCCTCACCTAATGGTTCTCTAAAAATTAGTGGAACAGATTTGATGAGTGAAAGTGCATTCCAGCAGCTTGCTGCTCAAGGAAGACCTGTTTTATTTCGAATATTCAATCCGGTAAAGTCTAGTGAGGTGATAAGTTTACAGGCTGCTTTATCATCTCCTATTGTTTTATCTCATGAAGTTGTCCTCGAAAGATGCCACCAGTCAGGTGATGCTATAATTAAGATGACATTAGATCGCCCTTTGCTTTCGGGAGAAGTTTTGAGTTGTTTCATAAATGGCCAGTCTATCGGAAATGCTGGTAATGTAACTTTAGATAGTAACAATAGTTTTTACCTTGGAGGATATAATTCTGGGACTTATGCCATATCCTTTAAGGGGAGCTATAATGGCAATAATACTTATACAGGTGATACTCGACATAAGTTTACGGCTATAATAGCAGAACGTCCAGCCATCACTCATTCTTTCACCCAAAAGAATGTTAGTTGTTTTTCTGGTCATGATGGAGAGATTGCATTGGCGGCATCCGGTGGAACAGGGAATTTCACCGCTACACTTACAGATGCCGGCGGTTCTGTTGTACAGACACAAACATTCAATACGGGCAATGTAAGTTTCAAACGGTTATCAGCTGGCAATTATACCTTGCGTGTGCAAGACAGCAATGGTTGTGTTGCCAAGACATTATCAGGAGAAGAACTTATCCACCAAGTGATACTTACAAAGCCAAATGAGGCTGTTAATATTACAGAAAAGAGCAAAACCAGTCCTTTGGCCTATCAATCTTCCGATGGGGTTGTTCAAATCGCTGTTTCCGGGGGTACACCTTCCGCTTCCGGATATACAGTACGTTTTGTGCGGAAAAGCGATGGTCAAGTCTTTACACCAACAGATTCGCATTCGGATGGTAGCCAATACATCTATACTCTTCGTAATATTCCTCGTGGCGAATATACAGCTATAGCTGAAGACATGAGATTTGCCCTGTTAGGGAATGAAGACAAACAGGATCCCTGTAGCTGCCATGCACAATTAGCGATAACACTTTCTGCACCGCCTCTTTTAACTGTAGATGTTGAAGAGACACATTTTATCAACTGTCATGGTGATAGTGATGGAGAATTGACTGCTCATGGAAAAGGAGGTAAGCCTATTATTTCTGCCCGTCTCCCATATACCTACACTTGGTACAAAGTATCAGATGGTGCCAAAGAAGAACTTCCCTTGCAGGTGGATAGTATAGCGCACAACCTTGTGGCAGGCCAATATCAAGTCAAAATTACTGATGCGAATGGTATTTCCGCAGAATCGGCTGTGTTTGAACTTAAACAGCCAGACTTGCTGTCACTGTCATTTACAACACGACCTCCATCGTGTAACAGTGGAAGTGGGCTTATTTCTACAACTGTAACAGGTGGCACGCCTCCTTATACTTATGAGTGGAATAAGGAAGGAGCGACAGAGGCTAATCTGACTATTGAGGAAGCGGGAAGTTTCTTTGTCAGAGTTGTTGACAGTCGTGGTTGTTTTATTACCGGCAATGTAGAAGTTACAGCACCTGATGCAATATCCTTCAAGCCAACGATCACCAATCCTACTTGCCATGATGCAAATAATGGTGCCATATCCCTGGAGCTGTCAGGTGGTACGGCTCCTTATACCATCCATTGGGAAGATGACAATACTCTATCTACACCTAATCGGGAACATCTCAAAGCAGGAGAGTACGTAGCTGTCATCAGCGATCAAGCTGGCTGCTCCCTCCATTATCGTGTAGTCTTGGAACAACCGGAAAAGATGACAGTAAAACTTAGTAGTGGGTTTACGCTTTGCCATGAGCAATCACGTAAAATAACAGCCATACCGAGCGAAGAAAATGTCACCTATCAATGGCTGCATGACGGACAAGCCCTAACTGAGACCAGCAAGGAACTTACAGTAAGTAAGGCTGGTCATTATCGAGTTGTCGTTACAAATGAAAAAGGTTGTACAGCAACAGCTGAGGTTGAAATCAAAGCCAGCAACACAGAATTGCCTTTGGATATAACCATACCGTCATCTGTCACAGCTGGTTCTCCTATCCATGCTGTCAACATCAGCCGTATAAGGGCTGACAAATTAGAATGGTCCTTGCCCGACAATGCTGTTATTACAAGCAAGTCCAACGAAGGCGTTGTCTTTACCATTCCAACACCCGGTATCTATGAAGTGACACTCACAGGATATTTGGGTGACTGTTCTACGGTTGTCAGCCAAAGATTAGAAGTTCTTGGCGAAGGAGGAGTAGTTCTGCCCGATGGAAAAGGAGATGCAATCAAACAGTTTTTGATTAGTCCTAATCCGACTACAGGGGATTTTAAAGTATATGTAGAACTCAAAGAACCAAGAGATTTTACACTTAGACTCCTCTCTCCGACATCTGTTGAAATGGATAAAAAAGAGATTAAAAACATCCAAAAGCAGACTTTTGAGTATGAATTGCGTGGCGATACGGAAGGAGTATTCAAAGTGGAGCTGTCTGTTGGAAACGAGAAATCCACGCTTAGAATCACGAAAAAAAGAAAATAACAATTGATAGGACTCATGATAAAAGCAGGTCATATGAACAGACAATATATCCATTTCTATTGGCGTTTTAAGGTTTTATTGATTTTCCTCATCCTTTGTTGGGCAGGAAAGCAGCAGGGGTATGCCCAGTACTATCCTATCCATGCCACCGTTCAATGGCCGTCTCCTCAAAGTCCTTACTTGTCGGATTATTATAGTGGGAGCCGTGACAGGCTGATCGTCAATCTGCTCAACCGCGACCTACAGCAACCCCTGCTCTTTGCCAGACTGCGCATCAAGATTAAGAGTACAGGTTTTCTTGCCACCAGCCGTGAGGAAATCAACTACCCGATGTTGGAACTCAGTGCAAATGTCCCGACCCGCCTGACCAATATAGACCTCTCCCCCTATCTTCAACCACAGAACCTACAGATTAACGGCAGGCTGCGTAACGGGCAGTTACCCACAGGATATACGGAGTTCTCCGTGCAAGTGGTAGACTATTATACCGGACGAACGCTTTCTGATTGGCATACGGGACGTTCCTATTTGGATGTGAAGAAACCTCCGATTCTCAACTTTCCTGAAAAGGATGCCCAAATTGGAGTCACAGAGCCGCTCTATCTTCGTTTTCAATGGATGCCCCGCCATCAGGGACTTGCAGGAACAGAGTATGAGTTTGTATTGAAGGAACTGCCAGACAATGGTGCAGCTCCTCAGTCTGCTTTTGCCTATGGCAATGAGATATATCGTGTCCGTACCCGTAATACAACTTTGAACTATACCCATCTTGAACCTATCCTTTTCCCAAACCGTTGCTATGCATGGCAGGTGCAGGCCATCGCCCGTGACGGTATTGATGAAGTGGGTATGTTTGAGAATGGCGGTTATAGTGAAATCAACTGGTTCTATCTTAATGACAACTGTCAGGCACCGACGGGTTTGAGAACTCTTCCCCGTTTTGCCAAGGTGGATCTTTCATGGAACAAGGTCATTGGCACGACAGGATATTTGGTGGAATGTCGTCCTAAGACGAAGCTAAATGTTTACGAATGGAGCAGTACACGTGTTGCCGGCGAACACCTTACACTGTCCCAATTGAAACCGGGATGGACATACGAATGGCGTGTGGGTACGCTCTGCACGGATGACCGTCCGGTATTCTCTGGTGTCAGTGAGTTTACACTCAGCAAACAGAATGACGAACTGCTGGCTGACTGTGGAAAGGAACCAGTGAGGAAAGACCTGTCACAAGAGCCGAACTTACGGATAAAGGCTGGGGATATCGTTACTATCGGCGGTGATTATCCCATGACCATTACCGAAGTTGTCCCCTTAGGAGACGGCTGGTATTCCGGACGTGGCAAGACCCGACTGAAAACCATTATCGATGCTCCCGTTGCACTTCGTTTCGACCGTCTACGCATCAATGTGGATAACTTCCAGATAGACGGAACGGTGGACGCGTCCTACGATGAGAAAAAAGCAAAGATAGCCAATCTTGACTATGTGGATGACGGCGGCAAGGACATCAAACCGGCTACGATTCGTATGCGTGAGCATAAAATGGACTTTACCCTTCCCGACATACCGCAGTTTACATATAATCCTGAGAGTGGAGCGTTAGAAACGATCGATGCCGACGGTAACCCACAGACCATCAAAATAGATGTGCCGGAAAACGCCTCGTATGAGCGTATTTTCCCTATGCTGGTTACTGACAACAAGGGAAATACCTATCAGATTAGTCCTGCAGAACAAAATACAGAGAAAGGGACAGGCTATGATGTCGAAACGGGGAGAAAGGACGAAAAGATAGAACTTAACTGTGAACGTGTAGATCGTGTTGGCGATTTCAATACGGAAACACTATCAAGCAAGTATGGCTATATACACTTTGAACGCGGAGAGGGAAAATATGCCTTTGATGATGGTCAGGAGAAGTGGTACAAGAAGAGTGTCAAGGTGGATCGTTTCTACAAGCCGTTTGCAAAGGGGTATATTGCACCTTGGAAACTTGTCCCGACAGGAGAGAATGATGTTGTTACGGCGAAGTATGATGGGCTGAAGAATATTGACCTGAAGAAAGTTCATTTTGTTTCCGATCCGAATTCTGCTGCATTACCTGCACAACTCAACGAAGCAGAGCAGACATGGACGATTAGTCTCCGTTCTGTATCGGCCGGTTCCGGTTACGATGTTTTTGCTGTTTACGAAGGAGTAGCCATCGGCAAACTCCGCGTGGTAAGCTATGCCAATCAGCAGCACAAGGTAACCCTTGTTCCGATAAACAAAGTTAGGTTAGATAAAACAACTATTGAGCAGGGCCTCAATGCCATTTATAATCCTGTTGGCGTGCAGTTCACCGTGAATGTGGATGAGCGCATGCGTGGCAATTATGACTGGGAAACAAAAACAGAGAAAGACAGTCTGTTGGGTGTCGTTAGTAAGTCTTTTTGGGGCTATGACAAGGAACTCAAAGAGACTCCAGAGATGCTCAATCTGCAGAAGACTTACCAGCAGGAAGCAGGGACACTTGACGGCGCCTACTTATTTGTTCTTAATGGAGCCAAGGGACTTGAAGGACAGAATAAGGACTTGTTGGGTGAAATGCCTCGTAAGAGCAGATTTGGCTATATCTTCACAGCTAACAGCTATAATACAACTTCATTGGTTCGTACCATTGCTCACGAAGTAGGACATGGAATATTCACCTTGCAGCATACCTTTGATGCCGAGTATGGAAAAGGTACAAAGGAAATGACGAATAATTTACTTGACTACAATGAAGGAACAGACCTCGTAGCTTTCCAATGGAACGTTATGGCTAATCCTGCTGTTTTCACTATTATGGATAAAGCTAACGATGGAAAATTAGGTAAAAAAGGTTCCATTTGGTTAACTCCTGATTGGGCTCTCTTTGTTTATGATAATTCCAATATTACGGGAAAGGACACAACAATAAAAGTTCCTAATGGAACAATTTACAGTATAAAAGAAAATGGTAAATTCTATGACTATATAACAGAACTGAAAGGCTTTTATCATAAGGGAGAACAACTCCAAATAAGAGAAGTTGATGAGCAGCAGATACCCGCATCAACCATAATCCACTTTATAAATTGGACCGAAGAGGCTTGCGGACGCGTGTATAATGCTATGTGGTCAGATGTTAAGCAATTAATTTCTGATCTCAGACATGCGAAGAAAAAAACTATAAATTTTGAGAATGGCATTTTCCAAAAAAGTGATGTAGTCAAATGTTATGGTTCTGAAGATGCCAATAAGGGGCATAAAGAAAATGCAGAAAGTGTGCAAATACACATTGTTGGAAAGGCTTCAAAATTTAAATCTGACATATTATCTGAAATAGAAAAGAAACTATCTAATCATGGAAATAATATACTCACAAATGAGCAATTAAAAAAAGATTTATCTGTCATTATCAGTATAGATGGAGAGGACACTCAAGAAGTCAATTCTTTAAAAGAAAAGACAAAGAGCTATCTCCATCTTATCTTCACCATTAAAGATAATAAAGTCGAATTCTTACGGATGGAGACGTCTGATAAATTTGGAGATAAGCTATCCCATATCTGTGAACTAATTAAAAATGAACCTTGGGCGTTGCAAGCTATTATTCTCTATGAGGTTGCAGATTTGTTGGATAAAGGTATTGAATACCTTAAGATACCTGAATCGGTATGGGGTTGTGATGAAAAGTCTGCTATTTATAAGGAAATAATACATTATTTATTTCAAAGTCAAATTCCCATATTGCTATCGAATAATTTATCCGGGTATAAGCTAACACCAGAGAATGAATTCGCTTTTGCCTGTGGTTTATGGGATGGAACTATAGATATTATTCAGTCTGTGCCCAAACTTGCTAAATTGCTGACTTGCTATTTTCATGAAAAATGTGCAAACGAAGTATCTACTCAATTGGAGAGTTTCAAGAATGCTGTCATTGAAGATGAGAATGGCAATATTACATGTGCCCAAGAAGAATACCTTTGCAAGGCTGGACAGATGATAAGTGCTGCTTTAGGTGAGCTTGTGGCTGACAATTGCAAAGTTGCTCACACTGTGGGTTCAATTGTTGGTCCTATCATAGTAATGTGTGTAGGGGATGTTGCTGCAGGCGAAGCCGTTATAGCACGCTTGGGAAAAGTCGGGAGTAGCTTGAAATATGCCATTAAAGGATTACAACTCTGTGACAAAGTAACAGATATAACAAGACCATTAGCCAAAGGGCTAAAAGTTACAACAGTGCTCGTGAAGAAGGCAGGAAAGTTACTTCCTGAGATACGCATTGAGGGGAAGACCATATTACATTATGTTGGGGATAAATTACATCTTCGGAAATTTGATGCAGTTACTAAGAAGACAATTGATGAGCCTATAGCAGAGTCGAAACTTTCACAGAAAATAGAAGATGCTCTGTCTACTGAGGTGAAGGAAATAGCATCCGCTAAGTTTACAAAGTCATTATCTTCTAATAAAAGTTTCATGGACGTACTCAAAGGGGTACGAATAAAGGGGAAGCCCATAGAACTGGAGGACTTAGCAAAAATATTTGAGGATTTGCACAAAGCAGTTCCGACAAACTCTGTAAAACCATTAAAGGATGTAATGGACGACTTCGTTTACTTGGTAGATCATCACTTGTCAGACATGCTGAAAAGACCCAATGGAAAGAAACAAATAACAGCCTTCTTCAATGAGTTATTGCAATCAAAAGACAAGTTTAAGGCGGGAACCACTACTTTGGAGGTAATACGTAATCCCCAAAAGTACATTTCCAATACATACCACAATACCCTCAGCAATCTTGAATTGGAAGATCTTATTGCTTATGCAGATGATACAGGTGATTTTCGATTTGACATTAAATGGGAAGCAAAAACCAACCAAAATGTAGCAGGAAGGCGAGAAGTGAATATTTTTGTGGACACAAAAAACTACTCGTCTGCTCGCAACATGTTTAAAGATTTGGGGCAATTTAAGGCATATCTTAATGGAATAGACAATTTTGATCAACTCTATATTATCCAGCAAGGCGGCCGTGATGTAACAAAGAAAGATATTATCAAACAACTGGAAAAAGCCATAGCAAACGATGCAGAAAGTGTGTTTAGAGCAAAACCACAATTATGGAAGAATATGGATATAGATAATTTTGAAGAGTTAAAACGATTGTGTCAAGAACAAAAATTATCCCAAGGACCAGAATACGAACCATTTAGAAATATGATATTAACAACAAAATAGTTTCAAGTATGAGATATATTGAGTCAAAAAAAATAGAAAATGTCGAAAGCTTCTGTCCCGACAACGGGGACTACGCCTATACAAAAGGGCAGAAAGGTTATTTGTATATTGATGGGGTACTTTTAGAAAAAGATGATACACCTTTAGAGCTTTCTCTTAGAGGTAAGTATATGTATGCATGGTATGGTTCAGGTATGTTTGAACTATACGAGGGGCATACACTTTTGAACAGTATAGAACGTAATGTTATTCTGCTAAATGAGCAAACTCAATATATAGGTAAAACCTATATGGAATTTAATCCTTATCGAAAGGGTTATAACTTCACATCTCCGATTGATGAACAACTGATATTGCCTGAATTTGTTCCCTGCAGGCTGTATGTAGAAGATGATATAATTATCGCATATAATAATTTTAGCGGAGAGTTCAAACGAATAAATACTCAAACCAAAACTCTCTGGGAATTTCCTCTTTCTTTATTGGGAGGGACGGAATATGAACCTGACGGAACCGACAAAATAGACAAGATATTGGGAGTTATCCATGGGAATATCTGGTTTTATACAGATTTTTATAGATTGGTAGCTTTGGACTTGGAAAAGGGAAACAAAGTATATTCATTTGATTGCTTTGGTGTCTATTTAGACAAAAGAACAAACAACATATTTGCAATTTCATCAAATGTGATTACGATAATCGACACGGAAAAATTAGCAGTTATAGAACGGTATGATTTCCTTGAAACTGATCCCACGGGTATAGGAACATACCGAAGAGTATTCAGTCCGATGCTTCAAGGAGACTATTTTACCTTTTTGGGTGAGAAAGAGGAGGACTTCGGTAGCAACATGCGTCGGATCGGCATTTTCGATTATAAAGCTCGCAAGCTGGTTTGGGAATATGAACTCATCAGCATAGATGAATACGAACAAACACGTAACCACTTAGTGCCTTCCAAGCCTTTGTATATGATAGGCAATAAATTATACATAAAGGACTTTAAAAATACTTTACACATCTTTGAACGAGAAGATATTTGATGACAAGCTATGAATACAATACATAGGCCATATCGGGCTGTACTACTCTTTATGTTGACGTGCTTGGTCTCTTCCTGCCTCAAAGAAACTGCTGTCCCTATCGAATCGGCATTCACCATTGAGACATCAGAAGATAAGACCTCACCTGTAACTATCCAATTGAAAAACGAAAGTTATGGGGCAGACGAATATGAATGGACATTTGAAGGAGGACAACCTAGTAGTTCTACAGACAAAAGCCCAGGAAAGGTTGTATTCACGCAGGCAGGTGAGCACAAAATAACCTTGCGAGTTTGGAATAGTGTAGAGGAAAGAGCAAGTCAGCAGACCATAAGGGTTGATTCCACCATGACTATAGACTTTGATTTTTCAATCGCCCTCAATGACATCGCCCCAGGCGTGGTATCTATTACCAATAAGAGTAAAGGTGGAAGCCAATACGAGTGGGCATTTGAAGGAGGTGTTCCCTCTACATCCAACCGACAGCATCCGGGCACGATAACCTTTGCGGACGGTGGTGAGCATAAGATCCACCTAAGAGTATTCAATGGCAGTAAATACGAGGAACGTACTAAGGCGCTAACCCTACAACCTCCTATGCAAGCCGATTTTTCGTATGCACCTCTGCCTGTTGATCAAGACTGGGAAGCCCCACTCACGTTGAAGACAACCAATCTCACCACAGGAGGGTTGTCTTATCATTGGGTATGTGCAGGAGCCAATGTGCTGTCTCCTACAAGTGAAACGACGACCATTCGCTTCGAGGACGCTGGTACTTACAAACTACAGATGATTGCTGGCAATGGCAAAGAAAAAAAAGTTGTGGAGAAAAACATTGTTATCAAACCAAACAGTGGCATTATTAAGCAGAATGATCTAAAATTTGGCATCAATGAGGCAAAGAATAGTGTAGGTTGTTTTTATTCAGCCAAGGAAGGTGGTGTGGTAACATCAAGTAAGATTGTGGAGAAACAGTGTGGAGCATGGGTTGACTTCGGTTTCTTTGCCCTCAACTCCTCTTTCAACTACTGCTACTTCTTTGCACCCAATCAGGCTAAAGCCAATTCATTCCCAAAGATAGACAATGCTCAAGATGCTACTTTTATTAATAATCCCAGTTCAATGGGAATCAATATCACAAATGCCATTTTTGACAACATCAAAAAATCTTCTGACATGAATCAATTTACAAAGTGGTCGGAAACTAATCAAACAAACTTCAACAAAACCAGCGCACCACATTTTGTGCTGGTACGTACTGCTGATGGTAGAAGGGGAATCATCAGAATCAAGGAGTTCGTCAAAGATGGCTCGCAATCTTATATTGTTGCGGATGTCAAACTTGAAAAGAGAGCAGGGGAATAACAATATACGCATATAAGACATATGAACAGACCTCATATCATACGAATAGTCTTGGGTCTCTTCATGTTTATGACATGGAGCAGCGCCGTAACAGCCCAAAATGTGGAGGAGATATTAGAGTTTCGCAAGAAGAAGCCGCTAAAAATCAGTGGTAGCATTTCAGCAAACGCAACCAACTTCAATAGTACGCCCAATCAGTCTCGCCAGTCCTTCACCTATCAGCTGACAGGCTCTATAAACATGTCGCTGTATGAGTTGCTTCATATCCCTATATCTTTCAATCTGAATAACTATGGGGCAAACTTCTCCTATCCTTCTCTCCCTAATCGGCTGAGCATTCACCCTTCCTACAAATGGATTCGGGCACATATTGGCGATGTATCGATGAGCTTTAGCCCCTATACGCTCAACGGTCACCAGTTTACCGGTGCTGGTATTGAGCTGACTCCAGGCAGATGGCAAATCGCCGCAATGGGTGGTAGATTATTAAAACGCGTGGATACTGACTCTTTGAATCCATCTATCCGTCCCAACTATGAACGATGGGGATATGGTGCAAAGGTCAGATATGAGGCCGATAAGTTTGCGTTAGGAGGAACTGTCTTTACGGCAAAGGATAAAAGGAGTAATATTTCTTTTGATGCTGATGCCTTGGGAATATATCCTAAAGGAAACATCGCTATTGGACTGGAAGGAAGTCTTAGCATAATCAAGGATTTGAAATTATCCTTAGAATATGGTCTAAGTATCATGCAGCGAGATTTAAGGGTAAAGGAGAAAAGTTATTATCATGCTATCAAAGCGGATTTAGCATATAGCTTCTTGGGGAATACCATCGGTATAGGCTACGAACGAATCAGCCCGGATTATGAAACACTCGGCGCCTATTACTTTAACAACGACTATGAGAACCTCACACTCAATTACAGCCGTAGCCTCTTTGACAACAAGATGAGCATTACACTTAGCGGAGGTGTGCAGCGAGATGACCTTTCCGGACAAAAGCAAGAGAAAAACAAGCGGTTCGTAGGTTCTACCAATATCAATTTTACTCCCAATGAGAAATTCTCTGCTTCAGTTTCTCTGTCAAGCTATCAGGCACATCGCAATATAAAGTCTTCATTCGATTACATCAATGAACGTACACCATATGAGAATCTTGATACCCTGAGGTTTACCCAATTGAACAACAGTATAGACATGAATTTGAACTGGCGATTACTGAATAATGAGAAACAGACACACAACCTTTCTGCCACTGCGAGTTATCAGGAAGCTGCCGACAAACAGGGACAATATATCATACCCGGTAATCTGACACGCTTTTTGAATCTTGGTGCCAATTATGGCATTGATTTCACCCCATTGGACTTCTCAATGACGGCAGGAGTAAATGTCAGCAACAATTATGCATCACGCAAGAATGTTCTGACATTAGGTCCGACACTCACTTGTACAAAACGATTACTAAAGCAAGCCTTAACAACAGGATTGACTCTTTCCATGAATCAAACTCAGGAAGAGGGTCGGAAATTGGCAACGATCTATAATGTTCGATGGCATGCTATTTATCGTTTCCTTAAACGGCATGGATTAAATGCCAGCGTAGCTTATCAACACCGCTCCTTGTCAGAAGCATCTTTTAGTAACTCTTCATCCCTAACCAGCCAGGTTAGTTATAGTTATTCATTCTAAAACAACCAGAACATGCAATATTGTACAAAAACAAAAATTATCATTTTTATCATAGGCGTAGTTTGCTTATTCTCTTGCCAAAATGAGTCTACCGACTTTGTTGAAGATCCAGTAAAAGCATATAGTGACACGATTGCAGCCAACACTGCCGTAGGTGCTCTTTATGCAACGGGGCTTCCACAGTTTTATCTTTCGGCAGACCAAGAATATGGTATTCCCTTGGCATGGGGAAGCTATTTGTCCGGACTGTTTGAAAGTGAAGCTACGCAAGGGTATTTCACGGCATTGGAAAAACAAAATTTGGAAGACTCTTCTGTCCGGGATTTGGCCAAACAAATATATACGTCATGTTTTGATGGAATTGAGGCCGCCGATACTGTCATCTTACAGATTCCCAACACGTCGGGATTCACCCCGGCAGAGCAGGCAAAACTTGTTGGTGAAGCTAAATTCTTCCGTGCATTCAATCGGTTTTATCTTATCCGTACATTCGGTTCTTTCCCGGATGAAAGGCATGCCTCCTCGTGGCTGAGTATGGAAAAGGCATATTTGAAAGTGGAAAAAGACTTGCTTGATGCCATTGCCACCTTACCGGAACAGAATTTCCAAGAAAACAATTCACATGTAACGGCATTTACCGCCCGTGCCCTATTGGGTGATGTGTACCTGCATATGAGTGGGAAACCATTACAGAAGAATAAATATGAACAGGCCGCCACTATTCTTCGCCCCATCATACGGTCGGAAAAGCACCATCTCGCAGCTAATGGTGCTAACGAAACAGTGTCTGCTATCAATACGCTTCGAACTACTCCAACCAATGACGAGTACCTTTATGTTGTTTATGGGGAAACATCATTGACACGGGCATCATTCGCTTTTCCCAAAATGGCCAGAAACTGGGAAAATGTCAAGGAGCATGTAGCTTTCAATGCCTTCAAGCCCATTCAGGCGTTTATGAGTTGCTATGCCGATGGAGATATAAGAGGAAAGGACCGACAGTATTTCCATACTTTCTTTAAAGTTAAAGATGAGGGAAAGACAATCTTTGAAATATTTGATCCGGCTCCCTATTTTTGGCTTGCTTCTGGGACAGATATAGCTGCTTCTAACAAACAGTACTGGGGGATTTATCGTTATGCGGAAGTCCTGCTTATGGCAGCAGAAGCCATAGCCCATAGCGAAGGAGTTACTCCGGAGGCTGTAAATTATCTTGCCCAAGTTCGGACTCGCTCTACCTCTGATTCTCAGATTGAATTAAGCAAACAACTTTCAGTATTATCCGTAAATAAGTTTATTGAGGAAGTTTGGTTGGAGCGATTAAGAGAATTACCCTATGAGATGAAACAACTTTCAGATATTTTGCGCACAGACCACTATCCAGTATATAAAGATAGCACACTGCAGTTTGTTCCACTTCAAGAAGCTGGCACTTCACAAGATAAATTATTTAATAAACAATCTTTCTTTCTGCCTAAACCTACTCCTTGATTAAGTGAGCAAGGGCTGGGTTGCTTTTTATCCGTTCTATTTCTGAATCCACAAGAGATAATACATCTTGTTTGACACATTTATAATTGTCTTCGATAGTCTCTTTGAGGTTGTCTGAGCCATTTTCGTTTATGAAGTTTGCTATTACAGGGATTGATTGGTAGGCTTTCATCTCAGCAGAGACTTTGGCACTATCCACCACGATCTCCGCATGGAAAATCTTTTGGTCAATACGCTCATCGAAGTTGTCGGACACTGCTCCAACGAACATTCCCTGTGTGAGGTTACTGATTTTGGATGCAGGGATAAGACTGTCCATCTGCGTAGAGATAGAGGTGGATTTGTCATTGCGGTTGATGGTCATAGACTGCCGTTGCTGGAGAACCTTTCCAAATCGCTCAGAAAGGGTCTTGGCGGTTTCTCCCACGACTTGCCCGGAAAAGACGTTACCCACGGTATTTTGTATCACCTTGCTTTCTTTGTCCCCATAATCGCGAGTAAGCTGTGAGAAGTCCTGAAAGCCCAAACATACCGCCACCTTGTTGCTTCGAGCGGTAGCGATTAGGTTATCCAACCCACGAAAGTAGATGGTCGGCAACTCGTCGATTATCACAGACGATTTGAGCTGCTTCTTCTTATTGATGAGCTTCACGATACGGCTGTTATACAGACCAAGTGCTGCCGAATAGATGTTCTGACGGTCGGGATTATTCCCTACCACAAGCACTTTCGGCTCATTAGGATTATTAATGTCGAGAGAGAAATCGTCACCCGTCATCACCCAATAAAGGGCAGGGCTTATCATACGAGACAGTGGTATTTTGGCACTGGCTATCTGTCCCTGCAACTGGTCTTGTGCTCCTCCTTCCCAAGCGTCCATGAAAGGTGAAAGATAGTTGGCAAGCTCGTCGTAGGAAGTGAGTATCGGGAATATCTGTGCGTAGGGACGGTTCAGAAATTCGATGGCATGGGGAAAGGTGCAATACTTTCCGTTCTCATAGATTTTCAGAAACCAAATGATGGCAGCCAGCAAGATAATCGGCGACTCCACAAAGAAATCTCCCTGCTTCTGTATCCACGAGCGATTCAAATTGAGCATGATGGTATAGGCACTCTCGTAAGCGTCCGATATATCCGTCATAAAGGCAGGATTGATAGGATTACACCGATGCGATTTCCTCGGATCGTCAAAGTTGATTACATAGAACTGTGGCTTCACCTTGTATGCATCCAAGTGATTAAGTAGGTGATTATAAGCAATCTCGGAAAGGTCGGGAAACTTATAATCGTAGATATACATGGCAAAGCCTTTCTCAATCTGCTGCTTGATGTAGTTGTTTACGATAGCGTAGGACTTACCCGACCCCGGTGTGCCGAGTACCATTGAAGCACGGAAGGGATTGACTACGTTAATCCAGCCCTTATTCCATTTCTTCTTATAGTAAAAACGTGTGGGGAGATTGACGGAATACTCATTCTCCATCAACCGAGTTTCCTGCATAAAACTCTCGTTCTCTGTATTGAAAACATCGTCCATCAGGTTGTTTTTGAGTAGTCGGCTCATCCATACGCCACCCATCAGCAGACAGATATAGCCAACGGACAGCGTAAATATATAGAGGGAAGCTACCCCGATCTTGCCGATGGGCAATACCAACAGCCACCAGTTGAGAAAGAAGAATACAAAGCCAAAGAAAAGCACCGTCCAAATCTTTGGCCATGTGATTTTCTCCTCTTTCACACCTTTTGTCCCAAGGCAGGACAAAGCAAGGAAAACCACACAAAAGAGTTTTGTCCAGAGGATAGACGAGAATAATCCCGTTGTACGCTGGAAGTTCATCAATATCTTGTTGATGATACCGAGCGTGAAGTTCCACTGCTGGAACGCCTCGTAACAGAACCAATAACAGTTAACGAGGAGGAATATCACTGATATGCCCCTCATAAAGTCCATGACTTTACCTAATGCCCTTAAATCATCTTCCTGTGCCATAATGCTGTATTTGTAGCCTCCCCCAACCCCTCCAAAGGAGGGGAGTTGGAAATGCTCATTTATTTAACGTTTTCTTCGTTTAATATTTGCCTTACTTAGTTTTCGGAGCTTACGCTGCCATGCCGCCTCCTTCCAATCATCGTTGCCCGTAGGTGTGAACGAACCATCCACCATATCCTCGATGAGTTCATCAACAAGGTTGTCGCCGTCTTCTGTATTTGGATGCAAAGATTCATTTGTAGATGTCTGCTCCAAGTGTTCTGAAGGACTGCCATACAGTGCTTCATCCAAGAATGGATTGTGTGTTGGATTGGATAGATACGCATTGAATACATTAGCAGCATATCCCTTGCCCAATCGGGAGCCGTTGAGCGCAATTCCCTCTTTATCGTCAATGAAGGTAATGCCGTAAATTCTTCCATTATCATTCTTTCGGATTATCACACGCAAGCCCTGTTCCTCCAATCTTTGCCGAAGTTCTTCCTCCGTCTGGGGAGAGGTACGCATTGCTTGCAAGACCTTGTTTCTGATAGCAGGTATCAATGGCTTAATGGCTTGTTTTGATTTCTGCATCCAGTTCTGTACGGCAGTATAGCCCACACCACGGCCGATGTCCGAGGCATGGATGGGTGTGCCTGCCTTGTTGCCCTTATCATCAGTCGGAACATAGACAAGTCCATCGTAATTCTTTCTCCGAAACTCCGTCTTCACTTCTTCCACTGCAAGATTGTATGCGGAAAGAATGGTATTCAATTCACCCAAGGAACAGAAGCGATAATGCTTCAGAACCGTGCGGACAACACTTGTGACCAGTTCCTTGATGTTTCCTCTATCAATGTCCACCTTGGACGTTTCTGTTTCCACATTATCTCTGACCTTTGAACTTGGAATGAGACCAAACCTCTTTTCCAAGGCATCGGTAATCTTCTTGCTCCTCCTTTTCTCAAACTTATCATTAATCTTCTGACCACGACTGTCCACTCGAAGTGATACGATATGGATATGCTCACGGGCGATGTCGTTGTGCTTGAACACGATATAAGGCTGCTTGCCATAGCCAAGTTCTTCCATATACTCCTTGGCTATCTGTGTGAGTTGCTCATCGGATAGTTTCTCGTCCGGGTGCGGATTGAGCGAGCAATGAAATACCATTTTCTTGGTACGGCAGTTCTTGGGTATCAATGCCTCCATATCAGCAAGCACGTCCTCCATCGTATAAGTTCCCTCTTTGTCCTGATACAATTCAGTGGCAAGGAGAATGCTTGCTTCTCCTTTTTCAACCTTTTTGAAGTTGTAGCCGATTGCCCCTCCAAGGTTTTCCGTTGCAGAAATCTTCGCTATCATTTCCTGCGGTAATCTATGGTAAGACTGATTGCCTGCTCTTGCAAGGCAATGATTTGAGCCGACAATTTCTCCAACTTCTCAAGCAGGATCCGTGCAGTCTTTACGCTGTGGTATGCGTTGATGGCACGCACGGTCTGGTTATACAGCACGCCAATCTTATGGATTTGCGCCGTCAGTTCTGAGAGCTTTCGGTAGTATTCCACGGCGGATTTATCCACCGTGATAACCTTAAAACTCTCCCCAAGAATACGTCCACGCACGAAATCCGACTTGGTTTCCGCACCTGATTTATGGAACAAATCAATCGCCCGTTGCTGGTCTTTGGGCTTGGGAAGGCGGGTATCCCATCTATCCCATCGTTCAATTTTTCCATTCATTGTTTTTATCCTTATCTAATTACGACTTTGGAGTAATTCTTCCCCCTTCGGGGCAAGGGTCTTTGTCGGCAGAAACGAAGTTTGTCGGACAAAGACACACCTTGCCAATATCAAGAACTGATACGTTTGAAGTATCCACCCTTGTGGGGTGTCTGCTTCGGGATATTACCTCCATGTATTATTCTCGCCTGCAAAGTTACGGCGGATTTTCAAATATCTCATTATCAGTGATATTCACTCTTTTTCCTCGCATTTCCCTGCACTTCATCGGTGTCATATAATCAGCCAAAATATCATTTATTTTGCAGTCAGAACGAGCGAACAATGGCATGATGATACAAGTAAAAGATACATCGTATTACCGTTGGCTTACACTAAAGATGATAAGAAGGAACGAAACATATTCATAACAATTTGTTGTCATGACAAACTATTGTCAGTACAACAGATAGCAAGAACTATAAATCGTCCTTTCAGACTATCGCACGAACCATACGCAGCCAGAACAAACTGTCTGCTGATACTTCTCAAGAACGAGAGAACGTCCAAACATCAAATAGACAAGTAATATGAACTAAGAAATTATCATTATGGAGAACAAACAACAACGCCCCATCTTTCTGGGGTTCTCCTCGCAAAAGGGAGGAGTCGGAAAAAGCACGCTTGCCGAAATCGTAAGCAGCATATTGTACTACGAACAGAGCATCAACCTCTTCGTGGTGGACTGCGACCTGTCTCAGGATTCCTTTTACAAGCTGAGAGAACGTGAGAAGAGTGTCATTCAGGGAAGCGAGGAGCTTTCCAAGTCTATGCAGGCATTCTTTCAGCACCTCGGCAAAAAGGCATACAGAATTTACAAGTCCAGCCCCAAGGAAGCCATCAGGACTGCACAAAGTAAGATTGACGCTATCAGCAATGAGAAGTACCAGTTGGTTGTGTTCGACTTTCCCGGTCATGCAGGAACAACGGAGCTGATGGAACTGTCCCTTCAGATGGACTATATCCTGTCTCCACTTGAAGCCGACATACAGTCACTCGTCTCCTGCATAGCATACGCCAAGACCATCACGGATATTGGTGTTTCTATGTCCGACTCACGGATAAAGGACATTATCCTGTTCTGGAACAAGGTGGACAGAAGGGTGAGGAACGTCATCATTGACGAATACACAAAGCTTATCCAAGGACACGAACTCACACTCCTGCCCAGCTATGTATATGCCACGCACCGCTTCTCTCACGAACTTTCCACATACGGGCTGCGTGGTGTGTTCCGTTCCACCTATCAGCCTCCTGCAAAGGGACTGCGAACGGGTACGGGGCTGGATGAACTCGTCTCCGAGATAATTCAACGACTCAAACTAAAAACGAAAACAGAAAATGGCAACGATTGAGGAAAGAAAGCAGCAACTGGAAAAGAAGCTGAAGAAAATGGCAGAGGACAATGTAGTGGTGAAACCTATCACGGTCCCCAACCCCTTCGATCCATCCGAGGACATCGAGCCTTCCCTTGCAACATCACGAGAGGAAGACAAAGGTTCGGAAGAAATGAAGACGGCAAAAGAAGAACGAACAGACGAAACAGGAGGAGAGGAAATCGGGAACACGGAACCGAAAAGAGAAAGGAAGCCAAGAATGGAAAAGTCTGGCAGGTCGTCCCTTTCCATAGAGGAATACCGTTCCCTATACTTTCATCCCGTACGTTCGCAAATGCGGACGGCTTTCTCCATCAATTTGGAGACATTACAGAACCTGCGCAATGTGCTACAAGACTTAGGAGAAAGGGTATCTATTGCTTCCTATATTGATAATATCCTCCGGGAGCATCTGCGGGAACATCAGGAACTTCTCAATAATGCAGCAGCAAAGCAAAGACGTAAGAC